>CAXYYJ010000010.1:0-100366 GCA_964293475.1 uncultured Draconibacterium sp.
TAAATTTACAGCAGGATTTATTTATTAACCTGTAAACTTTTTTTAGGACGAGTCAGAGATAACAGGATAGAACGTAGTATCAGGGTATACGCACACTTTAAAAGTGCGCTAAGAAATCGATGAGCAAATTATTATAAAGAAAATCAATCCACTGATTTCACAGATTCTCACAGATTCTCACAGATTCTCACAGATTTTCTTTCTAAGCAATGTTCAGCTTTGCTGAACATTGCTTGGAATCCGTGCTAATTTGCGAAAATCTGTGGATAAAACAAAAGTATGCGTTTGCCCTGGACATAGTATTAGAAGACTTTGCCAAAATATGAGTAGTTATTATTTTTGAAAGATATTTGATGAACCGATTGGGAAATTCCAGACTAACCCAGACAATCACACCATCTGGGAAAATATATGGTGATTGAATATTCATTTGAAAAATTGCGTCAGAATGTCATAAAAATTCCGGTAACATTGGGTTTTTTCGCTTATTTTTGACATTATGGTCGGTCTAAACGAAAGGATGCCCCTTGGCACAGTTTTAGCCCAACGATGTTTTTTACGTAATATAAATCACAAAATAATATAACAATGGTTGAGTCAAACGAACATGTAAAAACCCTGATAATTGGTTCAGGTCCTGCCGGTTACACTGCCGGAATTTATGCCGGTCGCGCTAATTTATACCCTGTAATGTATCAGGGAATGCAGCCCGGTGGCCAACTTACCATCACCACCGAAGTAGAAAATTTCCCCGGTTACCCCGAAGGCACCGAAGGTCCGGCCATGATGGAAGACCTGAAAAAACAAGCCGAACGCTACGGTACCGATGTGCGTTGGGGCGAAATAGTGGAAGCCGATTTCTCCAAACGTCCTTTCATTTGCAAAACCGATGCTGGTAAAATCATCGAAGCCGAAACAGTTATTATTGCCACCGGAGCCTCGGCACAATGGCTCGGATTGCCTTCGGAGAAAGAATTTAACGGCGGCGGAGTTTCTGCCTGCGCTACCTGCGATGGTTTCTTCTATCGCGGAAAAGATGTGGCCGTAGTGGGTGGTGGCGACACAGCCTGCGAAGAAGCCAGCTATTTGGCCAATATCTGCAACAAAGTTTATATGATTGTTCGCCGCGATGAGCTGCGTGCATCCAAAGCCATGCAAGACAGGGTAAAGAAAAACCCAAAAATCGAAATTCTGTGGAACCACAACACCAAAGAAATTGTGGGTACATCGATGGGATTTAATAAATCGGTGAATGGAGCCATTTTAGTGAACAATAAAACCAACGAGGAGAAACGAATCAATATCGACGGATTCTTTGTTGCCATTGGTCACACTCCCAACTCCGGCATCTTTAAAGGCCAGTTAGACATGGACGAAGTGGGCTATATCCAAACCATTCCTGGCTC
The DNA here is from genome assembly GCA_964293475.1 of uncultured Draconibacterium sp. Classification (GTDB taxonomy): domain Bacteria; phylum Bacteroidota; class Bacteroidia; order Bacteroidales; family UBA12170; genus UBA12170. Next base: position 1,407 of record CAXYYJ010000010.1, read on the forward strand.
CACCAGAACCAATATTCCCGGGGTGTTTGCTGCGGGCGATGTTCAGGATAAAATTTTCCGTCAGGCCATTACCGCCGCAGGTTCTGGCTGTATGGCTGCCATCGAAGCCGAAAGATTTTTAGGCGAACACGAATAGACTAATCTCCCAAGAGTCATAAAAGCCGTCTTTAAACTAAGGACGGTTTTTTTATTTACTTTTGCCCCAATCCATTGGGTAATTCACGAGTCCAGAAAAAGCTGGAAGTCTGTGATGGATTCCAGGATTATTTCCGCTGCTTTTTCGCTGCAAAGCACATGCTGAGCCGTCTAAGCAAAACAAAATAAAAGAATAAAACATGCAAAAGCTTTTTAAAATTCTCACCTACGTAAAACCATACTGGCCCTACGCCAGTCTGAATATTGCCTTTAATATTCTGGCAGTCATATTCTCATTGGCTTCTTTTGCGGTTTTTATCCCCATCCTCAATATGCTGTTTCAGATTCAGGACATTCCAGTAACAGCAGCACCTTTGGACATTTTCAGCTTCGAGAGTCTCAAGGATAATTTTAACTACTATGCCGGCTATCTCATCAAACTTCATGGCCCCTTAACTACACTTCTTTATATCTCGGGAATCATTCTGGTGCTCTATTTCCTCAAGAATTTTTTCCGCTATATGGCCATGTTTTTCTTAGCCCCCATCAGAAACGGCGTGGTTCGCGACTTGCGCAACGATATGTACAAGAAAATTCTTATTCTTCCGCTGAGCTATTTCTCCGAACAAAAAAAAGGCGACATCATTTCGCGAATGACTTCCGATGTGCTCGAAGTGGAATGGAGCATCATGAGTTCGTTGGAGTCGGTTTTCCGCGAACCCATTGCCATTGTGGCTTCAATCGCAGTGCTTTTCTTTATGAGCCCTTCACTCACCATTTTTGTTATGGTACTTTTACCCCTCAGCGGATTGCTCATTGGTCAGATTGGAAAAAGTCTCAAAAGAACCAGCGACAAAGGACAGAAACGCATGGGTTTTATTCTCAGCATTATCGAAGAAACCATTGGGGGATTGAGAATTATTAAAGGATTTACGGCCATCAACAGCGCAGAGCGAAAGTTTAAAGCTGAAAATCAGGATTATACCCGCTTGATGATGAAACTCTACCGCAAACGCGATTTGGCTTCTCCGCTGAGCGAATTTCTGGGCGTAGTGGTGGTTGTGGTGATTCTCTGGTACGGTGGTAGCCTTATCCTGAGCAAAGATACGGCCATGGATGCCGCAGCATTTCTGGTTTATATTGGTATTTTTTCGCAGATTCTAAATCCGGCCAAAGCCATAACAGCAGCATTTTACAATGTGCAAAAAGGTGCTGCATCTGTTGAACGTATTGAAGCTGTTCTAAATGCCCCCGAAATCATTGAGCAAAGCCCAAATGCGGTTCACAAATCTCAATTTCTGAACAAGATAGAATATAAAAATCTGGGCTTTTCCTATCAAAATGAGGTGAGCGTTCTCAAAGACATCAACCTGACCATAGAAAAGGGTAAAACCATAGCCTTGGTAGGTGCTTCGGGGGGTGGGAAGTCTACATTGGCCGATCTGCTTCCACGTTTCTACGATCCACAGCAGGGGGAAATTATGATTGATGGAATCAATATCAAAGACCTTGTAATCGACGATTTAAGGGGCTTGATGGGCATTGTGACTCAGGAGTCTATCCTTTTCAACGATACAGTTTTTAATAATATTGCTTTGGGAATTGAAGAAAAAGTAACCCTGGAACAAGTTCAAAATGCAGCAAGAATAGCCAACGCCCACGAGTTTATTGAGCAAATGGAGCAAGGCTACCAAAGCATTATTGGCGATCGCGGACAAAAGCTCAGTGGTGGGCAACGTCAGCGGTTGAGTATTGCCAGAGCGGTGCTTAAAAATCCCCCCATCATGATTCTCGACGAAGCCACTTCGGCCCTCGATACCGAGTCGGAACGCTTAGTTCAGCAAGCCCTGGAAAATCTGATGAAAAACCGCACATCGCTCATCATTGCCCACCGGCTTTCCACCATTCAGCATGCCGACGAGATTGTGGTTGTGGACAAAGGCGAAATTAAGGAAAGGGGTGTGCATCAGGAATTGCTCCAGCTCAACGGAATCTACAGAAGGCTGCACGACATGCAGGCGTTTAAGTAGGAGGGATGACATGATAAAAAATTGGCATACTAAATCAAGCCAATGATAATTAATCCTGATGGGGTATTTATATTGTGTTTCAATAACAAGAGATATTTTTAACCACTTTCATTTATCTTTGCCCCGCAAATCCATATTTTATGAGAAAAAGAACAAAAATAGTCGCTACCATCTCCGACAACAAGTGCGATGTGGGCTTTATCAGGGAGCTTTTCAACAACGGAATGAACGTGATTCGTATCAATACCGCCCATGCCAGCTTCGAAGGTACCCGCCAAATCATTGCCAACGTTCGTGAAGTTTCCGACAAAATAGCCATTCTGGTCGATACTAAAGGACCCGAAATCAGAACTTTGCCCTTGCCCGAGCCCATCAATGTGGACTATGGTGATATGGTGAAAATTACTGGCGACACCGAATTGGCCAAATTACCCGAATACATAGGGGTGAATTACAAAGATTTTGTCCACGATATTCCTGTGAATACCAGAATCTTAATCGACGATGGAGAGCTGGAGCTGGTGGTTCAATCAAAAACAGAAAGCTACTTATACTGCATGGTTATGAATCGCGGGAAATTTGTGGGCAAGAAAAGCATCAATATTCCGTCCATTCACATCAAGTTGCCGGCTCTATCGGATAAAGACAGGGAGTTTATAAAATTTGCCGTGGAAGAAAAAGTCGACTTTATTGCCCATTCGTTTGTGCGCAATAAGGAAGATGTGCTGGCGGTTCAGCAAATTCTCGACCAGATGAACAGTTGCATCAGTATTATAGCCAAAATAGAAAACGAAGAAGGTGTTAAGAATATAGAAGAGATACTCGATGTGGCTTATGGTGTGATGGTGGCTCGTGGCGATTTAGCCATAGAAATATCGCCCGAGAAGCTTCCGGTGGTTCAAAAACGATTGGTCGACATTGCCATAAAACGCCGTCGCCCGGTCATTGTTGCCACACAAATGCTTCACAGCATGATAGAAAATCCACGGCCAACCCGCGCCGAAGTAAATGATGTGGCCAATGCCATTTACGATGGTACCGATGCCATTATGCTCAGCGGAGAAACAGCCTATGGAAAATATCCGGTGGAAGCAGTAAAAATGATGACAAGCATAGCCAAGGAAGTGGAATCGAACACATCGACCTTTAAGGCTCAGCTTAAACTCGAATCGGATTTTAATAGGAAACTTCCTGACATCAACGATCAGGTGGCTGCCCAACTCACCAAAGTGATTATTGAAGCAGCCGAAAAACTCGAAGTGAGAGCCATTATTGCCGACACAACCACCGGAAACACCATCAGGGCTTTGGCAGCCTATCGTGGGCGCCACACCATTTATGCCCAGTGTTATAACCCCAGAGTGATGCGAAAACTGTCGCTCTCCTATGGTGTTCATGTGGATTATATGGAAGTTCCCGCCGATCACACCCAGTTTACAAAAATGGCACTGAAGAATTTAAGCCACAAGGAAACTTTTAATAAAGACAATCTGGTGGCGGTAATTTCGAGCAATTTTGGACAGGCCAGTGGAGCCTCCTACATCGAAATTAGCACTGTTAAAAATCTCATAGGCAATAGTTGAATTTCTTAGCTATTATCAAATAATTTCCTGGTTCTTCAATCCCCCCAAAAAAATCTTTCGGGCCCGGAATGTGGAGCCATTATTTTTAGTTTATTTGTTTAAAAGTGGCAAGTAAAAGTCTAATATTATGCATATTAAAAACAGGGCCGGTTGGGCAGCATCGTTGTTTATTACTTTATTGAATGCCAGGCTAATGAAGGCCTGTAAACCAGTACAGGGTAGTGGAAGTTTTCTGTGGCCAATACTGATTGCAGCCTTCCTGTGGATTCAGTTTCCGCAAGCCTGGGCACAAGTTACCGATTCACTTGCCAAAGGTGTTGAGACACCACTATTGCCAAAAAAAGAAAAATATCACAACACAGCTCAACTTGCCGGACAAACCCTGAGCACACGCACCAGCGACTATGCAGAACACAATGCCATATTAAAGCAAAGCAAAAATTTTATCAATCTTAGTTTTGAGATTGAAAAAGCCTGGAGTGTTGTTTCTCAGGATTTTAATTATAAGGATATTCGAAACGAAATATCGCTCATTTATCAATGGAAGGAGATAGCCATCGATGGAATTATCATCAACCGCGATAGTTTAATCAGTTCACGCAATCTTACAGCCACCTCTATTTTGCTTCAGGAATTGCTCGACAGGACCAACAAACAGGTTCAGAAAGTATATGGATTTCATAAAGCGCTGGGGTTGGCTCAATCGAGGTTGGATTCCCTGGCTTCTGATTCCATACTCTATATGGTGCCAAAAGACACTGCAGCCATAAAACTCTATTACCACAAGCTCACCACTTTAAACAGGAATTTAGATCCCATTAACAATGCATTGAGGTTGTCGCTCGATAGTGTTCAAAAGCTTGAATCGCAGATAAACAGACTGAAAATAAGGATAGAGACAAAAATTTCGGACGTAGAGAAAAACCGTAGTGAGGCCATGAGTGACTTTTCGCTTCGACCATCGACAGAGGACAACTCAAACATCTATCAGGAAAAAGCCATCAGGCAAACTGTGGCCCGAAGCTGGAGTAAAGCTGTTTTGCTTTTTGTATTTTATAGTGTGAACCATGGTCAGGAAATTTATATCCTTTTCATACTCATTGTGTCGGCCTATATATATCTGCGGATGTTGAAGAAGAAGTTCATAAACAGTGATTTTGCCCAGAATTTCGACGGAAACGACCATGTTCTTCATTATCCCTTTGCTTCTGCAGTACTTATTGTGCTAACCCTTTTCCAATACTTCTTCAGCTCTCCACCGCAAATTTTCAATGGGCTCATTTGGGTAACGAGTGCATTTTTGCTTACTCCCATTTTGCGAAAATCGACCAGCAAATTTTTCTTTAAGGTTTGGATTCTTTTTAATGCACTCTTTATCATGGCCTTGCTCGATAGTCTGGTACTAAAATATTCGACCTATGAGCGTTACGGAATATTGGCTCTCAGTTTGGTCAGTCTGGCAATAGGAGCTTATTTGCTGTCGAATAATAACCGCCGGAAAATTGGAGAACCACTCATTGTTTTATCGCTGGGTTTTATGGCAATCCTGGAAACAATAGCCATTTATTATAATCTGGCAGGCGATTATAACCTCTCCAAAACCTTGATGACCAATGGTATTTTTGTACTTATACTGGCTTTGTTGCTGTTATGGGCGGTGAGGCTACTGAGCGAAGTATTAAAACTATCATCCTATTTTTTCAATACCGACCACGATAATTTGCCAAAGGCCGAAGGAAAATATGGTGCCAATTTGCCGGGCTATGCCTATCTGTTGTTTTTTTCGGGATGGTTTGTGCTTGTAGCCCGTACCAACTATTTTTTTCAAAGTATTGCCGCCCCTTTCGAGCATTTTCTCACCGATGAACGGACACTTGGAAGCTTTAGCTTTACCTACGAGAGTATTTTCATTTTTATCTTAGTCATCATTGTATCGGCTTTTGTGTCGCGCATTGTGGCTCTTATTGGTTCCGACAATATAGAGAAGCCCAATCAGCTCAAAAAGAGTGGGTTGGGGAGCTGGTTGCTACTCATAAGAATTACTGTATTTGCTGCCGGAACTCTGTTGGCTTTTGTGTCAGCAGGCATTCCCATGGATAGGTTTGCCATTATTCTGGGGGCGCTCAGTGTGGGTATTGGATTTGGTTTGCAAACGCTCGTTAATAACTTAGTGAGCGGACTCATCATCGCCTTCGAAAAGCCGGTGAATGTGGGCGACATTATCGATGTGGCCGGACAAAACGGTCGCATGAAATCAATTGGCATAAGAAGCAGCGTGGTAACTACCTGGGATGGTGCCGATTTAATTATCCCCAATGGCGATTTGCTAAATCAGCATCTTGTAAACTGGACCATGGGGTCGAGCCGGCGAAGGTTTGTGCTTCAGGTGGGTGTGGCTTATGGCACCGATTTGGATAAGGTGGTAGCTCTGCTCAACGAGCTCATGCTTCAGGATATGCGGATATTGAGAGTTCCTGAGCCTATAGTTTGGGCCAGCGAGTTCAACAACAGCTCCATCGATATGGTATTGAAGTTTTGGGTGGCGCATTTCAGCATAGGTTTCGATGTTCGCAGCGATCTTATCCTGGCCATCGATAAAACCTTTAAGGAGCATGGAATCGTCATCCCATTCCCTCAGCTGGATATTCACACAGATGCCAGCCCCGATAAGCTCGTTTAGAATGATGAACTTTGCGGGAGAAAGCCATTAGTTTTACAATTCGCACCGCTCGTAACCTCCATTCACCGTTATTTTACCTTCGTTGGCCGAAAAACCCTTGTCGCGCCCCGGCTCAGCTATTATTTTTGCTTAAAAATCAGAAAATAACATTAAAAAATAATAGCCATGAACAACGAAATCACCCCCCAAAAAAGCAGAAGCCATCTCATTGGCGGAACCGTAGTTTTAATTATCGGTTTACTTTTTTTGCTTAAAAACTTCGATTATTTAACCCCCGAAATGAACCATTACATATTTAGCTGGAAAACCCTTCTTATAGGTATTGGTCTGTTAAACATCACATTGACCAAAGACAAAGCCACAGGATTTATTCTAATAGCCATTGGTTCCATATTCTGGTTGCCTGATGTATTCGATCTGAGTATCAGAACAGGTCAGCTCATATTCCCCATCATCATTATAGCCGTAGGGTTAATGATATTGTTTAAAAAACCCAGACAACGGGTTCCGCGCTCATGGAAAAAACGCCCTCGCCCATGGAGACATGGTGCTCCTGCTGATGAAGCCACCTATACCGATGTTTCTGGTACAATAAACCCTGAAAATGATTCAGCAAAAAGTGGTAGCGCCTGGACTGGAAAAAATGAGAACAAGGCATTCAGCGACACAGAATTTATTGAAGACGTGGCCATATTCAGCGGTACCAGCAAGCGGATTGTAACCAATAATTTCAGAGGCGGAAGCATGACAGCCATCTTTGGCGGATCGGAATTGGATTTGACCCGTTCGCGTCTGGCTCCCGGAAAAAACTATCTGAACGTGTTCTTTATGTTTGGCGGCTCCGAAATCATTGTGCCTTCCGATTGGAATATTGTACTCGAAGCCACTCCAATCTTTGGCGGATTTTCCGATGAGCGCTATGTAGCCAGACCCGTCAACATAAACGAAAACGATTCGGTGCTCTATATCAAAGGACTTGTTATATTTGGAGGTGCAGAAATTAAATCGTACTAAATACTAAAACAGGTCTCAGTACATGAAACCACATCCCGTATTAAGCAATAGAACCAACCTGGCTGTTTTCAGCCTGGTTTGGTTCATTATATTTGGCATACAAACCTTTGCGCTGATTCAGCTTTTCAGCTTTAACTGGGTTTATGCCCTCGTCGACGGGTTGGTTTATGGAGCCCTATTCTATGTTTTTGGTCTGGGGCTTTGGTTTTTTATCCGTTTTCATGAGTTTCAAAAGCAGAGCATTCTCGCATTGCTGGTGGAACATGGCACGTCGGTTATTGTCATTGTGAGTATTTGGGTAATCAGTGGAATTTATTTAATTACAGCCATTTATCCCGACAATACCAATATCCAGAACTTTTTGTGGGAAGCCATGAGCTGGCGCTATTTAAATGGATTTCTGATGTATATAGTGCTCATCATGTTCTACTATCTCAACAACTATTTCAACTCCATGCAGTTTCGGCAGAAGAAAGAAAACGACCTCATGCGCACTTTGAAAGACACAGAAATCAATCTTTTACGAAGCAAACTCAATCCGCACTTTCTTTTCAACTCGCTCAATTCGCTTCACGCACTCATTCAAATTGATCCCGATAGAGCCTCGGAGATGCTTCTGGAACTCTCGGATTATCTGCGGTTTAGCCTGCATCAGGATTATAAAATGCTCATTCCCCTCGACGATGAAATGAAAAACCTGGAGCGATATATGGCCATTGAGACTATGCGGTTTGGCTCGAAGATTGAGTTCGAAAAAGTGTGGGAAAGTTCTTGTAGTCAACTTAAAATTCCGGCACTTATTCTTCAGCCACTTATGGAAAATGCCATTAAATACGGGCTTCAGGGAGTTTCGGATAAAGTGCACATTAAACTTACCTGCACCGAAGAACAAGGTCAGTTGTATATTGAAATAGAAAATAACTATGACGAGAAAACTGCGGTACGCAAAGGATCGGGTATGGGGTTGTACACAGTGCGAAAAAGGCTCGAAATTCTCTTCAAACAGTTTCATCTTTTCAAGGTTGAACAAAAAAACAATATTTTTAAAGTCCGGATAATAATCCCCCAAAATGTTAAAACCGATGAGTAAACTCAGAACCATAATTGTAGAAGATGAGCAGCTTGCAGTAGCATTGTTGGCCAAATATCTTCAAGCCGATGAACGAATAGAGGTGGTTGGAACCTTCGACAATGGCTTTAGTGGACTCAAAGCCATTCAGGATTTAAAGCCCGATTTGGTGCTGCTCGATATTGAGCTGCCCAAGCTCACTGGTCTTGAGTTGCTGGAACTTCTTGATAATCCACCGCTTATAATTTTTACAACTGCCTATAATCAGTATGCCATCGAGGCCTTCGAAAAAAACGCCATCGATTATTTGCTCAAGCCTTACAGCAAAGAACGGCTGCGGGGTGCCATAGACAAAGCTGCTGAAAAGCTGCAAACCAAAACATCGATACAGCCCGATATTCAGGAGTTGATGTCGAATATTCAATCGAACGAAGGCAAACAGCTCGATAGAATTGCGGTGAAGGATAAAAACGATATCCATTTGATAGCTGTGGACGATGTGCTTTTTATTGAAGCACAAGATGATTATATCGACATTCATACCAAAGACCGCAGTTTTTTGAAAAATGGAAGATTAAAATTTTTTGAGGACAATCTGGATTCCAGTAAGTTTGTTCGTGTTCACCGGTCTTTCATTGTAAATACCGCATTTATCAGAAAATTAGAGAATTACAATAAAGATTCCTACCAACTCATACTCACCAATGGGAGCAAAATAAATATTTCCCGCTCCGGACTTCAATTATTGCGAAAAGTGTTGTATATTTAATTGAAGTCTTGCTAAAACTTTCAAGCCAGTCTTTTGGGATAGAATTTCTCAAATGTAGAAAATATACCATGAAAAATTTAGAGATGGAATTAAATTTGTTATTTTTATTTAGCAGAAATACAGCGTTTTAGATAATAGTATTTATTTATATTTTAATTTGGCATAATGATTGAGTAGAGTTGGAACAGAATTTAAAAACTATGAACATGAAAAAATTATTAAGAATTAATTGGGCGGTTATGAGTATTCTGGTACTCCTTTCCGCAGCTTCGTGTAAGAAAGAACTCACGCAGCAAGAAAACAACAATACCGTTAAAAGCATGGACGATTTGGTAGTTCCTGCCAATTTCGATTTTTCTACCAGCAAAACTTTGGCTGTAAAGGTTACTTCGTCCGATTTATTGGGACAACCCGCAGCAAAAGTTGAAATTTTCAACGGAAACCCCAACGATGGTGGTATGGTGGTACAAGAAGGTATTACCGACAAAAGTCAGGTATTTGAAACACAAATTACCATTCCATCTTATCAGGAGCAGGTTTATATCCGCCGCACAACCAGCGCCGGACAAATCACCACTGCAACCATTGAAATAAGTGGTACAAATCTGGAATATACTTTCTCGGCAAACAAATCCTATGGGGAGTTTAAAAATGGAGTAACCGGTCCTGGTTGTACTTCATGTACAGTTACCATTGCCAATCATCAAACTGGAAATCTGGATCTTAACGCAGGTCAAACAGTTTGTATTCTAACAGGAGCATCTTTCACCGGAAATCTGAATCTGAATGGCGGTACCCTGAAAGTTTGCGGAACATTAATGCCACAGAATATCAACGGAAGTACAGGTACCATCATCATTAACGATGATGGAGCATTTATTTCGAGCATACTGAATATGAATGGTACCGGATTTGTAATTGAAAATTACAGCGATGCTTTTATGGTGTCAGCTGCTCCCATGATTTCCGGAACATTTAAAAACTATGGTCAGATTTCATTTGCCGGAAGCAATATTAATTCCGGGGGAAAACTTTACAATTATGGGGTTTTGAACTTCTCTAACCATTATAACAACAGCAATATCACCTACAACGAAGGAATTTTAAATATTGCCGGAAATGTTAACAACAACGGTTCGGCCACTTTCGAAAACCACTGCCGAGTAAATGTTGCCGGGAACTTCAACAATAACAGCACTTTGAGCAATTATTCCTATATGGACATCAACGGATTGTTTACTTTGAACGGTGGCGGTTATCTGCAGCTCTACGATCAGGCTTTGGTTGAAGCAGCCAGCATGATGATTAACGAAGACATTACCGGCAACGGATCCAACTATTCCAAAGTGATTGTGGCGGGTGCAACTACCATCAATTCAGGTGCCTATTTATCAGGTAAGCTCGATTTTTGCGACGAAAACGGCATTGAAGTGAACAACGGCTCCATTGCTGCTTCGGTTACCTATTGCGAAGCTTCTATCCCCGAAACCTTCTGTAATCCAGGCAGTACTGGCAATGGCGGTGGAACCACCGATACCGATGGCGACGGCGTTGACGATGATTTCGACGACTATCCAACCGATCCCGACCGCGCTTTCAACAACTATTTCCCCGATGAAAATACTTATGGCGCACTTGCATTCGAAGACTTGTGGCCCTATAAAGGCGACTACGATTTCAACGATTTGGTAATTGATTATCAATTCAATACAGTGACCAATGCAAACGATAACGCGGTTGAAATGATTGTAAAACTCTCAGTAAAAGCCATTGGAGCTGCCTATAAAAACGGATTTGGTATTGAGCTTCCGGTTAGCGGCGATGTAATCAGCGGTGTTACAGGCGATTTCAGCTTAACTCAAAATATAGTTAGTCTTAACAACAAGAATCTGGAAAACAATCAATCAAAAGCTGTTATCGTTTTCTTCGACAATGCGTTCGATTTGCTTGCTCACCCCGGCGATGGAACCGGAGTTAATACCCGCATTGGTGCAACCTATGTGGAACCACAGATGATTGAGTTTTTGGTTTCATTCAACTATCCCATCAATCCTGCCAATCTGGGTCAGGCGCCTTTCAATCCATTCATTTTTGTTAATGGAGAAAGAGGCCGCGAAGTACACTTGAAGAACTTTGCTCCTACCAGCTTAGTAAGCAGCGGATTGTTTGGAACCGGACAGGATGCAACTGTTCCCGCACAGAGCCATTACTACTTAACAGAAAACGGTTTACCCTGGGCCATCAATATGGTAGAGGGATTTGATTATCCCATCGAAAAAGCGCCTATAATTAGTGCGTACAACTATTTTGCACCCTGGGCAGAGAGTGGAGGTGTACAACACACCAATTGGTTTACCACTGAAGCTGGAAACAGAAACAATGCCTATATCTATACCCATTAATCAGGATTCTTTAATCATCAATAGTTTTAAGTTCGGTGCTGCTCAATATTTTGGGCAGCACTTTTTTTAACTCCGGTTTTTCTTCTTTTGTCATAGGAATGAAACAATTTACATTCTCTTTGGAAATATTAAACCCAGATTAATCTGTAAAGAAATCGGGGTTTAGCATCTTGTATGATGATAGAATTTTTCAAGTTATTATGCTACTTTTGCCCGAATTTTAATCTGGTACACAAACCATTTCATTAAATTATTTATGCAAAAGATTTTATTAATTATCCTGATTTTCTTTCTTTCAGTAGGAGCTACTTTTGCTCAGCCCTGGACAAAAAACCTTCCAACAGATAAAACAACGGAGCTAACTCTTTTCGATTACGAGAAAGCATTTAACGATTACTGGGCACCTTACAATGTGGACAGAACTGGTTACTATGTGATTAATGGCGAAAAGAAAAAGGCCAGAGGTTGGAAACAATTTCACCGTTGGCACTATCGTATGGAGACTCAGGTTGATGCTACCACTGGTCAATTTCCAGCCCGCTCAGCACAACAAGTCTATGACGAATATGTAAAAAATACCAACCCCAAAGATGCCAAGAATGCCAATTGGGTTCAATTGGGACCCGATAATTCCACGGGGGGCTATGCGGGAGTCGGACGAGTAAATTGCGTGGCTTTCCACCCCTCAAACAACAATACCTGGTGGGTGGGCGCACCTGCGGGCGGATTGTGGATGACCACAAACAACGGATCAACCTGGACATGTCTCACCGATGATAACGATGTGCTGGGTGTATCGGATATTTGCATTCCTTCCGACTATGCCACCTCACAAACTATTTATATTGCCACTGGCGACCGCGACGCCTGGGATAACAGAAGTATTGGCGTACTTAAATCGACCAACGGAGGAACCTCCTGGAATACAACAGGATTGAGTTATGATATTGGCGATGGAGCTATGGTCAACCGTATTCTTATCGATCCCAACAACAATCAGATTCTGATAGCTGCCACCAGCGATGGCGTATTTAAAACCACCAATGGTGGGACTACCTGGTCCACCCAACTTTCTGCTATATCTTTCATCGATATGGAATATAAGCCAGGTGATTTCAACACCTTATATGGTTCAACAACTGGCGGTGAAATCTGGCTTTCGACCAACGGCGGAACCAACTGGAGCAACGTACTTTCCGATGGTTACAGAATAGAACTGGCTGTTACAGCTGCCAATGCAACCTATGTTTATGCTTTGGTCGAAGCCTACGACAGTGGTCTCGAAGCAGTTTACCGCTCCACCAACAGCGGGGCATCTTTTACTCAGGTTTATAGCGGTACTACGAAAAATCTGCTGGGCTGGGATTCCGATGGCGGCGATCCAGGTGGACAAGGATGGTACGACTTATCGCTTGCCGCATCTCCTTCCAATGCCAACACAATAGTTGTGGGCGGTGTGAATACCTGGAAATCGACCAATGGCGGAACAAGCTGGAGCATCATCAACCATTGGTGGGGCGATGGCGTAGACGCTGTTCATGCCGATAAACATATGCTTTCTTACAGATCCAATGGCGATTTGTTCGAGTGCAATGATGGGGGAATTTACATTTCCACCAATGGCGGAACCGATTGGACCGACAAAACCAACGGAATGGTCATCAGTCAAATGTATAAGCTTGGTGTATCACAAACTGTTGATGACGAAACCATAACCGGCTTGCAGGACAATGGCTCCAAATTATTGTCGGGCGGAGTATGGGATGACGTGAAAGGCGGCGATGGAATGGAGTGCCTGATAGATTATACCAACGTGAATACCCAGTATGCCACTTATGTAAACGGGCAAATTGACCGAACAACAAACCATTGGGGAAGCTCCACAGCCATTGAGCCCTCCGCTGCTGGCGATGGAGCCTGGGTAACACCATATATCATCGATCCAGCGAACAACAGCACCCTTTATGCCGGTTATTCCGATGTATATAAAACCACCAATAAAGGAAATTCATGGACTAAAATCAGTACCATGAACACAGGTTCAAAGATACGAGCCATGGCCATTTCGCCATCAAACAGCTCGTACATCTATGTTTCCGATCCAAATCAAATCTGGAAAACCACCAATGGCGGAAGCAGCTGGACCGAAATAACAGGTTCGCTCCCGGTAAGCTCAAATACAATCACTTATATTGCAGTTAAAGCCGATGACCCAACATACATTTGGGTTACACTTTCTGGCTACAACAGCAATAAGGTTTACCGTTCTACCAACGGTGGAACCAGCTGGACCAATATTTCCACCGGATTGCCATCAATTCCAGTTTATACCATTGTTCAAAACGAACAGATAGCCACCGATATCCATCTTTATGTGGGCACCGAACTGGGGGTTTATTTTAAAGACGGCGATGCCAACTGGGTTTCATATAACACCGGGCTTCCCAATGTGAAATGTGGCGAATTGGAAATTTATTACGATGCCACACCAACCCTTAGCAAACTTCGTTTAGCCACCTACGGCAGGGGTTTGTGGGAATCTGATTTAATGACAGAAGGAGGGGCAGCTACACCCGACGCTACCATTTTAGCCACTCCCGGTTGTTTCACTGGAACAATAACCGTGAGCAGCAGCTTAACAGGCAGCCAGACTTTCTATCTGACCGACAATTCAGGATCAGTTTTGAATAGTGCCACAGTAAATGCAACTTTCTACGATTTTACAGGCCTTGCCGACGGAACTTATCGCGGAAAAGTTGAAAACAGTGGACAAATGTCGGCACTGTCGAGCCCGGTAGCCTTAACCAATTTTACTGCTCCTGCTCAACCATCGAATATTACAGGAGAAACTTCCCCCTGCCAGGGCGATGTTGAATTATATTCTGTGACCAATGTGGCAGGTGTTTCCTATGCCTGGACTTTGCCTTCAGGTTGGTCGGGAAGCAGTACTTCAAATACCATCAATGCCACTGTTGGAGCAGTCAGTGGGAACATATTAATAATTCCCTCGAACAGCTGTGGCAATGGCCTGGGTAGAAGCTTAACAATAAATGTTTCTAATCCTCCCGCTCAACCTTCTGCTATTTCAGGTGTAACTTCGCCATGTCTTGGCGATGTAGAGATATATTCAGTGACCAATGTTTCCGGGGTTTCATATAACTGGTCTTTACCAGCAGGTTGGTCAGGAAGCAGCACCACCAATAGCATTTCTGCTACCATTGGCGCGAATAGTGGGAATATATCAATAACTCCTTCGAATATTTGTGGCAATGGACCAACTAAAAGCTTATCAGTAAATGTATCAACAGTTCCGGTTCAACCCTCCATTATCACAGGGAATGATGATGTATGTGAAGGCTCTCAGGAAATCTATTCTGTAGTTAGCGATCCCAATGTAACTTCCTATATATGGGTGCTTCCGAACGGTTGGTCAGGGACAAGTACAACCAATTCGATCACTGTGACAGTAGGATCAACCGATGGCAATATCACGGTAACACCGTCCAATGCATGTGGGACAGGGCCATCCAGAAGTCTGTCAACAGATATTTCAAGTGCTCCGAATCAGCCATCGGCAATTTCCGGAAATACATCTCCTTGTGAGGGTAATGTGGAATTGTATTCAGTAACAAACGTTTCCGGGGTTACTTATAATTGGAATTTACCATCAGGTTGGCTAGGCAGCAGTACAACAAATACCATTTCGACGACAGTTGGAGCTGCCAGTGGAATCATTATAGTAACTCCTTCGAATAATTGTGGCAATGGCCCAAACAGAAGCTTAGCAATTAATGTTTCCAGTAACCCTGTTCAACCATCAACCATAACCGGAGAAATAACCCCCTGCCAGGGCGATGTTGAGTTATATTCAGTGACCAATGTGGCAGGTGTTTCCTATGCCTGGACTTTGCCTTCAGGTTGGTCGGGAAGCAGCACCACCAATTCAATTTCAGCCACAGTGGGTGCCAATAGCGGAGACATAATCGTAACACCTTCTAATAGCTGTGGAAACGGAACTGCCAGAACACTTGCGGTTTTGGTTTCTACAGTACCTACCCAACCCTCTGCCATTTCGGGTAACGATGAGGTTTGCCAGGGAACACAGGAAACCTATTCAGTGGCCAACGATGCCAATGTAACTTCTTATGCATGGACCATTCCAGCAGGATGGAGCGGAACCAGCACCACCAACAGTATTACAGTAACTGTGGGAGCTAACAATGGAAATATTTCTGTTACCCCTTCCAACGCTTGCGGAACTGGACCAGCAAACAGCATGGCAGTTACAGTTTCAAATTCAGGCCCACCTCAACCTGGAGAAATTGTGGGCGATAACTCAGTTTGTCAGGGAAGCTCACAAACCTATTCTGTACCAAACGATGTTTCAGTAACCACCTATACCTGGACTTTGCCTGCGGGTTGGTCAGGCAGCAGCACCACCAATTCAATAACTTGTACTGTGGGTGGCATTGGTGGAGAAATATCAGTGGTTCCGTCAAATCTTTGTGGTAGCGGACCAGCTCAAACCACCACGGTGGAAGTTACAAGCTCAGCCCCTGCACAACCAAGTGCCATTGCAGGGCCCGATGAAGTTTGTGAAAACTCAAGCCAAACCTATTCAGTGACGCTGGTAGATAATATAGATTATACCTGGGTTCTTCCTGCCGATTGGTCCGGAGCCAGTTTCACCAACGAAATCAATGTGGAAGTTGGCGCAACCAGCGGTGAAATTACCGTAATTCCAGCCAATGGATGCGGAAGTGGTCCTTCACGAAGCCTGTTTGTAAATGTATTGGCCAACCCTGTACAACCCTCCAATTTGGCCGGAGAAATAAACCCCTGCGAAGGAACACAAACTACCTATAGCGTTGATGCACAATCGGGTATGGATTTTAACTGGACCTTACCCACAGGTTGGAGCGGAGTTAGCACCACAAATACCATTATTGTAACAGTGGGAATGCCTAGCGGAACTATTTCTGTGACTGCCAGCAATTTATGTGGAACAAGTACAGCAGCCACATTATCGGTAAATCCAACAGCTGTTCTGGGCGATTTGGGAACAATCAGCGGGCCAGGCTCGGTTTACGATACCCAGGGAGCTCAGTTTAGCATCAATCCAGTCTCAGAAGCTGATAGCTACGATTGGGTCTTGGCCAGCAATTGGGAAATTCAAAGCGGCGAGGGAACAAACTCTGTTTATATTTTCTTCCCCGCTGGCGCAACTTCAGGTACTTTGCAGGTAAGCGCTAGCAACGAATGTGGAGAAAGTGCATCATCAGCCAAATATATTCAGGTGATTCCCATTGGTCTGGATGAGCAGAATAATACCGGCATGAGCATTTATCCCAATCCTTCCAGTGGCATTGTAACCCTGGAATTGAATCATGGATTGATTTCTGATGCCGATGTTAAGGTGTTTACTTTAGAAGGAAAGCTGGTATTTAGCGATCAGTTAAAGGCAGGTGCTTTGAGACATCAGATAGATTTAAATAACTTAGAATCAGGAAATTATTACATAGATGTGAGAAACTCAGAATTGTCCGAACGATTTAAACTTGTTTTGAACAAATAGTAGTTTTAAATTTCCGCCACAAGCCCTCAGGTTAAAGTGTAATACCTTAAACTTGGGGGCTTTTTTTTATATCAACCTAATTCAATAAAAATGCTGATATTTGTGGTAAACAGATTTAATAATTTCCCGTTTTCAAAGGGTTTATTATTTAAAAATTATTATTTTTTAAAATAAGCTCTATTTACAATTCAAGATATATGATAAAATAGAAGTTCAATTTCTAATTTGATATTTAAAACAACGATAAAAGTTAAACTATTGCATATTAATAATATATAAGATTGATATTGAATACAGCGATAAGAAATGATAAGGCTAAAGCTAAAGTATAATTTGAACCAATCAATTGAATTATATGGTAATTATTGAAACGAAAAAAAAGGAATTACAAAAGGCATTAATGTTCCTAAATGCAACTAATGTACTAAGTAAAAAGAAAGCAATCAATTTGACATGTGAAATTACGGTTATGACTGGGAAAATCCAGCTCGCGGTGCCCGGAAGTTACTATGAATTGAATTGTAAAACATCAGGTGTTGTAAAAGCAACTATTCCATTAATTTATCTGATTGAAATTATAAAAAGTATTAATACTGATAATTTACAAATTAAAATCAAGGATAATTTTTTACATGTGGAAGATATAACAGTTAAGTTGAAAACCTGCTATATTGAAGACGATAGGATACTTAGAACAATAAAACTACCTGCAAACTACACAGATATTGAGCTATTAAAGTTGACAACAAGTGGATATACAATGGAGGAGCTTGATTTTAACAACCTAATACCACAAATTATTCAGGCGCAGAAGAATATTAAGCAACAATTTAATAAGCTATACAAGGATTTGATATATTTTGGATTTTCTAAAGATGATATAAAAATGCTTTTAAATGAGAAGCATAAAATTGATTTCGATGAAATTTCCAAGTTGAAAATTATTTTAAGGTCAAATTAACTAAACACAATTCGAATTTTAGTGCTATATTGAAGATATTAAAATGAAATAATTATGATCTGGTTTTTCGCAATTACTTTATGTGTGATTGCTGCAGTTTCTTCACAAGTTTTAGATATTTATTATCCAAAAATAAATGTATATAATATAGATGCTGAAGAATCACATTGGTATGTTAAACTATTGCAACTTATTAGTACTTTTTCAGCTATATTTATAGGTGTATTATATATTTATAGCTATTTTGAGAATAATCTTTTAAATTTATTTATACTTATTTTTGTTTTTATATGCCCTGCAATAATTATGGTATTAACTAACCATATAGTAAAGAAGTATATAATTAAGGACAAGTCTTACATTAAAAAAAATGAACTTTTAAAATATAGTTATAATTATAGTGAAAAGTTTATTTTAAAATCTTTTAAATTAGTCCTAAATGAACTATCTACTGACAAAATGTTGTTTTTTAGTAGCTATAAAAAATATTTGAGCTTAACTAACCCAAATATTAACTCGAGGATGTATAGTTTTATCAATTCAGGTCAAAACATATGTATAGCCCAAGTATTTCAATCCATAAGAAACGAAGGGTTTTCGAAAAATGAAATGAATCGACTTGAGAATAGTGTTGACTTAAAGTTGAAAAGCGGTGTCAATTATTTAATCAAGTTTTATACAAACACAATTAGAGATAAAGGATTTCATGCCTTATCGATGAGTCATTGGTACTATATTACGGCAGCGATTTTAATCAAATATGCCAATTTTGGTAAAATTGAAGTAAATGGTGATAGTATTTTTAATATGGTAGAATTAATTATGTATAAATTAATAGAAGAAGTTGATTTTAATAATAATGAGTACTATTTTAAAAAGGAAGTTGAATCTAAAAATAATTTATTCAAAGAAGCTTTTACAAAACTCAATTCCCAATAAAAATTAGGATATTTGCCAAAATCCATATTTCATAAAAAATAAATATAACACTATGATAAACATAAGCTTAGATATAAACAGGACTTTGGAATTCGTTTCGAAGAAACAGATAAATGCCTTTCAGGGGAAAATTATTTCCGGACATCATCAATTGTTGGACAAAGTGGGAAAAGGAAACGATTTTATGGGTTGGGTTGATTTGCCATCATCCATCAGCAATGAGTTTCTCGATGAAATTAAAGCCGACGCCGACCGCCTGTCTGCCAAAGCAGAATTATTTGTGGTTATTGGAATTGGCGGAAGTTATCTGGGTTCAAGAGCAGTAATTGAGGCTTTGCAGCACCAGTTTTCGAGCCTTGTTAATACCGGACGTCCCAAAATAGTTTATGCCGGACAGAATATCAGCGAAGATTATATGGCCGATTTAATCGATGTGTTGGATAAATATGAATATGCGGTGACAGTTATCAGCAAATCCGGAACCACCACCGAACCTGCTCTGGCTTTCAGAATCATTAAAAACCATTTAGAAGCCAAATATGGCAAGGCCGAAGCCGCCAGCCGCATCATTGCCATTACCGATAAATCGCGTGGGGCTTTAAAAACCTTATCGACCAACGAAGGCTATAAAACATATGTGGTGCCCGACGACGTGGGGGGAAGATATTCTGTGTTAACTCCCGTTGGGCTCCTGCCCATTGCCGTTGCGGGTTTCGATATTCATGCTTTAGTTGCAGGTGCAGTGGAGATGGAAAAATTTAACAGAACCACCGCCGATATTGGTCAAAATCCTATAGCTCTTTACGCAGCTACTCGCAATGCACTGTATCAGACAGGAAAAACCACCGAAATCATGGTGAATTATTTGCCCACGCTCTATTTTGTAACAGAGTGGTGGAAACAGCTTTACGGGGAGAGCGAAGGAAAAGAAAACAAAGGTATTTTCCCCGCCGGAGTGAGCAATACCACCGATTTGCACAGCATGGGACAATACATTCAGGAAGGGTTGAGAAATATTTTCGAAACCGTGCTCAGCGTTGGAAGCAGCAAGCGTAAAATCAGCATTCCCAGCGACGCCAGCGATTTGGATGGATTGAATTACATAACTGAAAAAACAATAACCGAGGTTAACTATTTTGCCGAATTGGGCACCGCCATTGCTCATGTTGATGGCAAAGTTCCAAATATCAGAATAACTATCCCCGAGCTCAACGAGACCAACCTGGGACAATTGATTTATTTCTACGAATTTGCATGTGGTTTAAGCGGTTATATAATCGACGTGAATCCTTTCGACCAACCCGGAGTTGAGGCATACAAGGCCAATATGTTTGCGCTATTGGGTAAACCCGGTTTCGAAGAAGCTACCAAAGCCATTCAGTCCAGAATTTAATTTTTCGGATTCCATTCAGTTGGGGGAGGAGTCAGCTATTTTTGTTTATGGGGAGAATAACAGATTCGTTTTTTAAAAAATGGAACAGAATTGGGAATTATTTTCAGTAACCAAAATATATTGAAATGGAATTGATTGATAAAGAATTAAAGTTAAGACCACTTGCAGAATCCGATGCCAGAATACTGGCATCGATCTGCAATAACAAGAATATTTGGGACAATCTGCGCGATTATATTCCCTTTCCCTATACTGAGGAAAATGCCCTCGATTTTATAAGAATGTGTAAGAATGAAAAGCCACAATTTACCTTTGCTATTGAGTTTAAGGGAGAATTGGTGGGTACCATTGGGTTGGTGGGGCAGCACGATATTTACAGGTTGTCGGCGGAATTGGGTTACTGGATTGGTGAGTCTTACTGGGGTGAAGGAATAGCCACCAGGGCTGTCCGGATGATTGTGGAGTATGGCTTTAGCAACCTGGGATTGCTCAGGATTTTTGCAGGTGTTTTCGATTTTAATAAGCCATCGCAACGGGTTCTCGAAAAATCGGGTTTTAAACTGGAAGGAATAGCAGAGAAATCGGTGATTAAGAACAACAGAATTTGTGACGAGTATAAATATAGCTTGATAAATAAAGACTTCCTGATTGCTTAATTTTATAATTGATTATCAAGGCAATATGTAGGAGTATTTCCTGATAGGTTGTATTTTTTTTGAGCAGATTATCGTTTTC
The DNA here is from genome assembly GCA_964293475.1 of uncultured Draconibacterium sp. Classification (GTDB taxonomy): domain Bacteria; phylum Bacteroidota; class Bacteroidia; order Bacteroidales; family UBA12170; genus UBA12170. Next base: position 22,692 of record CAXYYJ010000010.1, read on the forward strand.
GTTAAAATATTCAATGTTGGTAAAGCATATAAATAAAATCCGATTGAATATTTTTAATAATTTTGTAAAAAAAGGAAATATGATTGTGAATTTAAATATTGATTTTAAGGATATTGTAACCATTGTAAAGCAACTCCCAGTCTCTGAGTTGAGGAAATTAAATTCTGAGATTAGTCACGAAATCATTGCTAAAAAGCTATTGAAACGAACCAATTTACAATCATTAATTTTGAAAGCCCCAACATGGACGGATTCTCAATACAACAACTATCTAACTGCCAGAACAGATATTAATAAATCCAGATTGTCATGATTCTTTTGGATTCCTCTGTTCTAATAGAGTTGTTTCGGGCCAAGGAAAAAAGCAATACGCTATTCTACAAATTGGCTGCAATTGAAACAGAATTTGCAATTTCTGTAATAACTCATTATGAGATTTATTCGGGAAGCAATGAAAAGCAGGATCCCTTTTGGAACGAATTATTGGAATCAATTCAAATTTTCGATTTTAACGTGGCGACATCTGAAACCGCTTCAAAGCTATACCAGTCACTTAAAAAAGCGAATAAAATGATCGATTTGGCTGATATTCTCATTGCTGCAACCTGTTTAAGCAATAACCTTCCAATTGCAACTTTAAATTTAAATCATTTTGAGAGAATAGAAAACCTGATAATTGTTAGGTTATAAAATGAAATGAACTGTCTTATATTTCGATAGTGAATTGATTTAGCCATTCAAATTCCAAAATCTTAACATCCCATTTGCTTTTCTTAATCAGATATTTTCTGATACTTTTATAATTTTGACCAGATAAAGCAGCCAATCATAAACTATAACTATAAGGCGGCAAGGCTTTTGCATAGTTATGAAGGCATGAATAGCTATAGATTTGAAATCTGTAAAACTGATAAAAATGAAAATCCATTCAACAAATTATTTCGATACTTTTATTGAAGTTGCCGCCGACACAAAAGCCGACTGCGGAACCAAACCACCCTCCAAAGACAAAAAAACTGTGGCCGAAATGCAATATGAGCTGGTGGCCGCAAGTCCCTATAAATACACGTCGGACGAGATATTTTTTCAGGTTTTTGCCGATAAAAACGATTTGACCACCTTAGAATATGAGGAAGCCCGGCAACAGTTTTTCTCCAAAGGACAGCCCTGTTTTCGGGCATCACCGTTGACAAAAACCTATGGTTTTGGAATTCATTGCAATAGCGAAGGGAAAGTCGCTCTCTTTGGAAGAGAATCAGCAGAATATCAAGGCTTTTTGGACGACCCGAAAATAAAAAAAATTAAAGCCATGCAATCGTCCCGATGACTGGAAAAATAACATACAACTTTTCTGCTATAGTCTGGAAGTATTCATCTACAGGCAGTTGGTACTTTGTTTCGCTGCCTGTGGAATTATCCAAAGAAATCAGAGAGCATTGCAAATGGCAGGAAGAAGGCTGGGGAAGACTCAAATCCACGGCCAAAATCGGAAACTCCGAATGGAACACAGCCATTTGGTTCGACACAAAATCAAATACCTATTTACTTCCGCTGAAAGCCGAGATCAGAAGGAAAGAAAAGCTCGAAGGTGGAGAAAATATCAATATTATCCTTTGGATTTGATTTATAGGAATCCTTGGCTAAAAAAATAGCTCCGTTGGAGTGAAAAGTTTTAAGAAAAATGGCGAAATCATCTCAAAATTATCTCATAGTTGTGGGTTTAATGCCCATGAGAAATCCTCATTTTCAGAAGGTGTCAGGGGATATTTGCGTGCTGAGATTTTTCACTTGTCACCATTTTCGAACTGCCAAACCTAAGTTATTTAATATCAAGGTTATATAAATTTATTTCCTTCATTCTTCCCGGAATGAGCTGCAATGAAGGCACTCAGAGATTTGCTTGCTCAAATAGTGTAAAAATAAAAGGCCTTATGCGGTTTAAAGAAAAACTAATTTGGAAATGGAAAAAATTCGCAGCACTTGTTTCAAGCAAAAAAGATGAAGCGAAAAAAGTTTATTCAGAATGGTAAACTTATTCCCCCATATTCCGAAGATCGAAGGTCTTTTTACCCGCCCAAACTACCGCAAGGGCTATCATTACAGGAACTCCGGAAGCTATGGGTGCTCCGCCGCCTGGAACCTGGTCGCCTGTTAGACCATGTCCATCGCCGGGAGGTAAAGGTTGTGCTGTAGTAGTGGTTTGAAAAAGGAATATCAATCCAATGATGGTTAAAAGCAAGAAAAGTTTATTCATAATATTATTTGCAATGCGTTGTTTATATGTGTTTTGCGAAAACTCAAAAAGTGGCCAAAGATAAACAATAGTTTTAACCGACCAACTAAAAATTTCTCCGGATGGCAGATTTTATCCCACCACCCGGAGAAAGATTGTTATTATTTCATATCGTTATATTTCTTTCCGGCATAGGCTCCACCCAATCCCATGAGAATGAGCAAACCCGAACCCACTGGGGCACCGCCACCTGGAACCTGATCACCACCTGCACCGTGATTTCCTGGCATGGCTGGAGGATCGGCCTGAACGGGTACCGAAACCATAACTGCTGCTGCAAGAACCAACCCAACGAATAATTTTCTATATGTATTTTTCATAATGATCTGATTTTTACTATTTAACATAAACTTTTTGTGTTTCTACAGAGCCTTCGGATTGAATGCTCACCAAATAGATTCCGGCAGCTGCCTGAAAATCGATTTTCTTCAGGCTTTCTCCATTCATTTGCTCCTGAGCCACCAACTGACCATTCACATTGTAAACCAAAATGTTGGCTGATAAATCATCTAGGTTATTGATATAAATCATACCATCTCCACTATAAACCTGGATGTTTGAAGCATCTTCCACACTTTCTTCTCCTGTTACTCCGTTGAAGTGGAGGAGGAAACGATTGGCGTTGTCTTCAATAGTAGCATCGAAAGTATAAGAATTATGAGTGGAAAGATTAATCATTTGATCGGTAAACTGATCCTCCAAATAGATATTTCCTTCAGCAGAGACAGTGTTTACTTCAACGCTAATCGTGAATTCATCATTGGTTCCTGCTTTGAAGTTTAATGGAACGATTCTTTCATTGTTGCTGAAAGGAAGCACATTTGTTGAAGCCTCTTCATTGGTATTGAGTACAGTCATTATTTGCGGGGCAGAAGCCATTCCATACATTTTATAAGAATCAAAATCGCTATCGAAGCTTTCTGAAGCCATTTCATTAAATCTTATGGTGGAATAATCATAAAAGTCTCTGGCACCTCCGATAACCTTAAGTTTTAATTCCTGCATATTAACATCTGATTTATACCATCCGGTTGCATTATGTTCTCTTGAAGCTAATGGTATTGTTAAACTTCCGGGGGCAGCTGAAACCTGAACAAAGAATCCTTGATTCATTGGGATATATGCATTTGGAGCAACATCAATATAGTTTCCGCCATCCTCGTTATAAATTTTGGCAGTAGCGTTGATACCAATTAAAGACCAGTTTCCATCATTCCATTTTAAAGCAGAAGTATATGGGTTTCCTAATAAATGCCATCCATCAAATGCATCATTTATATTATTATCAGTATTTGTCAGACTTCCAATGGGAAAATCCTGATTGTTCATATATCCTGAAAACTCTCTTACGGGAGTTGGTGCTGTGGAGTAAGCTACCAGATAGCCATAGCCTGGTACAAAATCGAACCCAGGATTATCTTCACCAAAGTAATTCTCCCAAGTATAGCTTCCTTCATTCCAATTATAAACATCATCATTACCTTCTATTGGAACAAAATTAGATGTTGATAAATCAAATGAAGCAGTTCTTGGTGAACTCAGTAAATGCCAACCATCGTCATCTCCTGAATAAGCTGGGATATATCTTTCAACAACCATAGCTCCAATCATACCCCCTTCGACAATAACAGAACCATCGCCACTAGCATCCGATTCAATGGTAAGCGTTCCGGCTCCATTTGTAAAATCTCCGTATATTGTTAAATTTCCGTCTGTTGCTACTGTAATTTCTGCACCGTTTTGAAGAGTCAAATTGTCTGTAACCGCTGTTATTCCTGAAATAGTAGGGAAACCAGTTGAGCTAGATGGAATTGTAACATCACTGGAAATAGTTGGTACTTCGCAATCCCAATTGCTTAATGTAGACCAGTCTGCACCATCTATCCAAACAGTTCCATGGAATCCGGGGACAACGTCATTTGCATTTGTAACACTGCTAAAAACCCACTCATTTGAATTATAGGTAGATGTTGGATTATTTATTGTTAATTTCCTTTTCATTTGCTTATTTTCGAAGGTTCCAGTGGCATCAGATTGCACAGCATTGTCAATAACATCACCATTGTTATCCTTCAATTTGGATCCATCATTGCCTTTACCATTCCAGCTATTTCCAGCCCAAGTTGCAATGAAGTCTGGGGTAATAGTTTGAAGAGTTGCATTATCTCTAGCGCATATTTTTGTTTCCCCAGGATTAATATTTCCGGATAGTGTCCAGGTAAACAAAACAGCACCTCCCTGAATATTTTCCAGAGTCCAACCGGTCAAATCAACCACAACATTGCCGGCATTATATATTTCGACAAATCTATCTGGCTCAAAATTAGCTTGCGGATCACAATTCCTTGCAATAATTACTTGAGGTTCTGAATAGAGATCAGTTGTTGCATCAGCGGTTGGTACTGCTCCATCAGTTTTGAAATTAATGTCACTTCCACTGTTGGTATAAGGCCAGATTTTGAAGTAATAGGTTGTGTTATCATCAAGACCTGTAAATGTTTGACTTTCAACTCCATGGGCGATTTTAACTAAGGCCGAACCATCTGATAAATCGGCATCTGCACTTGGATCCGTTCCGTCCACTGGAGCTGTAAAAGTACCCGTTGTGTTTCCCAACAACACAAAACCGGCAGCAACTTGTGTACCATCATTATCATCCCAAATAATATCAATCTTATCTGTGCCATTTTCTGCTGCTAAAAAATCTGTGGCGTGGTTGGTGGGCTCAGGGTCAGGGGTTGCTGAAACCGTTCCACTAACAGCAACATTTTGAGAAGTTGCGTCAGTAGAAGAACAAACCACGTTACCTGAAGGGGAGCCTACACCTGCTGATGCCGCAATTCTTACTTCTATTGTTTTACTTGCAACAGTACCTGAAGAAGGTTCAAAAGATACAGATGAGCCAAAAGAACCGGTTCCATTTTCTCTTAATTCAAAATTAGAAGGTGCTGTAACAATTAAATTTGCTGTAAGATTACTACCTCCAACTGTGAATGTTTGTGATGAAGATGCTGTTCCTGTTGTTGTTGAAAATCCACTAAGTGATGTCGGTGATGGTGCTGTAATTGTTGGAGTGGAGGAACCTGCTATTGTCCAACTTATTGTAACATCATCTATTGATAAACCATGATCGGCACCTGTATGATCAATATCTCTCCACCGAATCATAATATAATCATTATTATTTAAAGATAAGGATGGAATAGCAACATTAGTAAATTGCACATAGTTAGTAGAATTATTGCCATCTAGCGCTGCTGCGGAGCTTGTATTTATTGGACTTGTAAAATCCAAAGCATTTACATCAACCCATCCGGTACCAGTTGCAACATCTAAGGAAGAAAATGAAGAACTAGATGTTTTATACGCAAAATCAACAGTTTGGGCTGTAATATTTCCTCCATTGCGCCATTGTTCCCCCCTGTAAGTTATTTTTATATCTGTTATGGCAGAACCGGAAGTATTTCTAAGGAGTATTCCCCAACCAATATCATCAGGGGTTCCTGAACCCACAGAACCCATTGCACGTTCTGTAGAACTAGTAGCACCAAAACTGTATCTTTTACCTGAGCTGCTTGAACCGGTACTGGCATCATACCCTGATGAGGTCGATTCTGTTTGCCAATACCAATTAGCAATCGTATTATTATCTGTCCATGAATTTGATGAACCGGAATTAGCTAATCCGTCAAAATTTTGGGTATAACTACCAGTAATAGTCATATTAACTTGCCCCAACAACATATTTCCCCAAAAGGAGAGAACCAAAAATAGACCGAAGATAGTGGTCGGTTTTAAAATTGGTAATAATTTCTTTTTCATAATTATTTGGATTTATATTATTAATTCTTTTTCTTAAATGTTTTAGGTATTGCTCCATAGGTTTTGTAGATAATGGAAGTGCCACTACACCAAAAACCTAAAACCAAGCAGCATCAATAAAAAGTAAAATTTTTTCATATATTTATTTTTTTGTTTTCTTTTAAGCAATAGGCAAGCAGGCTGAAAAATTCAGCTGATGCAGTTCTTTCATTAATATTTTGTGGTTATTCCCTTAAAGTTTCTGGCCGCAAAAATACGGGGCTAAGCTCTTTGCAATACTACCCCAATATGATTTTTGTGTTAAGAATGGTTGATTTCTTCCAAGATTTTTTCAACGTGGGCAAACATAGAAATTTTTTTTTATTAACAGCTCCTTATGAATAAATTTTTTTATAAAATGTTCTGGAACAAACATTCATGGCGATAAACAGGGTATTAACGGATTATACCGATTATGAATTGAAATGAGCGTTAAGTTTCCTTCGCTCCTGAAACTTCTGTAATTCTAAATCGGTATGATACCGCAGCAAGTGTGTCACACATATCATTTTATAAATGGTATGAGTTGCGCCCGAAGCTCTTCCTAAGGATAAACAATTGGTGAATTCTTTTGTAATGCAGATTGTCACAGATTTTTCCATAAAATTTATAGATACGCTCACCTGGTGCATCATTTCACCGTTTCATAAAAAAATCCGACGCATAGTTTTTTCAATCTAAAAGCACCGCAGCTTAATTCAGCGAGTTTCTTTTAAACACCAATCAATGTCCTACTAAAGCCCTACCAAATATAGAGTTCATTCGGAGTTTATACGTATATTTGCGAATAAACATCGAATGAACTCCGAACGAACTAAGGCTTTGGTTAGGCTTTGAATAGGTTTTGGTGTAGCTATGGTAGGGTTCATTCCTAATGCAAATTGGATATGGGAATATTAAAAAATGGTTTATTGGGCGATTTTTCAGGTCGCCTGGGGAATTTGGTGATTTACCAAATGCATGGAAAAACAGTGGTCAGGTCGTTTCCCTCAGTGAAACAGGAAAAAGCCACCGGCAAAAGAAAACAATATCAGGATGATTTTGGCTATGTGATGGGTTTGATGCAAATGGGGGCTAAATTTATCCATGTGGGTTGGAAACCCGAAAGCAAAGAGAGTAGTCCCTTTAAAAAAGCGTTTTCTTTCAACCTGAAGCTATATCGCGATTTGGGCCGACCTGAATCTTTGGAGTGGCTTCAGCTGAGCCAGGGGCAAAGAGCAGGCGCTCAGGATATTAAAATGAGTCCTATCAGCAATCAGGAGTTTTTATTGAGCTGGGGAGAGGCAGAAGCCGATAAATTTTTTTCGGCGGATGATAGGGTTTGGGTTTTGCTTGTAAACGAGCAAGACCAAAGCAGTTCTTATTTTGGCACTATTTGTATAAGGTCCGATGGGGAAGTATTGTTGAAAACCACTCAATTCAATAAAGAAGAACCTCTCATTGCATTTGTTTGTTTTGGAGAATATTCACCTGCCAATGAGTTCAAGAGTCAAAACATGTCGAATAGCCAATTTGTAAGGCTTGCTTAAAATACCATTTATAACATTTATCTTTTGCTGTTTGCAGGAAAAAATAGCAGTGAGTCTTGAAAAGTATTCAGAAAATCAAAATCTTAGCGGACTTTCCTTCAAAAAACTCCTTCTTAAAGCCTATCGTTTCATGATTTTTCCATGGGGGAATATTGCGCATGGGGTCAACCCGGCACTTCGGCTACGCTCAGTGACCGGGTTGCTACGCTCAGTGACCGGGTTGCTACGCTCAGTGACCGGATTCGCGGTCGCTGAGCGGTGGTTACTGAGCGTAGCCGAAGTAAGTCGAAGTGCCCGGGATTCTGCGTTCATTAGTCAGATTTTTCCGGTCACTGAGCGATGGTTACTGAGCGTAGCCGAAGTAAGTCGAAGCGCCCGGGATTCTGCGTTCATTAGTCAAATCTTCCGGTCACTGAGCGATGGTTACTGAGCGTAGCCGAAGTAAGTCGAAGCGCCGGAAAAGCACCGAACAAAAACAAATAAAGTTTAATAAACCACCAATTTGCAGCTGCTTCCCAAATCATTTCTCACCAAATAAAGACCCGGTACAAATCCAGCTAAATCAATCTCGTTTACTTGTTGGGCGGAGTAAATTTCCTGACCACTGAGTGTGAAGATTTTCAGATTTTGTGGGGAGCTGATATACAGGGTATTTCCTGCATTCGGATTGGGGAAAATATGGAACAGGTCGGGTTTTTCAAATTCGGCAACCGCATCGAAAAGGTTGGAAATTCCGGGGGTTGGTTTGGGATAATAGCGCCATTCGTTGCCTCCATCGGCAAAGCGACCCTGTGAAATATCGGTTTGTTGAGGGCCAAAAACAAGGGTATCGAGAGGATAAAAGCCTGTGGATTCCGAATCGAAGATTCCCAGCTCTTCGCCCTCAGCCGCCAGCTTGAAATTGGTGTGAAAGGGTCCTTTGTCGGGGTCGTCATCAGCCCAAAACAATACAAAGCCGGCAGGTTCCAAATCATAATCGGGCATCTGCCATTTGTCGGGGGTTTCGAGGTTGTCGCTCAGAAACTTTCCCCCCAGATTTACCACTTCCGAGCCAGCATTATACACTTCTATCCAGTCGCCCGAATCGCCATATTCATCAGCAATGGTGGTATCGTTGGTGGCCATAAACTCGTTGATTTTTAACAACGGAAACAGCGAGCTTTCGAAGACAAAAACCACCGGACTGCAAGGCTGTAGCGAGGTCCCCATGGTGGCCGAATACGATTTTATCTGGTATTCTATTTGGGTATTCAGCGGAATAGAAACCAATGTTGTAGCAAAAACGCCGTCGCCCGGATTGATATCGAAATGTAAGCCATCGTCGAACATAAGCAGCTCCTGAGCAGCACCATCGTTCAGGCTATAATGAAGCACCACCGAATCCACGGCTTCGCGCACGTAGGCTCTGATGCGAAGACTTTGGTCGTCGGTTTTAAATTTATGCCTTATATGATTGATTACTGCCTGATTGTCAAAAGCTTCCAATTGTTCTAAGGCCGATGCTTTTCGGGCTTCGATATACGGAATGAGTCCGATGGGCACATGAGCGCCCAAACCCTGTGTATAAGAGTTGTGAAAATCGGTCATGGTATAGCCATAATCGAGGGGATAATATGGGTCGTTGACGAGGTAGGGGGCAATCATTTCCTTAATATCGAGTATTCTCTGAATAAAGGCGTCGTTGATATGGTTATTCAGCAACTCGCTCATATACTGGCTGTAGACTTCGCGAAACTCCACATTGGCCATCATTTTGGTGTAGATGGGGCGCTCTTCGCTGTGGTTTTGCCAATCGTAGATATTTCGGGTGCTCCAGTCGCGGTTGAACCAATCTATCCCCAGGGTATTGTCCAAATCGTAGGGGATATATTCTATTTTTTCGGAAGCGGTGTTGGAGTACAAATAGAAATTGTTTTTGTTGTAGATGGGGCCATCCCAGTTGCCCAGAAAGATATCCATGGCAATAACCCGCAGATAATCGTATACATTGAAAATCTTTCTCATTTCGCAGGCAAAAACCGACGATGGGAGTTGATTGAGTTTGGAGATAAAATTGGCAATGTCGCTATAGTCGTCGGCTTCGGTATTGGTTTTCAGGTCGTAAACTCTTCGGTCGCCGGCCATATATTTATAATTGTCGGGGTTGGTTCCCTGGTAGGTTAAATCGGCGGGCCACAGACATTTATATAGATTCCCGTCCTTATTTTCGAACCGCGATTCCACAAATTCCTCGTCAATATGTTCCACATTGATATAAAGGCCATAATAGTTTCCGTTGATATAAACCCGAACGTGGTTGGCTCTGGGGGCAGGAATTCCGAACTCACGAAGCAAATCCCAGCCTATTTTGGATCTGATGACCGAGGGGTCGTTGTGTTCGCCGTTTAAGTCGAGTTTTTCAACTCCATAAAACTTTCTGCCCGATTGATAGGTGTTGAACGACACTTTGAACGATTTTTTCTGCGATTCGCGGCTGGTATTTCCTCTCAATCTAAACCCCACTTCTTCCACTGTTTCGGCCAGTGTATCGGTGGTGAAGGTGAAGGTGGCTCTAAATTCCCGGTCGCTTTCCACATTTTCGTAAATCCAGGCTAAGGTGTCGGGGTGGATGGAAATATCGACCCGAGGAACCATATTATCGCGATAAACAGGACCTGCCTCAGGGAAATCGGCCTGGGAAAAAACGGGGGAGAAAATAAAATTAAATGCAATCAGCAGATAGAAAAACAGTCGAAAATGGTTCATAAGGCTAACAAATGGTTTGAAAGGCAAAGATAGTAGATTTTATGGCGAGATAGTGGTTTTTAAAATCGTTGTTTCGTATTTAAAAATGGTAACTGCTTTTTATTCAACAAAATAGCGCTCTTCACTATTTAATTGGTTTTAAGGCTTCGACTCAATTGGCAAGTATTGACCTGACTTAAATAAAAAAGCATCTTTTATTGCCCGACTTTCTTAATTTTTTTCATAAGTTTACGAGCAAAATCACCATAGCCTTATCTATGGCTTCAATCATTTATAATGACAATACATAAACCAATTGATATGAAGAAAATTACATCCATCCTTTTTCTCTTATTTGCATTTTCCTGGGCAGTTACAGCTCAGATTAGAGAGGTCAGCGGAGTGGTTTCCGATGCCTCCGATGGAACAGGTTTGCCAGGCGCTACCGTAAAAATTAAAGGAACGAGTCAGGGAACGGTGACCGATGTCGACGGGAAATATACCCTGGCCATTATGGGCGACAATGTGGTTCTCGTTTTTTCGTTTGTGGGTTATAAATCCATAGAAATTCCCTACCGAAACAGCGACAAGCTCAATGTGGCTTTAGCTGCCGATGCGCTCGAACTGGGAGAATATGTAGTAACCGCTCTGGGGGTAAAACGCGAAAAACGCGAAATTGGATACTCCAGCGAAAAGATGAATGCCGAGAATATTACCCGCTCCAGCACACCCAATGTTATTTCGGCGCTTGCCGGACGAAGTGCCGGGGTTCAAATCTCCGAAGGCGATGGCGTGGATGGTGGTTCAACCCGCATTATCATTCGCGGAAATAATAATTTATCCCGCAACAATCAACCCCTGATTGTGGTCGACAATATTCCTATGGACAATGTTTCCGGACTCGAAGATGTGGGCCGTGGCGTGGATTGGGGGAATGGCATTGCCGATATAAATCCCTATGATATAGAAGAATACACCGTGTTGAAAGGTGGAGCTGCCAGTGCGTTATACGGCGAGCGTGGAGCCAATGGGGTTATCCTTATCACCACCAAACGGGGGAAAAAGCAAAGCGGACTGGGCGTTACCTATAACTACAGCATGAAAATTACCCACCCATACCGCTACCGCGATGTGCAAAACAAATATGGCGCTGGCGGACCCATTTCCTTCAGCGAGCCCCAATTTCCTGTGGATACTGCAGGAACCCTTTTATATCCTGGAGTTTATGGCAACGATAACCTGATTATCGATCAGAATGGAACCACCTCGACCACCTCACAGGAGTTTGGATATTATGGTTCGGGGGTTTCATGGGGACCAGAGATGAACGGAGAAATGATAAAATGGTGGGATGGAGAAATGCGCAGCTACTCGCCCCAACCCGATAATCTCAAAGAGCCTTTCCGCGATGGAATTACCCATACTCACAATGTAGCTGTAGCGGGTGGTAACGAAAAAGGAACCATCAGACTCTCCTTCACCAATCAAAAGCAAACGCCCATTATCAATAACAGCAACTACGACCGCACCACCATTAATTTCGGTACCAATATTAAAGTCTCGGAAAAACTGAAATTAGATGCCTCCCTCACCTATGTGAAATACAACCGCAAAAACAGCCCCATGATTGGCGAAGACGGTAATTCGTTCAGCAAAGGATATCTCTATAGCTGGCCAAGGAGTTATCAGGGAATCGATATGCACAATTATGAGCTGAGCGATGGAAGCAGAAACAAACTGGATGATTATCCTTTTCTTTATGTGGACAGGTACCTTTGGTGGAATTACTACAATAATAATACCTGGCAGGAACGCGATAAATACACAGGCTCCGTAGCACTCACCTACGACGTAACGCCCTGGCTCAATGCTACCGCTCGTGTAGGAAGGGAATACACTGTGGAGCAATTCACTTCGAAAAATAAACCCACCGATTTCATCGGATTGTTGGGGGGAGGCTATAGCAGCAGCCTTGAGAAGATTACCAACGACAATATGGAAGCTCTGATAACCGCCCATAAGGAGAAGATTTTCAACAGCCCATTCAATGTTCGTCTGTCCGCAGGAGCCAGTCGATGGAACTACGAAGGTTATGGCATTTCGGGCAAATCGGGCACCTGGTATTATCCCAACATGTACACTTTCTTCAATTTTACAGAATACTCCTATTCCACCGACGAGGAAGGCAATACTATGGTCGAAAATACCGGAAACTCAGCAACATCCATGGTTCCAGGTGAAACGGTTTTGAGACAACGAACCAACTCCGTTTTTTCCTTCCTCAACATCTCATTCAAAGACTATTTGTATCTGGAAGTCACCGGACGAAATGATTGGTCGAGCACCCTTCCCGCCAATAATAATTCCTATTTCTATCCATCGGCTTCCTTAAGCTTTATAGCCACCGAGGCCTTTAAAATTGAAGAAAAACTACCCTGGATCAATTTCATCAAACTCCGTGGGGGTATAGCCCAAACCGCCAACAGCACAAATCCTTACCATAAGAACTTTTACTATTCCGCCGGTTTGTTTGGCGGACAGCAAACATCCACACTTCCCAGCTCTATCCCTCCCTTTGAGTTGAAGCCACAGTTTGTAACAGGATATGAGTGGGGATTTAATCTGGGGCTTTTCGAAAGCCGCATCGATTTCGATTTTACCTGGTACTACAAAGACTCCTACAATCAGATTTTAAGCCTTCCCACTCCTGTGAGCTCAGGAGCCTACAGCATCACCATCAACGAGGGGAAACTTTCCAACAAAGGATTCGAGTTTATTTTAAATACTGTTCCGCTTTACAAAAGAGATTGGGTTGGTAAATTGGGATTGAACTTCAGCAGAAACCGGAATTATATTGTGAGCCTGGGGGGCTATTCGGATAGTTACCATCTGGCAGATATCTGGGGGTTGAATGGTCCCGCCATGGATCTCTATGAAGGGCAGGAATACGGAACCATCACCGGCTACGATTATGTGTACGATGCCAATGGAAACCGAATACTCAACGACGAAGGTACCAAATACAAAATTACCGATACACGGGTTCCCATTGGAAATGCATCGCCCGATTTTCTGGCCGGACTCAATGGCGAACTGACCTATAAAAACCTGAGCCTTTCGTTTTTAATCGATACCAAATGGGGAGGCGATATCTATGCGGGCTCCTATGTAATTGGCCTTCAAACCGGACAAAGCCCCGAAACCCTTTTGGAACGCGATGGTGGCGGACTTCCCTATACCGACCCCGACGGCGTGACCCGCAATGTGGGCGTTATTTTAGACGGCGTTTACGAAGACGGAACCCGAAACAACAAGGTGGTGCATTATTATTATAAATATTTGCCCAATGCAGGTGGCTGGGGAAAATTTGTTTCAACCCCTGGAATTTTGGAAAACACCTGGGTTAAAATGCGTGAAATTGCCCTTACCTATTCACTACCCGACAAACTCATCAAAAAAACCAGAGTGTTTCAGAGTATCTCCTTGTCGGTGGTGGGCCGCGATTTGTTCTATTTCTACACCACACTTCCCGACCATATCAACCCCGAAGGCATCATGGGTTCGGGCAATGCACAAGGCTTTGAATGGGCTTCGTTCCCCGGAACCCGTAGCTTTACTTTTGGAGCCAATATTACATTTTAATGGGAGCCATGAACAGAAATTATTTACAACCGATAAAATATAAAGTCATGAAATTCAAATATATATTTCTTCTCTTAATGGTTTTTGCAACAACAATGTCGTGCCGTAAAGACTTTGAGGAAATCGATACAAACCCACAGGGATTTACCACAGCCAGCGATGGTTCGTTGTTTAATGGCGTCATTCAGTCACTCATGCTTTCGGGAAATGAGCAGTTCTATATCAACAACGAAATTCTCTATGCTCAAACCCAATCAGCCGCTTTAACTCAAAATGCCTGGGGAAACTATACCATTGGAACCGAAGATATGTGGGCCAATTATTACCAAACCCTCCCGGCAATCAGAGAGTTGGAAAAACGCTTCGATTCCTATGGAGCCAGTGGTGCCGTGACCAATATGCAGGCTATGCTCAAAATTGTAAAAGCATACAAAACCTTTAAACTCACCGATATTTTTGGCGATATTCCCTACTCAGAAGCAGGTTTGGGCTATCAGGATTTAACCAAACTTCACCCCGCTTACGATGCCCAAAGGGATATTTATCTTTCACTTCTGGAAGATTTGGCCTGGGCTTCGGCCAATATCAACGATACCATTGAGAGTGAAGAACCTTATACCACATTTTCGGGTTTCGACAAGCTTTTTAACGGCGATTTGGCCATGTGGCGCAAGTTTTCCAACAGTCTGAGACTTCGTTATGCCATGCGGATGCATGAGAAAGAACCCGAAATTTCGGCTCAAATCATTGCCGAAATCATCAACAATAAATTACCCGTAATCCAGGGCTACGATTTTATTACCTCGGTTTTGGAGAGTGCCTGCATTTGGCCGGGTGCCAATGGAATTACAAACAGCAGTGTAAGCTGGTCGTTTCGCGAGCACAACGGGCTACGCATGGGCTCCAATATGTGGCAACAACTTTCCAACAGCGACGATCCATCGGGTTCAGGTATTTTCGACCCGAGAGCCTATATTTTCTTCGAAGGCGATGAGTTTGACCATTGGGTACCTTTTCCGCAAATTCCCGATGCAACCACCCCATCGGCCCAGGGAATTCCTTATGGAAGCCATCGCGACGATAACGGAAACTACCACGTAAAACCCAATGTGAACTATTCGCCCTTCAATTTCTTTATTATTGCCGATGAAAGCTTCATGCCTGTTATTCTGATGACTGGAGCCGAAGTGCATTTTATTCTGGCCGAAGCTTATTTCAGAGGAATTGGAGTAGCCGAAGACCGAATGACTGCCGATATAGAATATATGAACGGAATCAATGCCTCGGTTGAATGGTGGGTAAACCTTGCGGGCCGACTGAGATTGCCCGTTTCGGGAGTGAGATTTGGCGATAAAGTTACCTATCCAAACTATCTAAACGCAGCTTCGGTGCTGGGTCGTTTTGGCTCATGGATGGCCACTACCGACGAAGAAAAACTCAAATTTATTTATACCCAGCGATGGATTGATGCTTTCCGTCAACCCTGGGAAGCCTATGCTTTAACCCGCAGAACCAATATGACTCCCCGCATGGGCGATCCCATCAATCATTTCCGTATGCCTTATCCACCTTCCGAGGCAATCTATAATTCAGAAAATATGAGTGAGGCGAGAACCAATCAGGGGGGAGACGAACCAACCACAAAAATTTGGTGGGTTCCGCAATAACGAATTGAAAAAATTAAAATAGAATAAGTGTTAAACAAAAATCAAAGTCATGAAAAACAGTTACTTAAGAATTTCAATGTTGTTTGTAGCCATGCTATTCACAGCCTTGACGCAAATACAGGCTCAGTCGAACCAGTATCTGCATTACGATTGTACCAACCAAAACTATGTGGTGCTTGAGAATGCCTCACAATACATAGCCAATAAACCCGGCTTTACCATGGCGGGTTGGTTCATCGACGATTATCTGGAATATGGTCAGGGAATCATGGGTTTCAGAGGAAACCAGGGGTTCTATATGATTGAGCTTGCCGACGGAAAAATAGAGTGCCGTTTTCAGAACTCAGCAGGAACTCTCTACGAGTATGTGGCTCCTACCAATACAGTGATTCCGCAGGTTTGGCAACATTTTGCCTGGGTATTCGATGGTTCCAATGTAATTCTCTACGTAAATGGTATCCTTAAAGGCAGCAAGCCCGCATCGGGAACTTTCACTGCCAGCGACATTCATTTCACCATTGGTCGAAGCATTCTTGCCGACTTAAATTTCTACTGGTGTGGTGGTTCCGATGAAGTTACCGTTTGGAGCAAGGCATTAACTGCGGATGAAATTCAGGATATGATGGCCAACGAGCTCAATGGCGACGAGCCCGGATTGGAATTATACTATAAACACAATCAAGGGGTTCCCGGTGGCAACAATACCTCCATCACCACTTTAATTTCTGAAGTGGATTCCCCCAACCGCGATGCTGATTTGGTTAACTTCACCATGGATGGCGAAACTTCCAATTTCATTGGCGATCTGGATCCCGGATATCAGGCCATTGCTTTCCTTCCTATACCCAACAAACTCACCTCCGATGAGCCATTTCAGGTAGAAGCCACAGCAACTTCGGGTTTGCCCGTAACTTTCACAGTGCTTTCGGGCCCTGCCACCATGGATGGAAATACAGTTACCCTAACCGGTGATATGGGCGAAGTGGCCATAGAAGCCAATCAGGCAGGTAATGGTACTTACGATCCAGCCGAACCTGTAGTTCAGCGTTTTAATGTTTTAGACCCCATGCTCCATCTCCCCGAAATCGACATTCGTAACCCATTGGCAGGCGATGTATTTGTTTCAACACTTTCCGAAATTCAACTGGCTTGTGTTTCAACCATCGATTTCCCCGAGCTTTTCGATGTAACCTGGGTTAAATTCAGAGTGAACGGACAAACCATCCAAGCACAGAAATTCTGGAACGGACATTTCACCGGATGGTGGGCACCTCCAGCCTATGGAACCTACACAGTGGAAGTAATGGCCTCCAATAATTTTGGCGCCGTGAAAACCGAAACCATGAGCATTAATGTGGTTCCAACCGCTACCAATACTGAAGTAATTGCCTTCACCGACATCTGGATCAACCCCAATCATACCGAAGAAACCATTGATGCCGAATTGCCTTCATTCCTGGGAGCCTATAATCAAATCACAGGAACTCTGAGAGTATCGTGCCCCGATGGTGGCTGCGGAGAGTGGGACCGTGTAGCTTTTGTAGAAGCACAGGACAAAGAAGGTAACTGGTTCAAAATCATTCAGTACATCACTCCCTATGGCGTGGCTTGTTCTCACGCCATCGATCTTACCGATTTTTCATCCATTTTACAGGGTAAAACCAAATTCAGAGTAAGCTGCGGAACTTTAGACAATGGTTTCGATTACGAATTGAAACTTAACTACTATGCAGGAACAGCCCCTTATCTATACAGCAGTGTAGATCAGATTTGGCGGGCTATTTACTGGTTTGGCGATTATGCCAACCTTCAACCTGTGGAGCCCGTGGACTATGAATTCCCCGAAAACACTCAGGCTGCAACGTTAAAATTAGTTTCCAGCGGTCACGGTTGGGGAAGCACCAATACTGGCAATGCTGCCGAGTTTTACGAAGCTACTCACGACATTACAGTAAACGGAGTAAAAACATTTACCCAGCACAACTGGGTGGTTTGTAACCCCAACCCCGATGCTTGTCAGCCCCAAAACGGTACCTGGTATTATAACCGCGCCGGATGGTGTCCAGGTTCCATTGCACAATGGTTCGATTATGATTTAACCGATTATATCAGCTCCAGCGGAATAGAGTTGGGTTATATTTTCTTCGAAGATTATATTGACTATTGTCACCCCAATCACCCCAACTGTGTCACCGGAACTACCTGCAGCAATTGCGAAGATGGATTTAATCCACAGTTAGATGTGGCTTGTAATCTGGTAAGTTTTGCAAACAGTCCCATTATTGTTGTGGGAAATCAGGACGCAAAACCCGTTTCCAATTTACTGAGTATTTTCCCCAATCCATCAACCGGTGTTTTTGAAATTTCGGTGAGCAGCACCCAAAAACTCTCCGATGCTCAAATCACTGTTTACGACAATATGAACCGCGCCGTTAAGCAAATGGAGTGGGATGGAAAAGACACTCAAATCGACCTGACACAGCAACCCAAAGGCATTTATTTTGTAAAGGTAAACGCTAAAGATTGGTCGGAAGTAAGAAAGATTATCGTTCAATAATATTTTTGTATACAAACCAAAGGCCCCGAACTGTTTTTATAACGGTTCGGAGCTTTTTTTTGCGGGAAACTAAACAGGCTAAAGGCCTGTTATCATTTGAGCCAGGAGCAATGCTCCTGGCAATGAGTAGAATATATTTCCGCAGCCTGTAAGGCTAACTCATCATTAGTCATAAAAATATCAAAATCAAATCCCCATAATCCATTAAGACAATCATTTTTTTGGCATCCTGGCGTGAAGAATATTCCTCTGAAAATTTTGATTTTATCAATAAATCAATATCTTTAGCCAATAATTGAATACATTTTTATCGAAAAAATCCAATTTTATAATCATAATCTAAACCTAATCACATGAAAAAAAATGTACTAACTATTTTAATGATTCTGCTCAGCGTATTTGCAGGTTTTTCTCAAAGCCAGGTATCGCGGTCAGCAGAAATTAGCAAGAATCCGACATTGGATTCCAGAACCTTGCTCAAGCCCCTGAAGACCAATCAACCCAATGCCCGCTCCACTTATAAGAGCACTTCGGAGAATGTCACCATGACAATTCTCCTCGATGAATACACTTTTCCAAACGATATTAGCGACGATGGTGATAAGGCAATCATCTTGCTTTTTGGTGGCGGAAGTGCCTATTGGACAGCCGATGGTGGCGTGCAAGGACTTACGGGCGAAGCCTATTCTGTAGCCGAAGATGGATTGGTGGCAGGAACTTTCCCCAATGCCGATTATATGTACCAGGGAACAGCAATGAATACTGGTGGTACCTGGGATTACAATTCGAATACCTGGACTTTTCTGGGCGAAAATCCCAACCAACCCGAGTTTTTTGGTCCGGACTATAATAGTGTTTGGGGCATGAGTGGTGATGGAGTGACCCTGGCCGGAATGCAATGGTATCCCGATTACAGTGTTGAAGCCTTTAAATGGACCGAACAAGGCGGATATGCTATGATTGGTGCCGGTCTTCCTTTCGGCTCAAGGCCCAATGGAGTGAGCCGCGATGGTTCACTCATCTACGGATGGGCCGAAACATCTTCCGTAAGCCGGTCCCCCGTTATCTTTACCGGATTTGGAGTTTTTTATGTTGACCAGACCAACTGGGGCGAAGCCTTTGGCTCATCTACTTCTGGAAGCTACGTGGTTGGCGAAGTGGGCAGCAACAATTTTATTTGGTCGCCCGACGAAGAATTGGTGCTTTTTCCCAATTCACTCAACGCGGGAGCCATGACCTCGGTGGCCGTTTCCAACGATAAATCTGTTTATGGCTACACCAACGAAGCCTGGCCTCCATTTCCCGATAGCAGAAGAGCCTTTGCCCGCCTGCCCGACGGAACCATGCAATCGTTTAACGATTATGCCGAAAACCGTGGAATGGCCGATGCTCAGGATTGGACCTTTTTTAGCATCAACGACGTTACCCCCGATGGAAATACTTTTCTGGGAGCCGGTATTACCCCCGAAAATGTGATGGTTACCTTTAAACTCACCTTCGAGCCCGAAGTTACCACCCATCATTTAACGCTTTTAAGCGATCCTGAGGGTATTGGAAATCAGATAGGAGAAGGTGACTACGAGGCCGGAACAATGGTTACGGTTTCTACAGAACCTACGGCTTCGGGTTATTTTTTTCAGTACTGGATGGACGAGAACGGTAATAATATTTCAGAAGACCTATCTTTTGTTTATGAAATGCCCGATAGCGCTGTTACTCTCACTGCACTCTATTTATTGTGGGATGGAACCAATACCCTGGAAAACAAGCAGATGTCTGCTTATCCCAATCCAGTATCAGATGTGTTGAATTTGGAGTTTGTATCAACCCCCGAAAGAATTGTTATTTACGATTCGAAAGGAGTGGAGGTAGTGAATCAGGCAGTCACCGAAAAAACCATCATTATTCCATTAAACAACTTGCCAAATGGATTGTATACCATTTCAGCATCGTTTAATAATCAGGTTATTACCAGAAAAATTCAGATTGTGAAATAATAGATTTTTTAATTAAATGTCCTGCCAACAGGTTTGGTTGGAGATTAATCATAAATCATTTAATAGATAGCCCGCTCCTTGTTTAAAAGCAATAGTGGGCTATTTCTTTTTCAGCTTTTCGACCCAATAAACCCACAATCCAAAAATGACCACATAGAACAAGGGGCGGAAAATATTGTCGTGACTGAAATTCCAATAATCAGGCAGAGTAACTAATACCACTGCCAAACCAAAGATTCTAACCAAATTGGTAATATGGACAATAAAAATTCCAAGTGGTATAAACCACAGTTTATGTCGCCACGGGCCAGGGAAAATCAACATTACCAGGGCAAACTGAATCATTTGTTTTAAACCTGAGCAACTATGATTTATTATCATAAATCCTGTATTTCCCCAATACATGGTGCGACCTTCAGTTGCGATGTCCATTCCGAGAATGTTCTGAATGAACCAACTACTTTGGATAAATACATGTTCGGAAAAAATTTCATGCATGTTGTTCATCAATCCGGAGATCGGGAAATAATCGATAGTAACCCAATAGCGGTAGGAATAATGAATGATAAGAGTTAAAAAAATAAAAATCCCCACGTCGACCATGGGCTCAAGTTTCTTCTTCTTTACAAATGCGTTAAATTGAGCATAATAGGTTTTGAGCATACAAAATATTTTTGGCTAAAATAATTAAAAAGCGTTTTGAAAACTGTGGATTTATTTTTTTATCAGGAAAACAGTTCTGCGGTTTTGGGCTCTGCCTTCTTCGGTTTGATTTGTTGCTATGGGTTGTGTTTCACCATATCCTTTCGACGATAAGCGGCTCGATGCAATTCCCTTTTCTATCAGATGCAAATAAACCGACCGGGCTCTTTTGTCAGATAAATCCATATTGGTTTGGTCGTTGCCCACATTGTCGGTATGTCCTTGAATTTCAATTTCGATGGATGGATTTTCAGATAAAAAAGATGCAAATTCATCAATAATTTTCTTTGCATCGGCGGATAACTCAGCCGAGTTGGTGATGAAATTGATGTCGTCAATTTTGTAGCTTTCGCCTACTTTTATCTCTTTCATCACTATATCCAGCTTTTTAGGCTCATTGAGAGTTGTATCCTCTGTGCTCAGAAGCCTGGAAGAAAATATGTATCCATCATTTTTTACAGTGAGCACCTGATTGTCTTTAAACAGAATGGCTGCCACATATTTACCCGTATTGGTATCCACCGGAATTTCGGTGATGGCTTTTGTGCGCATATTTTTAAGCTGAACTTTGGCCCGAATGGGCTCCAGATTTTCTCCCACATCTACGGTTCCTTTGATAAACAATACCTTTTGCGGACGGGCTTCGGGATAAAGGGGAAAAGTATACAGATTCCAGTTGTTGTTTTCGTCAATTCGGTTGCTGGCGTAGTAGCCATATTGACCGTCGGTGCTCACAAAAAAGCCCAGGTCGTCGTCGAACGAATTGATGGGATATCCAATATTGGTGGGCTTTTGCCACTCATTCTGCTCGTTAAACCGGCTGAAGAAAATATCATATCCCCCCAAACCTTTGTGGCCGTCGGAGGAGAAATAAAGTGTTTGGCTATCGGTGTGAATAAAGGGCGATTTTTCGTTTCCCGGGGTGTTGATGGGTGCGCCAACATTCTCCGGATTGCTCCATTTCCCATCTTTGTCGCGGGTGATTAAATAAATATCGTAACCCCCCAAGCCGCCATTTCGGTTCGATGCAAAATAAATTTTGGAACCATCGGAAGTAACTGAGGGTTGCGATTCCCAGCTATCGGGTCCGTTGATATGTTCGCCCAAGCCTTCTATTTTGCTCCAGTACCCATCGCTGAACCGACTGTGATAAAGATCGCAATTCAGATATTTAGTTTTAGGATCGCGGGTGCAAACCGTATAATACAAATCGTTGTTATCGATGGTGAGGGTGGCGGCGCCTTCGTTCTCCACTTTATTGAAAGGAGAATCCATATCCCAGCCTTGCTCAAAAAAGCCTTCATGGTTTCGTAAGCTATAAGTAAATACTTCTTTTTCAACTACTTCCTGCGTAAGTCCGCGGGTAACATATTGTTTTTGACGGCGGGTAAATAGCGCAAATTCATTGTCGGGCGAAATGATGGGCAAATATTCATCGGATGCGGTTGAAATGCCCGGAACCACCACAGGCTCAAAGGGCACAGGATGGCTCAGAAGCTCCTGCATAACTTTGGCATACTCCAGATAATTCTTTATCTCGAAGTAGTCGTCGTCGGTTTTAATTAAATCCACATCCTTTAAAAAATGCTCAAAGCAGGGGATGGCCTTATCAAATTCTTTATTGCCATAGTATATTTTCCCCAGATAGAAATAGGAGTATAGCACACTGTCGGCGCATAGTTCTATGGACTTTTCGAAATATTTTCGGGCCGTTTTAATGTTGGGTCTTGAATTTTCGATGTAGAAAATCCCCAGCGACATTTGAGCCTGCGCATAGTCGGGGTAGGATTTGGCCAGCTGAAACATGAGCTCACTGGCTTCGCCATAGTTTTTTTGCTGAAAGAGCTCCCAGGATTTCTGGTATTCTTTCTGATCCTTTTTCGATAGCTGCATCTCACAATTTTGCGCTTCAATGCTACCAAGGGGCAATAAATAACAGCAAATCAAGACAAAAAACCACCAGGATTTCTTAGCTGTATCAATCATTTGTATCATTCGATAATTGAATTTGGCAATCAATAAAATTATAAATTTGTTGTTTGTTCAGCAACCTCTTTAGTTAATTCGATGATACTTTATCTGGCACCTTTGCAGGGCTATACCGAAGCCTATTTTCGTAATGCTTACAGCAAGTATTTCGATAGTTTCGATCATGCCATTGCCCCATTTATTTCCAGCGGCAAAGGCGATTCCATCAAGTCGTCACGCATAAGAGATTTACTGCACGAAAATAATCATAAAATGCCGGTTGACCCGCAAATAATAGGGAAATATGCACCGGATTTTATCCCTTTGGCCAAATATCTCTACAATTACGGCTACAAAACGCTCAATATCAATATGGGATGCCCAATAGTGAGCATTGCTCAAAAAATGCGTGGGTCGGGTCTCATTGCATATCCAGAAGTGATAGAGATGTTGCTCGAGAAGCTTTTTAGCGAAGTTCAAAACGATATCAGCATTAAAATAAGGCTGGGGTTTTATGAAAAAGACGAGATAAAGAGTCTGATGCCACTGCTCAATCAGTTTCCACTCAAGGAGCTCATTGTTCATCCCCGTCTCGGAAGCCACATGTATCAGGGGACTCCCGATTTGGATGCCTTTGAATGGTGTGTAAAAAAATCGAAAGCCCCGGTAATTTACAGTGGCGATATTTTTTCGGTGGAGGCCATGGAAGCCCTGAAAAGCCGGTTTCCACAACAGGAAAAATGGATGATAGGCAGGGGAGTGATCTATGATTTGTTTTTACCCTGGGAAATAAAGCACGGCTCCATGAGTATGGCTGATAAACGGGAACTTTTTCCACTTTTTCATCAGGCTTTGCTTGAAGAAGTGATAAATTACCGTAGCCGCTCACGCAATCAGCTGAACAAGATGAAAGAGTATTGGGGTTATTTTAGCCGGCAGTTTCAGAATTACGAGGCAATTCACTATAAACTCACCCGCACCAATACCTTGGAAGAGTTTCAGGAGCTCAGTGCCAAAGTCATGAAAGAAGAAGCCTGGCGCTCACATCCCATCATTGATCGACCCATGTCTGAATAGAATATTTGCTTCCATATATTTTTTCCACTTTTTGACTAATAGCAAAGGAAAATGGGTATATAATCTGGTCAATGACATAGGGATACGATTATCCAATCCCCAGATATATTGTTGTTTGCTGTGCAAAGCAATTCAATTCGTGTAACATCCACCAACATGTAAATAAACTTTTGCGCCATCTTTCGCTCCTTGATGAGTATATTTTCGTGATGTTCTGGATTAAGATTGACTACAAATCCCCTTGCCAAAAAACAATCAAACAAATCCTATAAATGTTGAGATAATTTATAATGTTAGTGCTATAAGCACGCTATTTACCGGGACTTCTTAAATTAATGAATTTTAAAGATATTGAATAATAAATTGTTGGATGAAAATTCAAATATTCTTTGACATACCCACTCATCATTCCCCAAGGAAGTATAACCAGCCCCACTTTACCTCCCCAACCACTCCAAAAGCCCCGGAATTTCCCTTTGGGTTTGTTGTATGGCCTGGTGGTAGATGGCGGCGGTTTTTTGTGGGTTGTTTTCTATTCGCTTAATTTCCAATGATTTCTCAGGTCTTATAATAAAAACGCGTCCTTCTTTTTCCAGCTTTGTGAGTTGGTTTATGGTGTCGTTATAGCGCTGGGCCCGGCTTACCAGTAATTCGTAAATCTTTGGGTATTTCCGGTAATACGCCTTAAAAATCCAGCGATTCTTTTGGGGCTCCTTGACAAATCCTTTTGGTTGGGTGAGAATCACCACCGCCTTTTTATAACCCTGATTTAGAGCATATTCCACCGGAATGGAATCGGCAAGTCCGCCATCCATAAGCAGGGAATCGCGGTGGCTAACCATGGGTGCAATAAACGGCAACGAGCTGCTGGCGGCCAAAATGGTTTTAAAATCCTTCTTATCAGCATCGTTGAGCCGGAAAAACTCAGCGTCGCCCGTGTGGCAATTGGTGGTTCCAACCCAAAAATCGGTGGGGGAGTTTTTTAGGGTTTCGTAGTCGAAGGGGATAAGGTGTTGCGGCACTTCCCCGTAAACAAAATCCCATGAAAACATGGAGCCTTCTTTCATCCAGTTGTTCCAGCTGCAATATCTTCTATCGCCAATAAGCCCGTTCACTTCAATATTTCTGCCCATTTGTTTAGATGCATATGACACTCCATAGGCAGAGCCCGCCGAAACGCCCCAAACAGAACCAAAATCAATTTGGTGTTCTAAAAATACTTCCAAAACTCCGGCGGTAAATATTCCCCTAAAACCGCCGCCTTCCAATACCAATGCTGTTTCAGCGTTCATCATGATTCATTTTTCCTGAGCAAATTTATAGAAGTGTTTGGGATTTCCACCATGTTTGGGTCATTTTACCTTTTGCCAACTTTAAAAATGATTTTACTTTCTGAAATAAAAAATCGTAATTTTGATTTATGAGAGATAAACAAGGAATCCTGAAGAAAATAAAATCGAAGATTGAGATTATTGATCCCAATGCCCGTGTTATTTTATTTGGCTCACGTGCCCGCGAGGATAATAATGAGGATTCTGATTGGGATTTTCTTATACTTACCGATCTCAATATTACGAGAGAATTGAAAAACAGATTTAGCGATGCCATGTTTGATGCAGAATTGGAAACGGGCGAAGTACTAACTGGCATTGTTCAGGATTTTAATTCCTGGGATAATTACTCCAATACTCCGATTTTCAGAAATATTTTGGCAGAAGGAGTTGAGATATGAACACTGAGGCATTAATTCAATATCGGATTTCACGTGCGAATGAGACATATCAGGAAGCCATTTTGCTTTCTAAAGAGAATCACTGGAATGCAGTCGCAAATAGGCTTTATTATTCATGTTTTTATATAGTTAGCGCCCTGCTTTTAAAAAATGAAATGTCTTTCTCGAGCCACAATGGTCAAAAAAGGGTTTTTCATCAATCATTTGTTAAAACTGGGAAAGTTTCAATTGAAACAGGGAGAATTTATAGTCGGCTTTTTAATTTGCGACAAGAGGGGGATTATATTGATTTTAAAAGGTTAGAACAAAACGAAATTGAGCCCTTTATGTCTGATGCCAGACACTTTATAAATGATATCATTTGTTTACTTGAAACTGATTAACTAGAATAAAACGTTTACCATAATGGTATGATTATTTCTTAGTTAAATTTATAAAGCTATCATCTTCCCTGTAAAATTTCTTTACAGATTCTTTCTTCTGCACCTGCTTATGCCTATTTTCGCATTTTAATAACCCAAAATGGCTCATTATGTCCGGTAAAATTCTCATCATCGACGATAATAAAGGAATCCGCCAATCGCTGGAATTGCTGGTACAAACGGAGTTTGACGAGGTATATGCCCTCAGCCACCCCGGCTCGGTCATTTCTACCATCCGCGAGAAACAGGTGGATGTTATTTTGCTCGACATGAACTTTAAAACAGGCATCAATACCGGAAACGAAGGTTTTTTCTGGCTCCACGAAATTCAAAAAACCGATCCCGATATTTCGGTCATCATGATTACTGCCTATGGCGATGTGGAGCTGGCGGTTAAAGCCGTGAAAGAAGGGGCTTTCGATTTTATTCTCAAACCCTGGGACAACCACAAACTCATTTCTACCCTTCATGCGGCGCTGAAACTTCGCAAATCGAAGCTCGAAAATCAGCAGCTGAAGCAAAAAACCGAAAACCTGCGCAAAGAGCTCAACCCCGAATCCAAGTCCATCATTGGCCTGTCCGATGCTATGAAACAGGTGATGGAAATGGTGAAAAAAGTGGCCAAAACCGATGCCAATATTCTTATCACCGGCGAAAACGGGACAGGTAAGGAGCTTATAGCCAGAGAAATCCACCGCCTATCCGACAGAAAAACCGAAGCCTTGGTCACAGTGGATATGGGCGCCGTGAGCGAGTCGCTCTTTGAGAGTGAGCTGTTCGGCTACAAAAAAGGTGCTTTTACCGATGCCAAAGAAGACCGCATCGGCAAGTTTGAAGCGGCGCAAAAAGGCAGCCTCTTCCTCGACGAAATTGCCAACCTGAATTTAAACCTTCAGGGGAAAATTCTCACCGCCCTGCAAAGCAGAAAAATAGCCAGGATTGGTAGCACCACCGAAATCCCCATCGACATTCGCCTCATTACCGCCACCAACCGCGACATTCATAAAATGGTGGATGAAGGCCTGTTTCGCGAAGATTTGCTCTACCGCATCAATACCATCAATATCGAAGTGCCGCCCCTGCGAAAACGCGATAACGATGCCATCATTCTGGCCCATTTTTACCTGAAAAAATACGCTCAGAAATACGACAAGCCCTCCCTTTCGCTCACAGATACGGCGGAGGAAAAGCTGCTCCGATATTCCTGGCCCGGCAATGTGCGCGAATTGCAGCATTGCATGGAGAAGGCCGTCATATTGGCCGATGGACCCTTGCTGGATGAATACAGCTTTCATCTATCGGAAAATCAGGGGAAAGCCGAATCGGAACTGCTCAATGTGACCCTCGACGAAATGGAGAAAAAGTTGATCATGAGTCATTTGAAAAAGTATAACGGCAATATGAGTCAAATGGCAAAAAGTCTGGGCATCACCCGCCCAACGCTCTATAGCAAACTGAAAAAATACGGACTCTAAAACCCGCCCAATGTCGTATAAAAACTTCTATTTCAATATAGTCATCAGATTGCTTTTGCTCATTGGGCTGACTGCGGCTTCCGTTTGGGTTTGGCTCACCTTAGAAATGCTGTGGATTTCTTTGATGCTCATAGCTTTAGCAATCATCGACATTGTTTTTCTTGTCCGCTGGTTCAACAATATTAACCGATGGATGGCCTTCTTTTTGCTTGGCATCGAAAACGAAGATACCACTTTGAAACCTCCCCCCAAATCGGGAAATAAATCCATTGACGAGGTTTACCGGGGAATGACGCGACTCAACGATTTGTTTAAGAATGCCAAAATTGAAATATCGACCCAGGAGCAATATTTTAAAAAACTCATTAAGCAGTCGGCCACGGGGCTTTTCTCCATCAACGAGCATCAGCGCATCATCAATATCAATCCCGCTGCCATGAAGCTCACACAACTCTATGAATTCCAGCATGTAAACTCGCTAAAAACCATGGATGACTCGCTGCCCGGCTATTTGATTCACGAACCCCTAACACAAACTTCGGCCATATTCGAAAATCAGTATGGACAAAAACTGCTCTTTAAGCTCTCCGAAATCAAAACTTCGACCGAGAGATTGAGGCTGGTGGCGGTGAGCGATATTACCAAGGAATTGGACAATGGGGAGGTGGAAGCCTGGATTAAGCTGGCGCGCACTCTTTCGCACGAAATCATGAACAATATTGCGCCCATCACCACTTTGTCGCAGGTTATTTCAGGTTATTTTACGAGAGATAAAAAAGCGGTGGCCGTGGATGAGCTCAACGAGAAAATCATTGCCAACACCATCAAGGGACTCGAAGTTATTGAAGACCGAAGCAGCGGACTCATGCGGTTTGTGGAGAATTACCGGAAATTCACCCGTCTGCCCGAACCCGATTTTAAGCTTGTGAATCTCTCCGAACTGTTGAACAACGCACTTTTAGCCATCAGCACCTATCCCCATTTTGAGACCATCAGGCTGATAAAGAAAATTCCCGCCGAAATTTTTATTGAAACCGATCCTTCGTTGCTCAATCAGGTGATTCACAATATTTTGAAGAATGCTTACGAAGCACTTCTCGAAAGTCATGAAAAACCTGCAGTTCTCATGGTGAAGCTTCAGCAAAACAAGCCACTCACCATATTGGAAATCAGCAATAACGGACCCGAAATTCCACCCGAAATCCGCGAGCAAATCTTCATTCCTTTCTTCACCACCAAAGAAAATGGTTCGGGGGTGGGTTTGAGTCTGAGCAAACAGATGATGCTGAAAATGGATGGCGATATCTATTTCAAGACGCTGGAAGACAAAACCAGCTGCTTTGTGCTGAGTTTTAATACCGAAAGCATATCTGTAATAGTCCAATAAAAATTGGACTAAACAGCTATTGCATCGGCATTATACAATTCATTTCTTGGACTTTCTAAGGTTTGTATTTGGTATAACCGCTAAAACAGGCCATCCGGAAGGCGGGGAGTAGCTTTTTCCACAGCATCAAGGAGTTCTCAATAAATTTTTATTTTTAGAAAATTCTTTATTTGGGAAAAATTCATAAATTAGCCCCTTATATATTTATTGCTATAAAGGAATTCGTTCGGAAGAACAGCGTATTTAATTTATTTCCTGATGCTATTTTGGCGGAAATATCCGGATGTTTTAATGGATGTATTTTATTGGAAATCGGGTGAACCAGCCACAGCAGCAGGAAGAAATTATTTTCACTTAAGGTAATGAATAACAGGGGTTTTATTTTAATTAATGCAACGAGAAGATGGATACTTTCAGGATTTTTATAGTAGAAGATGACAAAATTTTTGCCAAAAGGCTACAGTATGAGTTGAGTTTAAATCCAGATTTTGAGATAGAGGTGTTTCACAGCGGCGAGAGTTTTATGAAAGCCATGCACAAAAGCCCCGATTTCGTGACTTTGGACTACCATTTGCCCGACCATAACGGCGATAAGCTTCTCCTCGATATTAAAAAGAAATTCCCCGGTTTGCCTGTGCTCATCATCAGCGGGCAGCAAGATGTTTCCACCGCTGTGGAGTTGTTGAAAAATGGCGCTTACGATTATTTGGTCAAAGGCGACGATCTCATTAAACGTCTTCGCAATGTTATTACCAATGTGCGCGATCGGGTTTTGCTCGAACGCAAAGTGCAACAATTGGAGCAGGAGCTGAACCAGAAATTTATTTTCGCCAACATCATCAAGGGCAATAGCACCGCCATGACCCGTGTTTATCAGCTCATGCAAAAAGCACTCACTTCGCGCATTTCGGTGAGTATTACCGGCGAAACAGGAACAGGTAAAGAGCTGGTGGCCAAGGCTATACACTATAATTCCCCCCGAAAAGGTGGTCCATTTGTGGCTGTAAATGTGTCGGCCATTCCATCGGAGCTTATTGAGAGCGAGATGTTTGGCTTTGAGAAAGGCTCGTTTACGGGAGCCCATGCACGCCGCATCGGAAAGTTTGAAGAAGCCGAAGGAGGAACCCTTTTTCTCGATGAAATTGGCGACATGGACGTCAATATGCAAACCAAGCTGTTGCGGGTGTTACAGGAAGAGGAGTTCACGCGTTTGGGGAGCAATAAAGTGATAAAAACCGATTGCCGCATCATGGTGGCCACCAATAAAAATCTGCTCACCGAAGTAAAAAAGGGGAATTTCAGAGAAGACTTGTACTACAGGCTTCTGGGCTTGCCCATTGAGCTTCCGCCGTTGCGCCGCCGCGATCAGGATGTAATTTTTCTGGCCAAACATTTTATCAAGGAGTTTTGCCGCGTGAATAATTTGCCCAAAAAAGAGCTTTCCACCGGAGCCATAAAGAAACTCAACAACTACGATTTTCCGGGCAATGTTCGGGAGCTGAAAGCCATTATTGAGCTGGCTTTGGTGCTGAGTGTTGACGAGCAAATTCAGGAATCGGATATCAGCTTTTCATCGTCGGTGGGACTCGATGACTTGTTCAACAAAGAAATGACCCTGAAAGAGTATAATTTACAGATAGTTAAATACTATTTACTCAAGCACAACGACGATATTAAAACGGTGGCCGAAAAATTAGACATCGGAAAATCGACCATTTACCGCATGATGCAAAACGAGAAAGATTAGTTATAATCGAGTTTCAGTTGGCCATTTTCGAATAAATCCCCCAATTTTTGCTGGTGAAGATAGTGGGTTTTAATCCCCAGATTTTTTGCAGCTTCAATGTTCACATCCAAATCGTCGATAAACAGGGTTTCATGAGCCGAAAGGTTATTGGCCCTGAGCAGCGATTGGTAGATGATGGCATCGGGTTTTCTCATTCCGCGTTCGTGCGAGAACCACACATCGGCAAAAAGCGCTCTGAAATCGGAGTAGCTGTTTAAATGCGCCATAAATCGTTTATAGTGGATGATATTGGAGTTGGAGAGTAAAAACAGG
This sequence comes from uncultured Draconibacterium sp., assembly GCA_964293475.1. Taxonomy (GTDB): domain Bacteria; phylum Bacteroidota; class Bacteroidia; order Bacteroidales; family UBA12170; genus UBA12170. The sequence continues at coordinate 53,784 of CAXYYJ010000010.1, forward strand.
CGGTAGTATTTCGACAAATCTGCCAGCAAATCGATTATTTTCCGGTCGAAATCAATAAGGAGTGCGCACCAGGCATCGTCGATTTGTTGGTCGGTAACAGGCGTTGAAAAGAGTTTTTTAAGTTCGTTTCTGAAGGCTTGTTCTTCGATTTCACCCTTTTCAAGCGATTCAAAGAGAGCCACTTGTATTTCGTGGCCATATATTTTATCGAAGTTTTTCAGTTGAAGATTTTCGAAGGCGCGTTTGCTTAGGTTGTGGTCGATATTGTAAATGACGCCCCCAAAATCAAAGATGATATTCCTAATCATATAATTCTTGCTTTGTATGGGGCAAATATGTAAATTTGCATCCGCATTTCCAAAAAAAGGAGATGTATAATAAAGTTCTTTATGAACAGGGCCTATAGCTCAGTCGGTTAGAGTAGCTGACTCATAATCAGTTGGTCCCAGGTTCAAGTCCTGGTGGGCCCACCAACAGAAGCACTTATTACGAAAGTTTTAGGTGCTTTTTTTTATGTAAAATGCAAACAAATAGCTGACTCTGCCGAAAGCTTTAGGGTTTAAGGAACCGGCTAGCCTATCCTGCGTAATCAGGAAGATCCGATCAAAGGGTGGTCTGAGGATACATCATCATCAGTATTCACTGGAGGGGAGGGAGACTATTCAATTAACGCCCATTACTCATTTTTCTTTGTCTATTTGTATATCGGCCATGCGGATGGATAGACACAATACTTGCAAAGTTATTGCCTGAGGATTAGTTTGTGCGCCATGGCATTGGGCGTGGCAGTTGTGCATAGTTAAAGTTTATCTAATTGTTTTTTTAGGTCGTCCATTGAGTAAATAACTTTGCCAAAATGCTTTCTTTGAATGTCAATTGTTTGTTCAAGATTTGTTGTTGATATTCTTTTAATGTGACCTTTAAGTTTGTCTCCAATCTTCATTTTAAATTTCTCACTATAATAAAATGTATTTACAATGCAAAGAGCATTATTTGGATTCGGCGCATAAACCATTTCAAGTTTTTTGTCCCGCAGAAACCTAAGAAAATGTTTCGTATAAATGAACTCCTTACTTTTATACGAAAACATTACCGCTGAGAAATTGAAAAATGCTGTCTGAGGAATATACTTGTTTAGCTGAAAATTCATTGTTAGTTGATGACTTTTGACAGACCAAGTATTATGCAAAAACCACAAATCAATGTTAAGATTATTAAATTCAATCTTATAACCTCCAAAACTATTAATTGAAATTTTATATTCAGAAAGAAGTTGTTGTATATCAATTTCATTTTCGAGAACCAAGTCTAAATCTCTATTCTCATTAATTTTAAGGAAGTAATTTCTGATTACACCGCTAAATATGTAAACATCAGTTTTCTCAGATAATATGTTCAACAAATCAATAACTCTTTCGTTAAAGTTACTATTCAAGTAACCTAAAAATGAGTAGTTAGACTCAGTTACCAAAAGTTCTATGTCAGATAATTTTTTGGCCACTGATTTTCTGAAATTGATTTAATGCATATTGGTCGGTCATCCCTGAAATATAATCAACAATTATACGAAGCTTATAATAATCAGTTATCTCCTCAAATGAATGCATACCTGTTTCTAATAGGGCCGCTTTTATAGTGCTTTTCGAAATCATCCCAACTGCTCTTTTTCGATAGTCATCATTAACTGAAAAGCAAAAATCTATGAAATAATCTAACAATCCTTTTATTACAGAATGTCCGGTTAACTCAAGTGACGTAATTTCTTTATTTGAGAAAATATTACACACACAAAAACTGCTAAGTTCTTTAGCAACCTTGTAGCTGTCGTCCTTTATCAATTCTTCCGAATATGTGCCATTCATTATTGTATCATAATTATCAATAAAATTGTTAACGGATAGCACAACCAAATATTTAATCAATCCAAGCCTAAGATTTACAATTTTAGCTATTTCACTTTTGAACTTGCCATCAATAAAATCAAAAATATCTTTCAATGGGTTAATATCGTAAAGTTTAGCTTTAATGAAATTATAATTAAACCAACCTTTATTATATCCATCTTCGATATCCATGATTAGATAACATATTGAATCTGCTGCTTCCATTATATATGCTAATGGATGCCGCGTGTATTTTTGATTTACTTCTAAACCTAAGGATTTTGATACCACTTGAAAGTATTCTTTTTCAGATTGAAACACACCCCTTTTTTTTCTTGTTAAGTATTCTACATTCTTCTTATCTGTTATCAAGTCATCAAAGTTCGGATACTTAATATATGCTCCTAATGTGCCAAAAGTTAGGTTTAAACCGAATGGGTCATCCAAAACCTGTAATTTGGTAAGCACTCTTAACCCTTGAGCATTCCCGTCAAAAAATTCAAAATCTTGCCTTTCTAGATTATTTAATTCAAATCTTGGTTTCAATTTCTTTTCTTCGTTCTCACGGTCGCTAACAAATAATTTCTTGAAGTATTCTTGGATTACTGTTTCACCGAAATGACCAAAAGGTGGATTACCTATGTCGTGAACAAGGCAAGCATTTTTTACTATTGCAGGAATTATCCTAAAATAATTAGATGGGTCCAAGGAACTGATTTCCTTAAATTTTTCGTTATTAATAATATTCAGGGCAATTGACTCGCCAACCGACATAACTTCAAGTGAATGAGTCAATCTTGAATGTATATTGTCGTCATTGGTTAGAGGAAAAACCTGAGTTTTGTCATGCATTCTTCTTATCGATGGACTAAAAATTATCCTACCATAATCGCTTTCAAATTCATTTCTGAAATCATCAGACTTATTTCTTGATGTTGGCTTTAATCTATTTTCATTTAATAAATTGCCCCAATTCATATTATTCATTATCTTGTCATTATTATATCAACTTCTCCAGGTTTCATTGTTTTGTCTCCAAAGAGCTTTGTTTGTGTCTTCGTGTCTTTTGTAAGTGGTTTTTCGACAATTTTTACTGCATGATTTGGAAAATGCTTCCTGAGAATTTCAAGTGTCGAATTGAATGTAAATTCTCTCTTGTCTGTCCGAACATAAACAGTGCTTTTACTTTTCATCATTTTGGCAGAAAGTTCAAACACTTTGTCAAGCAAGTCATAATATTCTTGTTTATTTACAAAACGCCCTTTGTGTTTGTCTTTTAGGGATTGATGATTTTCAGATCCACCTAAAAGCCAAAGTCTCAACCATTGGTCAGCGTGATAATCTGTTATTGAATAATATGGCGGTGAAGTAAATAGCAATGAAAATTTAATATCATTGTTTACAGATCTTTCTGCAATTTTAATTAATTCATTTGAACTATCGCCAAACACAACGGCACTTTCGGTAACTTTTGGTTTCCCTTTCTCATAACGCCACTCGATTTTTTTATGAATGAAATCGCAGGGATTTATTTCAGGAGGTGTAGCCATATTATTTTTCATCCACCATTGAACTGAGTAATTCATTCCCATTGATTTAGTCATTCTCATTTGATTAGAAAGACCTTCGCCAAGTTTTCCGTGAAGATAAATAAGAATAATTGACATTAAGGTTGCGTCAACATTGTTGTTTTGCCAATCCAAATGAGTTCGGGCTGCTAATAGGAATTTAAGAACTTCATCACAGTAGCTAATGCGATAAAATTTTGGCATTCGCTGAATTGCTCGGTTGTAATAGTTTCTCTTGGCATAAATTTCAAGCAGTCGGTCAACTACTTCTTCCTTTTCTGCTGGATGAAGTTTTACTTTACCATATAACCACCCTACAGGATTGATTTCTATCCCCAAACTAATTCTTCCTAAAACGCCACCAGCATATATACTACTACATCTACCCGCAAAAGGGTCAATTATATAGTCACCTTTCTTTGAGTATTTCTCAACTACATCAAATGCAAATTCTAAAGGAAACATTGCATAATATGGCCCAAACCTTGCCCAACGTGCTTCGGCAGTTTCAAAACCTTTCAATATTTTTTCCTTTGCTATCATTCTTTTGATTTCTCTCTTATTTCTCTTGCTATGTCTTCAAAGATTCGTTTGCCTAAATTCAAAGGAATTGCTGCTTCTGCGTGTGCTGAAACTAACGGTGAAACAGAATTCGGGTATCTGCTTGAAACAAGTTGGTCTAGCAAATTCATAACATCTGCTAATCTTGTAAATTGGTCAGAATTTGCTGTATCAAGATTTCTTTGATACTCGTTGAAACAAGCTACTACAGGAACAATTTTTTGGCCTAATGCCGCTTTGTAGAAAAGTTTTCTTCCAAAATAAGTGTCTTGTCCGTATGGTTTGATACTCTCAGAAAAAATGATATTTCGTTTTATGTAGCCGTCATTTAAGAGTAAGGCAGATTGTTTTGGGAATTTATCAGTTACCCCGTCTTTGGTAGTGTCTATCTCAATGAAGTGATTGAAGAATGTTCCTGATTTTTCAATTCCAATTATTAAAAGGTCTTGCCCATTTACTTTCTTTTGAAGGCCATTCAGTCGTGTTAATTCGTGGCTAATAACTTTTGTTAACCAAGAGGAAGTGCTGAATACAGCTAAAGGTCCATCCATAATAAAAGCAACTCTGCGAAGTGTTGCTAACCAACCTTTGCGTTCAAATGCTCTTAGAATGTGAACAAGCCAAAGCTTTTCAAGAGTGGACATTATTTGCCCAAACATTTCACCATTGCTCCCGCCTGGGTTCATAAGTTCGTGTAAGCGCAAAGCATCAGTCGAGAAAAGCGGCTCGCCTGAATGAGGACAAGTATATTCCCCATAGTCATAAGTCATTTCATCTTCAACTCCTTCAATTGGGCTTCTTGGTAAATTTCTTTCTTGAAAATGCTCACGTTTTATTCTAAAAAGATGTTCATATGTGTCAAGCAAACTTTCCCCATCTGAAAAAATGGTGTTGCTACGTAACTCTTCAAATAAAGCTCTCCTTAAAGAAGACTTAGCATTTTTTTCTGTATCGAGAATTACATTACAACCTGGAAAAACGCTTTCAATGGTTGATGCTTTTTCGGTTTCACGAAATTTCTTTGGTTCAACAAATTCCTTCTTTTCTAACTCTCCTATTAACTTCAAGTCAATTAAAACGGAAGCAATGGTAATGTAACCAAATTCAGCACCGGGAAATCCGTTTTCTGCTTTAGAAGCTAGATTGCTTCCATCAATTGCAAGAACTAAATCAGGTTGCAAGGTGCTTTCGGTCAAATCAGATTTATTGACTATTGAACCTTCAAAGTCTTCTGTATCTTCTTCTTGTTGTCTTATTTTAAGTCGGTTTTGAAGTGATTTAACTTTTTCACTATCAAGTAACCGTCTTAAAGGCTCGTAACTGGCAAATTCTCCTTCAAAACTCATATGATAGTGTATTATACTTCAAACCTGTCCACTTGAACAGGAATGACAAATAGGTTACTTAATGTTTTTACTCTTAAAAAACCTTTATCTTGGGCTCGTCTTATAGATGGTTCAAAGTCTGCAAAGTCGTAATACTTGCAAAGTTCTTTTGTCTCATCTGTATTGTTCAAATGGCTAATAAACCAATTGGCAGTGTTTTTAAGAATATTCTTTTGAATGCTGCTTACTTCTTGCGTGGCGTAAACCATTCCGATGCGATACTTAGAACCTTCTTTTGCAGTCCTTACCCAAATGTCTGATAAATCTAAATCATTACCTGCAGGCAAAATATTGTGGGCTTCTTCAACATAAACTAAAATTTCAGGAATGTTAGTTTCACCTTGAACAAATTTTCTTTGATTTTCTTTGAAAATCTTTGTCATTATTCTTGTCGCAGAAGATTTATTGAGTTCGGGTTCTCCACTTGATTGGTCAATTATTACCAATTTACCTTGAACAAGGTGGTTGTAAATATCTTCTGCATAATCACTTGTTGTGTCGGCACTATGTTGTTCTGCCGCTTTGCCGATTTTTCTTGTTCCGTTGGGATATTGAAAAATGCCAATGATTTTTTTCAAATCTTCATCAGCCCATCTGTCGCCTGAACCATTTGGACGACTTACATAAGCATTTTCAAATGTCGTGTAATTGCTGCTGCTGTCTCGAATGAATTTATCTAATGCTTCAAAAGCGTTAGCAAGTTGACCCCAAGCAGGATTGGGATTTGAGAATACTTGTGCTGCTGAAACATATTCAGGGGTTGGCGGATTATTATTTCTTCCCGTTTGAAGGGCGGTAATCAAGTCTTGATTAAATAGACCCCTTGTGCTTGCCCTTAAACTTGGTGGAACTTGAAAACCTGCTCTGGCTAATACTGAACGATAGGCTAATAATCGTCTGTTATAACGTGTAGTTGCACTTCGGTCATTTGGGTCAGGTTCATCAAAGCTTACTTGGCAAAATTGTTTGATGTAATTAGTGCTATCTTCAGATAATATGCTATCAATTATACTTTTCCCAATCTGCGTATTACTTGTTTCAAAGAAGTTTAGAAGCATTAAGGTTCTTTCTGGGTCATTTGGATGTCTTGTAATTCCATATGTAACAACTTCGTTTGCCTTTACTCCATTTTGCAAAAGTTGCCAAACATTTTTAAGAGCGGAATTATTGTCCTGAACATTTTCATTTGCATACTCACCATTTGGGTCAAAAATAATTTGCCCTATTCGTAGTGGTCTGTCATTAGGATTTTCATTTGTTCTTAATTCAAATACTGATTTGGCGATAATTTTAGTGGTGTTTGATTTACCCGTTCTAGTCATACCGAACAATGCAGATTTTTGAGATAGCAAGTCCGCAGGATATATATAAACTGGGACATCATCTACTTGCTGATATTTACGATTTGTTGAAGCATAGCGAACAAATCCAAGTTTCACTCTCTCTGTGTTTCCGTATTTCTCTGTGTGAGCCAGAATACTTGAAGGGTCTGCGTAATTTACGATTTGTTCAAGTGCTTTTCCGTTTGGCTTATATACTTTCAAGCCCCTGTTTGGGTAGTAATTAGATATATCGCTACCAAATTTCAGATTAAGAGGGGCGTCAGCATTATGTCCGTTTTCTTCAAGAAAGAATGTTCCAATAATTCGACATTGAACACCTGCAAATCCAAGAATGTTTTTTGTTCGCAAGTCCATTGAACCTGCGTCATCCCAATGTTTTTCAGTTTCTCCGCTTATTCTTTGAGCCGTTTCAACTCTAATTCTTTCTGCTTCTTTGTCTTGTGGCAAAGCTGCTGCATCCATTACTCGTAAAAGAACAAATGAAACATCTTCCTTTTTAAAGTCAATATCTGTTTTACTTGGGTCAACTCGTGTCGCGATTAGAAAACTTAAACTTGGTATTCCACCAACTTTCTCTCTGTAAAAGTCGTGAATGATTACTCTTGCTGTCTCATAATTGATAGAGTAAATATCACCAACATACTGGTCTGCTTGAATAAGCTTTTGAAACCATTGTTGGCTTTCAACTTGTTTGTCGTTTTCTCGTCTTGAGTTAAGTCCTTTTTCTATGCTCATATAATAAATATCTTAATTTTCAAATTTAATACTTTCTATCGGCGCGATGGCAAAAAAAATGAAACTTTTGCGCGGGGTCAATTTTTCTTTCTATGTTGTGTCGAAAATATGATCATTGTCTTATAGGCTTGCACTATTTCATTTATGCTTATTGTAATCAGACTTATACCACAAAACTAACAGAATTAGTATTGTTTTTTATCAAAGTTCCATCTTCAAAAATAATATTTAATCGCTTATAAACCATTGAATGGGTGATTTTAATTTTCATAAAACTTTGGTGGATACATGTGTATAAATCTATGGGCTTATTGTAGTTTTTTGGCTGGAATAATTTTGGAAAAGATGGGGTTCGCCAACAAAAGCACTTATTACTAAAGTTTTATTTGCTTTTTTATTAGAAAGTAGCTGACACTGTTGAAAGCTTTTGGGATTGGCTGCTGTTTTTTCTTCCGATAAATCAGGACAGGCTTAAAGGCTCTTGCCGCAAATTTGGTTAGCGGGCTAACTTACAACGTTTGTGGCATTTGCCTGAGTACAAAAAGAAGATGTGTATTCCGAGTCTCAATTTAATTCGAAACTATAGTTATAGTCAATTAGCTTTCTTTCTGCGTTATTATCAATCCAGGCTTTTTCTTTATGGCTTATTTCAATGATCTCGTTTGTAGTTGTGTTTTTGAATCTTTCTGCAACCGATTCTAATATTTGTAATTCATTTTCGGTAAACAATTTTTTATTAAAAGTCTTGTTTGGATTTGGCTTAAATTGCTCGCCTGTACCCCCATTAGCAAAATTGGAATAATAAATATCCAATTCTTCCTTATTGGCTAAATATTCAAATATACTATTGAAGTTATTGGGTACAGGGCCCATTGGAATGGCCCGATACTGGACTCCGCTCATTGAAAATCCTGAATGCTTATACATTATAAAATCAGCATAGATTAACAGCTTGTTCAACTTGGTTTTCCATGGTTCAAGTTTCTCGGTAAAAAACACAACCATTTCAGAAAACTTCCTAAAATCAGGGGTTTTAAATCCGGTCAGGTTATTGGGAAGGCATGTGCCAAAGAAGTAGTTCTCCAATTGCTTTTCAAATTTATATTTCTTTTGATCATCCAATAAATTATCAATTGTCTTTAATGTTTTTTCAATAAATCTCTGGTCAAGAGCTGTGCAGTAATTCATTAGTTTTTTGAATTCATGGGGGTCGTCGGCTAACTGAATTAATTTAGCATTTGATTGGTTTGGCACTTCGCCACCTTCGTATTGGCGATATCCATTTATGCCAAACCCCAATATCTCAGACATTTTTGTTGCCGAAAGATTGTATTTTTTCCGAATTGAAATAATTTGTTCGGGAAAGGGGATGCTGTATTTTACCCTGTATTGATTTACTAATTGATTGTAATTCAGTTGGGCAAATGCATCATCTTCAAAATGTTCGCCTGTATCTTCGCATTTGTAGGAATGAAATAACAAATTGAATTCGTCTTTGCGAAAACTCATGGATCTCCACTCTTTTACAATGCTCATTTCTTTACCTGTAAATGGACTTTTCATGTGTGCTTTATTTAAATTTTTAACGTCGAATGCCTGCCTGAAGTCAGACAGAGAATTTACTAACTTACATTCATTTTTACTAGAAGTTTTACAAGGGCTCGTTTCATGGTGTTTATTTTTTAAACGGATAATTCATAGGGTGTTCAGCAATATGAAACGAAATACAAACCGCGCTGTTGTTTTCAATTCCCATACTCACTTTTATGTACACTTCTTTCTTTTTTATCTGTATGCCAAAAACCCACATAGGCAATATACCATGCATTTTTTCGTCTAACGGGCCTTGTGAATACTCTTCAATCTTTAACGAACTTATGATTTCTTTGCGTATGGCAGGCGAAATTTCTAAATCGTGCAATGTTTGTTGATTCTTGCCACGGTCATCAAGAAACAGTATGCCGAAAATTTCCATTTTCGTTTTTAGCTCCTTTAAGTATTTTTCAACTTCTTGTTTTGATGCCATAAGTAAATCTAAATCGGCGTAAAGATACAGTGTATTTTTAGATATAGCAACAATATAGTTGAAAATATATTGATTATTCAATTATATTAAACTTTATAGTTGTTATTATTTAATTGAAACTGCTTTAAAAAACTAAAATCTTTACCCAAAATAGGCAGGTTGTTATAAAAGCATGTGAGTGGCTGCAAAGAATAGGTTACTTAGAAGGGCAGTTATACTCTTGCTATTGTGCAGGAGCTTTTTCTATTTCTTGTCTCATCTCGTTGCAGCAGGTTTTCACTGATGTGATTCTCTTTTATACTAATTGGTAACTAATTCATAGGCCTTGATTTAATCAGACCTAACCAACCAATTATGCCGTGTAGGTCTGATTTGTTACAGATTTACATCTTCAAAAATAATACTAATCGCTTATAAATCGTTGAATGGGAGTTTTTAAGAGCTATTTGGTTGAATGTTAGCGGCAGAGTTACTGTTGTTCAGCTAATTCTTTCAATTTATTGTTCATCTCTTCAAATCCTTTTTTCGTATTGTTGTTTAGCTGTTTTTTAAAAAGTGGGACAAGAATACCGTTAAATTTTTCACTTTGTATAAAAGATGTTGTTCCTTTTCCGTTGTCAATAAGTTCAAATTTATGTTCTCCGTCAAAAAGTCCGGCAAACAATAAATGCCCAAGCCACTTCAATTCTTTGTTAGTTTCGAGTGTAAGAATTTTTGGTTTAAAGGTCATTCCTTTAGCTTCTGGGGGGTGTATTTGTGCTGTAATTTTATTTCCAACTTTTAAGTCTCCTTTTATCGATTTTATAAATGGATTCCAATTCGGATAATTGTCGAAGTTTGTAAGAATTGACCAAACTTTTTCTGGGGTTGCATGAATTAAAATTTCTGTTTTGATTTCGTTTGCCATGGCTGATACATTTATTTATGTGATTAAACTAATTGTTGTTAAATATTTCGTTTGTTTCGTTTTTGAATTACGTTACAAAGGTCCATACAAACAATTGGTTTGCTCTTGACAAAAATCAAGAAATCACGAGAGTTGCTTTTTCCTGATTCTGCTGAATGTTTCAGGTGTCATTCCAAGCATTGAAGCAATGTATTGCAAGGGTACTTGATTAAATAATTCTCTGTTATTTTCAAAAAAGTAATCATATCTCTCTTCTGCAGTCATTGATAAATGACTAAAAATTCGTTCTTCCAGCATTCTAAAACAACGTACAATAAATAGTTTTTCCAATTCGTGCCATTTAGGTACTAATTCTCCAATTTTTTTATAATCGGCTTTTGTTATCGAATAGACTTGTGTGTCTGTCAATGCTTGAATTGATAAACGTGAAGTTGTATCAAACACGAAACTTGATAAGTCCACTGCAAAATACCCTTTTGTCGAAATCCATTGGGTTATTTCCTTTTCGTCTGTTGAAATAAACATTCTTAAAAGTCCTGTTTGTACAAAACTTAAATTGTCACAACGCTTACCTGCCTTTAATAAAAAGTCGCCTTTCCTAATAGTAGTCAATTTGAATAAGGATACTATTGTTTTCAAGTCGTCAGCCTTAACAACTCCAAAGTAAGATTTTATATATAGTTCAAGTTCTGTCATATTTTGTGGAGTTTCACAACACTACCGCTAATTAATTTATAGGTCTGGTTTTTTATCAGCCGTCCATCTTCAAAAATAAAACTTAATCGCTGATAAATCATTGATTGGGGATTTTAATTTCCGGAAAAGTTAGGAGAATTGATGGGTGTAAATCTGTGGGGTTTTTGCTGTTTGTTGGTTGGAATACTTTTGGAAAATATGGGGTTCTCCAACAAAAGCACTTATTACTAAAGTTTTTATTGCTTTTATATTAGGAAGTAGCTGACCCTGTTGAGAGGTTTTGGGATTGGCTGCTGTTTTTTCTTCCGATAAATCGGGACAGGATTGCGGGGCTTTTGGTAATGTACTTGCAAACCGGGTTGGATTTCAGCCTTATAACTTATCCGCCATTTGTGCAATTATTGTGCAATCAAGGTGCTATTTGTTCAATTCTTGTTCAATCCATTTTAACTGATAGAAAAACTCCTGCTCATTAAGCTATTCGGCGTTATTTTGGCTGTATTTTGGCGTTATTGGCGCTATTTTGGCGCTATTGGGTTATGTTAAAAAGTAAAAAGACCCCGCCCCCTTAACTTCTGAACTTCGTAGAATATTTTTTTCTATCAATGCATTTAAGTCTCTCGAGGCAGTTCTTTCACTGGTACTGTTTAATTCCTGATATTCCCTATTCGTAATTTTCCCTTTATCTTTAACAAAAATAACTGCTTTAATTTGCCTGTTATTCAGCCCAAGTTTAGTGAGCTGTTCGGGAGAAATATTGTCTTTAAAAAGGGTAATAATAAAACCGCCGTCCAATTCTTTCATTTCAGGTTCGGGAAGGTCTGCTTGTTTACAGGTGTCAATGATTTTAATTGTCCCTCTGCCCCAGGTATCAATATAGCCACCCCGAAAACATACATCTGCAACAATCGGATTGCGTGGCCGTGATGAATGAGGCCGTTTTAAACCAGCTAAAGTCAATCCATAGGGTAATGTACCTTCATTCCAAATACTGATCCTCTATTACCTGTTCAATTGTCAAATTATCAGGCAATGAATCGATTGTATAATGTATTTTTTCTTTTGTCAGCATAAGTATTTTTTTCAAACGTACAAAAATAAATAATTTGAGTCAATTATTGAAACGAAGCCATTATTAATAAATCTAACAACTTAATTATCTTTATGTTACCAATCGACATAAAGGGTTAATTGTATAAACCTACTTTTTAAATATGGCTTTTTAGATTTTGTTGTTGAAAAATGGATGGTTTTACAGTAAAATTATAAAGCGGATTGTCACAGTTATTTGAGTGTCATGAATGGTAGACACAAAAAGTTAGTCCATCAGCTGGTAAAGTGTTGAGTGGAATCGTTGGGAATAGTAACCCCTACTTCCTCACCTTCTTAATAAACTCTTCCACCTCCGGAACGCCGCCCTGATACACCAAATAGCCATTATAGGGTTCGCGGCTTGTTATTTCGTCGTTGATGGGGGTGAGCATGAGTTTCTTCACTTCTTCGGGGTCGTCGGTTTGTCCCAAAGCCCAGCCCAGCTTAATGAAGGCTACTTCGGGCAGCATGTTTCCGGCGGGAATAATTCCTTTTGCCATCATATCGCGGCCTGTGTCGTAAACAAACATGTGCACATATCCCCAAATGGTTTGCAAAGTCATGTACATATGAACGCCCTTTTTGTGGGCGCGCTCAATGGCCGGATACAGCTCCTTGTTCACGTGGCCAAGTCCGGTGCCAATAAATACAATTCCTTTATAACCCGCATCTACCATGGCATCTAAGATATCGGGCTTCATGGCAGGATAATAATAAAGCATGGTCACCTTATCGCTGAAATAGGGAAGAATCTTCACATTTTTATCTCTGCGTCGGTGATTGAATTCCTTTTTAATGGGGGTAACGCTGCTTCGGGTAACCATAGCCATGGGCACATCGCCAATGGTTCTGAAAGTAGACCTGTAGCTCGAATGCATTTTTCTCACTCGGGTACCCTTGTGCAGCAGTCCATACTCGTCGGAAGTTGGGCCAAACATACAAACCATCACTTCGGCTATGTCGCTGTGTCCGGCGGCATACATGGCATGCATCAGGTTTAAGGCTGCATCGGAGCTCGGACGGTCCGATGAGCGCTGAGAACCCACCAAAATAATGGGCACAGGCGAATTCTGAACCATAAACGTAAGTGCTGCACCTGTATGATGCAAGGTGTCGGTGCCGTGGCCAATAACTATTCCATCAACGCCGCGCTCTATTTCTCTTCCAATGGCTTTGGCCAGCGCCATGTATTGGTTGGGGCCCATATTTTCGGAAAATACCGCAAAAATCTTTTCGGTTTCAAGGTTGCAGATGTCCGCTAGTTCTGGCACAGCGCCATAGAGCTCGCCCGGCGAAAAGGCCGGAATCACAGCCCCTGTTCTGTAGTCGAGACGGCTGGCAATGGTTCCCCCGGTTCCAAACAGCTTCACCTTGGGGAGGCCTTCGGTATAGGGAAATTCTTTTTCCGGAATTTTATAATTGGCCTTTTTATATCCGGTTTCTTTCATGTTGGTGATGGTGTTGATATCGACCCCAACATTGTATCCGGTGATAATTTTCATTACAATATGCTGATCGTCATCGTTTTCGGCTCTTGGTAAAACAGTGCCCTGGAACATTCCGCGGGTGGTTTCCACCTGAGCCTGTCCCCAAACTCTAACATGATATTTTTTCAGCATCTCCAGCGATGCTCCCTTATAACCTTGAAATATATCGTCGCTCATTATTTTAATTGATTGAATGTTAAGAATTTATTTGGTCTACTTTTTCCTGGAGCTCGCTGAGCGAAATATTGCCCAATGCAAAACTTCTCATTTGGCCCATCACCCAGTTTTTCTCGTTTTTCTCGTTTTTGCACTGAGCTATCTGAACAAATTTCTCCTTTAAAAAGGGAATCTGACTGAGAATATTTTCCTTAGCCGTCTTGCGGAAATTAATGGCGTTCAGCACCGAATCGAACTGCATTTTCGGGTGGGTGTAAATCACCGGGAGCATTTTTAGTGCCAACTCTTTTTCCAGCTGGTTGTCTTTCAAATACTTGAATAAACCAAAAATGATGTGATAGTCGAAATGATCCACCGATTTATGATGACCTTCCACAAATTTCATATGATGACCTAAAAATGTTCCGGCAAAGCGGGGCGAAAGGCCAAGCTCCAGATGCAATCTTTCAATTAGCGGATAAAGATTTTTCTTGAAAAGATAGGTGTAGGTATCTTCTGGAACATTCCAGGTTTTAAGCTGATGATACCGATCCATAATATCGCTGGGCAAATTGGCACTTAGTTGTTCTATATATTTGTTTTCCAATGGAATGGGCGCGGAATCGGTGTCGGGATACATGCGGTCGGCTCCGGGTAAAACCCTCTCGAAAATGGTGGTTCCGTTGGCAAACGATTTCCGGGTTTCCTTGGGAACTTCGCTAAAGGCCATCAGGCAGCGTTCTTCAATGGTTTCCAGCGCGGTTTTAACATCGTCTTTGGGTCCCCAGAAAACTATCTGACCATCTTCTTTCCCCGATTGGAGCAGGGTTCTTATTTTTTCGAAATCGTCTTCGGCTATGGTGGGCTCCAGACTTTCGCTGTGGGTCATATTGGGGAGTTCTAAGCAGGCTATTACTTTGAGTCGCTCGGAAATCTCGTCGGCAAAAACTTTTCCAGGCTGAGTAAAATGGGAGAGGAGCTTGCGGAATTGTGGAAGATTAACGGCCACTATGGTGAACCCCTGTTTTTTAGCCTGATTGATTTCTTTCGAAGGGAAACCAAACAGGTAAAAATCGAGCTCAGTGGAGGTCATTTTCCAATCTTCTTTTTTAATTCGTTCGTTTAAATCTGCGCGCAGATGTAGCAAAGCCCACTGTCTGAATGCTTCTATATGAGTGAGTTCCGGTATCCATTTGGTGTGCGAAACCCCTTTTATTTCTACTCTTGTTCCACCTTTGCAACTCACGTTTACGTCTTCGCGTCCGGCACCAATTCCTGTAACGACTTTGCCGGTGCTGCGGTTGAGGAAGCGGATATAATCGCAGGCTTCTTTCACTTCGTCGGGATTGAGTAACTCGGGCTGTGTAACGGTTTCGATAAGGGGCATCCCCAGTCGGTCGGTTTTATAGATTCTGGTATGGCCAATATCCGAAATTTCGCGACAGCTATCTTCTTCAATGCTCAGCTGAATGAGTCCCACTTTCTTGTTTTTCAGGGGAATTTCGCCGTTTACGCCCAAAATGGCCGTTCTTTGAAAGCCTGTGGGAATACTTCCATCCAAGTATTGTTTGCGGATGATATGCACCTCGCCCACGATATTCAACTTCGACAGAAGCGAAATTTCGAGACCAATTCCAAGTGCTTCGCGGTTGATGGGGAAGGGCGGCGTATCGTCCACTTCGTAGGTACAGGTGGTTTGGTTTTTGAGTCGGTAGATGATGGTTTTGCGGGTTTTAAACTCCATGAGCGCGGTGCCGTCGTACTCGCCCAACTCGCTCAGCGTGGGCCGCATATGACGGATAACTTCGGCATCGAAATCGTTGTGTGTGTGATATTTACCCGCCGGGCAATGGCAGAAAAGTTTTTCTTTGGTTAGTAGTTGCTGGTGCACTTCGAGCCCCGACATAAATCCAATTCGGCTATAATCTTTCTGAGTGGCTTCCTTTCTGCTCACATAACCAATGGCCTTTTTTGTGGCTTCGTAATTTTTTTTCGGATCGAATTTTCTCATGTTCTGAAATGTTTTTTTTGAAGATGGAAAAGGATCTGGATAGATTGTTCTTCCTTGCCCATATTGGGTTCCAAAGGTAACTAAACTGCCGTTAAGTCGATTGATTTGATTCTAAAAGTATAAGCCCGTTTCGCCTTTTCAGGGAATTACTTAATTTTTGAATTTTATGTCTTTTTGGGGGCTGAAAATTATAGGTAAGCGCTTTTTATTGTGAGAGAAAAAAAACAATCACTTCGGTATGTCAAGTTTGGGAAAAAAGTTGGGAATGGTTTTTCAACTATTTGAGAATATGAGACATAAGCTTTGTTTATGAATCTGCTAAAGAAGGATAATTTGTTTTCAATCAGGTTAAATCGGATTATTCAGGAGCGGGAAACAAGAACTCCAGGCTCTTCTATTTAATCATGCCAATCAAAGCTTCCAGCGATTTGAAAACAGTTGTTTTTTTCAGATTATGACCTGGTTGAAGGATGGTGGCTCGCTGTCCGGCAGCCCAAAACTCATCGTTGCGATTGTTGAGTAGCTCATTTTCAAATTGGTGGAAATAGGCGTCCACCTGATCCATATCGGGCTTTACGGTGAAATAGCTGATGA
Organism: uncultured Draconibacterium sp.; assembly: GCA_964293475.1. GTDB lineage: Bacteria > Bacteroidota > Bacteroidia > Bacteroidales > UBA12170 > UBA12170. The sequence continues at coordinate 70,228 of CAXYYJ010000010.1, forward strand.
ATTTTATCTTATTAAACGATTTCTGCAAAGCATACAAGTTGTCTATGGGCACGCTTTGACCCAGATAAACGCTGTAATATCCCTTTAAAAGAAGTTCGTAATGAATGAAAAGTAAAGCAAACTCGTGAATTTCGTTGTCGGGAAGAAAAAGCACATAGACTTCTTCGGGATTTTTGGGCAATACTTCCTGAACACGCTCAATGTTTATTAAAAGCTTTTGCTTTAGCAGATTAGAGAAAAAGTGCTCGTGTGCTGGCGTCAGACTGTTCGATTGCCACTCAATGCCAATGCTGTGCAAAAAGGGAATCAGGACGTGAACAAAAACCTCGCGAAAGGATGATTCGCTGATGAGGCTGTTGTAGGTATGCTCAAAAAGATTGCGGTCGAAATTGAGCATAGAAATCTTCAGAGAATTAACGAAATGCTCCTGGTCATTTCGGACACTTGTAAGCTCGCGCACTTTATTTTCGAGCTCGGAGCTTTTAAACGTAGCAATTTTAGAGATTTTTATCCCTTGATGATTTAAAATGGCAATATTGAGGAGTTTTTTTAAGTTTTCCAGGTCGTAGTAGCGTATGTTCGACTCGGTTCGGTTGGGTACCAAAAGCCCGTAGCGTTTTTCCCAGATTCTTATAGTATGTGCTTTAATTCCAGTTAGATTTTCCAAATCTTTAATGGAAAAAAGAGAATGAATATTGTCCATAGAAATGTTAAAAAAATTAAACAAACAGAATATAGAAAAATGGAATATTCAGTATTGAAATCCCCGAATTTATTTTCTAACTAAGCAGAAAACGATTCCAAATATATTTTTATAACTGTTTAACTGCCGCAAATTTAAGATTATTATTCATTTTGTATCATTAAAAAAAATTTCTTTAGAAAAAGAAAAAAATATTTTAATGGTTGGTGTATTCATATTGAAGAATGTTTAACTTTGCAGCACAAAAATTAAACAAAAAATATTTTATTAAAGAAAATACTGGCTATTCTGATTGCGATTGACTAACACACACTTTTACTCCATTAAACTCGTAAAAACCCGGACTTCTGAATAAAACTATAACTCATACCACTGCCCCCATATCAGAATAGCCTTTTTTTTAAATGACGAGAGATTAGCCCCGGAATAACGAGACATCAAAAACTCAAAAAAAGTTGGAAAGAAATCGGCGGAGGTTGTTTAATTTAAATGATTTTGGCCTTCCAGCGGCCGGTTTTGATGTACCAATAGCTAAACAGCGACAGGAAAATCATATACACATATTCGCTGGTCCAGGCTATTTCCACAGGCCATTGCTGAATGATGGCAACCCAGTAAACATAAGCGGTATAGATTATCAGCGTTAAAATTTCGATGGCCAAAGCGGTTTTGGTATTGGCAGTTCCCGAAACTCCGCTAAACACCACAAATGCCACCGCAAACAGCAGAATGGCCAAGCTGATGGTATAAACAGAAGGAATGGTTTGGTCTATAAGCTCGGGCGAGTTGGTATAGATAGAAACCAAAGTTCTGGGGAAAGCCACCATAAGCGCAATAATGGGAACCACACTCACCACACTGATTTTAACAATGCGGTTGATGATTTTCAGCACATCATCTTTAAACCCGGCGCCAATAGCATTGCTCACCAAAGTGCTGGTGGCGGTACTCAACCCCATAATTGGAATCACCAAAACCATATACATGCTTCTGACGATATTGGAAATGGCTAATGGTCGCTCGCCCATTTGTTCGATGATGGCAAAAAAACTAAACCAGATTCCCACCGAAATAAAATACTGAGCCATCACATAAACCGATATGGACAAGGTTTTTCCAATGACCGAAAAATCGATTTTTGGGAACTGAAGCAAATGGTATTTTTTGCGGTCGATTTGGATGAAAGCATAAACAATGAAGAAAACAAGAGCCACTGCTTCAGCTATTACGCTGGCTAAAGCAGCACCGTGAATGCCCATGGGTTGAAACCCCAAATGTCCGAAAATGAAAATATAATCCAGTATGACATTGGTGATGGCCATCAGAAATGCCGAATAGCCCAATGCTTTGGTTTGGGTAATTCCCACCAGCAACGACCTGAAAGCCAGATTACCAAAGGCGAAGAGTATGCCAAAAACCCTGGTTTTAAGATATACTTCGCTGGCGCCCAGAATGTTTTCTGATGAAACAATAACCCGAAGCAGCGGATAGCCAAAGAAGTAAATCAGCAAAAAGAGTAACAAGCCCAGCGCCATAAAGAAATAGGACGATTGCAAGAATATTTGCCCAACCTTATCGTAGGCTTGTTCACCATTTCGGCGGCCAATCATGATTTGAGTTCCGGTGCTAAAGCCAAAACCCAGCATAAAAACCGAAATATAGAAAAGCCCGGCAATGGCACTGGCCCCCAGCTCCACTTCGCCCACTCTTCCCAAAAATGCTGTGTCCGTCACATTGATAATGTTCTGGGCCAGCATGGTGAGAATAATGGGGTAGGAAACATCCCATATTTTTCTGTACGAAGGAATTCCGGTTGTCATGGGTCAAAGATAGGAGTTAAACCTAAAACTATAGGGTTTAAGAAATTCTTAATTACAACGATGGGTTTTCGAGCCGATTACTCTTCCACACTCCAAACAGCACCTTCCTTGGTATCGGTAATTTTTATATGGAGCTTTGTGAGTTCGTTGCGGATAAAATCTGCTGTGGGCCAATCTTTGTTTTGCTTGGCTTGTTGTCTGATTTCCAGCACTGTTTTCATCACACCATCGAGCAAGGCATCGTTCTGCTCATTTTCTTTTTCCTCGGGCAAAAGTCCCAGAATTTCGAAAACCACCTCATTGAAAAACTTTTGCAATTTGGCTAAATCCTCGGCTGTAATGGTTTCTTTTCCGTCGTTGGTGCTGTTGATAAGTCGAACGCCATCAAATAGTTGTGCTATTAGAATGGGGGTGTTGAAATCGTCGTTCAAGGCTTCGAAACTTTTCTCTATCAACTCGTCTACTGAAAAGGAAGACTTGTCCGACGGAGTAAGTTTTTGCAAAGTTACCACAGCGGTCATGAGCTTCTGAAATCCCTTTTCGGCTGCCTGAAGTGCGGCATTGCTAAAATCCAATGGCGATCTGTAATGAGCCTGAAGCATAAAGAATCTGATATTCATGGGGCTGTAGGCTTTTTCGAGCACTGTGTTTTTGCCGCTGAAAAGGTCTTCGAGAGTGATATAATTCCCCAGCGATTTTCCCATCTTTTGCCCGTTGATGGTAATCATATTGTTGTGCATCCAGTATTTCACAGGCTCTTCGCCTTTATTGGCAGCTTTGCTTTGTGCTATTTCCGATTCGTGATGGGGGAAAATAAGGTCCATTCCGCCGCCATGAATATCGAATCGGTCGCCCAGATATTTTTTGCTCATGGCCGAGCATTCCATATGCCATCCCGGAAATCCATCGCTCCAAACCGAAGGCCACCGCATGATGTGTTCGGGGGATGCTTTTTTCCAAAGTGCGAAGTCGGCGCTATCGTCTTTTTCTTCCTGTCCGGCCAGTTCACGTGTATTTTCGAGCAATTCTTCATGCTTACGACCCGATAGTTCTCCGTAGGGAAATTGGCTGGCATACCGGCTCACATCGAAGTAAACAGAGCCATTTCTTTCATAGGCAAAGCCCGATGAAATAATTTTCTGAACCATGTCCATCTGTTCAATGATATGGCCGCTGGCATGGGGTTCGATGCTGGGTCGTTTAACATTGAGCATATCCATATCTCTGTGATAGCGATTGGTGTAATACTGAACCACTTCCATGGGTTCCAGTTGCTCCAGACGGGCTTTTTTTCCTATTTTATCGTCACCAAAATCCGCATCGTTTTCCAAATGTCCCACATCGGTAATATTTCGCACATAGCGAACTTTAAAACCCAGATATTTCAGGTATCTGAAAACGATATCGAAGGTGATGGCCGGGCGGGAGTGGCCTAAATGAGCATCGCCATAAACAGTTGGCCCGCAAACATACATGCCCACATGGGGAGGGTTGATGGGTTCAAAATCTTCCTTGCGCCTGCTGAGTGTATTGTAAATTTTTAGGGTTGACATGATGCTCAAATTTTTTGGCAAAAATAGATATTTTGAAAGAATAATGAATCAAATAGTCCCTGTTGAAGGAAATAAACCCCCAAAAGAGTAGCTGTAGCCATTGATTAGCGCGGATTTAAAATTTACTGAGGTCTGAATTGCCGGAAAGCTTAGAAAATGATTAGCTTTGGTTCAATTCCTGAGGATGTTCTACGGAGCTACTTTTTCAAAAACGGATTCATTTTAAAACCATTGAAATGGGAAATATTATTGGCAATTTATTTCATTTTACCACTGATTATCATCCCAAAGAAGAAATCATTTTGAGAGATTATCTGGCTTTGGAACGCACGAAGCTGGCCAACGAGCGAACATTATTATCTTATGTTCGAACCACGCTCTATCTGATTTTGGCTGGAATTGCCTTTTTGGGGATGGAAGATTTGGCAAATATCAGCATCATGGGGTATTTTTCAATTTCACTCAGCCTAATAATTTTAGCCATTGGACTCATAAGATATTACCAGCTGAAAAAGCAAATAATGAAAATGTACCGGACTTCGGAGCGGGAATATCCTGTAAAAGAAAGTCCAGCCCTCAGTAAAAATACTGATATTCAATGATATCTGAAACTATTCCGCAAAAAAGGAAGTGCCTGAAAGTTCCTTTCCATTGAAGTCGAAAAGTGCCAGATTCTCCCAGCTTGATCCTTGTTGTGATTCTGGTCCGTCCCAGGCTACCCAGTCGGGAGCCCAATAGCAATAACCAAAACCACCTGTTTGAATACACATTTCGCGCACTTTCATCAAAAAATCGTGTTGTCCGGTTTCTGTTGCCGGATAGTCAGGTAAAATGAGCTGGTCGTCGCTTCCCAATATATTATTGGTCCAGTCGTTCCAACCCAGCGAAAAGGGGTAAGCAGTTTCGGCAATAACGATATCTTTGGCAAATTTCGTTTTTAAAGCAGAAAGATTTGTTTGAATGGAGCTTGTATTTTCCCCATGCCACCAGGGATAATAGGAAAGTCCAATAATATCATAATCAACCCCTTGAATGGAAGTATAGAAATAGTCGGCGGAGGCTGGTCCCGCATAATGAATCATGATTTTCGATTTGGATGAAAATTCTCTCACCGCCAAAATCCCCTGATTCAGCAATTCCTTAAACTGATTGTATTGCGAAGATTTCCTTCCCTGAGGCCACAAAAACCCATCGTTAATCTCGTTTCCAATTTGAATGATGTCGGGTTTAATATTGATGGCCAGTTTTTTAGTATATTGGAACACACTGTCTTTGAGAATATTAAACGGCAATCCATTCCATGCAGCTGGAATTGTCTGATTTCCGGGGTCGGCCCAGGTATCGGAATAATGAACGCAAAGCCAAACCTTAAGTCCTTTTGCTCTCACCTGTTCACTGAAAGCTTTCACCTCGGCATAGGATGAGCCCGAAGTGGTTGGATTGTGCCAGATTCTGATTCTCACCGTATTCATTCCCCGTGCTTTTAGCAAATCCAACAAAGCGGTTTCGGTTCCGTTTTTATCAAAGAACTTGGTTTGCCTGCTCTCCAGGAATGGTAAAAACGACAGGTCGGCACCACGGACAAAGGTCAGCGGAGTTTCTATAGGATCCTCGACAACGGGTTCTTGTTCTTCCGTTTTATTGCAACAGGAAAAGGTGAGGAGCACAGCCGACAGCAAGAATAGAAGGCTTTTGAATTTCATTGGCTTAGGATTATTTTGTTTGTATCGATGGCAAATATAATCATCCATAAAATACAAACGGGGGACTTAGTGTTCAAATGGACGAGTTTTTAAGCTTTTCGGAGAATTTTTTAGTGGTTGAAGTTCTCGGCCTCTGGATTATTCGCGAATCATAATCCATTCTTCGCCTTCGTCGCCACTCAGATGTTGTACTAGTTTAAAATCGGTTTTCTCATAGAAACTATGGAGCGAATACTCTTCAATGCTCAACCAGAATTTTTGATTTGGCTTGAGCTTTATCAGATTTTCGAGCCAAAAAAGGCCCAACCCTTTTCCCCGGTGGCTTTCGTTTACCCATATGTATCCCAGATAGTTATATCCTTTTTGGAAATAGCTTTGAGCCAGTTGAAAATGGGAAAGCATTTCGGGCGAAGGTTTTGTAAATTCCAGTCCGCCACCGATAATTTCGTTGTTTTCCATCAGAATATAGAGGAAACTTGAATCGGCAAAGTCAACCCAAAAAGGAACTATAGCCTCCTGCCAATCGGCGGGTAAAAGCCCAAAAAACGACTCAATATTGTGATTTCCCTGAATGAAGTCCATGGTTCAAAAATAGTTATAAATAGCCCCAGGCCCAAAGTTTATCGGAATCTTCAGCCCAGCGGTCGCCAATATCAGTACGATAGTAAACATTGTTAATCAATATGTTACTCATTCTGTTATACATTTGTCGTTGGGCTTCCTTCATGGTGAGGCCAGTTCCGCTAATCAATAATGCAATACCAAAGTCGGCGGTAATAAGCCATTCCCCATTAATTTTCTTTAAATGTTGCGGGTGCACACCCTCTTTCATGGGTTTTTTAATCACCACCACCGCATCTTTCGAAAACATTTCGAAAGTTTTTTTGTCGTCGTAAGGAAAAGGTGGCACCACCATATAAGCACCCACTTGAAACCCTCTTTTAACCTGAATGTTAAATAGTTTTCCGGTGGCTATTTTAAACAGCATTTCGCCAAAGGGTTCTGTTATTCCTGCTCTTTGGATAAAAACCTGCGGATAGCCAAATCGGGAAGTAAATTCCAGCGGATAAATTCCGTTTCCATTTACTATGCAGTTGATATCCAGATGCCCTGTAAAATGGTGCAGTTTGAGAATGGTCTCAAATTTCTTTAAGGTGGCATCGAATAGGGGGCTTTGGTCGGTCCAAAACATCGATGATCCCATTTCTCCTGTGGAAACGCCCAATTCCTTGGGGAATAGTTTTTTATGCTCGAAAGTGATATTGTAGGGTTTAAGAAACTGTTCGCCATTAAAAAAGCCTGAAACAGAAACTTCGACACCCGTTACACGTCGTTGCAACTGAAAAACTTCTAAGGTTTTCCCCCAGGTTTTTTCGTAGGCTTTCAGCACACGGATAATGTCGCTTCCATCTTCTTCCTTGCCCACAAAAAGCAGCTGTTTATAATCCTGCATTTCGCCGGAAGGCTTCAGAACATAGGCATTAGGATTTTTTTGAACATAGGAAATAGCATCGCTGTAGGAGTGAAATTCCATGTAGGAAAGGATTTTTATCTTGTGCTTTTTCAGCTCCTTTTGACCAAAGCTGCGGTCCACCTCCAATAAATCGGTATATTCAGTTCCCCCAATAACAGGTTTTCCTGTTTTTCGTAATTCGGAAGCTTCCTTTCCCCAGCCTGTATAGTCGAATACCACTATATCTGCCCAGTTGATGTGTTTTCTCCAGTCTCGGGCTTTTGGAACAAACCCTACTCCAATCTCGCGATAGGAAGGAGTTTCGGTATACATCTTCACGTCGTTACCTTCGTTAAGTACAGCAAAGGCGATATCAAGAATTTCACCCCATTTGGAGACAAAAAGAAATTTCAGTTTTGAGTTAGTTTTTTCCATTCTGATGCGTTAGAAAGCGGGCAAATGTATAAGAATTTTCGGTGGAGATTTATGCTGGTGAAAAATAATTTGTGATGTTACTAGCATAGGTTATTATCCATCATATCAATAGGATACATTTTTATCGGGGGGTTTAAGTGATAAGAAATTCAGATTTTTCAGGCATATGTGCCATTGTGAAATAATACGGAATAAAAAAAACCGCTCTGTCTTTAGACAAAGCGGTTTTAAGTGAATTTGAAACCAATAGTGGTTAGAAAATTCTATGCATTTTTCAGTGCTTCGGCACCCCCGACAATTTCGAGGATTTCGCCTGTGATGGAAGCCTGACGTGCTTTATTGTACTTGAGTTTTAAATCGCGCAGCATTTCCTGAGCATTGTCAGTGGCTTGTTGCATGGCTGTCATACGAGCACCGTGTTCCGACGCAAACGAATCGAGCAAAGTTTTGTAAAACTGCACTTTTAAAATAGAAGGAATTAAACTGCTTAGAATTTCTTCTTTCGAAGGTTCAAACAAATAACTTGTATTTGATCCGGTCTTGCCCTGCACAGATTTCTGGGAAATGGGTAATAATTGTTCGGCAACAGTGTACTGTGTAGCAGCATTTTTAAACTGATTGTAAACAATAATTACTTTGTCGTACTGCTTTTTGCTGAATTTCTCCAAAATTTCCTCAGCCAATGGATTAATCACTTCGAATGAAAGGTGGTCGAAAAACCTATCGTAGGAGCCAATATGGTTGAATCCTTTTTTGGAGAAAAACTCAGATGCTTTTTTACCAATAGTGATGATTTCCACGTTTTCCCAAGGAAGGTTTTTGAAATCGTCTTCCACTAAAAGACGGGTTTTCTTAATCACATTGGCATTGAAAGCGCCGCAAAGACCCCGATTCGATGTAATTGAAACCAAAAGAACTCTGTTCACCGGGCGTTCAATTCCAAAAGTATTTTCCTCTGACTGGTCATTGGAAGACACATTCTGTAAAATCTCGTTCAGCTTTTTAGCGTAGGGCCGCATATTGACAATAGCCATTTGCGCCCTGCGTAACTTGCTGGCAGCCACCATTTTCATGGCGCTTGTGATCTGTTGTGTCGATTTTACAGATGAAATTCTCGTTCTGACCTCTTTTAAGCTAGGCATGCTAATGATTTATAATTAGTATTTATTTAAATCTCTCTGATATGGTTGCAGCGGCTTTGGTGAGCACATCTACAATCTCATCGGTATATTTACCCTGGCTGATGGCTTTTAAAGTCTCTGCATGGTTAACTTCCAAATGGTGTAAATAGTCGGTTTGGAAATCGCGAATACGATTTACAGGAACATCTTTCAACAAACCTGTGGTACCACAGAAAATAATGGCCACTTGTTTCTCAACCGACATGGGAGAGAAAAGGTTTTGTTTCAGCACTTCCACATTGCGTTTTCCTTTTCCTAAAACTGCAAGAGTTGCGGGGTCGAGGTCGGAACCAAATTTGGAAAATGCTTCCAATTCGCGGTATTGAGCCTGGTCGAGTTTTAAGGTTCCCGCAACCTTTTTCATAGGTTTGATTTGAGCATTTCCCCCAACTCTCGATACCGAAATACCCACGTTAATAGCAGGACGGATACCCGAGTTGAACAAGTCTGACTCAAGGAAAATCTGACCATCGGTAATTGAAATAACGTTGGTTGGAATATATGCAGAAACGTCACCAGCTTGTGTTTCAATGATTGGAAGGGCAGTTAACGAACCACCACCTTTCACTTTCCCAACCAAACTGGGTGGTAAGTCATTCATTTTTTGAGCAATGGCGTCGCTGTTTATAATTTTTGCTGCGCGCTCGAGCAATCTTGAGTGCAGATAGAACACATCGCCGGGATAAGCTTCACGTCCCGGAGGTCTGCGGAGCAACAAGGAAACTTCGCGGTAGGCAACGGCTTGTTTCGACAAGTCATCGTAAACAACTAAAGCGGGGCGACCGGTATCGCGGAAATACTCGCCAATGGCAGCACCTGCGAAAGGAGCGTAATACTGCATGGCAGCGGGATCAGAAGCTGTGGCCGATACAATAACTGTATAGTCCAGAGCGCCTTTTTCCTTCAAAATCTGCATGGTATTGGCCACAGTGGAGCCTTTTTGGCCCGATGCCACATAAATACAATATACAGGTTGGCCTTTGTCGTAAAATTCTTTTTGATTGATGATGGTATCAATAGCAATGGTCGATTTTCCAGTTTGACGGTCGCCAATGATTAATTCCCGCTGACCTCTTCCAATAGGAATCATGGCATCGATGGCTTTGATTCCGGTTTGAAGTGGTTCGTTTACAGGTTGACGGAAAATTACTCCGGGTGCTTTACGCTCGAGGGGCATTTCGAAAGTTTCGCCTGTTATTGGTCCGGCACCGTCGATAGGTTCGCCTAGGGTGTTGATTACACGTCCGAGCATACCTTCACCCACATTAATAGAACTAATGCGTTTGGTACGTTTCACGGTATCGCCTTCGGTAATGTTTTCGGCATCGCCCAACAAAACCACACCCACATTATCTTCTTCAAGATTGAGTACGATTCCTTTTAATCCACCTTTTTCAAATTCTACCAATTCTCCGGCTTGAGCATTGGTTAATCCATAAACGCGTGCAATACCATCTCCAACCTGGAGCACAGTGCCCACTTCCTCTAATTGAGCTTCATCTTTAAAACCTGCCAATTCTTGTCTTAAAATTGCTGATACTTCAGCGGGTTTGATTTGAGCCATATCTATAATTTTTTTCTTATTTTATTTATATTTTATTGACATACAGATTGTTCGAGAAATCTTCTCTAAGCTTCCTGATTAATGTTTTGGTGCTAGCATCGTACTGATAATCGCCAACTTTAACAATGAAACCGCCCAGCAAATCAGCATTAATGTCCTCATGGAGGAGGATGGTTTTCCCGGTTATTTTTTTCAGGAGCTTCATCAGCTTTTCGCGAATTTCGGTATCGATGTCGGAGGCAGTTGTAACCCAGGCATCTATAAGTCCTTTATAATCTTTATAAATGGAGGTAAATTCTTTAGCAAAATGAACCAGATATTCCTCGCGGCTTTTTTTAGCCACAAGAATCATAAACCGGAGGCTTATGGGGTCTGTGATTTTTCCAAAGAGAGCAGTCATCACTTTTTCTTTTTTATCCAAACCTATAATGGGGCTTTTCAGCATATTGGCCAATTCACGATTTTCGTCAATTGCTTGGGCAATAAGCGTCATGTCGGCTCCCACCTGATCCAGTTTTTTCTGTTCTAAAGCCAGTTCAAAAAGTGCCTTGGCGTATCTGTTGGCAAGTCGTGCGTGATTCATTAGCTATTAGTTTAATTGCTGATCGGCTTCTTTAATTAAGGTATCCATCAGGGCTTTATCCTTATTTTTTGCCGATAGCTCTGCTTTAATCAATTTCTCGGCTATGCTGATAGACAAATCGGCAACTTCGCTTTTAATCTGGGCGATGGCGGCTAATTTTTCCTGCTCAATTTTCTTTTTTGCTTCTTCAACAATTCGCTGACCTTCAGCTTTTGCTTGATCGCGCGATTGAGCTAATATGTCTTCCTTCAATTGTTTGGCTTCCTTAATGATTAAATCGCGTTGTTCTTTGGCTTCTTTAATCAGGGATTCGTTGTTGGATTGCAGCAATTTCATTTCCTCGCGGGCGTTTTTGGCTTCCTCGAGTGATTGAGCTATTTCCTGCTCGCGTTCTTTTAACCCTCCTAAAATGGCTGGCCAGATAAATTTAAAGGTGATGAATAATAATATGCTGAACGACAGCAACATCCAAAATATCAAACCTAAACCGGGACTAACTAATTCCATATATCAAAAAATTATTTGTTAACTAATAAAAATCAAGTATCCTGACCCACCGTCAGAATACTTGAAATAAGGGTTTTCTACAGGAATAAAATCAAGAGACAAACCACAATGGCAAAGAAAGCAACACCTTCGATAAGGGCAGCAGCAACAATCATGTTTGAACGAATGTCGCCTACAGCTTCGGGTTGACGGGCAATGGATTCAACGGCACCACGGCCAATCTGACCAATACCAATACCAGCTCCAATGGCTGCAATACCAGCACCAATACCAGCTCCTAATTTTGCATAAGGTGCAAAATCGGCGGCTGCTTGCAATAAAACAGTTAATAAAGACATAGTTGTAATTTATTTAATTAATAATAATGATTTCTAATGATGTTGTTCGGCATGATGGTGCTCTTCAACAGCCGAGCCAAAATACAAGGCCGAAAGAAGTGTGAACACATACGCCTGAATAAACGCTACCAAAAATTCAAGCAGCGACATAAACAGTGAGAATGCCACAGAAACAATACTTACACCGTAACCTGCAACTGGCGACATAGCTCCAAAAATGAAGATAAGACTCATGAACCCAAGCACTATAATGTGTCCGGCGGTAATATTGGCAAAGAGACGGACCATAAGAACAAAAGGCTTTGTAAACACACCCATAACTTCAACAATGGGCATCAGCGGCACAGGAAACTTAAGCCACCATGGCACTCCGGGGGTATTGAAAATGTGAACCCAGTAATTTTTGTTGGCACTCAAAGTAGTGATTACGAAAGTGAATATGGCTAAAACACCTGTTACAGCAATGTTTCCGGTTAAATTGGCTCCCCCGGGAATTATAGGGATGAGACCAAGTAGGTTGTTGAAGAATATAAAGAAGAAAATGGTGAGTAAAAAGGGTACGTACTTCTCATATTTTTTCTCGCCAATGGATGATTTGGCAATATCGTCGCGGATAAATATAATGAGTGGTTCCAAAACACTTTGCATGCCTTTGGGAGCCATTCCTTTTCTGGTGCGGTAGCTTTTGGCCACCCCCGAGAATATCCAAATCATAAGTATAATGCTGAACCACAAGGCTATAACATTCTTGGTGATGCTGAAATCCAATGGAAGACCCGATTCAGAAACTTCTTTAATTTCATGATTGGAGAGATAATGATAGGCATCTACATAAGCTATTTTCCCTTTGTGGGGGCCGCTTTCCATAATGGCTAAGGCAAAATCGGCATCGGCATTGTGGCCAATGTCTTCCTTTGTAATCATCTTAGCATCGGCATCGAAAAAAATGGGGGCTTTGTGATGAGTTTCATGATCGGTAAAAGCCGACGACATGAAGGTGATAAGTTTCCCATTGTGAAAAATAATAACAGGAAGAGGTACCGAAACGTGCGAATGTCCCATGGTGAGAATATGCCACTCATAGGAGTCTACCACGTGTTCAATAATCATCTTACCGGCATCGAACGATTCCTTGCTCTCTGTTGAACTGTGTTGGTCTTGTTCGTCGTGATGGTTATGACCTTGTGCCATACCAGAATTCACGATTAATCCGCTAAGAACCGTGGCTAATAAAAAGAGTTTAATATGCTTCAAAATCATTAATTTAGATAAAAAAATACTCTATTTTGTTCAAGGTTATTTTTAACTTGTGCAATTTTACAAAAAAATCTGGCAAATTTTTGCAAAAAATTGGGATTTTGGTAAACTTTGTCCTAAATATGTTGCAAGCCCCGTCAAATCTCATTTTTTAAGCAAAAATACAAGCTAAGGGCGAATTTCTTTGCCTTAACCAAATTTAATAAAAGATTTTCTATTTTTGCAACCCTATGGAAAACTTTATTGTTTCGGCCCGAAAATACCGCCCTGCTACCTTCGACACAGTAGTGGGACAGAAGAGTATTACAAATACCCTGAAAAATGCCATCAAGACCAATCATTTGGCTCAGGCCTATTTGTTTACTGGCCCCCGGGGGGTTGGAAAAACAACCACCGCGCGCATTTTTGCCAAAACAATCAATTGCATGAATCTCGATACAGAGAATATAGAGGCCTGCAACGAATGTGAATCGTGCAAATCTTTTGCAACCAATTCATCCTTTAATATTTACGAGCTCGATGCCGCTTCGAACAACAGTGTGGACGACATTCGCCAACTGGTTGAACAAGTGAGAATACCACCTCAGGTTGGGAAATATAAAATCTATATCATCGACGAGGTTCACATGCTTTCCAATCAGGCTTTCAATGCATTTCTTAAAACTCTGGAAGAACCTCCTTCGTATGTGAAGTTTATTCTGGCAACCACCGAGCGTCATAAAATTATCCCTACCATACTATCCCGCTGCCAGGTTTTTAATTTTAACCGCATCATGGTCAAAGACATGGCGGAGTATTTGGGTTATGTGGCTGCCAAAGAAAACGTGAAAGCCGACGAAGATTCCCTTCACCTGATTGCCGAAAAGGCCGACGGAGCTTTACGCGACGCCTTATCTATGTTTGATCAGCTGGTGAGTTTTACCTCTGGAAATCTTAGCTATAAAGAAGTTGTTGAAAACCTGCATGTGCTCGATTTAGACTATTATTTCAAGATTACTCAGGAAATTCTTCAAGGAAATATCAGCAGCGTTTTGGTACTGCTCCACCAGATTTTGGAAAAAGGATTCGATGGTCAGCATTTTATTATCGGCCTTGGGGAGCACCTCCGAAGTCTAATGATTAGCCGCGATGCAACCACCATTGACCTGATGGACACATCGGCCAATATCAAGGAAAAGTATAAACAACAAGCCCCAAAATTCGAGACTGCATTTTTAATCAGATGTCTTGATTTAAACAATCAATGCGATATTAATTACCGCACCAGCAACAACAAACGTCTTTTACTCGAAATCACCCTCATGCAAATGTGTGGCTTAGCCAGCGGAATAATGGAAAGCAATGGGGCTGAAAAAAAAAAGATTGACCTAAAAAAAAATGACGTTCCATTAGAGTTATTATCTGATAATCAACATGTTGAAAAACAACAATTGTCAGAGTATATTCCAAAATCTGCTCCAGTAAACCCTGTAATACCTCAGCCAACTTCCATTGCTCCTGAACCCGTAAAACCAACTCAGGTAACCGATGTACCCATAAAAACTCCTTCAGCTGAGCCAATATCAGAGCCTGTAGAAAAAACTAAAGAAGCTCAAAACCAGAAATATAGTAAATCAGGACTGGGTTCTACACGAAATTTGGGCTTTTCGTTAACATTTGAAGATGAAGAGCAAATAAAACCCGAAGATGAAACTGCCTATATGGTGGGCAAGGAGCATATTGCCACCCCAGTTGATGAAAATATTCTGGATGAATTACTCAATGAGTTTATTCAGCAATTGACCACTCAGCCCAGCTTACATTCGGCACTCAAAGAAATGAAACCTAAACTTGTGGACGATTTTGTGGTTGAATTCACTCTTTATAACGAAGCTCAGCAAATGGAGCTTACCAAACATCTGGAAGGTCTTCTAAAGAAATTGCGAATTCGCCTGAATAATTATAAGATTTCTATAAAAACCACTATTTTTGCCAACTCAGATTTTAAAGCATTGGGTACGCTAGATAAATTCCACGAATTTGCCCGCAAGAATCCAAATCTTTTAAAACTCAAAGAACAGCTGAATCTGGAATTGGGATAGTAAACAATCTGAAACACAATAAACAACAATAGATATTTGTAAACCACAAATTTATTGTTAAACCCTAATCAAACAAAAAATGAAATTTAAATTAAAAGTATTCCTTTGGAGCATTGCTCTTGGTGGGGCATTGGTTTCGTGCCAGCAAAAACCCGCCGAAACCACAAAAAAAGTTGCCGTTAAAGCGGTCGATACCAGTTATATGGATCAAAGCGTGAAACCCGGCGACGATTTTTTCAAATATTCCAGTGGAGGCTGGATTGCCAGTCATCCCATTCCGGCTGATAAAACCGAGTATGGCTCGTTTACTGTGCTGATGGACGAAAACCAAAAGCAATTGAAAAGTCTCATTCTCGAGGCGGCGGAATCAAAAGCTGCGACTGGAACAGTAGCACAGAAAATTGGGGATTTTTATTCCAGTGGAATGGATACCTTGACCATCGATAAAAAAGGTATAGAGCCCATTATGGCCGATTTAGACGCCATCGATGCTTTAAAATCGAACGATGAGATTTTGGCCCAAGTGGCCAATATGCAAAAAAGAGGCATGTATCCACTCTTTTACTTCTTTGGTTCTCAAGACGATAGAAACAGCGAAATGGTGATTGCCAATTTCTATCAGGCAGGATTGGGTTTGCCCGAGCGTGATTATTATTTCAATGCTGCAACCACCGAAATAAGAGATACTTATGTAAAGCATATAGAGAAAATGCTGGTTTTGGCCAAATACGATTCTGTTACAGCTCAGGCAGTTGCACAACAGGTTTTTCTGTTCGAAACCCGTCTGGCCAAGGCTTCTTTAACCATGCTCGAGAACCGCGATCCTTTCAAGACCTATAATAAAATGAGTTTGACAGAGCTTCAGAAAATGGCTCCTGAGGCTGATTGGTCATCATATTTTAACGCCTTAGGACTTCCAAATCCGGGCGATATCAATGTTCGCCAAACTGCTTTTATTCAGGAAGTGGCTAAAATGGTGAAGGAAGAAGGACTTGAAACCTGGAAAAACTATTTGAAATGGAATGTAATCAATGGTTCAGCCAATTATTTGAGTTCCGATTTAGAAAGAACAGACTTTGAGTTCTATGAGCAATATTTGAGTGGACAAAAAGAACAACGTCCCCGTTGGAAGAGAGTTTTGAGCACCACAAGCTCAGCCCTGGGCGAAGCCATCGGCAAGCTTTATGTAGAAAAATTCTTTCCCCCACAAGCTAAAGAACGGATGATAAATCTGGTATCTAATCTCAGAACTTCGCTCGGAAACAGAATCGATCAATTGGAATGGATGACCGATAGCACCAAAGCTTTGGCCCACGAGAAACTAAATGCCATTAATGTGAAGGTTGGTTATCCTGATAAATGGCTCGACTATAGTCCGTTACAAATCACTCCGGACGATTATTATGCCAATATCCGCAATGCCAAAGCCTTTATGTTTAATACCGAACTGGCTAAAATTGGTAAGCCCTACGACCGCTCCGAATGGGGAATGACTCCTCAGACAGTAAACGCCTATTACAGCCCCAATGCCAACGAAATTGTTTTTCCCGCTGCTATTCTGCAACCCCCATTTTTCTTTATGGATGAAGATGATGCCGTAAATTATGGCGCTATTGGGGTAGTAATCGGACATGAAATGACTCATGGTTTCGACGATCAGGGAAGAAACTACGATAAAAATGGAAATCTGACCAACTGGTGGGCCGAAGCCGATGCAAATGCATTTCTGGAGAAATCAAAAGTTATTGTGAATCAGTACAATAAATATATTGAACTGGATAGCTTAAATGTGGATGGCGAATTGACATTAGGAGAAAATATTGCCGATTTTGGTGGATTAAATATCTCCTGGGATGCTTTTCAACAGACCGCACAAGCCAAAACTACTGATAAAATAGATGGTTTTACTCCGCAACAACGTTTCTTTTTATCCTATGCCGGGGTTTGGAGACAAAATATCATGGATAAGGAATTGGCCCGTCAGCTCAAAGAAGATGTTCACAGTCCCGGCGATGCCCGCGTTAATGTGCCTTTGTACAATATGCAGGTTTTCTACGATGCTTTTGGCATTACTCCCGACAATAAACGATACATTGCTCCAGAAGATAGAGCTGTGATTTGGTAAATATGGTTTGATGAATAAAAAAAACGGATTCATTTTTAAGTGAATCCGTTTTTTTTGGGTATAAACAGTTTAAAATTAACTATTTCTTGTTTTCATCAATGGGACACCCAAACCATTTTTTCCACTATTTTCACTAATTCCTGCTGTTGCTCATCCATTCCAAGTAGCTTTGATTCGATGATTTTAGAGTCAGGCAATTTATAAGTAATTTGATACATGTTCTGTGTAAGTTCTGCTGCTTTCTTTACCGAGAGTGATGATTCTTCTGTAGTTAGCATACGCTCTAATTCCTTGTATATAGAATATGCTGCAAATGAAATACATAAATGAGCTTCTATTCTTTCTTTGATCCTGTGATAAATTGGTCGTATTCTCAAATCTGTTTTAGACATTCTAAATGCCCGTTCTATATGCCATAGCTCATTGTAGTTATCAATTACTTCTTGGTTTTGAAGTTTAGTGTTGGTAATATATCCTTTTAACCCATCCCAATATTTATCTTGCTCCAGTTTAGAATAATCAATTTCAATACTAATATCTCCTTCAAGTTTGAGGTATTTATTGTACCCTCTATTGTTTATATTGCTTTTGGTTAGTTTACCAGATTTTATACGCTTTTCGAGACGTTTTAAACCTCTCATTCGATTGTAATTATCTTTCTTAGCTCTTTTAATAGAATAGCTGACAATAAGTTTCCTATTCTTATCGATAGAAACACATAACACTTCTCTATTAGCATAATAATTATTGATTATTTGTTCCTTGGTTTTCTTTGATTCGTTTTTAATTCTTGCGCCTAAAATATATTCATATCCTTTTTCTTCTAAAGCTTCCAAATTTTTAGTTGATAACAAACCGGAATCAGCAATAATCACAGGCTTGTCCATGTGAAATTTCATACTCATTTTTTCGACAAATGGAATTAATGTATGACCTTCAAAAGTATTACCCTCATATATATCATAGCCTATTACGTAGCCCCCTAATGCAACTAATAGCCCTAAGAAGATTTGTGGGTTCTGATGTTTCCCATCTTTTGAGAAACCAGTTTTCCTTAAATCATCCTCATCACTAGCTTCAAAATACAATGTAGTCATATCATAAAAAACAACACCAATGCTTGCGCCTAATATTGTTTTAGTATGATTGAATACTATTTGTTCAACTTTATCTTTTAATTTGCTGTTTAGTTTGTCTAAAAACCGATAGATAGAGTTAATTTCTAATTGCACTCCTTGGTATCTCTTTAAATATTCAACGGTCTTTAATTTACTGAGCGGAAAAGCTAAACGTGATATTACTAAATGTCGAAACAAATCTTCATTAATCTGATCAAGCCCTATGTAATCAAATATTTTCCCAAATATAAGCTCAGGTCCTACGGTTCTTACACTTGAATTCTCAAGTGATCCCAAAACATCACTCACTGCTTTATCTGTTCTTGAGTGAAAAAGGCTCAATTGCCCTTTGTTTGTAAGTTCTTTTAGCTCTTGCTTGGCAAGTTTTTCATATTTCTCAATTTCATGCTGCTTGGTGGCGCAGCCTATAGTTTTTATAACCCGATATTGCCCGTTTTGTTTGCTAATTATCTGTATACTAATGCTTCCAGAGCTATTTATCTTCTTCCTTATAAACATCATTATTATTTTGGGACACCCAAAGATAATAATTATGCATTGATATTCAAGTGTTTATAAGGGTGTCCCGAAAATGTGATGAAAACAGGAGCACCACAAGCTCAGCCCTGGGCGAAGCCATCGGCAAGCTTTATGTAGAAAAATTCTTTCCCCCACAAGCTAAAGAACGGATGATAAATCTGGTATCTAATCTCAGAACTTCGCTCGGAAACAGAATCGATCAATTGGAATGGATGACCGATAGCACCAAAGCTTTGGCCCACGAGAAACTAAATGCCATTAATGTGAAGGTTGGTTATCCTGATAAATGGCTCGACTATAGTCCGTTACAAATCACTCCGGACGATTATTATGCCAATATCCGCAATGCCAAAGCCTTTATGTTTAATACCGAACTGGCTAAAATTGGTAAGCCCTACGACCGCTCCGAATGGGGAATGACTCCTCAGACAGTAAACGCCTATTACAGCCCCAATGCCAACGAAATTGTTTTTCCCGCTGCTATTCTGCAACCCCCATTTTTCTTTATGGATGAAGATGATGCCGTAAATTATGGCGCTATTGGGGTAGTAATCGGACATGAAATGACTCATGGTTTCGACGATCAGGGAAGAAACTACGATAAAAATGGAAATCTGACCAACTGGTGGGCCGAAGCCGATGCAAATGCATTTCTGGAGAAATCAAAAGTTATTGTGAATCAGTACAATAAATATATTGAACTGGATAGCTTAAATGTGGATGGCGAATTGACATTAGGAGAAAATATTGCCGATTTTGGTGGATTAAATATCTCCTGGGATGCTTTTCAACAGACCGCACAAGCCAAAACTACTGATAAAATAGATGGTTTTACTCCGCAACAACGTTTCTTTTTATCCTATGCCGGGGTTTGGAGACAAAATATCATGGATAAGGAATTGGCCCGTCAGCTCAAAGAAGATGTTCACAGTCCCGGCGATGCCCGCGTTAATGTGCCTTTGTACAATATGCAGGTTTTCTACGATGCTTTTGGCATTACTCCCGACGATAAACGATACATTGCTCCAGAAGATAGAGCTGTGATTTGGTAAATCTGGTTTGAAGAATAAAAAAAACGGATTCATTTTTAAGTGAATCCGTTTTTTTTGGATATAAATAGTTTAAAATTAGCTATTTCTGTAAACTGGAATTACTTCTGTTCCCTGCTCCTGAAGACTTGCACGAGCTTTGGAATAGTCCTGAGCGAAACCAAGCATAAACCCACCGCCTCCCGATCCGCAAAGTTTCATACTGTAATCGCCTGTGGACAATCCCGTTGCCCAAATATCGCGGATGCTTTCCGGTATCATTCGTTGAAAATATTCGAACTGCAACTCGCTCAAGTGCTTTAGAGAATCAAAGAATTTTAATCCATGTCCCTGAAGCAGCGATTCAATGCATTGGTTATTGGTGGGAATAAACTCATCGTCAATCATTCGTTTGAAGGCGGGCTCGTTATATTGTTCAAGAAAATGCTTCACCAAGGGCGCAGTTTTCCCCGGTTTCCCGCTGTTGATAAGAAAAATTGCTCCTCCACGGTCGAATTTATTTCGGGGGATGGCCACAGTGACTATTTCGCTGCTGTTTTTTATGAGCAGAGGATATTGAATATAGCAATTCAGCGGATCGAGTCCGGAAGACTTGCCATGATAGTAAGCCTCCATTTTGCTGAAGATTTCCTTTAGCCGCAAAACACTTTTTGAGCTCAAACGGCGGTCGCTTTTTATTTTCTCTTCGGCATATTTGCTGTAAATAGCTGCTACCAAGGCTCCGCTGCTTCCTATTCCATAACCTTGCGGAATGGTGCTTTCGAAATACATGCCCTTATCAATATCCCGCTGTAATTTCCCCAAATCGAGCATACAAGGAGTTCCCTGGTTTTTTTTAAGCTCAACCAGATGCAACGCATATTCTTTCAAAGCTTGATTGCTCTCTTGAGCCCATTCAAAATCGGTATATTTATACTTACTGATAAAACTGAGCTCACCTTTGAAATGGGTGTAGGGAATGGTAAGTGCCATGGAGTTGAAGATGACCCCATACTCCCCAAATAGCAGGATTTTTCCGTAGAAGACTTCGTTTTTCTGAGTCATTATTTCATTTTTTTGGGTCCATCACCATTTTTATCGTAGATAATCTGATGGTTGAAACACAGTGGTTTAAGTTCTTTTTCAATGAATTGGACAATTTCAAGTTCGTTTTGATTTCCATAAATAACATGGACATTGGGTCCTGCGTCGAGGGTAAATGTAATAAAATGACCTGTTTTTTGGCGGTAGGCTCTTATGCGTTCCAATATTTCAAGCGTCTGGGGCTTCACCAGAATGAACCAGGGATTTCCCGACATCATCAAAGCATGAAGGCTTAGAGCCTCGTTCTCCAGAATTTGAATAAATTCATCAGTATTCCCCGATTTTAGGGCGCCAACCAACCCGAGCAAATTTTTATTGGCTTGATTTATTCTGTCATCGGCATAAGGATGCTGATCCATAAGGCTGTGGCCGGCACTACTGCTCACCGATTTTACTTTCTGATCAACGATGAGAATGGCATTGTTAAGCTGCTGAAAAACAGGGTGTATATCCTCATTAAATGCTATGGCATACTTGTTTCCTGTATCTTCATGACACTGTTTGGCAGCTCCCCAAATACTGTATCCGCCAAAAACTGAGCGGGAAGCACTTCCGCTACCCATTCGGGCCAGATAACTCGATTTGCGGTAAAAATCAATATCCGCATCTGGGGTTTGAAAAATCTCTTTTTCCATATCCACCAGACAGAGCGCCAGCGCACTAAAGGCCGAAGCCGATGAAGCAATGCCAGTACTGTGTGGAAAACTATTTTTGGTGTGAATGGTGATATCGAGTTGCCGCAGAAACGGATAGATAGGGCCGAGAGTATTCAGAAAATTCCATATTCTGGTGGCAAATTCGGGCTTTTCCTGATTTTCAAAATAGAACAGCCACTTGGGTTTTTGGTTTGTGTACTGATACTGAATACTGGTTTCGGTATAACATTCGGTGAGCGACATGCTCAGGCTGGCATTTTTGGGCAATTGATGGCCAAACTTACCCCAGTATTTAATAAATGCTATATTGCTCGGGCTTCGCCAACAAACTTCACCGACTAATGGTTGGTCGGGTAACAGGAATCCAGGGTTTTCAAAATAATCTTTCAAAACGACATTTTAGGGCAAAAGTATTTATTTTATTCTTTCTTGGCTTGGGTTTTAGCCCGATGAAATCAGCAATTTTTTTTAATCCACAGGAAGTTACCAAACATGATTTCATCGATAGGCTGAGTATTCTTAGTAATTGAGGTCTTCAGCAAGCTCTTCTTCCTCAATTTTCAGGTTATCGATGATAAAATCCTGCCGCTCGGGGGTGTTTTTTCCCATATAAAATTCGAGAAGTTTGTTCACCGCTGAATCCTTTTTCAGGATAACAGGATCGAGCCGTATATCATTACCAATGAAGTGTTTAAACTCATCGGGGCTAATTTCTCCGAGCCCTTTAAACCTGGTAATTTCAGGTTTTCCTTTCAGCTTTTCTATGGCTTTTAGTTTCTCGTCGTGCGAGTAGCAATAATAGGTAGTCGATTTGTTCCTAACCCTGAACAGGGGGGTTTGTAAAATATACAAATGCCCTCGCTTGATAAGGTCGGGGTAAAACTGAAGGAAGAAAGTGAGTAAAAGCAGCCTTATATGCATCCCATCCACATCGGCATCGGTGGCAATAACTATGTAGTTATAGCGCAGATTGTCAATCTCTTCGTCAATATTGAGTGCAGCCTGAAGCAGGTTGAACTCTTCGTTTTGATAAACGATTTTTTTGCTCAACCCGTAGCTGTTCAGTGGTTTTCCTTTAAGGCTGAAAACGGCCTGGGTATTCACATCGCGCGATTTGGTGATGGAGCCGCTGGCCGAATCGCCTTCGGTGATGAACAGCGTGGATTCCAGCTTACGCTCATCGTTGGCGGTGAGGTGAATTCGGCAATCGCGGAGTTTCTTGTTGTGAAGGCTGGTTTTTTTGGCAGAATCTTTCACAAGTTTTTTAATCCCCGCCATTTCCTTGCGTTCCTTCATGTTAAGAAGGATTTTATTGAGAAGCGCTTCGGCAGTTTCAGGATTTTTATGCAGGAAATTATCTAAATTCTGGGTAACCATGTCGGAGATAAAGGTACGAACAGTACGGCCATCGGGCTCCATATACTGACTGCCCAGCTTGGTTTTGGTTTGCGATTCGAAAACGGGCTCCTGAACTTTAATACTGAGCGCAGCAACTATGGAAGTGCGGATATCGGCGGGTTCAAAATTCTTATTGTAAAAGTCTCTGATGGTTTTAACGATGCTTTCGCGAAAAGCCTGTTGATGTGTTCCACCCTGGGTGGTATTTTGGCCGTTTACAAAGGAATAATACTCTTCGCCATATTGTTTGGAGTGGGTGAAGGCAAACTCAAAATCATCGGCTTTAAGATGAATAATGGGATAACAAATGGATGTATCTATTTCATTTTGAAGCAAATCGAGAAGTCCGTTTTTGGCAATAAACCTGCTTCCGTTGAAATATAAAGTAAGGCCATTGTTGAGATAGGCATAGTTCCACAGCATTTTTTCAATGTAATCTGTAAGAAAGTGGAAATTGCCAAAGATTTTGTTGTCGGGGATAAAAGTGATTTTGGTGCCCTGTTTTTCCTCCGAATTCACTATATCGCCATCTTCAACCAGCTCGCCGCGATGAAACACAGAAGTTTTGGATTTGCCTTCTCTGATGGATTGAACTTCGAAGAAAGATGACATGGCATTTACCGCTTTAGAACCCACGCCATTGAGCCCCACAGCCTTTTTAAAAACGTTGCTGTCGTATTTGGCGCCGGTGTTAATTTTCGAAACGCAGGCATTCACCATTCCCAGCGGAATTCCCCGGCCATGGTCACGAACTGTAACTTTATGGTCCTGAATATCAATCTCAATCGATTTCCCATTTCCCATCACAAACTCATCGATGGAATTGTCGATAATTTCTTTTAAAAGCACGTAGATACCATCGTCGGGGGCAGAACCGTCGCCCAATTTGCCAATATACATACCCGGTCGCAGCCGAATATGTTCCTTCCAATCCAGCGATTTTATTGAGGATTCATTATAGTTTTCGCTCATGCCAAAATTTTGTGAGCAAAGGTAGAGCAAACCTTTCTAAACACTTCTTATGCCATCAAAAACTTACAAACAGAAACTGTTGAAAACGAAATATTACAGCCAGAATTTTAGGTTTTTTTCGATGTGAGTCCCATTGGTTTTGCTAAAAATTAGCAAAAGGATTCGAAAATATTTCGTGCGGATTTGTTTGGATTGCATTATTTTTGCCCAATCACATTTCAATATATATTCCATGAACACAATTCTTAGAACAGATTTCAGTTTCCCCGGACAAACCCATATCTATAAAGGAAAAGTAAGGGATGTTTATACCATCAATCACGAGACTTTAGTGATGGTTGCCAGCGATCGCATATCGGCTTTCGATGTGGTTTTACCCAAAGGAATTCCTTATAAAGGACAGGTGCTCAATCAGATAGCGTCTAAATTTTTAGATGCCACCGCCGATATTGTCCCCAACTGGAAAATTGAATCGCCCGATCCGCAAGTCACTATTGGGGTTAAATGTGAGCCATTTCCAGTTGAAATGATTATCAGGGGATATTTAACCGGAAGCAGTTGGAGAACTTATAAATCGGGCGCCAGAGAAATTTGTGGAGTGCCCATTCCCGACGGAATGAAAGAGCATCAGCGGTTTCCAAAGCCCATCATCACCCCAACCACCAAAGCCGAGCTTGGTTTGCACGACGAAGATATCTCAAAAGAAGAAATACTGAAAAGTGGGTTGGTTTCTGAACAGGATTATACTCTATTGGAAAAATACACACAGGAGTTGTTTGAGCGCGGAAGCCAGATAGCCGAAGAAAAAGGCCTTTTGCTGGTCGATACTAAATACGAATTTGGCAAAAAAGACGGTGTAATTTATCTCATCGACGAAATTCACACCCCCGATTCAAGCAGATATTTCTATAAAGAAGGCTATCAGGAGCGGTTCGACAGGGGAGAAGCTCAAAAACAACTCAGCAAGGAATTTGTGCGCGAATGGCTCATGGAGAACGGATTTCAGGGGCAAAAAGGTCAGCAGGTTCCCGAAATGTCCGACGAGTTTGTTCAAACCATTTCCGAAAGATACATTGAGCTCTATGAAAAAATAACCGGCGAAGACTTTGTTAAAGCCGACGTGAGTCAGATACTCAATCGCGTGGAGAAAAATATCATGGATTTTCTATCCCGCTAAAACCAATTTCTAAAACAAAAAGATAGAATTATCAGGTAATTCGTTGGATTTAAATCCAGCTTAGGAAAAATAATTTACTTTTGTACAACAATACCATAATTCACAAATATGAACAGATTATTTGCCGCCTTGTTTCTTGTTGCTTTGGGTTTATTTACCATGAGCTGCGATAAAGAAATTGATATTAACGATGATTATGAAGACATTGCCATTGTTTATGGTTTACTAAACCCCAATGATAGCATCTCTTACCTTAGAATAGAAAAAGCTTATTTGTCCGATGGTGATATATATCAGGCCGCTCAAGTAGCTGATTCTAACCTGTTTCCCAATAAACTCGATGTAAAAGTTTATTCAAACAATCGCGTTATTACTTTTGACACCATAACCATCTACAATAAAAAAGAAGGCATTTTCTATGCCCCAAAAATGGTGGTTTATTACGCGGTGACCAAAGGGCTGCTTAATGTAAACGATACCTATAATCTGGAAATCAAAAACCCCGAAACAGGACAGCTTATCACATCATCCACATCGCTTATTGATGGTTCCAGCATTCGGTTCGACTATCCAAATCTTTCCATCACTTTTGAATCGGATAAAGCAGTTACTTTTAAATCGATTGAAAACGGTAGATTATATCAGCTTAACCTTCGTTTTCATTATACCGAAGGCCTTCTTTCCGGCTCCGATACTACTTTTAGCGAGCATTATGTCGACTGGATTTTTCCTGGAATTACTTCCAAGGAGTTATATGGTGGCGAAGATTTATTTATTGAGTATTCGGGCGAGGAATTCTATTCAAACCTGTTGAACGCAATTCAATATAAAGATAATGTGGTAAGAATGATAGGTCAATGCGAGGTAATTTTAGGCGTGGCCGACGAAACTTTTAATGTTTACATGGATGTTAATAAACCCAGCGCTTCCATTGTCATTGACCGTCCTGCTTTCACAAATATTGAAAATGGGTATGGCATCTTTGCCAGCCGTTCTTATGGTGGCGGTTTATACTCGCTCAATAATTTTACCAAAAACAGACTCAAGACCTTTGAGCAAATGAATTTTATTAGATAGCAAGGATAAAAAATTTTATAGCCCGGTGAGTTTCATCGGGCTTTTTTCGTTAATATAGCCAATGAATTTGTGGCCGATTTTCGAAAGATTTACAAATTTACGGAGCGGTTCATTTTGATAAACTATTTATAAATGATTCATTTAGATATTTTAAAGCCCGATTTTGAAGAGCGCAAATGGAAGCTCATTATTGTTTCGGGTGGTGCCAGAAATGTGGGTAAAACAACATTTGCCAGCCTGTTAATCCAGCATTTGAACAAGCTAAAAAGTAGAGTTGTAGCCTTGAAAATCAGCCCCCATAAACATGATGATAATCCACCTTTTTGTACTTTTTCCGACCATCGGTTTATTCTTTCTTTAGAAAAAGATGCCCATACCAGCAAGGACTCCAGCCGGTTTTTAAAAGCCGGTGCTCACGATTCCTGGTTTTTGCAGGTCAACGACAATTACCTTGAAGATGCCTTTAACTACACATCATCTTTTTTCTCTCCCGATGATATTGTTGTTGTGGAATCGGGTGCTTTGAGAAATATCATCAATCCGGACATCCATTTTTTCGTTATGTCAAAATCTTCAAATCAAATGAAAGATTCGGCCAGCGAAATGATGAAACTGGCCCACAAGATTGTGATGTTCGATGGCAAGGATTTCGATTTTGATGCTGAAAACCTCGTGTTCGAAAATAATAAACTCATTCTGACTGATTCATTTGCACGATAAACAATCAATATGACTACAGAAGCCAATATAGCCATCAGGGCAAAAATATTTCATTTCATTGCGCGGGATCAATATGAGTTTTTCGACGATGGATTGCTCATAGTTTCAAAGGGTTTGGTAAGTCATGTGGGCTTTTATAGTGAACTTTCCCATCAAATTCCTGGCAATTGTTTATTGATTGACGAGCGTGAGAAATGGCTCTTCCCCGGTTTTATCGACGGGCATATTCATTCGGTACAAACACAGGTTATGGCATCCTATGGTGCCGATTTGCTGCAATGGCTCAGCAACTATACCTTTCCCGCCGAAGAACTTTTTGCTGATGAAGCCTACGCTAAAAAAGAGATTGCCTTCTTTTTTTCGCAATTGCTTAAAAATGGAACCACCACAGCTGCCATTTATACATCGGTACATGCCGAATCTCTCAGAGCCACCATGAATCGGGCCAATGAGTTGAATATGAGAATTCTGGCTGGCAAAACCAATATGGACCGAAATGCACCTGCATCGCTTTGCGAAGATACAGACCTTACTTTTTCGGAGGCCGAAGAGTTGATTCTTGAATTTGACAACAAAAAGCGACTCAATTATATTTTGACTCCCCGTTTTGCCATCACGAGTACCCCATCTCAATTGGAGCAGCTCGGACAAATTAAGGCACGTTATCCGCAAGTTAGGATTCAAACCCATATTTCGGAAAACAGGGAAGAAATAGAGCAAACTTTGAAACTGTTTCCAGATTCCGCCGATTATCTTGCAGTCTACGAGTCGTTTGGCCTGGTCGATTCAACAACTGTTTTGGGTCACGCCATTCATTTAAGCCCGCAGGAATGGGAAAGAGTTCAAAATCAGGGAGCTACCTTGGTGCATTGTCCCACTTCCAATCTTTTTCTGGGGTCGGGATTGTTCGATTTGAAAAAAGCCTGGGACATAAATATTCCCTTGTGTCTGGGTTCTGATATTGGCGGAGGATACAGCTTTTCCATGCTGCAAACGGCAGCCGCAGCCTATCAGATAGCGGCTTTACGGGGAGAGAAGTTCGATGCATTTCAATTGTTCTATCTGCTCACTCTTGGAGGAGCCAAAGCATTGGGACTCGACCACAAAATCGGGAATTTTGAAACGGGAAAAGAAGCAGATTTCATATTATTAAACCCCCGGAATTTACCTTTACTCACCCAAAAACTGTCATCAGGAAGTTCATTGCATGAGGTTCTTTTTTCATTTATTTTTCTTGGAAGCGAACAATTGATTGATTCAGTGTATCTTATGGGATCCAGAGTGGTATAATAATGTTATCTAAGTACATGCCAAAAAATCAACATAAATAGACAATTATTTTAATTTGTTAAAAAACAATACTTTACCAATACAATCAAGTCCATATTAGAATAAACTCTTAGCTTTTCTGCCATCTTTCTTATTTTTAATTAGAGACTTTTTCTTCATATTTACCCCAGTTATATAAGCCGAGGCAGTGGCGACCAACACTAGAGCTAATAGTTTGTTAACATTCTCCAAATCTTTAAGATGGGTTTGTTCAACGTTAATCCACTTGATTTGATGGAATTAAAGGCCATCTCGATTTGCCATCGTTTCTTATAAATTTCATGTGACTGCTCAGGAATAATAAAAGAGATAATGAGATGAAATTCAAGTAAAACAACCGTGTCCCTTACTTTTTACTTCTGACAATTGGCAAAGTTGACCATTAATTTTTAATATTCTGCTAATGGAGCTGGATTGATTTATAGTCATGCGATTAATGGACCAACGTGCTTTGGATTTAGTGCTAGTCCGAGGAATATCTACCCAAAAATTTTCTCGTATTCTAATGTAGTAGCGAATTTTGTTTTGTTAAAGGAACCAATCCATTTTTTGGCTATATATTCACTGTCGGCCAATATGTATTCAATTATTTGGATGCCAAATAGTTTAATATATCTTTCTATAAATTCCATGCCCTTTTTGGTGGATGAGTTTCCAAATTCGGGCATCATCTTGTGCAATGCTGGCATGGCAACACTATCATATCTCACGGCAAGAATAAGAATAATGATATCGAGACAGCCAAACTTCCAGTTTGTCCTGCCCACTGTAAGCCCATAGGGTGGTTTATTTGGGACAATCGAAAATATCATCTTTGCAATGATATCATTATCAATTACATATTCTGCTATAAAACGCTGAATCCTCCTAAGCGAATAATATTTGTTTGCCTTATTGTCTAATGAAATGGTGAGGTTGCAAAGGTTACTGTTTGAATGGTGCAAAATTCCCTTCTAAATAACTCAAGAAACTTAATCAGATCCAGATTTAATTTATCTCAAAAAGATTCATTTAATATGTTCGATAAAATACTACTTTTACTTTCTAATCTGTTATATATGTTTCTTAGCTTAGTATTATGGAAAATCCTAGCTAAGATTATGAATATCAGGTCTATATAAACATATTTTATTATAAGTTATTAGCATGGTTATTAGCATAAAACATTGATTATCATAACGTTAAATATATTTTTTTAGAATAGTCATATGCTAAGCGTTTTGAATTATACTCTATTGTTTCTGATTTTGGTTGTTTATTGAACTTGTATTAACAAATGTATATAGTTATGAAAATGTGCTTGTATAAAGGTGTTTAGCTCTAATGATGTCAAATGACATTAAATTCTAAAATACTAACGTTAAAAAGTTTTTTATTTGAATATCTGAATGGTAATATAAGTTCGTAGCAATATTTTCATTCTGATTTCATTGAATTTTAAAGATAACCGAGAGAAACTAATCAATGTATACTGCAATAATAATTGATGATGAACTGGATGCTATCAATGCACTAAGTAAATTGCTGGGAAAATTTAGCCAGCATAAAATCAGTGTAGTCGGAAGTGCGTCTAATCTTTTAGATGGTGTGGGATTAATAAATAAATATAATCCAGATATAGTATTTATTGACATTAACATGCCCAATTCAAGTGGCCTGGAAATATAAGTAATAGCTAAAATATAATGTCGTATTCGATGCCAAAATTATTCAATAC
>CAXYYJ010000011.1:0-96540 GCA_964293475.1 uncultured Draconibacterium sp.
CGCCGTTTATTACAGAGATTTTAAGGGAATTGGAGGGCGCCACAAACTTGAACCATACATTGGCAGTAGGTCCATCAGACCAGCAGCCGGGTCTGGGTTCATCGCCTGTTTTCTGGAAAGTGGTGAAGGCTCCATTTGCTGAGCAATAGTTTCCCATGTCGAGCGCAGTTAGATCGTGGGCAAAAGCCTTATAATCATAGTCTAAAGTTTCATTCATGCAGAGTGTAAAAGTACCCCAATAGGTAGAGCCTGCGTAATTGTCCACATTCAGGTAATAGATTTCTCCTTCTGTTAAATTATCCATTTGCAGCACAGAGGTACCTGAAGGCTGAGTATAATTCACACAAGCCATCTGAGTACCAGCTAAGTTGGTAACGGCCATTCGTGCATTTCGCTGGGTTCCGTATGAACCGCCGTTTATTACAGAGATTTTAAGGGAATTGGAGGGCGCCACAAACTTGAACCACACATTGGCCGTTGGGCCATCAGACCAACAAGAAGGTCGAGCCTCATCGGCTGTGGCCTGATAGGTGGTGAATTGTGCATTGGTGGAACACCAGTTGTCGCTGGTGAATATTACTTCGTAAGCATTGGCCCTGTTATTATTCGACGGCTGCGCCATCGCATTTTTAAGGCCAAATAAATTGCCAAAAATCGAGGTGGTTATAACTAATATAATTAATAATAATTGTCCGGTAGTATTTGTGTTTCTGAAGCTCTTTGAGTAGATTTTTACCCTCTGTGCTTCGCAGCCCACAACCTTTTTTGTGGACTGGATTGCATGTAATACTTCCATTTGAACAATTTTTAAATAAGCAAGACTTAACTATTATCACAATAATCTTCAACAATATTAATATAGGCAAGCTGGGTTTTTATCCACCGACTCAATTTTTTAATGACATTAAAATGTTGATATCCTGATTGTTCAAATCATGAAAGAAATTCCCGTTTCCATTGCCTTTCAATGATTTTTGCTCATCATAAATTTCAGGTGATTTGATGTTTTTCAATAACTCACATCCATCTTCATCTATTTATTCCTATCAAACAGAAATACTATTTCGTATTTAGGTACTCCTAAAACTAATCAGGAAATTTCTATTTTAGCTTACCATTTTTATGAATGGAAAAATGATGGGTTTTTCACAAAATAAAATACTAAACGATAATTCAACAGCAATGAACAATCTTATTAAAATATTTATTCTGGCAGTGGTTTTCCTGGCTCAAAACTCCATAGCCTGCACCAATCTGATCATTACCAAAGGCGCCAGTACCAAAGGAAGCACCATGATGGTTTATACCAACGATGGTGAGTGGCTTTACCATTTGCAAATGAATCCCCACCAAAAACATATGGCCGGCGAGGTCATCAAATTTCAGATTCCGGGGACCGAAACTTTTCTGGAAATTCCACAGCCTGCGGAGACCTATAAAAAAATAGGCTTTCATATGAACGAATATCAGGTGGCCATTGGCGAAACTACCTTCACGGGCCGTGAAGAGCTATGGAACGACAATTTGCCACTAAAATACTGGCATTTAATGAGTTTAGCATTGGATAGAGCCAAAACAGCCCGTGAGGCCATTCAGGTAATTGTGAGTCTGGTGGAGAAATATGGTTATGGAAGCGAAGGCGAAAGTTTCTCCATCATCGATCCCAACGAAGCGTGGATTTTGGAAATGATAGGCGTTGGCAAAGGCCATTTGGGAGCCAATTGGGTGGCTGTGAAGATTCCCGACGGAGCTATTTCGGCCCATGCCAATATGTCCAGAATAGGAAGTTTCCCCTTAAACGATCCGGAGAATTGTCTCTACAGCCCTTCCATGATTCAGTTTGCTACAGAAAAAGGATTTTACGACCCCAAAAAAGGGGAACCATTCAAGTTTAATGAGGCCT
Source organism: uncultured Draconibacterium sp. (assembly GCA_964293475.1). Classification (GTDB taxonomy): domain Bacteria; phylum Bacteroidota; class Bacteroidia; order Bacteroidales; family UBA12170; genus UBA12170. The sequence continues at coordinate 1,904 of CAXYYJ010000011.1, forward strand.
TTAACCCTCCTTCGCCCGACAGACTTCGCTATTGCGAAAGCCGCGTTTGGAGCCTGTTTCGCAGGGCTGCTCCTGAACAAAATTTCTCTACGGATTATCATCGGGGCGTATACGGAGCCGAGCGTTATCCGCTTTGGATTTTCCCCGAAAACAAAATCAGCCTGAAAGATGTAATGGGTTTGGTTCGCGATCATTACGAAGGAACCGAAATGGATATGACACAAGGTTTGGCGGCTGGTCCTTTTGGAAATCCACAGCGTTGGCGTCCGCTTAGTTGGGATCAGGGCGACACAACCTATGTGTGGGAGCGTCCTGTTTCTACTTACAATACCTGTTTTAGCTTCATTGCTCAGGCTAACTCTCAACTTCCTAACGAGTTGGGAACATGTTGGTTTGGTTTCGACGATACTTATTTCACAGTTTATCTTCCTGTTTATCTGGGCATTACCGAAACCCCCGAATCGTTTCGCAAGGGCGATATAATGAAATACGACCCCACTTCTATGTGGTGGGCCATGAATTTTGTGAGCAATTTTGCCAATCTCAAGTATAGTTATATGATTGAGGATATTCAGCAGGTTCAGCGGAAATTAGAGGATAAAATGATAGCCGAACAGGACAGTATTCTCATGCGACACAGCAATAAAATGCTCGAAGATAAAAGCTGGGTGCTCCAAAACTATGTGAATACCCGCGCCGAATGGATTCTCGATGAATGGACCCAATTGGGCTACAAACTCATTGCGAAATACAACGATGGTTATATTAAAACTGAAGGCGAAGAAATGCAGAGTCCGGGATATCCAAATACCTGGAAAAACAAGATAATGGAGTTGGAAGGCGATAAACACCGTTTGCCCGATTGGAATAAACAAGGACGACAGGAAGCGAATCCCTTCTAAGGAATTGGTGTTTTCTGAAAGAATTCTTCAATGAAATTCTTCGGTTGAAATAGTTTTAATACCGAAAGCATATCTGTAAGACTGTGTTCCGAACTTGTTCGGAAGTCCAATAAGAATTGGACTAAACAGCTATTGCATCGGCATTATACAATTCTTTTATTGGACTATATATTGCTTGTGTTTTGTATAAAATGCTGTTTTTCACTTGCAATCAGTCACCATGGTTTTTAATCACTTTGTTTTGATATTTTTGCCAAAAACTATTTTTTGAAGACAGCACTCGAACTTTTATGTCCCGCCCGTGACCTGGAAGCAGGCAAATTGGCTTTTAATTATGGCGCCGATGCAGTTTATATCGGAGCTCCAAAATTTGGTGCACGAGCCGCAGCCGGCAATCCGGTTTCCGATATTGAAAGTCTGGCCAACTATGGGCATCAGTTTGGGGCCAAAACCTATGTTACCCTCAATACCCTTTTGTATGAACAGGAGCTTGAGGAGGCGCTGCGTCTAATTCGTGAACTTTATAATGCCGGTATCGATGCGCTCATTATTCAGGATTTGGGATTGCTCGAAATGGATTTGCCCCCACTGCCACTTTTTGCCAGCACTCAAACTCACAATTATGAAACCGAGAGAATTCAATTTTTAGAGAAGGCTGGATTTCAGCGAATTATACTGGCGCGGGAACTCTCGGTAAAACAAATTAAGGAAATCAGGAGAAATACTCGGGTAGAGCTGGAAGCTTTTGTGCATGGAGCTCTTTGTGTGAGCCTGAGCGGACAATGCAATTTTAGTCAGGCCATGTGCGGAAGAAGCGCCAACCGCGGGGAGTGTGCACAGGCATGCCGAATGCCCTTCGACCTGCTCAATAACGATGGCTCGGTAATCAGCAGGAACAAGCATTTTTTGTCGCTGAAGGATTTTAATGCCGGAGAGCAAATTTTCGATCTCATTAGAGCAGGAATTACATCGTTTAAAATTGAAGGCAGGCTCAAGGACAGCAACTATCTGATAAACAATACGGCTCATTACCGCAAACTCTTAGACAGCTTTCTGTATCAAAACCCTGATTTTGGCAAAGCATCGGCAGGGAGCACCGAATTGAGTTTTGAACCAGATCCGGAGCGGAGTTTTAACCGCGGATTTACCCCCTATTTTCTGGAAAACAGACCCAAAAACTTAGCCAATTTCAGCAGTCCCAAATCGTTGGGGAAGGCATTGGGAATGGTAAAATCAGTTTCGGCAAATCATTTTGAATTGGAAACCACCGAACTGATTGTAAATGGCGATGGACTCTGTTATATCAACAAATTTGGAGAGCTTCAGGGCTTCCCGGTGAATGGAATTCAGGGGAGCAAAATTTTCCCCGATAAAATGCCCGCATTAACAGTGGGGACGTTGGTCTTCAGAAATTTTGACAAAGCATTTACCAAAAATCTTGAAAGCAATACCGACAAGCGAAAAATTGATATACAATTGGTTTTCAGCGAAGAGAACGATGGCTTCCGGCTAAATGCCACCGACGAAGATGGAGTTAGTGTTTCGGAAATGATTACACATCCGAAGGAAACCGCCAAAGACGCAGAAAGAGCCATTCAAACCATTGAAAAACAGCTTACTAAAAGCGGAGATTCTATTTTTGGGGTCACAGGTTTTCAGTACCAGGCAGAACAAGCCTATTTCTTCCCTGCTTCTATGCTTAACGAAATTCGGCGCAATTGCTTAGACAAGCTCCTTGGGCAAAGGCTGAAAAACTATAAAAGGCCGCAACCGAAAAGGCCGGAAACCGATGCTCATTATTTCAAGGATCAGGTTTTTTATCAGGAGAATATTGCCAACAGTAAGAGCCGTATTTTCTATGAAAAACATGGCGCCGAAGTCAATGAAAAAGCCTTCGAGCTTTTAAACAAGACCCAACAGGATGGAAAAACCATCATGACCACCCGTTACTGCATTAAGTATGAACTTCAAATTTGTCCCCACAAGCAAAAACCCAATCCAAGCCTTCAAATCAAAGAACCTATTTTCCTGAAGGATAAAAACCGCCGCTATCGGTTAGATTTTGATTGTGAACAATGTTTTATGAAAGTTCTATTGGAAGATTGATTGGGTAGACGAGCTTCAATTGTGGTTTATTATTGATTGAAAGGATATTGCAAAGCCTTGAAATATTGCCCCCAACTCCAGTCGGTTTCGAAATAGCAACCGTAGTAATGATAGTTCACCTTGAATGAAATTAGCACCAAAACCGCAATAAAAAACCATAGGGTTACCTTGGGTAGAATTTTTTCTATGGAATTGATTTTTTGTAGGAAAAATATCAATGGGAAGCTCAAGAAACTATAGTATTCCACCATATTTCTCATTCCGCAGCCACAACCAAATTTCCAATCGTGCCACGATGCGGTAATATAAATCACCAAAACAAAATACATCAGGGGTACTATTCCGCGAAAATCCTTTTTTTTCACCATCATAAAAATGCCTGCTACAATGAAAACTATGATCAAACTATAGGGCACCAATCCGTTGGCGGGAGAAAACAAAACCTTTATAATGGATGGATTCAGCCAATGTGTAAAACTTTCCTGTCCATAACTGTAAGAAACGAAGCTGCCAAAAGCATACTTCCAATAAATTAATTGGGGAGCAAAAACTACCACACCTGTCAACAAAGCGAGAGCCAAAGCCTTTGAAGTATTCGATTTGCTCATACTTTTAAAACCAGTGACAAAAAATCCTTTATTGTAAAACAGAATAAAACCTGCTCCAATAATATTTATGGGTCTGATAATAACTATGAGAGAAACCACCAGTACTGGAAAAACAACCTTTCGAAAAAGCCCGTAATCTGTTCGGTGGGTGACTGTTAGATAGATAAGTGCAGAGAACAAAAAGAAAGAATATATATGCGACATACCAGCTTCCACAATGCCATAATAGTACAAATTGGTTCCCAGAAACAGCATTGTTAAGCCAATAATTATTGTTTTTTTGGAATGAGGAAAGAGAATATTTAGCACAAGGAAGAGCAGATAGAGTCCGCCAACCAAATAAAAAACCCCTGCAAAATCAACTGATTTTTGGTAGTAATATGAAAAGCCGTCCCGAGGATGAACTTGCTGAATGGACGTAATAACATCGGCTATCAGGAAAAAAGGTAACTGCATTAAAGATACACCATAAGTATATTTTGTAATTATTTTCTGGGTCAAACTATCAATCCTAAAACCATTTCCTGTATTTTTTTCTATTTCTCCAGGAAATTTTTCTGTATTAAAATGATAAATAAAAGTGGCTGGCAAATACACATAATATCCGGCTCTATCGGCATAAACCTCTGAGCGGAAAGAGTTTAATTCCACATTTTTATGCCTGTATAGAGAAACGAAACTTAGTGCCAAATAGATGACTACCAGAATTAATATTTTTGCCTTAGTATTCATATTTTTTCCATCAAAATCAAGTAGGCTATTTCGCCGTTTTTTTGTCGAAGATAGTATTTTTTTATTTTGCCCGATTCCATTTAAAAAACAGAAATATTTTCTCTATATATTGTATATCAGAAGCTTAGCCTGTTCATAAAAATCTATCCATCAAATGGCTGTCCTGTGATGCATCCGATTTTTTTTAAATTACTTTTGTCACCTACATATGATTCCAAAAGAAACCATACAGCAAATCATCGAAACTGCCCGCATTGAGGAGGTGGTTGGCGACTACGTTTTATTGAAAAAACGCGGGGTTAACCTATTGGGCCTGTGTCCTTTCCATCACGAAAAAACACCTTCGTTCACAGTGAGTCCGGCCAAAGGGCTTTATAAATGTTTTGGCTGCGGAGCCGGAGGAAGCTCGGTGAGTTTCATCATGGAGCACGAACACAAAACCTATCCCGAAGCCCTGCGCCATCTGGCCCGAAAGTATCATATAGAAGTGAAAGAGGAAGAACAAACCGCCGATCAGATAGCACAGTTCAACGAGCGGGAGAGCATGATGCAATTGGTCGATTTTGCTTCGAAATATTTCACCAATCAGCTTTGGGAAACCGAAACCGGAAAATCTGTGGGACTTGGTTATCTGAACGAAAGGGGAATCAGCCCAAAAATGATTAAGAAATTCGAGCTGGGCTACAGCCCCGACGAGTGGTCGGCATTTACCGACTATGCCATAAAAAACGCACAGGATATCGTGCTTTTAGAAAAGACCGGTTTAACCATTGTTCGCGAAAACGAAAAGCGTATCGATAGGTTTAAAGGTCGGGTCATGTTTCCCATTCACAACCTCACAGGACAGGTGATTGGTTTTGGTGGACGAACCCTGCTCAACGATAAAAAACAAGCCAAGTATCTCAATTCGCCCGAATCGGAGCTTTATCATAAAAGTAAGGTTCTCTATGGAATCTCCTTTGCCCGAAACGAAATGGTGAAGAAAGACAATTGCTATTTGGTGGAAGGCTATACCGATGTTATCTCGCTCTTCGATTCAGGAGTGGAAAATGTGGTGGCCAGCTCAGGAACCGCACTTACCACCGACCAAATCAAGCTCATCAAACGATTCACCAACAATGTCACCGTGCTTTACGATGGCGATTTTGCAGGAATTAAAGCCGGATTGCGCGGAATCGACATGATTTTGAGCGAAGGAATGAACGTGAGGGTGGTGCTTTTTCCCGACGGCGAAGACCCCGACAGTTTTGCCCGTTCTCACTCGTCGACCGAGCTTCAGGACTTTATAACCACTCAGGCCCAGGATTTTATCAGCTTCAAAACCAATCTTCTTTCCACCGAAGCTCAAAACGATCCCATTAAACGTGCTGGTTTAATCAAGGAAATAGTTCAAACCATTGCCATAATTCCCGATGCCATCACCCGTCAGGTTTATGTGAGAGAGTGCTCTGTTTTGTTGCAAATGCCTGAGCAAACCCTCATGAATGAGCTCAATAAAATTCTGCGGAAAAACATGAGCGAAAGTTTTGGCAATATCCCCGAAGTTTCCAAACCCGCATCCACCCCAATCTGGCCATCAAACATCAACACTACTCAAACCCGGCTGGTGGGAGAGGAGGAAAATCTTGCCCGGATTCTGGTGCAATATGGCCGCGAAGACTTTATCATCAAGCGCCTAAACGAAGATGATATCGTTCTGAATGTGGCTTACTACATCATCGATCAGCTGGAATATGACGGACTGAGTTTCGAAAATCAGGTTTACAAGGAAATATACCGCGAGTTTGCCACTGATTTGGAAGGGGAATCTTTTCGCGATTATCAATACTATTTCAACCACCACAACAAGGAGCTGGCTTCGTTTTTTGTGGATCAATCGCTCGATAAATATGAAATTTCGAACAATTGGTTCGACAAGAAACAAATCTACATCAAGACCGAGAAAAAAGATTTACTGGCTCAAAGCGTTCAACGGTCGGTGCTTCAGTTCAAACTCAGAGTGTTGCAAAAGGATATTGAAAAAATACAGCTTCAGCTCAAGGATGAGAAAAACGACGAAACCATCAATCAACTCCTGAAACTCATCAGCAAAAAATACAATCAAAAGAAATTTCTGAGTGAACAACTGGGCCGGACCATCCTTCATTAATCGGCTCAAATTCAACTAAAACAGAAGAATAAAATAATATTTGTCCCCCAATCTGCGTTTAATAAACTGAAAGAAATAATGCTCATGAAAAACCCGAAAACTCCGCTATTGGTCCTGCTTCTGTTGGTTTTCTTCTTGTCGAATCAATGCGAAAAAGAAGACGATCCGCTGCCTTATGCTGTGGTCAATATCACCATAGAACCCAATTCCACTCAATACATTAATCTGAATACTTCGGGCGGACACGAGTATTTAACAGCCAATTATCCCAGCAGGGGAATTGTTGTTTACAGAATCAATCTAACTGATTTTGTGGCCTTTGAACGAACCTGCCCACACGATCCGGATGCGTGTTGCACCACCGAAGGCTGTTCGCGAATTGTGGTAGAAGCAGATGGAATTATTCTTTCGGACGATTGCTGCGGCTCCACCTATCTCATTCTCGATGGTAGCAATGTGGCAGGGCCTTCTGTTAAACCGCTCAAGCAATACCGAACATCGTTCGATGGCCGGTATTTGCATATTTACAATTAAGAACCCCCTATTTGCTTAGCCATTTGGCAGACAGTTGGTCGTAAATACCTATAACTTCAGCATTCACCACCCCTTCGTAAGTTACCATATCGGTTTGCCAGCTCAGTGGCTCCCAGGCGCAGGCTCCTTTGCCCATATTGTTGGGCAACTGAAATACAATGTCGTGAACTTCTTTCTTGTACCAGTTATACTCCACCACATTCAGGGGTTTGTGATAACGTTTCGACAAATCGTTCAGATTGTTCTCCAGGTCGGACAGAGTTCCGTGCCATCGGGGATAGTATGAAAGCCCAATAATATCGAATTCAACTCCACGTGCCAGCATATTATCGAGCCAAAACACAGCTTCGGTATTTTGTCCGCCCAAAGCAAGATGTTCCATCACAGGAACCTGTGGATCAACGGTTTTCACACCCTTTATTCCGGCTTTCAGCAATTGGGCCAACTGGTCAGGATTGCCAATATGGCCATCGGGCCAAATCATACCATGGTTTATTTCGTTGCCCACCTGAACCATTTGGGGAGCTGTTCCCTGGTTTTTAAAAGCATTCATCACCCGGATGGTATAGCTGGTAACGCTATCGGTGAGGGTTGCAAAATCCAACCCCTCCCAGGCTTTGGGTTTAAACTGTTTTTGCGGGTCGGCCCAGGTGTCGCTGTAATGGAAATCGAGAAGTATTTTAAATCCCGCCTCATGAACACGTTTGGCCAAAGCCAGTGTTTTTTCCAGGCCACAATAGTCTTTTCCGGGGGAGTATCCTTTTTCGTTCTCCGGATTTACAAAAACCCGCAGACGAATATAGTTGAATCCATGGTTTTTCAACATAATTACCGGGTCGATGGGTTTGCCATTTTCGGTGAAAACCAACCCCTTATCTTCCAACTCAGGAAGAAAGGAAATGTCGGCGCCTATCATTTTGTCGATGGGTTTGGTGGTTGGGGGCAACTGTTCAGCAGTAGGTTTCAGGTAATTGAAACCGGCAGGGAGAATATGCATTTCGTGAGCTCCGGGCCATATTTTGGGGGCATTGAGATTTGTGCTTAAGGCTTCCGCTTCTACTTTGGCTATGCCAGCCTGATTTGGGGCAATATAGAAAAGATGCAAAACACCATTTTTCAAACTATCGGTCGCAAAACTCCTGTTATTGCTATCTAACTCGATGGTCAACAACTGATTGTTTTGGTTTAACACCTCACCGCTGCCTTCTATAAACAACCTGATGGTATTTTTAGCGGAGGTTATTTCCCGCGCTTTTTCGTCGGTTACCACAATTCGCAGGGGAATGGTATCCTGAGGCATCAGCGTGGTGCTATAACTGGTAAGCATTACATTGATGGGGGTTCCACTTTCCACACGGTCAATAGGGTGTTGATTTTCAACAGGTTTAACGGGCTCTTTGCAATGAGTTAACAGCAAAGCAGCAGCTAGAATTGCGATGTGTAACGATTTCATTATTCCGGAATTTATATGATGATGAACAACTCAAAAAACACTATTTCACTTCACTTTGTGCTTTTATTTCCAGTTCCATTTGGAGCAATGTCTGCTTTCCTTTCTCCAAATCGGCCAAAACCTGTTGTTTGGTTTCTGCAAAGAAGCCTTTAATATTGGTAAAGAGCGACTGATAATAGCGAACCCCTTCCTGCATGTTTTCATTGAAATGGGTCAGTTGTTTTTCGTGCTTTTTGAAGAAATCCTGTTTCGCGTCTTCCATTTTAGTTTTCAAATGGTCCAGATACAAATTCAGCTCTTTTACAAACATATGGGGCCTGTCGGTGCGGTCAATCACATTGTTGCGTCCATAAATATGCCCCGATAATTCTTTCAGCGACATTTCTTTATCGAAGTAGGCTAAATTGGGTCCAGGACAAATGGAAACCCCAGGTCCTTCAATGGTCGTATCTAAGTTATTAGCCAATAGCGCAGAAGTGCCCAATCCCACACAAACACATGATTTTTCGACAATTTGGTTGTATTTTTTCTGATAGATTTCTGTGGGGAGGTTTTGTGTATTTAAATCCTTAATCTTCAATCGTTGATAACGGTACGAGGCCGTGCAAATAGCTTTTTCGGTATAATCATAATTGAGCTCCACGTATTTTTTGGGACAGAGACTACCAGGTTTTCCAGAGTCAATAAGCTTCTGTTTTTCAATATCTTTTGTATTTCCACGTAGGGTATTGAAAGGAACTCCAAGGGGCGAAATTCCGCTGAGGTACAAATCTTTTTCCTTGGCATTTTTTAGCTGCCCTCTGGTATCTTTATCCACCGAAGTAACTTCGGGAACCAAAAGAAACGGGGTACCCCAACCCACAGAATCTACCTGATAGTGCGCTCTGAGAAAATCGTGTTCTTCGCTGGTGCCTACACCACCCTGCGCTGTGATGCGCAGTGAGAGGCGCTGTTCGGGCAGCGGTTTATTATTGGCAATCAGGGCAGCAGAAAGAATGGCCCAAACCTGTTCTGTAAGTTCCTGACGCTTTAGTTTAAATTCTTCCAAAACCGGGCCCATCAAAAATCCTTCTGTGGCAAAAGCATGACCGCCACAGTTGAGCCCCGATTCTATGCGATATTCCGAAACCCACAATCCTTTCTTTGCCAGGAACTTGCCCTGAATTAAAGCGGAACGGTAATCGGAGACCTTCAGAATAATTCTCTTTTTCAAAACACCGTCGGTGCTGGGGAAAAAATCGTCGAATTGTTCCATATAGGCATAGAGGCGCGGGTTCATTCCGGCAGAGAGTACCACCGACGAATTCAAATTGCTTTGGGCAAAACCCCGGAGGGCTGCATGAGCATCGTTAAACTCAACGGGAAGTTTTTCCCCGTTTTTATAGTTGTCCTTGTCCACTTTAGTCATGATATTCACATCAATGTTCCCCAGGCTAAGGTTTTCTTTCAGCCACTCTTTCATCTCCTTAAAACTAAAGCTTTGCAGGCGCAAATTGAATTCATTTTTCAGCTCCGAGCTATCGGGCAACATCTGAAAGTAGTGCTTTATTTCATCAATTTTATCTTGACTGGCAGTCTTTAAATCCTCCAGCTTGTGGTCGGCAATCTCTTTCATAAGATTGAGATACGATGTAATTCGTTTGGCTCTGAAGTCGTCTATTTTATCCGATATTTCCTGATAAGGCAAAAGCATTTTCTCGCAATAAAAACGGCGCATTTTTTCCATCAGCATATCGTCGACCAACGAAATGACTGAGTCGATGCCTAAGTGAGCAACTTTAACGGGGGTATCTATGGTGAAGCCAATTCCCATGACAGGAATGTGAAAACTATGATTTCGTGGATTCATAAATTGGGTTTTATGGATGAATAAAATTGAGTTTTGTGTGTGGGTAAAGGTACACAAAAACGATTAGGAAGGAAAAAATTGACTAATGGCTTATTTTTTAAGGCCTTCGGCATAAAAAGTGAGGGGCAGAAGGCTCGAAATACCATCGAGAATTTGAATTTTTGTATGTGGGCTTCCCAGAATGATGCGCAATTTGGTTTGATAGAGATTTTCGTATTCGGCCATCACCTGCCGGCACGACCCGCAAGGGCTGGCAGGTTCGTCGAGTTGAACCACATCCGATTTAACAGCAACAGCTATGGCTTTCATGGCAATGCCCGGATATTGAGCTGAGGCGTAATACATGGCCACCCTTTCGGCGCAAAGCCCACTGGGATAGGCTGCATTTTCCTGATTATTTCCAGTTACTACCACTCCATTGGCCAGCAAAACAGCTGCTCCCACATTAAATTTACTGTAGGGGGCATAGGCCGAATCGCATGCCTTCCAGGCATTGAGCAGCAGATTCTTGTCTTGCTCGTTCAGCTCGTCGAGATGGGCATACTCCTCAATCTTTATTTCTAATTGGGTAATGGTCATAACCTGTTTTATTAAAATCGGAACTCGTTTTTCGATTTACAAATTTGCAGAATTATATTGAGAAAATGCGACATTCGAACGCAGGTTTTCCTTACTGAATTATAAGTCTTTGTATATCAGATTTTTCATTATCCAACACCTGAAGAATATAGGAGCCTTTTCTCAGTTTGGCAATGTCTAAAAGGGTTTCTTCGCCTTCTTTCAAATACAGCTTTTGCTCATCCACCAACTGACCCGAAATATTGAAATATCGTACAGTCACTGCGTTGTTTAGGTTTAAGGATTTGAGATAAACTACATTTTGAGCAGGATTGGGATATAGACTAAAGCTTTGATTTTTAGATGTAGGCAAATTGAAAACTGATGTGTACTCATAGATGGGGAAATTATTGGTGAGTGTATCAATAATATCGCTTACGCCATAAATGGGCCAAACATCGTCAATGGCAATATTGTAACGGTAGGGGATGGTATCGTAAGTATAGTAAGTAGTATCGGTTTCGGTAATGGTATCGTTCACTTCCAAATCATAAAAATCGAGCGTGTCGGGCGATATGAGAATGAAGGTTGGGAAAGCCTGAATATCAAATCTATGAGCAATGGTATCGCCATTTCCCCAGGTTCCTGGAACCACCGGGGTTTGAATTCCCAGACTGTCGATATAATGCTGACATTGTGCACTGTCGTTGCCCACATTGATGCTTAAAATGATCAACTCGTGCTCGTTACGACCCAGTTGCTCATAGGCCTGACTCACCATAACAGAGGTTTCCTTGCACAAAATACTTTCGGCAAAGAAAAACTCCAAAGCCACATATTTATGCTGACTGAGGAGCTCATTGAGTATAAAGGTATCCTGAGTGGTGGTGACAGCGGTAAAATCTTTAGCAAAGCGGAGTGGAGTCTGGGCAAAGGTTATCAGGGAAAAAGCGCTCAAAATCAACGCCAGTAAATATTTCTTCATAGGTTTTAATTTAAGGCTGTAAATATAGAGCTTTGATGGAAATTCAGCCATCATTAATTTGAATTGAAATCTTAAAAAAGGTTAGCAGGTATTTGGGGGAATTTTTGGTGCAATTTTACCAGCCAAAAGCCCGCCATTGACAGTTAATTGGCTAACTTAGCGCGGGGATAAATTCACATTTTTCCCAGCAACTCAATGTCCATACATCAACAAAAAATATTGTCCTATGAGTAACAGCCATAGTAGCAGCACAGCCAATCATCCACCAATTTTGGTGAGAAAAGCATCGGGCGAAGATGAGATTTTCTCCGTCGAAAAGCTGGAACGATCCTTGTCCAATGCTGGCGCTTCCCGCGAAACCATTCGGCACATCCTGGCCGATATCGACCTGTGGGTCTATCAGGGCGTAACCACCAAAATGCTTTATCAAAAGGCTTTCTCGCTGCTGAAGAAACTCAATGTTCCCTCATCAATTCGTTATAAATTGAAAATGGCCATCATGGAATTGGGCCCCACTGGATTTCCCTTCGAGCGATTTATTGGCCAGTTGATGCAAGCTCAGGGATTTAGCACCGAGGTGGGCATTGTTGTAAACGGCAAATGTGTAACCCACGAAATGGATGTGATTGCCACCAAAGACTCCTTGCAGCGACTCATGGAATGCAAGTACAGCAGGGATCAGGGAAAATATGTGAGTGTGCAGGTGCCGTTGTATGTGCGCAGTCGGGTGAACGATATTGTTCAATACAGACAAAACCAACCCCAATTTCAGAACCATAGTTTCGAAGGTTGGGTGGTTACCAATACCCGGTTTAGCAACGATTCAATACAATACGGAAAATGCAGCGGGCTTCACCTGCTTGGCTGGGATTATCCCATAGGGCATGGGCTTAAGGAAATGATTGAGCGCCTGCATATTTACCCCATCACAGTTTTATCTCAACTCACCATGGCCGAAAAACAAATGCTTCTGGACAAAAATGTGGTTAGCTGCCAGGAACTGAGCGAGCGTGAGAAATTGCTCGACGACCTGGGCATACAACCCCGGAAAAAAAGAGCTGTGCTGCGGGAGCTGGCGGAGCTGAACAGCACATGCTGAAATTTTGGCAATAAAAATTTTAAGCCTTCAGGAATTTTTGTTTTGAGTAACGAGTTGATAAAATGGTTGAAAGGTTGACTTATTAATAGAAATTATTGTTTTTTCCTTATTTCACCATTTTCTTCAAGCATCAGAATATATTGCTCCTGTGACATTGGGCAATCAAAAAATTCCTCAGCTTTTTCGGTTTCTTTAAATTTAAGCTGCTTTTTAATTTGGTTCATTAAGAATTTATCATATTCATTTTTTCCATGACTAAAATAGGTCTTAATAGCCTGTTTTTTACCATCAATTATTAGATAATAAAATTGATGATGGTCTTTCTCCGGATGGAGTACGAAGCCTTTTTTCTCCAATACTCGTTGTATTTCTTTCGTTTTTCTAGGCTTCATTAATCACACTCTTAATTAGACTAATCAATTTTTCCTTTAAAACAATCGCATCATCTGATAAATGACTATTTACCTCAAGATAATAATTTTTATACAATGAATAAAAGCTAAAGCTAAACGCCTCTTCCACTTCTTTTCTCGAATCTCCCCAAACTGTCAGATCTAAAGCATCGTTTTTGATTATATAATAGTTATTATCAAATTCTACAGTGCAATTTAAATTCTTTGATAAGACAAAAATGGTGTCCTCATATTTAATTAATTCTGGTTTGAAAGGATATGTATCATGCTCTAATACTTCTATATACAATATCTCTTTTAAGTTCTTTTGATTTAATTTAAATGTATCACCTTGCTTTTTGATTTTAGCAAATAACTGAACCGTACTATATTCAGAATTATCTGTTTTCTCTGCTACAAGTTTAGGCATATAAAAATCTTTAGTTTTTTTTGGCTGAATGAAAGCTTTTAACGATTGATGATTTTCATCTTTTATATGTATCTGATATTCTTTACCATCTCCAAATGAAGAAAAAAGCGGTTTGAAAATTCTCAACCTTTCATCATCGTTATATCTTTTGGCAACTTTATTCAGATAATTTGTATTTTCGTAATCGCCAAAAATAATATTATCCTTGTACTCCTTGTAAGTTTCTCTTTTCCATTTCAAAACATCATTTTCAAATAAAGAAGATTGTAACTCTAGCAAGTTCGGAGCAACCGCTGCCTCAAAGCTGCTATAATTTAGATCAACAACTAATAGGGATAATTCATTCTTAATAGTTTCTAATACTTTTTTATTCGATTCATAAATCGTCTTAAATTCATCAATCTTTAAGAATTCAATCTCTATATAGTTATTGTATGATTGGTAAATATCAGACAAAACCTTTATAACTGTTTCAACTTTAGTGGCTTGTTCAACAGCGTGTAAAGGTTCTATATGAATTCTAAACGAAATATCTTTCAATCTTTCAATCATAAGCCAAATATAGAACTATTTTTATTGTTAAAGATATAGTTATTGTAAAGGACTTTGATATTTAGTGTATAACCTGATTTGTCTATAAAATGAAATACTAAAAGCTTGTTGAAGGATAAAAAAAAGCCACCGATAAAAACCGATGGCCCTGTTATTTTTGATAAGGGTAATTCTAATGGAAGGAGAAGATGGCTTCTTTGATGATGGCAACGGCCTGAAGCAATTCTTCTTCGGTAATAACCAAAGGAGGTGCAAAGCGGATGATATGTCCGTGAGTAGGTTTGGCCAAAACGCCCAAATCCTTCATTTTTACACAAACATCCCAGGCCTCTTTGCCATTGGTTGGTTTGATGATAACCGCATTGAGCAATCCTTTTCCTCTAACCAATTCAATCATTGGCGAGTCGATGGCTCTGATTTCGCGGCGGAAAATTTCGCCCAGATATTCGGCTCTTTCGGCTAATTTTTCGTCTTTCACAACTTCTAAGGCTGCCATGGCTACTTTTCCAGCCAATGGGAAACCACCGAAAGTTGATCCATGTTCGCCTGGTTTAATGCAGAGCATAATATCGTCGTCGGCCAAAACAGCAGAAACTGGAATAACACCACCCGATAAAGCTTTACCCAAAATAAGAATATCGGGGCGAACGCCTTCGTGATCGCAAGCCAGGAGTTTTCCTGTGCGGGCAATACCAGTTTGAACCTCGTCGGCAATAAACAGCACGTTGTTGGCTTTACACAAATCGTAGGATTTTTTCAGATAGCCATCGTCCGGAACATAAACTCCAGCTTCCCCCTGAATGGGTTCAACAAGGAAAGCAGCCACGTTGGGGTGTTGAAGTTCAACAGCCAAAGCATCTACATCGTTGTAGGGAACGGTTACAAAGCCGGGGGTGAAGGGGCCAAAACCACCGTAAGAATCCGGGTCGGTCGACATGGAAATGATGGTGATGGTGCGGCCATGGAAATTGTTGGCACAAACCACAATTTTAGCTTCGTTTTCAGGAATTCCTTTTTTCAGGTAACCCCATTTACGGGCCAGTTTAAGAGCGGTTTCGTCGGCTTCGGCGCCAGTGTTCATCGGAAGCACTTTATCGTAGCCAAAATACTCGCTCATATATTTCTCGTAAACGCCGAGCACATTATTGTAAAAAGCCCTTGAAGTGAGGGTGAGTATTTGAGCCTGTTCCACAAGCGCATTTACAATTTTAGGATGGCAATGGCCTTGATTT
Source organism: uncultured Draconibacterium sp. (assembly GCA_964293475.1). GTDB lineage: Bacteria > Bacteroidota > Bacteroidia > Bacteroidales > UBA12170 > UBA12170. Next base: position 17,485 of record CAXYYJ010000011.1, read on the forward strand.
ACAGCAGAATAAGCGCTTAAGAAATCAAAATACTCTTTACCTTCGGCATCCCATACTTTGGCTCCTTTTCCTTTGGCCAACACCACAGGCAGTGGATGATAATTATGTGCTCCATATTTATCTTCCAGTTCCATAGCTTCTTTTGAAGAAATGAATTCAGACATATATTATTGTTTTTTGGAGACCATTTTAAACATCTCTTTCATTTTCAAGAGGAAATTAAAAAAGTGCTCAATGTTAGAAATTAATTTAATTGCGGCGCAAATATAGAGATAATAAACCTAGCCTATGGTGAACAATATTCTTTTTCATCAGTTATAATTCCTTCTTTTTATGGTTTATAAATAGGGGGGAGGAAGTTGGGTTTTTAGATGAATCTTTCTACTGGCAGGGAGTCATGAAATTTAATTTATGGTAGAATCAGCGCTCTAAAATTTATGATTTTTCGGTAGTTGATTCATTTTTGTTTTTAAACTTCAAGGGGGTATTGATATTGCAGATTTGTTTTAGGCTATCTTTGTGTTTTGTTCAAGGTATGGCCGATCAAATAAAGAAATTCAAGTTTAAGCAAAATGCTGATCTTCAAATAGAAGTGATACCATTACCCACCCTTACGCGGATGAGCAAAGACCATTTGATAATCCCGCACAGGACAAACTTCTACCATATATTTCTCTTCGAAAATTGCCAGCCCACCCATTTAATCGATTTTGAACCCGTTAAAATTGAGCCTTATACGCTGTTGTTCATTGACAAAGACCGTGTGCACCAATTTGACCAATTGCTAAAATATGAAGGTCGTGTTTTAATATTTACCGACGATTTTTTTTGCACAACAGAAACCGATACCAGATTTTTAAGAAGCAGTATACTTTTTAATGACCTGGTCGAGAAACCAACGATTACCTTTAAAAAACCCGACTTCGAAAAATATCTGAATATTTGCGATGGGATTACCGAAGAGCTGACAGTGCCAGCAGATAAATCAACCCATGTTTTATTGAAAAATATGCTGTACAATTTTTTACTTTTTGCCGAAAGAGAAAAGCGCAGACAAGGCTATATTGGATTAAAAAATGGCCCTGACCTCGATTATACCCTGCTCTTTCGCGATTTACTGGAAAGCAATTTTACCAAATTAAAAAGCGTAAACGAGTATTCGCAGTTGATTTGTATCTCGGAAAAAAGGCTGGGACAAGCCACAACAAAGGTTTTGGGCAAACCACCCAAAGAAATTATCAACGATAGAATTTTGCTGGAGGCCAAACGGTTTTTAGCCCATTCCAACTTATCGGTAAAAGAAATCGGGCAAAATTTAGGTTTTGACGATCCGGCCTATTTTGTTCGCTATTTCAGGAAAAATACAGCAACAACACCAGTAGAATTCAGAGAAGCTTTCATCAAAAAGTAATATTCCCAAAAGTGCCATACAAAGGCCGATTTGTCCATTGTGCAAAAACCTGAACCACACCATTTTTGCCGCATTATAAATCGATAAAAATTTAAAGAAATGGACAAAAACAAACAAGCCTTAACGGCATTTTACAGAAAAGCCCTAACCGTTAACACAGAAACAACTCCTACCAAAGTTTTAACCGAAGTTTTGGCCAATGATTTCATTTCGCATGGCTCTGTCGAAAGCAAAGGAAAACCAGCTTTAATGGGACAAGTGGAATATTTCTGGAAACTTATTCCCGACTTAAATTGGGAGCCACAAGACATGATTAACGAGGGTAATAAATACGTGGTTCGTAGTTTGGTTACCGGAACTCCAAATGGCGATTTTATGGGAACCCCAACAGATGGAACAAAATCATTCAAAATAATGTCGATTGATTTTCATACAGTTATTGATGGGAAACTCAGTTCTGTGCATCATCTGGAAGATTGGGGAACCGCTATGAAGCAATTAAAAGGCTAATTATTAGGTAGAATCGGGAAATCGAAATCAACAACTAAGCTTAACTGCATCACATTGAATCATCATTAAGTGATTTATCATTAAGTGATTTTAAACCCATCTAATTTCTTCATCAGGGTTATCTCTTTCATCTCCTTTTCTAAGTTGCCAAAGTCTTCTTTCTGAACGGATTTGATAAATTCCCCATTTCGGAGAAGGTGAATCTCGTCGCAGGTGTCGCTCAAAGTGGAGAAAATATGCGATGAGATGAGTACTGTTTTGTTTAATGACTGTAGCCGGTGAATAATTTCGGTAATCATGATATTGCTTTGAATATCAACACCATTGAAGGGCTCGTCGAGAATAAAATAGTAGTTGCCCTGAAGCAAAATGGCCATAAACGCCAGCTTTTTTCGCATGCCGGTGCTGTAGGTGGATGCATATTGATTCAGCGGAAGGTCGAAAATATTCTGACTTTCTACATCTTCCAGCTTCACTTGTCGGGCATTGCAAAGCAGCCTGAGATATTCTCCCCCCGTTATCTTCGGAAAAAACCAGGGCTCGGTGGGCAAAAGTCCCAAATGATTTTTCAGGGGATTTAAATCCGATTCTATACGGCCTTCATAGTCATCCAGGCCGGCCATACACCGAAACAACGTGGTTTTTCCAGCTCCGTTTTCCCCCACAATACCGTAGACTTTTCCCGCTTCAAAACTGACATTGATGTTCCGAAGCACATTTTTGGTTCCAAAACTTTTCGATAAATCGGTAATTCTAATCATGATAACCAGGGTTTTAAATGGCGAATGGCTTTGCTGTAGAACCACGGAATAAGAACCAGCAAAAGCGGAAGAAAATAAATACTCAGAACCATGAACACTATTTCGGGCAAATTCATTTCGCGGGGATAAACAGAGTATTTGGCCAGAATTACAAGACCCAGAAACACAAATCCCAGTCCATAAAAACTCAGAATCACCCCCAGATTTTCCATGTAGAAAATGCTCAGCATCAACACCATGGGGGCGCTGAGTAAAAACGTGAACCAGAGTGCAGTTACGATTTTCTCTCTTAGAAACCGATGCGGACTCAGCGAAAAACACCACACATAGAACTCATTCTCGGGGCGGGGATAATAGCTCATGACTACAAGGAAAATCATCAGAAGACCGAAAATCCCCAGGTTCATATTGTCCACCGTCACTGCAATCACACTGAAGATATAGGCCACTGGAAACAGAAAAAATGTGGTTCTGAAACCCACCAAAAACTCGAAGGGTCTGCCGCCAAAAGGCGTTGGGAAGGTAAAACTGAGCGACGATTTGAAGCTTAACAGTCCCATCATCACTGAAATTGCTCCCAGAAAAGCAACTCCTGCAAATTCCTGATAAACAAGCAGAACGAGCATAAACGGCAAGGCCAAAATAAGGTTTTCGACAATTCGCAGGGTTTTATAGGGCTGGGCGTTGAAACAGGTTTTCAGAAAATCGTTGCGGCGAGGTTCCGATAGTTTCGAAAGTGCTCCCAAAGCCGCCAGCAGAAAAACATAAACCGCCCATTCCACCTGCTGAAACAGATAAGCCGATAAGCCCCCAAATGCAGCGGCCATCAGCAGCCAGCCCGCCAAAGGAGCAATGCCCGCATCCGACATCTGACGGTTTATCATGTTGAATTGCAAATGGAAATATTCGCGCATGGGTTTATCTTTCATTCACCTGTGGAACAAAAGTATATATTTCGCCGCATCGGTCTGCCTTGCTGCAGTGCCATGCTTTGGGCTTTATGTATTTTTAAGAGTTTTCGGCATTAAAAATAGCTGAAACGGAGAATGGTTAATTTTCGAAAACGATGGGTTTTCCCAACTCCAGATTGCTCAAAATGAGTCGGATATAATACCATTCGATGTCTTTCTCATCAAACTTGCTGTCCTCATTAGAATCGCGCTGCATTTTAATTAGTGCAAAACCCTGTTGGTCAAACATCTCCAGACTCACCGCATTTTCGTTTACTGAGGTCAGTGCTTTCAAGCTGTTTCCAAACTTGTCCGACACATAAAGTACCGCGGCATCTTCCTCATCAATTTCGCCGCTTTTATTAAAATCGGCAGGTTTCACAAAATAGAAAACCCATTGGGAGCTCATTGTGGCATTTTTTTGATTTGCGGACATTCGGTTGTAGGCATACTTGTTTTCAGCAAAATCTCTGATAAAGGTGCTTTCGGCAAAAAGCGGCTTGTAGGTATCTGTTATAAAATTGTAGAACAGAATGTTGGCATAGTAATTCCGATGCAATGAAAATTTCGACGATGAAGCCGCTTCCGCGTTATATTTCACCGGAATCATAAGCGTAGAAGTGCTGTCGGTAATTATGGGGCTGGAAAAATACAAAGGAATATTTTCGCTTTTCTGACCAAAGGAAAACAATGGAATGATAACGAAAAGCCATAATAAATACTTGTAATTCATATATTTAGCTGTTTTATGTTTCAAATGATTCATTATTCCGAGAATTCCTTTCCTTCCATCAGGCTGAATATTTGGGAAGTGGTAAGAACTGTGACAAACTCACCAATTATGCCAGCAAAGTGATTTGATGGATTCTCTTTTTAATTTTTCTTTTCTTTTCTCGGGGGTAAAAAATTCTCACCAGTAACCACATTTTTTCCTGTTTTGGCTTCCAGTTCTTTTCGGGCGTTTTTGGCAATGGCCCCACCTTTTTTACCTGCTTTGGCGTTTTCGTTCAACCCTTTGGCTTGATCCACCTCCGCTATTTGACGGGTCGAAAGCTCCGCCAGGGCTGTAAATAGCAATTCTGCCTCGCTCATATGGTCTCTCAGATTTTGCGATTTCAAGCCTTTTATTTCTTTGTGTTTTTTTACACTAAGCCCCGTCCATTCCTGATGAATAATATTGGTGAGAAATGCAAACTCATCCTTTTTGGTTACTCCGCTGTCTTTCCAATAGTCGGTAAGTTTGTTACGGGTTTCCTGGCCCATCATGCGCTGTTGAATCCATTTTTCGCTCCGCCCCATTTTTTGCCAGTTTTCACGTGCTCTATCCATACTCAGAGCTGGATCCTGAATTTCCTGTAAGCGCTCATAACCTACTTTTGCCAACCATTGCTTAAAGGGCTCGGCTTTGGGCGATGGAATGGACTGAATGATGCGAAAAATATCCTCTACAGTTCCAACATCGGTTTTATAATGCTTTCCGTCTTCTGCCTGAAGTTTCAGTTGGTTACAATTTGTAACCGACTCATTTCCTTCTTTTAAAATCCTGTTTTTTAGTACTTTCCAGTAGTTTCTGGCTCTGTCGGTGGTGGGCTGGTCGGTCAGAATGCCCACAATATCCACAATACTGAAATACCAAACTTCTTGTTCGCTATCGTATTGGCTCCTGACTTTTTTATCTTCAAATATCTTGATATTACTCATAGATTTCTTCTTAATTTTTGGTGGGTTTCTTTGCGGCAATAAATTTATTTAGAATTCGGGTTCGTTGACTATTTTTTCGAATAAATCAATTAACAAGAGCTGAAAATCCGTTTTTAAAAATTAGATAATTAAGGTTTTGAATTGACCAGCATTCTAATGATATATCTGCTCCGAAAATTCGTTTCCGTCTATCAGGTTAAGTATTTGGGCGGTGGAAAGAACGGTGGCAAACTCATCATGGATGCTGGCCAATGCGGTTTGATGAATGAGTTCGGCCGAAAAATGTTCCCCGTTCACGCCTTTTTTGCAGAATGTGGCGGTGGCATCGTGAGCCAAAAATGTTTGGTAGCCCAGGTTTCCGGCCATTCGGGTGGTGGTAGAAACACATTGATCTGTTGTTAATCCTGCCACCACTAAGTGGGTAATTTTTTGGTCGCGGAGAAGCTGCTCCAGATTGGTGCCAATAAAAGCGCTGTTCACATTTTTGCGTATCACCATTTCGCCGGGCATGGGTTTCACCAAATCGTTAAACTCGTTTCCCGGGTGCGACTCGCGAAGCGGAGATTGAGGATTTACGGAGCAATGCTGCGCATGAAACACGGGCAAATGGAGCTTTCTCCAGGTATTCAGCAATTGGGCAGCGTTGTTTTCGGCTTGTGGGTTATTGCGTTCCTCGCCCCAATAAGCCACATTTTCGAAGGCTTTCTGAATATCGATGAGCAATAAGGCGGGTTTTGTGTTTTTTGTTAAGTTCATAGGGCTTATTGTTTTTAGGGTTAAATTCAACAGATTAGCAACGCAAAAATAGGGGACAAATTATTAAAGTTCATCTGGTGGTCGTGTTATATTTTTGGCTTTTATAAGCTTATCAAGAAGTCTGTGCACATAGGTTCCTAGTTTCTTTGGATAGTCATCTGCTTCAATATCGGCGAATTTGGCTCTGGAGAGTGCAAGTCTTGTGAGTGGAAGGTAAATATTTGGATTGGGTCTTTTGTTGTATCCCCGCAAGTCGCCCTGTAAATTACCCAACAACTCATCAATATAGTTTTTGGAATTATTAATTCTTGGATTTTCGTAAAGAAGACGTTGCTCATCAGCAGAAAAATCTGAAAAATCTCGAAAATGCAACACCAGCCATATTTCAAAACATGGATTGCTCATGGCTAAAAAGAAGTTTCCCTCTTTTTTGCATTCCTGGGCAAGCTGGTCAAAATTTATTTTGTGTATTTTTTCCCAATCATCTCTATCAATGATAAGCCAAAACTCATCAGTTGGCTTAAAGCCAAATTCTTTCTTTGCTGACAGCAATAATTTTTTAACGCTAAAAGGGTCAGAACCAATTTTTTTGGGTCTTTTTAAAGGAACAATTTCCAGGAGCCCACTGTTATTAAACAACTCGGATCCCCGAAAATCAGCAAAGTATTTCTTTTCAGTAACTGCCCCTTCGAACGAAAGTACAAATAGTTTTTCGGCGTTCATATGTCCGCCAGGCCTTATCAGTGGAATGGGCTCACGAGGCATAACTAAAGCAAATTATAAGGTAAAACGGTGAGGTTGTCTCTATTCCCAGGTTTTGGAATGCCTTTATATCTTCCCAGCAGATAGTCGCGACGAACTTCCTTATCAAATCTAATATTATAGTCTTCCAACGAATGAAGCCGGCTAATTCCTTCATGGTCTTTGACAGCAAACCAAATCTCGTCTTTACGCAGGAGTTTTTGAGTTAACAAAGTCGATTCGTGGCTTGCGACAATAAACTGACTATTCATATTTTCGCATTTCGCCAAAAAGAAATCAAACAAATCATAGACTAAATTTGGGTGAAGACTCCGTTCAATTTCATCAACAATAAAAACATTGCCTCCTTTAAATAAGTCGATTAATAATGGAATAAGATCCAGTATTCTTCTGGTTCCATCCGATTCATCGCGCAAATCGAACAATTCAAAAGTTCCCCCGATTACCCTGTGTTTTGTTTTTAACAGCTTCGCATCCAATTCATTATCGCTGTTTTTAGTAATCATGTAATATTTATCGTCCTGAGGATTTGACAGAAAAGCGCCTTTCTTTTCAGATTTTTCGCTCAGTAAATCGGTTTTAATCTCTTCTTTAACTTCCGCTGCGATATCAATTTTCTCAAATTCAATCTCCTTAAATTCAATCCCATCGATTCCGGTATCGAAATATTCAAGCATCTCGCTAAACAGCTTTTGCAAATCGGCATTTTCGAGCAATTCGAATTTTTTTCCAATACTCTTCGAATCGGGGTAGATGATAGTTAAAGTGTTTTGAAACCAGTCGATTACATTTAATAAATCAGCTATATCGGTAACATTTCCGGCAACATTGGTATTTCTTATTTGAGTTAGAAATAGCTGATTTTTAGGGGTTCCTTTTGCCGTAAACTCTAAAAACCTAAACTCATCCTTCTTGTTTTTTTTGTTTAAAAACGACAAATCAAAATGACTGGACTGGGTTCTTTCAAAAATTTTGGTTTCCGTGTTTTTATTGATTTCAAACAACCACTCCTCAACTATTTCTTTGGAGTTAAACACAAAACCATAGGCATAGTTTTTATTCTTATGTTGAATTTCATATTCGATTCGCGAGTTATCCTTCACCGATTTTTTATCGAGTCTGAAATAATCGAAACTAATGGGTTGCTCAGCCTTCGAGCCCTTTAAAATAAGCCTTTTGCCAAAATCAATGGCCTTAATTAAGTTTGATTTCCCCGAAGCATTGGCACCAAAAACCACGGCCGTTTTTAAAACCGATATTCCTTTTACGGGGTTCGATTTGTGATGTGATTTCAAAGTTCCTTTGCCTGGAATTAATGAAAAAATCTCTCGGTCTCTAAATGATAGAAAATTCTCAATTGTAAATCGTATAAGCATCGCTGTTATATTTAAACAGGGCAAATATAGTGAAAATATCACATTATAATCCCATTATTACAAATCAAAAAATTTCAAACGAACTAATTTTTCACATATTCCAGCAACACCTCTCTCCACAACAGATAACCCTGCCCATTCAAATGAAGCCCATCGATGGAATAAGCCATATTAAGCTCGTTGGAGGGGGTTTTAAAAAGCCCAAACAAGTCGATAAAAGTTAACGAGTTTTTTTGAGCAATCTGACTGATGGACTCATTTATTTTCATGATATCCAGATTGTTGCGGTTGGGATTTTCATGGGTGGGCAAAATGCTTTGCAGGTAGAGTTGTGTTTCGGGCGATTTGCGTTGAATTTCTTCCACAACTTTTTCATAGTCACTCACAATCTGTTCCACGGTTCTTTCTCGCCACAAATCGTTGGTACCGATGAGCAGAAATATCTTTAGGGGTTTCGATTCCAAAATCTCGTCGAGCCGTTTCATTACCCCCGGAATATCGTCTCCATTGATTCCGCGGTTTTTGATATTGGGCATACCGAGAAGTTCGCCCCAATCGCAGTAATTGGTAATGCTATTTCCCAGGAAGATGATTTCGTTGGTGTCATTGGGCATGGCTTCGAAAATGCTTTTGCGGGTTTCGTAATACTGGGTGAAATCGCGCGAATAGGTCGGTTTTGTCCCCATCTTTAAGGTGTTTTTGATAGCGCCAAAGCCTTCAGTTTGCATCAGGAGAAAAGCTGCTGCAACCAATAAAACCACATTTATTACTAAAGAAATCAGGAACCATTTTTTCATTTTCGGGGGGTTTTTGGGGTGAATAATAGTTGAAAAGGTCCGGAGCATTAAATGTACAAATTTTGCTTCATGTTCATTGGGTTTGTGGAAGATTATTTACAAAAATCAGGCTTTGTCATGGGTTATTAATCAAGGTCTTCATGCTATCAACCCCCCCGCATTGTGCGACTCCGCCGGAGTCGGATTTCTGGTTTCATCGTATTTTTTTACAAACATTTGACCACGCTGTGGTTAGGCTTTCGTTCGGATTCTTGTTGAACAGGCTGAAAGCCTAATTTATTTAAACAAGGTGCCGCGTACTTTGTAAAGAACATAACATCAATCAAACGGCCTGAAAGGCCAGCTGAAAACCCCCGCTTTGAGCGACTCCGCCGGAGTCGGATTTCTGGTTTCATCGTATTCTTTTACAAACATTTGACCACGCTGTAATCATTCGCTTGGTTGAGAAATCTGTTTTCAAGTATTACTTAAAAAAACCTTGTTGAATGTTTGAGACGAATTGGTATTTATGAGCAATGAATTCAGAAAAAATTGAAATAGATAAAATTTCAAATCATTGATATTCAAGTAATTAATTGCGTTTTATTTTGGTTGTCAAACATTAAAAATCTACGAGAATGGATACTAACGACGCTATAAAGATTGCCACAAGATACCTTGATTCCATTAAAGGAAAATTCCAGATAGAGAATGCAATTCTGTTCGGCTCCTTTGCCAATGGAACAAATCACCCAGACGGTGATATTGATATTGCGCTGGTTTTTGATTCGGTTGACGATATCATCGATTTGCAAATTGAACTATTACAATTGAGGAGCGATGATGATCTATTGATAGAGCCTCACCCTTTTAAAAATGCCGACTTCAATAACTCCAATCCTCTCGTTGCTGAAATAATTAAAAATGGAATTTATTTAATCCCCCATTTGGCTGCCTGAAACCAACCCCCTGAAAAATCACCTTTTCCCTCCAAAAAAACAAAACCCCAGCTCAACAAAGCAGGGGTTCTGATTTAAAACCAGGTTATCCCTTTATTTCTCAGGCGCTAACTCCACATTTATCATCCAGTTGATTTGGAATTTATCGGTAAACATGCCAAAATAGGCGCCCCAGAAGGTTTGGCTCATGGGCATTGTAATCACGCCGCCCTCAGATAACTCGTTAAACAGCCGGTCACCTTCCTCTATAGTATCGGCATTTACCGACATGGAGAAATTATTTCCCACCAAAGTTTTAACGGGCGAATGAGCCATGGTATCGCTTCCCATCAACATTGTTTCTGCACTAATGGGCAATGCAACGTGCATTACTTTATTTTTCTCGCTCTCGGGCAGGGGTGGCATCCCTTCCTGGGGTGGCATTTCGCCAAAACGACTAAAATACGAATACTCTCCCCCAAAAACCGATTTATAGAAATTAAAGGCTTCCTCGCAATTTCCATCATAATTTAAATAAACGTTTACTGTTGTCATAAGATAATGATATTGAATGTCCTACTCGTTTAGGCTTTTCGGAATCGCCCCGTTTTTTAGGGTGGTTTCTGGCTCCACCAGATTTCTTTTTATTAGGAGCTTAAATTATCGGAAATTCGATTTCCTGTAAAGATAGCGGGCAATAAGTAGTTCGGGGAGTAGAAAAACGAGTAACCAGGTGAGGGTGAGAATAATGGGATTAAATCCGCCGATGCTGAACTGAAGCGTAAAAAACAAATCGAGCAATTCCACCACAAACCGCAGCATATACATGGCCAGCAGCAATTTAGCATCCATAAGCATGAGTCCGGCAATGCACAAAACGGCAATGCCCACATTGCGGGTGGCATAGAAAAAGGTGATGGGTTGAGCCGCATCGAATGGCAAATCGAGCCCCGAAAAAATATATTGCGGAGCCAAATATCCCATGAGCGAAGTGCTGATACTCAGCAGGGTTAAAAAGGCCGTATAACCTATAACCCATTTCGAAAGTGAGCCTGTTGAAGCCATAAAACCATGAATTTTTTGTGAGCACTAAAGGTAATATTTTCCCCTTTCGCCGTGCTGTTAAATGATTGTGATTATTTAAAGAAGCCAGAAATTTTCAAGCTAAAACCGCTTCGACAAGCCCAATCATGAGCCATTTAGAAATTCATCAGTATGAAATAAAAATTGTTCAGCATGAAAAAAAATTTATTCAGCATGAAATAAAAATTGTTCAGCATGAATTTTATAATTGTTCATTATGAAATTTTGGGGTGGTGGGATATGGAATTTATTTGAAGGCTGATAGCGGAAAAGAAAAGCATCCATAAAATTTAATGCAGTTGGTTTCGCGCCAATAATTCGTCAATTTTAGAATCGGTAAAAATTTTTATTTACGAATGTCCATCCAAATAAGCTAACAAGCAACATGCCACCTGATTATGACATTTGATAGTTGGTCTTCTTTTGGAATTTAAGAGTGGCTAAAAATAAAAAGGGGAGTAATTAAATCTCCTTTAGCCCAATACTTTTTAAATAAAAGTAAGTTGAATCGTAATACTCTGATTTTCTAGTATGGTCTTCACTATCTCCTTCAGGTACAACAATTATCATTCCTTGTCTTGCTCTTGTCAAAAGGACACGATATGCATTAATTAGATACTTTTTTCTGTCATCCTTATTAACATTTTCCCATCTATTTCCTTTAAAGGAATAGGTTTTCCAACCGTCTGATGAATAGCGCAAATCTCCATCCCAAGTAACACAACTCCAATCAAGTTCTAAACCCTGGACTTGAAATTCTGTTGCTACATCCTCCAAATAAAAGGATGAGCGCACATCATCTTTCCCTTCTAAAAACCAATGAACAGGGTTCATTGGTGATTTTACATCAATTGCAAAAGGCTTAAGTCTTTGTGCCTGTGATGATACAATTATTCCATATCTTTCACTGCCTCTGGCCATGTTCTTTAACCATGCCTTTGCCTTGAAAAGATTTCTGGTTATTAAAATTGGGTATTTATCTTGGATTTTAGAAAGCGTAATTTTCGATTGTTCTATATCCAGATCAAGAATGTTTTTTATTAACATGGAGAGATTTTCCGCCCTAAATGAACGCATAGAGACACCAAGATGTAAATCTTGATTGAAGTTTATCTTACTAACATTTTTCAACCTTTCAATTGGTTCAATTGCATTATATTCTGAATCAATAAGATTTGGAGAGATATATACAGTCCAATCCATAAATGTTGTTTCAATTGCCTTTAGCCACTCCGATATACCGGCCTCTCCTGTGTTTATTTCTTGACCACCACCAACTAAACAAACAATTACAGCCCAATCCTTGTGTCTATTTAAACAGGATATAAGAAACTCAGGTTCAGAGTATTTAAAGTCATGCTGATTCTTTTTCTGTTGCATGAATTTTATAGTTTGTTCTCTATTCCAGGCTCTTTGTGCCTCATCAAAAATAGCAACATGGTCATAGGGTGCTTCTGGATTCACAAGATAGGCGTCTCTGTAATGATGAATTATTTGGATAAACGATTTTACAGCTTGACGAGCGTTACTTTTTGTTATACTTCGTCCAAGATTTATTTCTCTGTTTACTTTATCTCTTGCCAGAGCCTCCTGCAAAATAGCTACTAATGGTGCGTTACCAGATAAGTATACACTTGCGTCACCTTTTACATTATCTAAATGTTGGGTTGCTATTTTTAGACCAACAAGTGTTTTTCCTGCACCAGGAACGCCTGTTACAAAGCAAATTACCTTTTTTCTTTCCTCTTTAGCATTTTTAATTATGTCTGAAATGGCAGATGTGGTCAAAGTTAGATTCTTAGCACTTGCATCACTCCGAGTAATCTCTTCTACTGAATGATTATTATAAAGAGAAACAGCGGCTTCAATTATAGTTGGCGTTGGATAATAACTACCTTTCGCAAATTCAACCGGATCTATTTTAAGATTTTCCTTAAAATATTGAATCGTATTTCTTATTATTAGGCCTAAATCAGTTCTATTTGATTTAACCGGATAAAAAGTATTGTCGTTGTGCGGAGATGATATTATTTCGACAAATGATTTTTTCGCCTCGGTTGCTATCAAAATCGGCACTAAAATAGCTGTGTGACTTGGTTTGTGGAAATTTTTCAGATCAAGTGCATAATCCCAAACTTGCTCAATCTGACTGCTTAAAAATTTCTCTTCACCTACTTTAAACTCAATAATAAAAATTACATTTTCGATTATTACAATCACATCTACTCTTTTCCCCATTCGCGGAATCGAAAATTCAAAAAAAATGGTTCCATCCAAATCTGTAAGCGATTCTTTCAAAATTTTAATTTGTTGTTCCCATGATTTGTTTTGAAGGGAATTTGAATCAAATTGATTAGCCATAGTGATAAAGCCAATAATCTCCTCAGTGGTTCTTTGAAGAAATGATTCAATCGTGTCGTTATAATAAAAATTGAGCATTGATTATTTATAATTTGGTTAAATTCACTAAATACTTAAATAGAATTTATTATCCTCCTAATGCTCATGCAAATCCCCCACCAAACCGAAGGCCAATTGGGTGTGGCTTTTGTAGGTTTCGCCGGCTTTGAGCATGGTGTTGGGAAACTGCGCATGGTTCACTGAGTCGGGGAAATGCTGGGGCTCCAGACAGAAAGCGCCGTGCCTGGGCATCAGACTTCCCTTTTTTCCGGCCACCGTGCCATCGAAAAAATTGCTGGAATAAACCACCAACGCGGGCTGGTCGGTTACCAACTCCAGGGTTCTTCCGCTTTCGGGTTCAATGGCCTTGGCCGCTATGCCAAACCGCCCATATTCCTTGTTCAGCACATAAATATGGTCGAGACCCGAGGGCATTTTTTCCAACGCCGCTCCAAAAAACTCCCCGCGACTAAAATTGGTGGGATGGCCCAATACATAGTCAAAGTCGCCGGTGGGAATCAGATTTTCGTCGAACCGCAGAGTCTTTAAAGCATTGAGCATAAGCTTGTGGCTGTAGATAGTTCCTTGTTTGTCCGAAAGGTTAAAATAGCCGTGCGATGTCATATTCACAGGCGAATCGCGGTCGGTGGTGGCTTCGAAATAAATGAGCAACTGGTTTTTATTGTTGAGAATATAGGTGGTTTTAAAGGTTCGGTTGCCCGGATAGCCGCCTTCGCCATGGGCAGCCTGACAGGTGAGCTCCAGTTTCACCGAGTCGGTGAGCAGTTTGGTTTGCCCGATCCAGTTTTTACGGTTCAATCCGGCCACTCCGCCATGCAGATGATGTCCCTGCCAGTTGCAGTCGAGCTGAAAGGTTTGCCCTTGCCAAGAATACTGTCCGCGGTTGATTCGTCCGGCCACAGGTCCAGCCACGCAACCCATGTATTGCTGGTCGTTTTCGTAGGCTTCGAGGGTGTCGAACCCCAGCAAAATATCACCCAGTTGGCCCAAGCTGTTGGGGGTTAAAATGCTTTGAAGGGTGGCGCCGAGGCTTAAAATGGTAACAGAAATGTGGTGGTCGTTGGTAAGATGGTATTGTTCAACGGGTTCGCCGTTTTTCAGGTTTCCGAAATGGTTTTGTGTTATGTTCATGCTGAAAGTTTTTTTAGGTCCTGTAACAAATTTTAACTGCGTCACGTCACACGACAAAACAAAAATATTAAAACATAAATCATGAAAACAAAATGGATTGCTTTAATTTTCATCGCTGCGCTGTTTCTGGGGGCTTTTTCGGCTCAGGCGCAGGATCAGGTTTCGGAACGTGTTCCCAATCAGAACATTTCGGGCCTTATAGTGGGGGGTTTATACCAAATCAACCTGATGCAGGGTTCCCCAAAAATTGTTATTCACGCAACCAACGAGGTGGCAGCACAGATTAAAACCGAAGTGCAAAACGAGATTCTGGAGATAACAAGCACCATGACTAAGCAGGAAAACCCGATTACCATCGATGTTTACGGAAATTCTTTTGAGTACCTCGACATCAGCGGTGCTGTTAAACTTTCTTCGGCGGAGGTTCTCAAAGCATCGCATATGAATTTGGACATCAGCGGGGCGGCTCAGGTAACACTAACCACCGAAGCCGAAACCATCGACGCCAACATCAGCGGGGCTTCCATCCTTGAGCTCAGGGGAACTGCCAAACTTCTCAACGGAAATGCTTCGGGAGCTTCCATTCTCAACACCAGCGGTCTGGTGGCCGAAACCAGCAATATAGAAGTGCGTGGAGCTGCCGGAATGACCTACGAAAGCTGCGACTCCACGAAGAATTTCCCCGGCGAAACCACTGAGATTGTGGTGGATAAAGATGGCGAAAAAACCACCTATGGCGTTACATACGATGGTTCGGTGGCCAGGGCTAAATTTCTGGGCATTCATGTTCAGGTAGACGAGGACGACGAAACCGGCGAAGTGAAAATAGGAACTCATAAATGGGTTTATAACAGCGATGGCGAAGTATCGCACAAACGGGTTAAACCACTGGGATTCAACGGTCACTGGGGTGGTGTTGGTCTGGGGATTAATGGCTTTGTGAACAACGATTTCCGCTACGAATTGCCCAAAGAATATGAATTTATGGATTTGTACTGGCAACGTTCGGTGAATGTGGATTTGAATCTCTACGAACAAAACATCAATCTTTCGCCCAGCCACAATATTGGCTTAATTACAGGGATTGGATTTTCTATCTATAATTATTTCTTCACCAAGTCGTTTACCGTAATGACCGATTCAAACTTTTTCTCGGGCACCTACAACAAAGGCATCAACGTGAAGAAAAGCAAAATGGTGACCAACTATATCATGGTGCCTGTTTTGTTCGAAATTCAGGACAGAAACCCCAACCCATTAACAAAATACCGCTGGCATGTGAATGTGGGCGCTATTTTCGGAGTTCGGGTTCACAGCCACCAAAAAACCTATTTCAACGAAACCAACAAACAGTTTTCTCTGGAACATCCTGTAAGCGGCGATGTTGTGGCTACAGCTACTTCGCCCTACGACAACATCAGCAAGGTGCACAACAATTTCTACCTTCAACCTTTTAAAGTAGATGCCAGTTTGAGAGTGGGCTGGGGCTGGTTAAACCTCTACGCCAACTATTCCATCACTCAGATGTTTCAGAATGGAAAAGGCCCTGAGTTGCATCCCTTCACCGTGGGTATTATGGTAACAGGCTGGTAAACAATATTTTTCTTATCATACAACAAAAAACCCGCCGATGGATATTGGCGGGTTTTTTCATGTTTGTGGGATTGGAATGATTCAGGAAACTCCATGTTTCGGCACCTGGAGCTCCTCATTTTTCAATGGTTAATCAGATTGGGAGTTCAAAACTCCATCATTTCATAAAAAAATCCATTGAACAATCTTTACCAAATGAAAGAAAATATCGATAATACCGAAGAGAAAGAAAAAGAATGTGCAAAAAATTGTTTTTAATTAGGATATTTGTAATAATTTTACGAAAAATATAAATAGAAATGATATTAGAGTTTCGTGTTGAGAATTTTCTCTCCTTTAGAGATGAGCAAATGATAAGTTTTGAACCATCTGCCGATAAGGAATTTGGGTCGTTGTATTGCGCCGAGGTGAGAGAAGGTGTTAAAGTTTTAAAATTGGGCATTTTATACGGTGCCAATGCTTCGGGAAAAACCAATCTGTTGCGCGCGTTTGATTTTTTGCGAAAATTTGTTCTGGAACAGAAGAAAGACAAAACAGAAACCACAGGAATAATCAAATTTCAATTTGACAACGAGAATCTTTTAAAACCGGTTAAATTTCAGTTATCGTTCTATTTGAATCAGGTAAAATACGTGTATCAGATGGTTCTGGATGATAAAATAGTGCTGAATGAAAGCTTAATATATTACCCCGGAACTCAGCCTGCCCTGGTTTTCGATAGAAAATTTAATGAAGAAAAGCAAAAAACTACCATCAAATTTGGCGGTACTGTCGATTTAAAACTCGCCGACAGAAAGCTTATTGAAGGATTAACGATTTCAAATAGTTCTGTATTTTCTGCTTTTGCCAGAGCTAATGTGGAAAAAACTGTGCTGGATGAAGTTTTTAACTGGTTCAAAGAAAGCTTTATGCCCATGGTTCTGCCCACAACCAATTTGATTGATTTGGCCAATTCGAAAGTACAAAACGACGATAATTTCAGGAATTTTGTTCTGGAAGTTTTACAAAAAGCTGACTTTAATATTTCCTCCATCGACATTGATAACCCAGAAACTGATTCTGAGCTTGAATCGAAAATTACTGGCCTTGGCATTGCGGAAACCCTGAAGAAAGAATCATCAAAAACCATTTACGGAAAAACAGGTGATATTTCCTTTCAGCATAAAACCCCTCTCATCGAAAAAAATATTCCTATGAGATTGGAATCCAATGGAACCTTGCGATATTATGGATTGGGTGCTATATTGAGCAAACTCTTGTGGTCAAATACTTTTCTTTGCGTCGATGAAATAGAAAACTCACTGCATAACGATCTCGTGGCACATTTCATTAAAACCTTTTTAATAAACTCCAGCAAATCTCAATTGCTTTTCTCCACCCACGATATGAATTTGCTGAATCAGGATTTTCTACGGAGAGATACGGTGTGGTTTGTCGATAAAAACGAGTTTGGAGCATCTGAAGTTGATTCTTTGCTCGATTTTAAACTGCACAAAAATCTTTCTCCATTCAATGCCTACAGAATAGGCAAATTGGGTGCAAAACCAGAATTGGGCGAAATAATCCTGAAACAGCATGGCTAGAAAGAGCAAAAATAAACCCCTAAAATTTAAAGTGGCCATTGTGGGTGAAGGTGAAACTGAATGGTATTATTTTACCGATATGCGCCATTTTGAAAGATTCAGTTTTAAGGTGGAGCCTGAATTGCCAAAGCATTCGGATTTTAAAACAATCATTAACACAGCCCGCAAAAAACGAGACGAAGGCTACGATTTGGTTTTTTGTGTACTTGACATGGATCGGATTTCCAATGACGAAAAAGAAAGGAAAGACTATGTATCCTGGAAATCTAAAAAATCAGCCAATAGAAATATAGAGTTTATAGAAACCATGCCCTGCATTGAATTGTGGTTTTTACTTCATTTTTTAGAAAACCATTCATCGAGGATTTATTTGAATTATGAACAAGTTAAAAAGCCCTTGAAAAAGTTTATTCCAAATTATGATAAAACTGCCAGCTTTTTAAGAAACAGTCAAATTTACAGGTATCTGCTCGACAAGGGTAGTTTTGAAAAAGCCGATGAATATGCCCTAAAGCTTTTTCAGGAAAAGGAAAACAATGGAAATCCGTTTTCCAATTATTCTCAAATCAATGAATTGGTAAAAAAACTCAGAGAATATAAGTAATTGATGGGCAAAAAGATATAATGAGTAACCGTCAATATTATCATATTTCTAAAACCTAAAACTCCATCTCCACAGGCAATTCACCAGCGGCCTGAACAAATATTCTCAGGTAGTTTAGACCGATATTTCCCGTCAACTTGTTTTTATATTTTCGGCAGTTTAAACTGTGGGTTAATTTGTCGCTTTGGGTATAACAGGAATCCAGATTTCTTCTTCCGATTCGGCATCGTTGTTTTTGTATTTGGGACCCAGAATTTCGAAGTGTGGCCTATGGTCTAAATTGTACAACGAGTTGGGAATCCAATTGCCATAAATATGCTGAAATACGCCAAAAGCCTCCTGCGGATTTCCTTTGTAGAAGAACACCGCATAAAGCCCGCCCGAAAGCTCAAAACCTTCCATTCCGGCGGGAATATTACCGAAATCGGCCACTTCCACCAATGCCCACTTTTCGAATTCTTTTTGGGGATTGAAGGCATTAAAATATTCCGAATCGAAAACCTGCAACGAGTATTTAAGGTCAGAAACCTTGTTTTCAATTTCTTTGAACCGGGGCATAAAGCTTCCCCAGAGCATGCCTGTTTTATTGTTGGCTAAGGACATATTCAGGCGAATGCCAACCAATTTCTTGCTTTCTAAGGTTTCTATTCGTGGGGTCATAGAATTCATTTTATTTCGTTTTCAAATTAAAGCAAATTATGAGCTAAAATAGACTCACAAGAATACAATTCAGGCATTTTTGATTTCGGGCGTTGGTAAAACTTATTTCCCTGCTTTTTGGGTTGTTTTAGGTTTGGCTGGTTCGGGTCGGTAATCCACAACATTCACAAACTTTATAAATCTTTTGGCGTGGCTTGGATGGCTTAAATCGCTTATCATCACCTTGTTGGTGCGGCGCGATGTGGCATGAATAAATTTGCTGTTCTTTCCGTTGGCTTCCACCACAATGCCCACATGGCCAATATTTCTGTTGCCCACATAACTATTAAAAACCACCACATCGCCCACCTTGCATTCTTCTGGCTTAACGTCAAGGGCGAAATTTCTGAAACCTCTGGAACTTCGCGGAACTTCGCGGTTAAATTGCTTAAAAACAAAGCAAACAAAGCCCGAACAGTCGAAACCTTTTTTGGGGTCGCAACTTCCAAACCGATAAGGTGTTCCCAGATATCGCAGGGCAAAAGCCGCCAGCGAATCGCGGTTTATTGGGGGCAAAGAATCGTAACTCCAGGCAAAAAGCGTATCAATCATAACCAAAGAATCAATCCGCAAAAAAGCATTGCTTATGGTATCGAAAACAGAATCGAGCTCCACATGCCTTGTGATGGTTGGAATAAGAAAAGAATCGGGCAAGGCTGGAGGAGCAACTGGAATGGAATCAATGGCCGGGAAACTTACTGTGGGCAAATTCTGTGTGCTATCGGTCTGGGCCAGCGTTGATAAGGCCATGAGCATGATTAATAAAACCCCAAACAGTCGTTGATTCATTGACGATTTTCTTTTATTTGTGTTGATATAATTCGATTTTCGATGTAAAAACCGCAAATATACACCAGAACCCCAATTTCCCAAATTTGCTGCCATAAATCGAAAAAAGTTTTTCTGTGGGAAGGAAATCCATCGCCAAACTGAAAACCCATCCCGCCGGTTTCCCAAAAATCAAAGGAATCGTCCCAAACCAGAAGTGCATTGCTGCATCCAGGCTAAATAATCTCTCAGACCAGCCAAATCGGGAAAAAGCTCCGAGGTGGGTCGCGAGTACAATTCGGTCGCCAGAATATCGGAGTAAATGGTGGGTTGTGCCAGTGGTTTCAGAAATTCCTGAGCCATCCATGATAGGGTGTAAGTATTTCTTTCTTCGGGGTTTATTATGCCTTTTTCTTCCAGAATTTCTAAAATCCCCAGGGTATTTTTTGTGAAATGGTCTATCAGTTCTTTAATCTCCGGATATTGAATTTCTACTTCTTTTATCCAGTGGTTGAATCTTCGCAAATCATAAACCAAAAACTGTTGATTTTGGGGGAGATTCTGGAAAAATGAATGAATAAAAGAAGATTTTTCCGCGCAGCTTTCTCCATTGAATACCGCTTCCTTATCTCCCATTTGATAGCCCAGACAGATGGTTTGATAAGCCTTTTCGCCGCTGCAAACCGGAATGGCCTGCTCGGCGAAAATAAACGACAGGGGAATCAAAGAATCTATGTCGATGGTGGGTTGAACGGGAAAAATGAGTGGTTTGGCCATGTCCGGATGGTCGGTGCGGTTTTTCCAGCAATAGCCCGTGAAGTCGCATTTATAGGGTGAAAAACAATGGTTTCCCACCTCCACCTTCGGGCTGTTTTTCCACTGCAACATGGCTTTTTCCTCCGCTATTTTTTCTTTGATAAAGTCTTGTCTTTCCCGCAATTGCCCGGTAACATTTTCCAGAATGAAATATTGGTTCAGGTCAAATTTCTCCTTTAGCCGGTAGTTCTCGTCAACATATATCAGAAAGAACTTCGACAGCGTAAGCCCCGAATTTTCAATCACATAAAACTGAAGAGCCGCATCCACAAAATAGGTTTCCGAAAGTTTTTTCGACGATTTCACCTCATAGCCTTCCCAGCCGTTTTCGGTTTTTACGAGCACATCGAGCATCACCAGCACACCATCGTACTGAAAAGTGGCTTCGTAAATAACGGGAGTTCCCTGTTCGACGAGTTGAGCCGTTTGCACAACCGATTTCTGATATTGCGAAGGGCTTTTGGGGCTCACATCTATCCCCCCCGGAAAGAGCTCCTGCGCCAGGTCGCCCACCGAATGTCCGCGGCTGAATTTGGCTTTTTGCTCAGCGGTGATTTTATCGCGGAGAAAAGGCCGGTGCTTGTAGAGATAAAGCGATTTAAGGCAATGATAGCCCTTGATAAAGGTGGATTTTGACAGGATATGTTTTTCCATAAGGCTCTGGTTTTGTTGTGGATGAAAATTGAAAAAATGGAAGCTGGGGGGAGAAAGTAAAAAGCGAAAACCCCGATAATATTTTATAAATCAGGGTTTTCGGTTTAAATTTTTATCTTTTCACATCATAAAAACAACGAATGGGAGAATAAATTTTTTCGTCCTTTTTCAGTTGTTTAATGGCTTTTTCTACCGCTGCTTTGTCTAAACCCGATTTTTCGGCTATATCGCCGGGGCGCAGGGGTTTTTCGCTTGTTTCAAGGGTTTTAATCACTAAATCTAATGCTTCCATATATCTAATTTTTTACCAAAAATAGCAGAATAATCCCAATCTCTGACAAATTCGGAGTTTCAATCGCAAACAAATTGAAAGATGCAGCGGGGGAGATTAATGAAACTCCTGAATGCTGTCAATGCGTTCCACCTTTTCCACGCCCCTGATAAGTTTGATGTTTTGCATAAGTTTATTCAGGCTTTTGGTGTCGTTCACATAGAGGGTAATGGTTCCTTCGGCAAAGTTGGCACTGGTGGTAAAGTGAATGGTGCGCATATTTATTCCGTAATTATCAGAAATTACGTTGGTTATCTGCGCCACAAGACCCAAAGTGTCGGTGCCCGAGATATGAATTCCCGCTAAAAATCCCACGCGCTCACCAAAATTCCACTTGGCTTTAATGATTTGCTTGCCAAAGGTCGACATAAGGCTGATGGCTTCGGAGCAGTTGGTGCGGTGAATCTCAATGGGTTTTCCTTTCATGTTGATGCCTATCACATCGTCGCCGGGAATGGGATTGCAGCACGAAGCAATCTCGTACTTCAGGTCGCTTCCTTCGGCATTTTTGTCGAGCAGAAGTTTCTCGGGGTTCTTTTTTATGGCGTCCGAAATGGTTTGTTCCAGTGTTTGTGGCCCCACCGATTTGCTCAGCAGGAAAGAGGGAATAACTCGTTTCCACAGCGATTTCTCGTTTTTGCTGAAGCATTGTTTTATGTCGGCCTCCTGAAGTTTTCCGGTAAACACATTGTGAAAGAAGTTGAGCTCCGACTGGCATCCCAGGCATTTCATCAGCTTTTGCAGGTTCTCAGGATTGTATTCCTGATTGAATTTCCTGAAGTATTCTTTGGCTTTTTCCTCGCCGGCAGCCCTGTTCCTTTTCTTCAGGTCTTTGAGTGCATATTTAATATGATTCCGGGCTTTGCTTGTAATGACCCAATCGAGCCACACTTCCTGGGGCGAGTGATTGTCGGAGCTGATGATTTTAATAATGTCGCCGGGCTTGAGTTTATGGTTGAGGGAGGTAATTTTTCCGTTCACCTCGGCGGCCATACATTTATTTCCAATGTCGGAGTGCAGCGAGTAGGCAAAGTCGATGGGCGTGCTGTCCTGCGGGAGTTTATACATATCACCTTTGGGCGAAAACACCATGATTTCCTTGGCAAACAAATTGAGCTTGAACTCCGACATAAAGTCCATGGCATCCACGTCTTTTTTCAAAAGCATCTCCCGCACTTTTTCCAGCCACTCGTCGAGACCGCTTTCCACTTTCGATGTGTCGGATTTGTATTTCCAGTGAGCTGCATAGCCTTTATCGGCAATTTCGTCCATGCGGGTGGTTCGGATTTGCACTTCTACCCACTTGCCCGTTTTACTCATCACGGTGGTGTGCAGCGATTCGTAGCCGTTTTCTTTGGGGGTGGAAATCCAGTCGCGGAAACGGTCTTCGTTGGGCAGGTAATAATCGGTGATGATGGAATACACCATCAGGCAGTCTTTTTTCTCGTTTTCGGGCTTGGAGTTGATGATGACACGAATGGCAAAAATATCGTATATCTCGCTGAAAGGCACCTTTTTAGCCTGCATTTTTTTCCAGATAGAAAAGGCAGATTTTTCGCGGTAGAGAATCTTGTAGTCGTGATTGGCCTGATTGAGACCTAATTTTATAGGCATCAGAAATGCCTTAATGAATTTTTTACGTTCTTCTTCGGTTTCCTTCAAATTGTCCACAATCATTTGGTGAGCCGATGGATCGGTATATTTAAAGGAGAGGTCTTCGAGTTCGGTTTTAATGGCATATAAACCCAACCTGTGGGCCAAAGGAGCGAACAGATAAGTGGTTTCGGAGGCAATTTTCAGTTGTTTTTCGCGGGTCATGGAATCGAGCGTGCGCATATTGTGCAGGCGGTCGGCCATTTTAATCAGGATAACGCGCACATCTTCGGAGATGGTGAGAATCAATCGTTTAAAATTTTCGGCTTGTTCCGATTCCACCTGACTTTTGGAAAGCATTCCCTTGATTTTGGTGAGACCACTCACAATGAGGGCTACTTTATCGCCAAAAAGGGCTTTCACATCGTCGATGGTGTAGTCGGTATCTTCCACCACATCGTGAAGCAGGGCACTTACAATGCTTTTGGTTCCCAGACCCAGCTGTTCCACGCAAATAAGAGCCACATTCAACGGATGCAGAATATAAGGCTCGCCGCTTTTACGCCGCATTCCCTTATGGGCTTCGTTGGCCACATTAAAAGCCTTTCTAATGGTTTTTGCATCGCTTTTGTCGTCTTTTTTCGACACACGCAAGCGCAATAACTTTTGATAGAGCTTTATAATTTCCTGCTTTTCACTTTCTTCGTCAATAATATACATAAGTGCCTTTGAATATGACCAACAAAGATATAGAAAGATATGAATGGAAAGATGGGGGAAAAGGATCCCGCAAAAGAAATATTAACCCGGTTAGGAAGGAGTTTTTTTGGCTGAGACGAGTTTCTGTAGCAGATGATTCAGCCCCAATTGCAGCCTCTCTTCCATATTGGATTGTTCCATGTCTTTGTCGCCCACATAGATAAAAGCCAGGGCCAGGTGAATTTTGTTGTCGAGAAGCCATTGCTGAAGCGGATGTTTTTGCTTTCGATAGCTCTCCCTGAAAATTCGTTTGATACGGTTGCGGCTTACGGCGGTTTTAAATTTTCTTTTGCTCACACTGATTAGATAAAGCAAAGGGCTGGAAGAATCAGGCTCTGTTTCGGTGTAGAGAATTTTAAACGGATATACAAATTCCGATTGGCCTTTATCGAACAAAAGCCTGATAAGCTTATGGCTTTTCAGGCTTTCCGATCGATTCAAAGTATAACGCATGGTTGTTACTTTGACTAACTATTTTTTTGAAAAAACTCCTCAATGGCCATGGTCATGGAGGGCGATGTTTTGGTAGGCGCTTTAATGTCTAATCTTAATCCTAAGTCTTCAACTGCCTGGGTGGTGGTAGGACCAAATCCGGCAATAATGGTGGTTCCCTGAACAAAATCGGGGAAATTTGTAAATAGGGATTCCACACCTGCAGGGCTGAAAAAGATTAACATCTCGTAGTTTTTAATGTTAACGTCGGACAAGTTGCTGGCAACGGTTTTATACATAATTGCCTTGGTATACTTAATCTCGTTTTCATCCAGAAGTGTCGACAAGTCTAATTTTCCAACGTCGGAGCAGGGAAGAAGAAAGGTTTCGGTTTTGTGTTTTTGAAGAATTTCGATGAGTCCGGGAAAAGTACCGCGGCCATAGAATATTTTTCTTTTTCTGTAGGTAACATATTTTTGCAGATAGAAAGCGATAGCTTCCGACACGCAAAAATATTTCATAGTGTCGGGAATTTCCAGTCGCATATCTTTGGCCATTCTAAAATAGTGATCCACAGCATTACGGCTGGTAAAAATTACGCTGGGATGATCGAGGATCGATACTTTATCTTTCCTGAAATCGACAGCGCTAATTCCCTCAATAGAAATAAATTTTCTGAAATCGATATTAACCTTATGCTTTTTCGCCAAAATATAATAAGGTGACTTCTCAGCTTCCGCAGGTTTAGGCTGCGATATCAGCACGTTTTTTATTTTCAAGGCCATTAATTTTCGTGTTAATTACAATATTTACTGATTGTTCAGGATATATTTTATCACTAACGCAATCGGTAAAATTTCGAGGCTGCAAAGGTATAAAATAATATATAATCTCGAATAGGTTGTTTTCTTTAATCCGATAATAAAACCTCTGAAAATTCGAAGTATCCAAAACAGGCCTAAAATACTGAGCCCAATCCAGAAAAACACGGTTAATTCGGTGTAAAAGAAAACGATAATAAAGGGCAACTGCATGAGTCCCGAGATGCCTAAAATGAGCAAATGGTCGAGATAATAGGCTCGGTAGGTGTCGGTGGTTTGAAATATCAGGGCAATTATTTTTTCCAGATAAGCCTTTATCAAAAAGACCACACCCAGCCCCACGGCAAACAGAAAAAAGAGGAAATCCATTTTAAGATAGGCCAGTTGGGGCGAAATGAAATAGTACAGATAAAACCCATAAACTCCCGCCGATATTGGTGCCAGGGCATAGGCTAAACTCTCAGTCTGTTTCTCAAAACCCACCTGGTCGAGAATATCAATCTTTAAAATCCCCCTGAAAATATCCCATATATCGAACGAATAAAGAATTCTGATAACCACCAGATATACAAAAATGCCCAAAAAACCAATGGTGAGCCAGTCGGTGTTATAGGTCTCGGTTCTTTTGATTTCTTTATTCTCTAAAGTGCTGAAAACCTTATCTTTTTGAAAATAAGTAATGATTTTGGGTTCTAAGGAGTTGCGCCATTTGGCCAGTGCCACCGAATCAATGGCTATGGTATCGCATTCAAAAGCAAGGGTATCGAGTCCGGGGAAAATGGAATCGGGAATCAGGCCAACGGAGTCGGGTCGAAAGAATAAGGTATCTTGTGCTATAGTGTCGGTCAATTCTCAGGTTTATTAAGCGATGCAGTGATTTGTTTTCAGGTTACAAAAAAACGATTTTGAATGAAGAATTCAAAACCGTTTTTCTTAAACTTTCAGGTAATCTTTAGAATTTGAAACCCAGTCCCAAACCAAACATTTCTTTGAATTGTGTTCTTGGTCCCAAAGGCATTCCGGTTTTATCGTGAATGGTGATGTTCTCATCGTAAATAAGGTTGGTGGTAATTTTGGCCGATAACCATTTATTCACGGTCATGCCCAGAATAACATCCCAGCGAACGATAATATTTTGTGGTTGGTCCAGATAATCGCTAAAGAGCTCCAAAGTGCTTTCAAGGTTCACGTTTTTGGCTATGTCGCGTTTAAAAGTGGCTTTTAAAACAGCACCAAACTGAAATTTCATGGTTTCTCCATCTTTGGTTTTAACGCCATTGGTGTCGTATTCTGCCGGAGTTACACCATAGCTTCCAATGTCGGCCAAACGCTGATCGTTAACAATAACCCACTGCGCGGTAACGGGGCTCACAAATAAGCTGAAGTAACCGTTTGGTTTGTAGTTAAAACCAGGGCCGCCCGAAAAATAACCCGGAGCCATAAATTTGGAAACATATACAGAATCGTTGTCCTTGTCGAAACCTTCGGCAAACTGAGTTTTAAAAGATGCCAGGAAACTGATGTCGATTTTGTCGTTCAACGCATGACCATAAATGCTGCTCAGGTCAATTTTGTCTTCAGTTTTTTTGTAGTCTTCGTTAAGAAACTGCATGCCATAGCCCAAAAGGATTTTGTTTTTCCAGGAGTTTTTGCCTTTGGTATAGGTTAAATCGTAATTGAGCAAAGTTACTCCCGACACAGAGTTATCGCCCCCGGCCGACCAGTTGGTAAAGCTAACCTGATTAAAGTTAACGGAAAAGTCGCCCACGGTTACCCAGTGTTTTGTGGTGTCGGCTTGTGAATAAACCCCGATGCTCAATAAACTTAAAATGATGATTGATAATAATTTTCTCATAATACAATATTTAATTTTCAGGGGGCAAAAGTAAAACTTTAGCATTATTGAACCACTGATTTTGTAATATTTATCTCCTTTTTTTAGACTTTTGAATGTTAATCTTCCAAAAAGGCAATAAATAATTTTGTCAGGTGAAATAAAAATAGCAATTTGCCGCCCTGAAAAAAATGAGTTAAAATGCCAAACATAAATGCCGTAATTACCGGAGTATCAGCATATGTACCCGATTATTTGTTAACCAATGCCGAGCTCTCAACCATGGTTGAAACCAGCGACGAGTGGATATTATCGAGAACAGGAATTAGAACACGTCATATTTTAAAGGGCGAAGGCAAAGGAACTTCCGACATGGGTGCTCCGGCAGTTCTTCAACTTTTAGCCAAAACAAACACCAAAGCCGAAGATATTGATTTGCTCATTTGCTCTACCGTTACCCCCGATATGCAATTTCCAGCCACAGCCAATATCATTTGCGATAAAGCGGGCCTCGTAAACGCCTTCAGCTTTGATCTTAATGCAGCGTGCAGCGGATTTTTGTTCGGACTTCAAACAGCCCAGGCCTATATTCGCTCGGGGCTTTACAAGAAAGTGATTGTGGTGGGAGCCGATAAAATGAGCTCGATTGTAGATTATACCGACCGCGCCACCTGCGTTATTTTTGGCGATGGTGCCGGCGCTGTTTTGCTCGAGCCCACCGAAGAAGATTTGGGAATTATCGATGCCGAACTTCACACCGATGGTTCGGGTCGCATACACCTGCACCAAAAAGCCGGCGGAAGTATTAAGCCAGCCACCCACGAAACTGTGGATGCCAGAGAGCATTTTATTTATCAGGAAGGACAGCCGGTTTTTAAATTCGCCGTTTCGCGCATGGCCGATGTCTCTGCCGACATGATGAAAAAACACAATATTAAACCCGAAGAACTGGCATGGCTTGTGCCTCATCAGGCCAACCTCAGAATTATAGAAGCAACTGCCCGCCGTATGGAGATAGACCCTGCGCAGGTAATGATAAATATTCAGGATTTCGGCAACACCACCGATGCCACCATTCCACTCTGTTTAAATCAGTGGGAAAGCCAATTGAAAAAGGGCGATAAGATTATTCTTTCGGCTTTTGGAGGAGGTTTTACATGGGCAGCCGTTTACATTAAATGGGCCTACAATGGCGCCGATGTAGCCGGAAAGTAAAAGAGCTTTTTTTGTTTTCATGGTGAGTCGCTCTTTTTGGGCGGCTTTTTTTTTATTAGCACATTCAAACAACGATTAAATTGGTGTTATGGAGAATGGGAAACTGAGGACGAATTGCCGTTCGAAAAAGAACCAGGAAATGAATAGCATTCAGAATACTCTCCTTCTGTACCCCAAACGATTTAATAACAGAGCTCACCTCTCTCAGCATTTCCTTATTCTATGCTGCTTGCTTGTTTTTCAGTCTTTTGAAAGGTACAAGGGTTAAGGAAGGTCGGATATCTTTCTTGAATAAGAATATATTTGAGAACTAAAAATGACCGACTCCATGATTTGAGTTGTTCAAACGAGAAAGAAAGACCATTTTTGCAAAAAAAAGGGTTAAATTTTAAGTTCCATGTACAGCCAATACATCAATAGATATATTCAATTTCATGCAACTGATGCTGTTATCGTCAGAGGAAAGAAATTGTTTAGCCAAAACCACACCACTCTTTTAGAATTTGATGATATAAAGGATTCTGCAGAGTTTACTGTGATGGGTAGTCAGCTCTATCGTGTGCGAATTAAGGATTTTAAAATCAATAATATAACCGCTTCCTGCACCTGTCCCTATGATTGGAATATTTTGTGTAAACACAGTGTTGCTGCCCTATTACATCTAACCGAAGTACTCGAAAAACGACTCAGCCTTCCTGAAAAAGTGATTCTGGCGACAAAAAGAAAAGATGCTTCTGAGCCCATTGAAATATTGCAGTGGAAAAGACTTAACCGTGAAGCATTAGGAATAGGAGACCATTATAAGAATTATAATCTGGGTTATTATTATGCACAAGATTTGCCAAAAATACTCTCGGCCAGCGAAACTCAACTGGTATTTGAAGTAGAATCGCCCGAAAGCTTTTATCCCCAAAAAAGCAGAGTCACTTTCGATTATTTTCAGGGAAGGGTTTTTGCCCATTCAAGTGAATTGGCCCAACAAATCAAAAAGTTCTCATTGTCCGAAACTATTTGCCTGCATTTGTTGATTAACAGTGATAATAGGGAAATATTCAATTATTTCTTTGAAGGGGGGTTTTCCAAAAGGAAGGCTGAAATAATTAATGAATTTGATTTATCAGAACAGGACGATTTCTACAATTTCTTTAAAATCGCCTTAGTGGAGGGTGATATTGAATTCGTAAAGCATAAACAAGGCATGGGACTTATTTCTCCCAAAATGAACAATTATTTAATTAACGGCATTAAATACCTCGGAAATGCCCAACTTTTTACGCCATTGCATGGCAAAACCATTCTTCACCTTGGATTTATTATTTATAAAAAACATTTTCACGGAAGGGATTTTGATATCATAATTGATGCGATAACCGGGCAACCAAATAAAGCAAATACGGATCTTGCCACACATCTCAACTATTATACCACCATAACTCCCAACGAAAGTTGTCCGCTTACCGATAAGCAAACGAAGCTTCTGGCTCTCCTAAAAGAATACGAAAGCTATGGTTTACTGCCCCGTGTTGACTTACTTGAAATGGCCAATAGGAATGGCGGGGGCAAGGAGCACACTGAGCTGAAGGGGTTGCATGAATTGCAAGTCAGGTTAAACATTATTCAAAACATCTTTGCCTTGCTTGCAGATGAAAAATACGTCTATTTTAAAACTGAAAACGATTCTGAAGGAAAGATTAAAAAGAAACTGCTGCAAAAACTTCGGGTGGCGCAAAACCCTTTGGCACTTACAATAAAAGTGGACATCGACCACAGAAGCATCATGGCAGAGCCCTATTTCGATATTGACGGGACCAGTATTCCGGTTTCCCAGAAAAATGTAATTTCAAATGGTTTTTTTACCACCATGATAGGGGACATTTTGTATGCCTACGATAACATCAATACTTGCCAATATCTCCTTAACTTCAATGTCCCTGTAAAAACAAGCCTGAAATACAAAGAATTTTTTATAAAAGAGCTCATAGAGCCACTTTCACAACAATTTAAAATAGATTTCGGAAAAGATATCGTTCGAAAAAAGGAACATTTCTCCAGTGCTGAAGAATCGCAGTTGTTCATAAGCGAAGAAAATGATTTCCTTCGATTCGATCCTGTGGTGGTCTATTCCAATGGCCTCTCGGTGCTGTTGTACAATCGGGGCAATAAATTAGAAATCACCGAAACAGAGATGTCGGAATTCATTAGAGATGAAGAATATGAGAACAGCTATCTGGAGTTTTTGGCATCACTGCATCCTGAATTTGAAAAACAAAAATACAACCGCTTTTTCTATCTGCCTTTCGAAAACCTATTGCAGGATATGTGGTTCTACGCCTTTTATGAACAGGTCAATAAAAGGAATGTTAAGGTTTTTGGCATCAACGAATTAAAGAAATTTAAATACTCTCCCTTTAAAGCTACCATAAGCACCTCTATAAAATCGGGACAAGATTGGTTTGAGCTGGATATACAGGTAAAGTTTGGCGATTACCGTATAAAAATAGCCGATTTGAAACGTGCCATCATCAATCAGCAACTGTTTATTCAATTGAATAATGGAACCGTGGGAATACTTCCCGAAGAGTGGCTCGACAAGTTTAGCAAGTATTTTAGAAATGCCCTTGTGTCCGACGAGAAGCTTCATATTTCGAAATTGAAGTTCAATATAATTGACCAATTGTTCGAAAATATTGATAATGAGCAGATATTAAAGGAGATAGCTGAAAAAAGACAACTTCTAAAAACCATTGGCGACGTTGCCGAAGTGCAGGTGCCTCAGGGAATAAAAGCCAATTTAAGAGATTATCAGAAAGAAGGGCTCCAGTGGCTCAATTTTCTGGATTCCATGAAATGGGGAGGAATTCTTGCCGATGACATGGGACTTGGCAAAACACTTCAAATATTAGCCTTTCTTAAGTTAAAGCTCAAAAAATCGGATCATCCGGCCTTAATCATTGTGCCAACTACTTTGCTTTTCAACTGGGAAAACGAAATAGCAAAATTTGCCCCATCGCTCAAAGTGCTGTATTATTATGGAATAGACAGGGAAAAAACCACCGATGAATTCTCTAAATATCAGTTGGTATTTACTACTTATGGCGTTTTAACAAGAGACATTGAATTGTTAAAAGATTATCGGTTTAGCTATGCCATTCTCGATGAATCACAAGCCATAAAAAATCCAGCATCGCACCGTTACAAGGCTGCCATACTACTCAATGCACGTAATAAATTTGCTTTGACAGGTACCCCCATCGAAAACTCAACTTTTGATTTGTTTGCTCAAATGAATTTTGTCAATCCCGGTTTCTTTGGGGATATTAAAGGCTTTAAGGAGAATTACAGCAATAGGATAGATAAAGAAGGCGATGCATTGGTAAGCGAAGAATTGGCAAAATTGTCCAAACCTTTTATCCTGCGAAGAACCAAGGAGCTGGTAGCCAAAGAATTGCCCGAAAAAACTGAAGATATCATTTACTGCGAGATGGAGCCCGAACAGCGGAAAGTATATGAAGCCTGGCGCAATGAATACAGAGATAAAATACTTAAAAAGATAGAGGATGATGGGCTTGAGAAATCGAAGCTCTTTATACTCGAAGGACTCCTGCGGCTCAGACAAATCTGCGATTCCCCTTTGCTGCTTAAGCAACAGTCGGTTACCTCGGGGCCGTCGATAAAAATCAAGGAAATATTGAGCCTTATTCTGGAAAAAACCGCCAAACACAAGATACTCGTTTTCTCGCAATTTGTTGGCATGCTTCAGTTAATAAAATCTGACCTCGACAAGCATCACATTGATTATGAATATTTAGATGGGCAAAGCACATCGCAGCAGCGCAAAGAAAGTGTGGAGCATTTTCAGCAAAACAGCTCGGTTCGGGTATTTTTGGTGAGCCTGAAAGCTGGGGGAACTGGCCTAAACCTCACTTCGGCTGATTATGTGGTGCTGGTAGACCCCTGGTGGAATCCTGCAGTAGAAGCACAGGCCATCGACCGGTCGCATCGTATTGGACAAGACAAAAAAGTGATAGCATACCGGATGATTTGCACCAATACCATCGAGGAGAAAATTATCAATCTCCAAAAGAAGAAAAAGAAAATTGCCAGCGACATAATTCAAAACGACCAAAACATCATCAAAAACCTAAAGCCCGAAGACATTAGGGAGCTTTTTTCCTGATTCTGGTTTTTATTTAATTATGTGCAAACCAATTTCTGGGCAAGACTAGCGAAAAGTATTGTTTACTCTCCGAGTCATCAATCATTCTTTTTTATCGGTTATCTCTCTCCGCACATCCCGAATTGTGGTTCTTTTTTTGTAAGGCTAATTTCCCAAATACGCATAATGGTTTACTCTTTTATTAGCTTTGCGCCACCTTTAAGATTACATAATTATGGATGAAATAGTTTATTATTGGGGACATGCCCGCCGTTTTAATGCCTATGCTCAGTATTTTGAGCGGACCTTTGGCGAGCGGGTTCAAAAAACCACCATCGATGCGGGATTCACCTGCCCCAACCGCGATGGGAAAGTGGCACGTGGGGGCTGCACCTATTGCAATAATGATGCTTTCAATCCTTCTTATAATGATCCGAAAAAACCTGTCGTTCAACAAATTCAGGAGGGCATGGAGTTTCACGCCAACAGATACCGCAGAGCTGGCAAATTTTTAGCCTATTTCCAGGCTTATTCCAATACCTACGCGCCTTTGGAAGAGCTGAAAAGGCTTTATGGGCCTGCTTTGGAAATGGAAAATGTGGTGGGATTGGTCATTGGCACCCGCAGCGATTGCATGGACGAAGAGAAGCTTCAATATTTTGCTGAAATCAGCAAGACGCATTATGTTATCCTGGAATATGGCATCGAGAGTACTTACGATAAAACCCTAAAACGGATAAACCGCGGGCACGATTTTCAGAATGTGGTGGATATGATTCATCTAACTAAATCGTATGGGGTAAAAACCGGGGGGCATATGATATTTGGACTTCCGGGTGAAAGCCGTGAGGAAATGATGGAACAGGTTCATGTGTTGAATCAGCTGCCACTTAACAATATCAAATTCCATCAGCTTCAAATAATAAAAGGAACCGCCATGGCTAAGGAATACCGGAATAATCCGGAGAATTTCGAGCTCTTTGGCATGGAAGAATACATAGGTTTTATGATTCGGTTTCTCGAACAACTCAACCCTAACTTTGTGGTGGAGCGCTTTGCCGGCGAAGTACCCCCAAGATTTTTAGTGAGTCAGGCCTGGGAAAACCTGCGCAACGATCAGATTCTCCAAAGCATAGAACGGGAACTCGAATCGCAAAATACCTGGCAAGGACGATTGTTAAAAACGTCATATTTGATTTAGGAAATGATTTTTTGTTAATAAGGTTTTCGTAATGTTCATTGGTAAATTTATCTCAAGATACTGAACTAATTAATGTGAACCCATGGCTATCTAATCCACAATCATAAAATTTTTCCAGATAGCTGTTATTCGGTTTGACTTAATTTCTCTTGAGCTTTATCACGTTCTAATTCCAAAATTCTTTGTTCAACTATTTCTGCTCTGCGAGTTTGCAGGGCAGAATAGTTTTGAGATAGCCCAATTTCCCCGGAAAGTATCTTGCAATAACTACGTAGATCATCAAATGAGCAAACGAAATAAGGATGCATTTTAACAAAGATTCCCTCTCTTGGTGCAACAGATATGTAGGAGCCCACTTTTAATCTTCAGAGATTATTATATTCTTTTTCTAAAAACTCTACCCCACTGCGAAAAGGTGCATTCTGCATTTTTAGAAAATCAATGTTCGTTATATATTGTTCAGGGAATTTCCTAAATTCTAATGCCATTCGCTTTAATCCAGCCGGACATAAATAAGCAGGAGTATTATATCCTGCAACACCTAATGAAGGTATTGTTTCATCAAATAATTCCTCTGAAACATCTACATCAAAAAATGTTTTTACAGCATTATTGGACAATTGAATGAAGTATGGAATACGGACAACCTTGTAGCCAAAATTTTTGTATAGCTCTGTAATTTTTAAGTCCTTTTCAATTATATCAGGTTTTGTATAGTGCTGTAGTCCATCAAATTCGATTATTAATTTTAATTTCTCACTTCTGTAATCGGGCCTGCTTCTGTAAACAGTTCCATTTACATTTCCTATTGCTTTGTCATGTACCCAGTCGTTTATTTCCGGATAAATTACTTTCAGATAGACATCAAGTCCTGTTCTATGCAAACCTGTATCCTTATCAATTCCTGCTTTTTTTGCAAGAGCATCAGTTTCTCTTAAAAATCCCCATTTTGTCATATAAAACAAAGGTATGATAATCGTTGATTCAATAATTTCCCTGTTGAAAACTTGTGGTTTTGCCAAGCTCCACGCAAGGCCTGCCGTTAGAGCTTCACAAGTTGCAGATAAGCCAACGAATAAGAAGTAATTTCAATCAAAATTAAAGGCTTTCTAAGCTATGGTATTGAAATATTGATGGGAATATGTTAAAATAATGGGTGCATACCCCCTCAGGCTGAAAGCCTAACTAATTTCAAAAAGGAGCAACTCTGTTGAGATTTCTCCTCCACTACGTTCCGTCTAAATGACTAAAAACCAATAACATATACAAAAAATGGGCGCACAAACTCCTTGTAAAGCTTAGTTGCGTTTGTGCCCCCTTTTTCTAAATCCAACCTATAAATGTCATCTCGATGGAGGCGAAGATTTAATGCGACTGAGAAACCTGTATTCCCCTCAGGCTGAAAGCCTAACTAATTTCAAAAAGGAGCAACGCTCCTTTCAATAAGGCCCACCAAATCCAGCGGCCTGAAAGGCCAGCTCAAAACCGCCCATCTCTCACATATTCCAAATCCAAAGAAGCCCAAAACTAATAAATTGCTATTTTTGCAAAAAATTACTGATTGTGACTAACTTAGAGATTAATCTTCTTTCCCCCCAGGGTTTTTCCGATTACGAACTTATCGACGCCGGCAACTTCGAAAAGCTGGAAAGATTTGGAAAATATTTCTTGATAAGACCCGAAACACAAGCCCTTTGGCGCCCTAAACTCCCTGAAAAAGAGTGGTTTAAACTGGCTCATGCCCGCTTTGTGCGCGAAGCTCAAAAATCGTCGTACCGCAGTGGCGACGCGGAAAATGGCGGCTGGGAAAAGCTAAAAGCCATGCCCGACCAATGGAATATCGAATACAAAACCCTCCACAAAACCATCACACTCAAACTCTCCCTCACCTCCTTTGGCCATATCGGCGTTTTCCCCGAACAAGCCCCCAATTGGGATTATCTGGCTCAGATGTTCAGCAAAAAAGAGTTTCAAAACGGTCACATGCTCAACGCGTTTGGCTATACCGGTGCCGCCAGCCTCGTGGGTTGTGCCTTCGGAGCTCAGGTAACACATCTCGACGCCGTGAAACAGGTGGTGAACTGGAACAAGGAGAATATGGAGCTCAGTGGTCTCGATGGCATCAGACGGATTGTGGACGATGCGGTGAAATTTCTGAAACGCGAAATTAAAAGAGAAAAAAAATATCAGGGCATTATCATCGACCCACCGGCCTACGGGCGCGGTCCCAACGGCGAACGCTGGGTTCTGGACGAAGGCATCAACGAGTTGCTGGAGCTTTGCAGCCAACTCACCCATGAGAACCACTATTTCTTTATTCTCAATCTCTACGCTTTTGGCTATACCACACTGGTTGCCAACAATCTGGTCGATTCTTATTTCGACTATACCCACAAGGAAATCGGGGAGTTTTATCTTCAATCGAACTCCGGAATGCCCATGCCCCGCGGCACCTATGTTAGAATCAGCCGGTAAAAAACCATCTAATGAATATACACAAACTCCAGCGCAACGATATTCTGCTCAATATTATACTCGAAACCCACAAAGGCGTTTCCAAAGTAAAAGCCAAGCAAATCATTAAATATCAAGATTTTATAGTGAATGGAAAACCTGTTCCCAACCATCCTAATCTGGAACTCAAAGCCGGCGATGTGCTCGAGATTTTAACGGTACAGAAAAAAGCCAAAACTGCCGTTAAGCCCAGTCGAAATCAGCCCATTTCCATCTATTTCGAAGACGAATACCTGATTGTGGCGCTGAAACCCCCCGGAATTGTTTCGTCGTCCGATAGCTCCGGATTCAATAAACACAGCTACCACAGGGTTCTCGAAAACTTTTTAAGCCTCCGGGAAGGAAAAACAGTGCGCCTGTGGGTGGTGCATCGCATCGACCGCGAAGTGGAAGGCTTGCTGATGTTTGCCAAACAGCTTCCCACCATGGAACGCATCAAGGACATGTGGCCACAGGTGACCAAAAAATATCTCGCACTCACCGAAAAGAAACCCAATCCGCCCGATGGCATAGTAGAAAACTGGCTCCGCGATGGTGAAGACCAGGTGGTGGAAGCCTTCGATCAGGAGGTGAAAGACAGCCGATTATCGAAAACCGAATATCATTTTTTGCGTCAGGAGGGGAAATATTCGCTTCTGGAAATAACCTTGCACACAGGCCGCAAAAACCAAATCAGGGTGCATTTGTCGGGCCTCAGCTGCCCCATAGTGGGTGATAGAAAATATGGAGCCGAAAGCACCTTTAAACGGCAAGTCAGGCTGGCATCGGTACATCTCGAATTTGTTCATCCCTTTACCCAAATGCCTGTCCGACTGAAATATGACCCCCCGGTACATTTCTTTCATCCTTCGCAAAATGCCGACGAACATTATAAAATAGTGTAATCAACCCAACCCTTAACCATGAATGCACAGATCACCAGCAAGCAAAATCCGGCCATAAAAAACATTGTTCAGCTGCAAAAACACAAGGAGCGTGAGCTTCAGCAGCTTATTCTTGTGGAGGGTTTGAAAGAGATAGCCCAGGCCGATGCCGCCAAATATGTTATAGAGGAAGTGTATTTCTGTCCGCAGATTACCTCGGAACAAACCGTGGATGCCTTGCTGAAGAACAATCCAAAAACCACACGGATTACAGTGTCGGCAGAGGTATTCGAAAAGATAGCTTACCGCGAAAGCACCGGTGGAGTGGTGGCGCTGGCACGACCCAAAACCCACAGTTTTTCTTCGCTTCAATTGCCCGAAAATCCTTTGATTCTGGTGCTCGAAGGTGTGGAAAAACCCGGCAATATGGGAGCCATTTACCGCACTGCCGATGCTGCCGGAGTCGATGCCATTATTGTTTCCGACCCCTTGAGCGATATATACAATCCCAACGCCATTCGCGCCAGTTTGGGCTGTGTTTTCTCAATTCCCACAGTTATTTGCAGCGGCGAAGAAGCCATCAAGTGGCTGAAAGACCAGGGAATACAAATTTTTTGCACCTGGCTACAAGCAGCGGTGGGTTATCATACGGTAGATTATAGAGGCCCTTCGGCCATAGTGATGGGCACCGAAGCCGAGGGCATCAGCCAGCAATGGGTAAAAGCAGCCCGGCAAAACATTATTATTCCCATGCGAGGCCGTGTTGACTCCATGAATGTATCCACCAGCACCGCAGTAGTGGTTTTCGAAGCCATGCGCCAGCGGGGATTTGGGATGGGATGATTTCTAAAGTATGATACTCTCCAAAAATATGGCATAGGGTTAAGTTATACAAAAAATATATCAATAAGAAGGGTTATTAAAGACCGCTTAAACCCTAGAAAAGATTGACATAATAGTCTTTCAGAATGTAGATTTGGATAAAAAAATTTTTAACGAAAGAACGCAAGAAAAATTCTTGCTATAGTGGCTAAAAAAACAATCCGCGCAAAATCCGTAAAATCCGTGTTATCCCTGTCTGCCGCCAGGCAGGAGTTTTCCAATAAAAACCCTACAACACCAAAGTAACATACCCCTTAAACACTTCCACATTTCCTTCAAGGTCAGTGACTTCAATTAGGAAGGCGTAGACGCCAATGGGCTGGAGATCCCCGGTGGATTCGTCTTTGCCATCCCATTGCTTGTAAAAGTCTTTGGTCTCGAAGACGAGTTTGCCCCAGCGGGTGAAGATTTTCATGGTGTAGGTTTTCTCTTCGAAGTATTTGCCCACGGGCCCAAAAGTCTCGTTCAAGCCGTTGCCATTGGGACTGAACGCATTGGGAACGAAGAACCTGCGAACCGGATACACCTTGAAACTGCCATTGATGCTGTCCCAGCAACCATCCACCGTTTGGGCGAAAAGCTGAAGCTGGAAGGTGCCGGTGTCCTGAATATCCTGCCAAACATTGGGCTCAAAACTGTCGGAATACAGAAGGGTGTCGTTCATCAACCACTCGTAATAGAAGGCGTTTTCGGTGTTGTTGAGCAGCTGGAGCTGTTCAAGTTCCAGGATCGAAACGCTGTCGGGCGCTACTTCGAAAGCCACGCGGGGCATGGAGTACAGGGCGACCATCTGCTGAATGCTGTCGGTGCTCACGCAACTGCTGTCGCTGGTGGCGGTGAGCGTCACGGTGAAGTATTCCGGTGCATCGGAGTCGGGATTGCTTCTTGTGTAGCTGTGGCTGATGGTGTCAGATGTGCCAATGGCGGTGTTTTGGTCACCAAAGCTCCAGGCCCGTTTAACGATGGCTCCGGTCTCAATTTTCGAAGTGTCGGTGAACAGGATTTGACCTTGTCCGCAAAGGGCGTTGGTGTCAGCGATAAAGAAAATCTCTGGCAGCGGATGAACGGTGATTTGCTGGAAAGCGGTATCACGGCAACCCAAATCGGTGAGGGCCATCAACTGGATTTCGAAGATTCCATTTTGGGGATATTGGTGATACACTGTGTTGTTCACTTCGCTGCTGATGATGGTGGTGTCTTGTCCATCCCCAAAGCTCCAGGTCCAGCTGTGGATGATGGAGTTATTGGCATTGGTATTGCTTACGAGCAATGCGGTTTCCTGATCGCAGACATTCTGCACGCCAATGGCAGCAAGGGGTGTGGGATACACCGTAATGGTTTTTCGGGCGGTATCGCTCAGCTGATTTCCCCCAACATCGAAAGTGAGTACATAGGTGATTTCGAAGGTTCCGGTTTGGGTATAGATATGGGTGATGGTGTCGACTGTTGGGTCGCTGCTTGTGGTAGCGCCATCCCCGAAGTCCCAATATCTGCTGACCAAAGTCGCTGTTTCATCCACTATGGAGCTGTCTCTGAAAACCACCATCTGGCTCTGACAATAGAGATTGGTGTCGGTCTCGAAGTTCACGAAAATACATGGGTATCTTTGTACGCTGTGACTAATGCTGTCCATACAGCCAAACTCGTTGGTCACCACCAGACTGGCCTGGAAGGTGTTCAGATAGGGTGGATAAAGATGTTTGATGTCTGGATTGTCGGGCGGAACGATGGTTGCTGATGATCCGTCGCCAAAATACCAAACCCATTGGGCTATAAGTCCTTCGCTGTTGATGGCTTCTTCGGTGAAAACGGTGCTGTCCGCACAGGCTGCGGGGGCTGCGGTAAACTCTGCCATGGGCAGTTTTCTCACTTTCACATTCTTCTGTGCATCAGCCATACAAACGGTTCCGGCCTGATTTCCCTGAAGCTCGACTCTGAAATCGCCATCGCTGCTGAACCGGTGATAAATGGTGTCGTGGCTGGTGGTCAGCTGCGGACTTCCATCATCGAAATACCAGGTCCACATCCGAACTTCGGCATTGGCGGGTTTGGTGGAATAGGCCACCAGCATGGTCTCCAGACCAAAGCAAACGGTGTCGGCCACAAAGCTGATTTCCAGCTCGGGGGCGATATACAGGGTCTGATTGCTGGTATCGGTACATCCGCGGTTGTCGGTAATTAGGAGCGAAACGAGATAGTTGAAATCCGTATTGGGGAAGGTGTATTGGGGGTTTTGAACGTCGGTGGTATAGCCATCGATGGTCCATAAAAACTCGTTTACAGTATGGCCTTGTGGGTGGTAGGACGAGTCGTTGAAGTAGACGAGTCCGGGCAGACATGCGGTGTCGCTGTGGGTAAAATGGGCCACTGGTGGCTCGTAGACTTCCACCAACTTTTGCAGGCTGTCGGTACATCCCCAGACATCCGCCACGATGAGTTTTACTGTAAATACCCCGAAATCCGGGTAAATATGTTCCGGGTCACTGAGGGTAGCCGAAGTACCATCTCCGAAGCTCCAATCCCAGTTAGCCAATTCATGGTCAGCGGGTTGGGACAAATCGGTGAAATGGGTGGGTGTGAACAAACAAGCGGTGTCGAAGCTAAAATCAACCGAGGGCAATCCAAAAACAGGTACCTCATGAACCACTTGATTGCGGCACAAATTGGTGTCGGTGATTTGCAGGGTCACGGTATAAAGTCCGGGGGTGATATATCGGTGGCTGGGGTTGCTGAATGTGGCCGAAGCCCCGTCGCCAAAGGAATAGTCCCACTCTTGAGTTGCTGCGATTTCGATAAAATCAGCATCATTGAAATGGGTGGTATCGCTCAAACAAACGCTGTCGAAGCCAAAATCAACCACTGGAAGTGGCAGAACCACAATGTCTTGTACAATGGTCGATTGACAACCTGCGGTATTGGTCACTGTCAGACTTACCGGGAAAGTTCCTGAGTTGGTGAAGTAATGAAGAGGGTCGGGGTTGGTGCTGGTCTCGCTATCTCCAAAATCCCAAAACCACTCCTGAATATTCCCGCTTTGGGTGGTGCTTTCGTCAGCAAATGCAAACTGATTGCCCACACAAGGCCCGTTGTTGGCGGTATTCGTAAAGCTGAATGCCGCGGTGGGTGCGCCTGTAATGCTCACGGTTTGTGTCAGACTGTCAACGCAGCCGGTTTCTGTGGTGATGATCAGAGTGACTTGATAGGTGGTATCGTTGCTTTCTGCATAAACATGTTCGGGATCGCTGATGGTAGCCGAAGCACCATCGCCAAAATCCCAATCCCAGCCAATGATATCTGTGCCAATGCCCTGGCTCAAATCTTCAAAAAAGACGGTATCGCCTGCGCAGGCTGCAAAATTCCAGGTGAAGGCCACAATGGGAAGCGCATAAACTTCCACCGATTGTACAATTGATGAGGAACATCCGTTCACATCTTCTACTTCGAGAAGAACTGAATAGGTTCCTGCATTGGCATAAAGATGTGCTGGATCGCTGAGCGTTGACGAGCCGCCATCTCCAAAACTCCAGTTCCAAAGGGCGCCTGCCGGGGCTGTTAAATCGGTGAAATGGGTGCTGTCGCCCAAACAAACTGCCGGGGCTTCAAAGGCTGCCACGGGCGATTCGAAAACTTCCACCGTGTGCGTGATGCTGTCGGAACAGCCAAAAAAGTCTGTGACAATGAGTTTTACGTCGTAAGTTCCGGAAGTTGCGTAGGTGTAATTGGGGTTGGACGAATTACTCGTACTGCCATCGTCAAAATCCCAGAAATAAGTCTCGATTCCCACGGGTGAGCTGGCCTGACTCGTAAACTGGGTTATGGTTCCCAGACAGCCATTGGTGAAGGTGAAATCCACCACGGGCAAGGGGTTCAAATAGTGGGGTTGCGTGGCGGTATTGCTGCATCCGAAATTGTTTTCTACTGTGAGCGTGACTTGAAAAGTGCCTGATGTGGCATAGGTGTGCTCGGGCGCTTCGACTCCGCTCAGCGACCCGTCTCCGAAGTCCCAATTCCAGCTGATGATCGAATCTCCATTCGCCAAACTTTCGTCCACAAAGCTCACTGGAAAGCCAAAACAGCTGCTGTCGGGGCTGAAAACCACCTGTGGCAAGGCTCTGACCAATACGTTTTTTACGATGCTGTCTTCGCAGAAGTTGGTGTTTAAAACCTTGAGTGTGACATTGTAAA
This sequence comes from uncultured Draconibacterium sp., assembly GCA_964293475.1. GTDB lineage: Bacteria > Bacteroidota > Bacteroidia > Bacteroidales > UBA12170 > UBA12170. The sequence goes on from CAXYYJ010000011.1 coordinate 59,564, forward strand.
TTCCGGGTGCCAAATACTTGTGAACCGGGTTTTGCTCGTGACTAATCACATTGTCGCCAAACTTCCACTCCCACCCCTGGATGGTCTGGAAATTGGTGGGCGTGAGGTCGGTAAAATGGGTTGAATCGCCAAAGCAAACGGTGTCGAAGGTGAAGTCGGGCTGGGGCTGGGCATCGTAGGCTACCACTCTGGTGAGGGTGTCGGTGCACAGGTGCTGATTGGTCACTGTGAGTTGGACATTGTAATTTCCTGCTGCGGTGAACTTATGATTTGGATTCTGTAAGAAACTGATATTCTGAACTCCGGAAGCCACATCGTCGAATTGCCAGGTCCAGGCTACCAGGGTGGTGCCGTTGGGGTTGGTGAAATCGGTGAAAAAGGTGGTGTCGCAGTTCACAATGTCCCAATTGAAATTAGTGGTCGGACTGGCATCGATGGACAGGGTTTTGATTTTATCGGCGTAGCAGCCGTTGGCATCGGTAACTCTCAGCTGGACAAGGTAGTTTCCGGGGAGGGCATAGGCGTGCTTGGGCGCTTCGACTCCGCCCAGCGACCCGTCTCCGAATTGCCATGCCCAGGTTACAATGGGCGCATCTCCCGTACTCACATCAGTAAACTGAATGCTGTCGCTGGTGCAATGGATGCTGGTATTGATGAAATTGGCCGTTGGACCGAATCCTATATTTACCACATGGGCTTGTTGGCTGGTACAACCACCTGCTGTTGTGACGGTTAGACTCACCAAATAACTTCCCCCGCTTGCAAAAATATGACTGGGGTTTTGTTGGGTGGATGTATTTCCATCGTTAAAATCCCAGTCCCAACTCACCACGGGGTCGCCCTGAGCGGTGCTTTGGTCGGTGAAGTTTACGGGGAAATTGGCGCAGTTAGTGGTGAAGCTGAAATCGGCCTGTGGCTTGCTCATCACCACTTGTTGCCATGCGGTATCGGTACAACCACTTTCGTTGGTGATGACGTGCATCACGGTATAGGTTCCACCGTTAACGTATTGGTGGGTTGGATTTTGCTGGGTCGATTGGTTGTTCACCCCACTTCCCGGATCGCCAAAATTCCAGTACCAACTCGTAATGGCCAAACCATTGGGGTCGAATCCTGTGCTGGTGAAATCTACTTCGTCGCAACTGGTGTTATTGTAAGTGAAATTGCTCACGGGAGCTTCGCTTACCAATACTGTTTTGGTGATGCTGTTCTGACATCCATTGATGTCGGTAACCAATAAATTTACTGCATATGTCCCTGGATTTTGGTAATAATGATCGGGGTGTTGCCCGGTACTGGTCTGGCCATCACCAAATTGCCAAAACCAGGTGTCGATGGTGGCGTTGCCGGTCGGGATTGACAAATCGGTGAAATGGGTGGTATCGTTCTCGCAGGCGATGCCTCCGGTCCACTCAAAATTGGCTATTGGATGGTAGAAAACTGAGACGGTTTTCACCATTTCGTCGCTACAGCCTCCGGCGGTTTCTACCACCAAAAGCACGTCGTAATTGCCGGCTGCGGCGTAGCTGTGGTTGGGGTTGGCCACCGTACTTGTGGCGCCATCGCCAAATTCCCAGTACCAGCTGGTGATGGGTTGTCCCCCGCTAAAACTCTGGTCGGTGAAGGTGATGCTCTCGCCCAAACAGGCTGATGTAAAACTGAAATCGGCCACAGGCGATGGTTCCACGATGATGTTCACCGTGTCGCTGTTCACGCAGCCATTGGCGTCTTCTACGATTAAGATGACTTCGTAGGTTCCGGGGGTGGTGTATTCGTGGCTGGGGTTTTGTTCGGTGCTGTAATTGTTCACGCCCGAAATCGGGTCGCCAAAACTCCAGTCCCAACTGATGAGGGCGGCGCCGTCGGCGATACTCTTGTCGATGAAATAGGTCAATGTTCCGGTACAGGCTGAATAGTAGTTGAATTTGGCGGTGGGGCCTTGCCAGATGGTGATGTTTTTGGTGATGGTGGAGCTACAGCCGTTGGTGTCGGTCACGGTTAAATCCACCAGATAGTTTCCTGAGAACTGATAAGTGTGCGACGGGTTTTGAAGGGTGCTTGTATTGCCGTCGGCAAAATCCCAGAACCAGCTTTCGATGGGGGCATCGGCGGGAACGGATTCATCCACAAAATTCACGGCTTCGCCCTGGCAGGGGTTGTTGAAGCTGAAATCGGCGGCTGCGCCTTCGTAGATGGTAACTTGCTGAACGATGGTATCGTAGCCGTAGGCTTTCACCACCAGCTGAACATCGTAAACACCGGGGGCTGTGAAGGCGTGGGTGGGGTTTTGAGCGGTGCTTTGGTTGAAAGCTCCTGAGCCCGGATCACCAAAATTCCACCACCAATCGGTAATAAAGCCCTGGCTGGTGGTGCTGGTATCTTCAAACTGAACGGGCTGACCAAAGCAGCTTAAATCCCACTGGAATCCCGCTACGGGTCGGGGGTTTACGGTTAATGTCTTGGTAATGGCATCGGAGCAGCCATTGGCGTCGGTCACAGTCAGCGTCACATCGAAATCGCCCAAATGGGTGAACAGGTGCTCGGGGTTTTGGAGGGTCGAGAAATTGTCCAATCCGCTCATCACATCATCAAAATCCCAGCTCCAGCTCACTATGGCCGGGCCGCCATTCAGAGTGCTCACATCCATAAACTGAACGGTATCGTCGAGGCTGATGAGACTGTAGTTGAAGTTGGCTGTTGGGCAGGGATTTACTGCCAAAACCTGCTGATGCACTTCGGTGCAGCCGCTTTTTGATGCGGTGAGTTGCACGATGTGGTCGCCGCTTTGTGGGAATGTGTGCACGGTATTTTGTCCGGTGGCGGTGGTTCCGTCATCGAAAATCCAGCTCCAGGTATCGGGGGTTAAGGGTGGTGCAACCACTTCTCCACTCAGGTTGGCTGGCGTGTTGGTACAAAGTCCGAAATAGTCCACATTCAAGGTGAAATCGGGGGTGATAAAAATAGTTTGGATTTCAATATCCTGACAATTATTATTATCAGTTACTAATAGGGATATTGTTTTATTCCCACCGCTGGAATAGCTATAAACAGGATTATCAGCATTTATTACGCTTCCATCTCCCATTTGCCATATAGGCTGTTTGAATGCGAGAGGACTAAAAGAAGTATTGTCGAAAAAAATATCAACATTTTCACAATAAGGGGTTTGCGGAGTAAAAGATGCTAAAGGAAGTGGGGAGAAGGTAATATTTTGGGATGCTTGGGTTGAAAAACATCCGTTTTCATCAGTAACGGTGAGCTTAACCTCATAATTCCCAGGGGAATTATATGTGTAGCTTGGGTTTTGGCTAATTGACTCATGAGCCCCTATTTCCCCAAAATTCCATTTCCAGGTATCAATGTCCAATCCATCACCTAAACTGTTATCAAAATAATGGGTGGGGCTATTTATACATTGTCCCGAATAAGTGAAATCTGCTAATGGCAATTCTTTAACATCTATCATTATTGTTTTCCCTGCATTACAACCTCCATAATTGCCTATCAGACTTAACGAATATATTCCTGATTGATAAAAAGTAAAAGGCAAATCCTCGCCAGAGGTACTACTACCATCGGGCAAAATCCAAGTAAAATTATCAATAGGAAGGAACTCGGGAACAGGCGTACCGTCTAGAATCCCAGGAACTCCAATACAAAATGGATTGGTGCTAATATTTATATTAAAAGTCGGGCTAACGATAATGTTATTTTTTGCAAAAGAATGCTGGCATCCATTTTGGTCAGTTACAGTTAAATCAACAGTATAAATGCCTGCATCAGGATATATATAAACAAAATTTGATGCTGCATTTGTGCTGGTTTCGCCGTTGTGAAAATCCCATAAATAGCCTGATAAAGGACTTCCGCCTGGAGTGCTTGGAGTCGAAGTGTTGGTGAGCTCTACAACATTTCCATCGCAGGTATTATAGTAGGAGAATGATGCATTTGGCAGTGGAAACACAGTTACTTGTTCTGCTATACTGTTCCCACATCCATGCTCAGTTTCAACATATAGACTTACTAAATAGTCATCTGCAACTAAAAAAGGATAACTAATCTGGTCGTTGGAGTAATGATTACCATCTATGGTCCAATCATATAGGCTGATATTACTTACTGAAGTTGTTGATGTAGATGTGAATAGTGTTTCATCCCCAAGACAAGCTGAAGTAAAATTAAAAGATGATATTGGATTATCGAATATATTCATCTGTTGGGAATAAACATGCTGACAATTATTGTTCGATGTAGCAGTAAGAGTGATAGTTGGAGTGCTATAGTTTGAATAGGGGTGTATTGGATTCGGTAAACTACTGTTTGACCCATCACCAAAATCCCAGGAATAGCTGGAAATGCTACCACTTGTGATGGTTGAGGTATTAGTAAATACTGCTGAAGAACCTTCGCAAATATCAATAACATTAAAATGAGCAACTGGATTTGGGTATACGATAACATTAACGCTAAGGGCCGAAGAATTGCCGCAATTGGTTTCACTTCTTACCAAATAGGTTGTTGATATAGTTGGTGCTGAGATAGTTAGAGTCTTACCTGTTCCACGAGGTGTGCCAAGAAAATTATTTGCATACCAAACATAAGAATCATCGAGCCCGTCACAACGAAGTGTTATTGTATTTGGACTATTTGATAAACAGTATGAGATTTGGCTTAAGTTATTAACAGAAACCGTGGTAGGGGGCTGAGGTGCAACAATAACCTGTACAGTTTGTTGCGCACTATTATCACACCCAAAAACATCAACAAACGTATATGTCAGGTTATATGTCCCAGGACTCCCAGGTGAAAAAATTCCATCTGCAGTAATATTGCTGCCACTGTAAGTCCCTATACCTCCATTCCCATTTGCAGGAGAACCTTGGGTTATATTTACCGAACCAGAATTTTGACAAACTAAAGGGACAGTCGCAAAGTTTACACTCGGCAAATTATGTACTTGAAATACTTCAAAATCACTATTAGTGCATCCTGTGGCAGGATTGGTATATGAATAAGTTACAGTATGAGCACCAACTCCATAAAATGAAGGATTAAAGGTAGTAGTAAAATTGCCTCCAATATAATGCTGACCTCCAGTAGGTGTGCCATTCGACAACGTAACAGAACCTTCGTCAATACAAAAATGTTTATCGCTTACATTATAATTTACTGTTGGTAGAGGTGCTATTTCTATGAATTCAATATCCTGATTTGAACAGCCGTTATTATCTACAATGGAATATGAAATGGGTACCAATTCAAGAGCTGTAAATGTAGTGCCGGAAAAAAAATAATTTCCTCCGCTCAAATATACTCCTTCTCCTTCGTATACACCCCCTGCTGGAGACCCCTGATTTAAAGGATAAGCATTATTATCAATACAAACATCAGGTATTGCAGGCAAATTGACAGTGGGAAGTGAATTAACAGGCACTGTGACAGTTTCGCTATCCTGACAACCAAACTCCGATGTGGCCACAACTATATATTGTGTCTGAACCAATGGCGAAACAGTGATACTATTCGATGTTGAATTATTGCTCCAAAGGTATGAAACACCTCCGCTTGCAACCAAAGTGAGAGGTTCCCCGGAACACACGGTTTGTACACCAGTTATTTGTGCTACAGGTTGAATTGCTGTAACAGGGAAGGTATAGGTATCGATAAATCCACATGCATCACTAATATCAACAATGTAATTGGTTGAATTGTTTGGAGATACAACTATTGAATCCAAATTTCCTGCACCATTAGACCAAACAAACGAATAGTCAGGATATCCGCCCTCTACATTAACCCAGAGTGAGTTTGGCTCAGCGCAGGCTATTTCCAAATCGCCAAAAGCAGCATAACTTGCCTGCTCCCTATCAGAAATTTCAATTGTAACTGTATCTGTTACAGGCCCATCACAGCTCAGAGAATGTGTATAAAGCAACTGAAAAGGCTCCGCGCTTTCTGGATTAAAGTCCTCTAATGGTATTATCTCTAAAGTAAAAGTCGTTTCCTCCGGACCAATCGTAAAATTTCCAGATAAGCCGGGTAGAATAGGATTAGTGGTATAATCGACATTGTAGACAGGATTGGTGCTGCCTGATAATATCTGATAATTGATTAAAGTTGGTGTACTTCTTGGGTCAATAACGAAATTAAGTAAGGCATTACTACACCCCTCCACGGCATTATTAACGGTAGAATTTGTAAACTCAGGCTCAACGTTTACAGAAGCTGCTGTAAAACTGTTTGCCTTTAGAAATACACCTGAGTCAAAAGCATGATCAACATCATCGGCAATAACAATCTTGATATGGTATTCTTTACAGGGTTCAACAACCGCCCAGGCTGTAAGAACTGTTGTAAATCCATCATACTGAGTGGTTGTGATAATAAAACCTCCTTCTGGTTGCTGATTGTTTACATAATACTGGCAATATTCGCATACAGTGGGGTTTATATTATCACCAATTTTCCCATGATTCAAGTTGTTTATTGTAACTGCAAGATTTGTTCCAGGTATTAAAGCAATATTTTCATTGTTATAATTAAAAGGATCGGATTCATTACTCGTTAAGAAAAAAGCAAAAACATCATTAAATTCGTCTATATATTGACAATACTCTTCAGAGCCGAAAACATATTGGAATTTTATCGTATCAGATTCGGGAATAAAATCAAATTCAATCCCTGATGCATCATTCGTTCCCTGAACGCCAGGAATTTGATCTAAATGAGGATCACCAGGCCCTGTGGCTCCGCCACCTGCACCTCCATTACTATTTGGTCCCTCTGCGGTAATTGCATTTCCACTGGCAAATATAATTCCACTTGTCATCCCAATATTTGAACCTACACCATTAAAAAAACCATTGGAATTCGGAGGGCCAATTCTGTTGGCATTAAAAACATTGACCCCATAGTCAAAGCCATCACCCAATAACTCTTCTACTAATTGTATCGCTGTTTTATTCGGATAAACAACCAATCCGCTGCGGGTTGTTGTATTGTTTTTATCATCCTTAATTTCAAATTCCTGAGATGCCTGCTTTCTTGCCTTGAGTATTTCTTCACGATTTTGGCCATACAAAATATTGATTAGTGCTAAAAAAAATAATAGCAAGACAGTCTTTCCCCTTAAATAGACCTTCCCCCCCATATAACTTATTGATTTGTGTTGTTTAAGCAAAGATAGTACATAAATTGAATTGTTGAAGTATATTCTCCTTGACAGTATCATTTTCAATAAGTTGTATTTGCACATAAAGATTTTATCAAACAATGCGACAATATGAACATATTAGTTTTTCTTTTTTCAATGAAGTTCAATGATATTTCATGGAAGTTAATGGGGTTTAATTAGGGAAAAATATTATAAAATTTTGCTTAAATAATTCAGACTTATTTAGCGAAAAAAATCATTTTATTAAATATCTTGTCCGGCAAAACAATTTCTTAATACGTATCATTATAAAATTGGTTTTATTTGCAGGAATTTCTTCATGGAAGCGAAAACAATTAAATAATTGATTTTGAACACTTCAGCAGAAGAAATGCATTATTGGTCACTTAAAAAAAATTAATTATGTGTGGAATTGTAGGCTATATTGGCCCAAAAGATGCTTATCCAATCCTTATTAAAGGACTCAAACGATTAGAATACAGAGGCTACGACAGCGCAGGGGTAGCCCTATTAGTCAACGGCGATCTTAAAGTCTATAAAAGCTATGGTAAAGTTGCTGATTTAGAAAACTATGCCAAAGATAAGGACTTATCAGGAAATATTGGAATTGCCCATACCCGTTGGGCTACCCATGGCGAGCCAAACCATAAAAATGCTCACCCTCATTACTCCCAAAATAAAAAACTTGCCATTATTCACAATGGAATCATTGAAAATTATGCCAGTCTGAAAGAGGAGCTGATTTCGCGCGGACATCAATTTGAAAGCGATACCGATACCGAAGTGCTTATTCACCTCATTGAGGATGTTCAGGAAAATGAAAAAGTTGATTTGGTAGAAGCGGTGAGAATTGCGCTAAACATGGTTATTGGCGCTTATGCCATTGCCATTTTATCGAAAGATGATCCGGATTTATTGATTGCTGCCCGCAAAGGAAGTCCATTGGTAATAGGTATTGGCGTTGATGATTTCTTTTTGGCTTCCGATGCCACACCTCTCATAGAATATACCAAACAAGTGGTTTATATGGACGATGAGGAAATTGCCATCATTCCCCGTGGAGGCGAGCTTCAATTGAAAACCATCAAAAATAAAGATAAAACGCCCTATGTGCAGAAGTTGGAAATGAACCTAAGCGCCCTTGAAAAAGGCGGTTACGATCATTTTATGCTCAAGGAAATATACGAACAACCCACCTCCATCAAAGATTCCATGCGTGGTCGTATTCATCCCGAATTGGGCACTGTTACGCTCGGTGGTATTATTGACTACGAGCAAAAAATGGCCAAAGCCAGCCGCATCATCATGGTGGCTTGTGGAACCAGCTGGCATGCAGCCTTAGTGGGTGAGTATCTTTTCGAAGATATTGCCCGAATCCCTGTGGAAGTGGAATATGGCTCAGAGTTTCGTTACCGGAATCCGATTATCAACGAAAGCGATATTGTAATTGCCATTTCGCAATCGGGCGAAACCGCCGATACTCTGGCAGCCATCAGCATGGCTAAAGAAAAGGGAGCAACCATTCTGGGAATTTGTAATGTGGTGGGAAGCAGCATTGCCCGCGAAACTCACGCCGGCAGCTATACCCACGCAGGGCCCGAAATTGGAGTAGCTTCTACCAAAGCCTTCACTGCTCAGGTTACTGTTCTCACCATCATGGCATTGCGTGTGGCTATGCTCAAGGGAAGCATCGAAAAAAGCCGCTTTATCCGACTGATAAACGAAATGGAACTGCTGCCCAAAAAAGTGGAAGAAACGCTGAAAGTGAACAGCACCGTTCTCGAAATTTCGAAAATATTTACCTATGCCCGAAACTTCCTCTATTTAGGCCGCGGATACAATTTCCCTGTGGCATTGGAAGGAGCACTAAAACTTAAAGAAATCAGCTATATACATGCCGAAGGCTACCCAGCTGCCGAAATGAAACACGGCCCCATTGCCCTTATCGACAAGGAAATGCCTGTGGTGGTGGTGGCTACCAAAAAAGGAAACTACGAGAAGGTGGTGAGCAATATCGAAGAGATAAAAGCCCGCAACGGAATCATCATCGCTGTGGTGAACGAAGGTGATAAGGAAGTGAGCAAATTGGCCGACTATACCATAGAAATTCCTGAAACCGAAGAAATGTTCTCGCCCATTCTGGCCACCATTCCTTTGCAGCTTTTGGCCTATCACATTGCAGTTCGTCGTGGTTGCGAAGTAGATATGCCCCGAAATTTAGCCAAATCGGTGACTGTGGAATAGTATTCCAAAAAAATTCGAATTATAAAAAAAAGCACCAGGAAGTATATATTTCAGGCGCTTTTATTCTGACTTCGACATTTTAATTTCGCTAATTTTAAAACTTCTTTAAAATCAAGATTGTCGAAATTATAGGACGGCAAAACGGCTGTCCCAGTTGCAGAATAGAGTAATTTTATGCAAGATTGAAAGGAAAAAGAAGAACCCCAGCGGCGTAATAACTGTTCAAATTATTGGCAAAAATAGGAGAGTCTATTGTGTTCTTTATACTGTAAGTATTAGCTTTGATTATAAAGCACCTACTCATAATAAGATTATTTACTCCGTCTAATCTTAGTCCATATTCGCTTGATTTAACAACTCAATAAAGCCAAAACTAGTTATGCAAGGTTTATACTGGGTGTAATTATTGTGCTAAAGAGTTCATAAACAGTCTTATAGTAATTCGGCCGATAGCTAATTATAATAGCAATTACATTAGTGTCCTATTAAAAATTGGGTTCTGTAACGTATAATATTCAATTTGAATGAATTATAGTCATATAAAGAAAACGGATTTGATTTTGAGTACGATACGTTTTAAGAAAAATTGACAATCCTGCTTTTTTATAGTGCTGAAAATAAGTTAAAGTTAGATTTACGCAATTTTATTCACATATTTTTTCATGGGACACTCGTGTAGCAATTAATTAATAAATAACAAATTTACTTTATTCAACACGAGCATATTAAAAATTCAGTTAAAAATCTTCTAAGTTATTCAATAGATTGATGGTTCTTGAAATTTGGAACAGACCGCCTGCTGTTGTGCTTTTTATTAAGCTTCATGGATAACATATCCTTGGTTTTTCTAATTTCTTTTGAAGAAGAATTTTATCTCAAAAAAAATATATGACTTGGAAAATAATAAAACAGATTGCTTTTCTACTTAACTGATTTTTGATATCCTCTATTTTCGCAAATAATGCTCGATTTTCAACATTTTTCCGAAATACCACCAGGCCTTTTTGCGACTTTCATCAAGTTCAGAATTATTTATAATCTCTTCGTGATACAGCAAAAACCATTCGGCTATAAAAGGGTATTGGCTTTTGTATTGCCAGCTGACTACAATTTACCCAATCCGGCTGATGCGCTTGAGTTTTTCCAAATTCATGATGTGGATATGGCCGTTTTTATCCTCCACTATTTCGTCGTCTTTGAACGACTTCAGGATTCTTACCACACTCATGGTGCTCATATTGGTATATTCGGCCAATTCGCGGCGCGAAAGGGGCACATCGAACGAGTCGGAATTGAATACATGCTGTTTTAGATATAGAATGGCTTCGGCTAAGCGGCCATGCAGCTGCTTGTGGTTGTTGCTGATTTGAAAATCGAAGAGGAGGCTGTTTTGCTCGTTGATGGATTTAATGATATCGATGGCAAAATGGCTGTTCTCGTGCATGAGACGCTGAAAGGTTTCTATTTCGATGCAACAAACGGTGCAATCGGTCATTGCAACCACCGTGAATTGGGCAGTTTTGCTGGTGAAAAGGCTCGACAAGCCAATCATTTGGCCGGGTTTATAGATGGCCACAATGCTGTTTTGGTCAATTTCTTCAATCTCCTTGTAAACTTTGGCGAAGCCTCTGCTCAAATACAAAACTCCCCGGGTGAAGGAGCCTTGCTTGCGAATGGTCTCCCCTTTTTTAAAATTTATTTTAAGTTTCGACTCAGAAACTTCGGCAAGCTGAGTGCTTGACAGACCTTCGAAACATCCTGCTTTGAACTTGCAGACGACACATTGAGCATTTGATGAATCTATGGACATGAAGAGTGTTTTTTGGGGTTGCAAAATTAATAAATTAATTGGTTTAAGGTCAAAAACTGATATATATCAGCTTTTCTTATATCTGGTGATCATAAAATTAAAGACAGCCATTGATTAAAAAACATCACTGTGGAATGATGTAAACAGGCCTATGTTTACTCAAAACCTTTCTTATTTCCGAGGTGATTTTAAGTACCTGCACACCATTCACAATAGTTTTGTACATGGAAATGCTTAAAGGATAAATATTTGATATATTCTTTTATATATCTCAATATCATTCAGTTATAGTTTTCTTCTCAAAATATATCTTTCATAGAATGTCATTAATAGAAGCAAATGAAACATCCATATTTGGCAAATTCGAAAAGAAAAATTACAAAATCTCAAGATGGATGTTCCATCATTCCTAATAATTAAATATTGTCAAGATGAAATTTAAAAATTATCTGATTATGTTCATCACGTTGCTGGGGGTTTGGCTACTTCTCAACAATAGTTTGAAGATAGAAATTGTTCTGGTGGGCATAGGCTTGAGTCTGGCGCTTCCCCTGTTGTTCTGCGGCAAATGTGAAGTTTTTACTCAGCTTAAACTCACCCCCAAATCCATGTTGTACACCTTATTGTACCTGCTGGTATTTTTAAAGGAGCTGGTTGTAGCCAATTTCGATGTGGCCCGAAGGGTTATCTCGCCCAAATTGCCCATCAACCCGGGTATAGTGGAGGTAAAAACCAAACTTAAATCGAAGATTGCCAGAGTAGTTTTGGCCAACTCTATCACGCTAACACCAGGTACTTTCACCCTGGAAATTGTAGATGACACCCTGTTTGTGCATTGGATTGACGTAAAATCGACCGACGTGGAAGGTGCCACAAAAATGATTGTAGCCACATTTGAAAAATATCTGGAGGAAATGTATGGATAATATTTTGTTACAAATCGCAACAGTAATAACCCTCATGAGTATGGTCATTGGAACCTACCGGTTTATCAAAGGGCCTCATAAGGTCGACCGCATGGTGGCTTTCGATGTAATATCTGTTTCGAGTATTGCACTTATAGGCTTTATTGCTGCCTTTCAGGCCAAACAAATCTATTTGGATGTGGCTCTGGTTTACGGAATTCTTGGATTTCTGGGCGTAGTGATTGTGGGTAGATATATTGAACGAGGATTTTAAAACAACAAATCATGAATCAGGAACTTTTAGAAACCATTGGAGGAGTTGTGGCCATTATAGGCTCAATTTTTCTTTTGCTGGGCTCGCTGGGAATCACCCGCATGCCCGATACCTACAACCGAATTCAGGCCGGAACCAAATCGTCGACTCTGGGAACCATTTTATCGCTCTCGGGCTTGTTTTTCTTTTATCCCGAATGGGCCGGGAAATTGGTAATCATGGTGCTCTTTGTGCTCATAACAAACCCTGTTTCGTCGCATGTTTTGGCCCGGGCAGCCTACCATATCGGCGTTCCGCTGAGTAAACTTACCATCATCGACAAGCTGAAAGACAGCGAGCTGGTGAAAAGCGGAAGAAGTGCCCATTTGAAGAAAGTAAAAATCAACGAAAAAGGAGAATAAACCATGTTGTCAATCATCATTGCTGCTGTATTAGGTGTTATCAGTCTGGTGGCTGGTTTTATTGCCCTGCACAATCCCAAACTTTCGGTGGGAATTATTGCCACCGGATTGGTGAGCTTAGTGGCTTCTATTCTGTTTCTTCTGCTGGCTGCACCCGATGTGGCCATGACAGAAGCAGCCATTGGAAGCGGCTTAACCACTGTAATTTTCTTTTATGTGTTAAACAAAATAAGACAAGGAAATGCTTAAAAAGATATTAGTACTCATTTTACTTGCCGGCGTGGGAGTCATTTTTTTCGACCTGTTTATGTCGTACAAAACTGCCAGCGAACTGTCGCTCCTGGGAAAATATTATGCCGATAACGCTGCCCGCGAAGTGGGAGCTGCCAATTTGGTTTCGTCAATTGTGGTTACCTACAGGGGACTCGATACTTTGGGCGAAGTGAGCATATTGTTTGTGGCTGCGGCCATCATCAGCTTTGTGCTTAAAACCAAGCCCGAAGACGAAGATAAAGACCGCGAAATTCGCCCCGCCAGCGAAATTTTAAAATCGGCCACTCAGGTATTTACCCCCATTATCATGATGGTTGGTATTTATATTTTTATGAATGGTCACCTCACACCCGGTGGCGGATTTCAGGGGGGAGCAGTAATTGCCTCCGCTGTTTTGCTCATGCTGCTGGCCAGCCCCAAAATGCATGTGAGCCATAAAGTCATCAGCTTTGTGGAATCGTTTTCGGGGATAGGTTTTGTGGTAGTAGGCATTTTTGGTCTGTTGGTTGGCGGGGGATTCCTCGACAACAGAATCCTGGCTCTCGGCGAGTTTGGAACCCTGTTTAGCGCCGGCGCCATTCCGGTCATCTACATCTTTATCGGACTAAAAGTGGGAGCCGAACTCTCCAATATCATCGACAGAATGGCTCAACAACAAAACGTAAAAAACTAACCTATGGAATACGTCATACTTATCACGGGATTAGCTTTGATTTTGATGGGGCTTTATGGTATCATGTATATCAAAAACCTGTTCAGAATTGTCATTGCCTTTACCCTTTTCGACACCGGAATTAATATAGTCATGGTAACCATTGGCTATATTAGAAACGCTGCAGCTCCCATTCTCGACCAAATGCCCGAAGCCGGAGTAACCCCAGCCATTGTGGATCCTGTTCCCCAGGCTTTGGTGCTCACATCCATTGTAATTGGTCTGGGAGTCAGTGCTTTGATGCTCACCTATGTGCTCAAGCTCTACGAAGACAAAAAATCATTAGACATCAACAATTTTAAAGATTTGAAATGGTAGCACCTATCTATATTATTGCTATTGCGCTGGGCCTGGCTTTTGCCATGGGCTTATTTGGAAAATCGCTGGGCAAAATCTCCGGAGCTCTGATGCTTTCGGGACTTGCAGCCCTCACCTTTATTTCCGGTCAGTGGCTCTGGAATTTCATGATGAACCACGCCGCCACCGAAATCATTTATACCGCTGGTTTTAAACCTCCTTTTGCCATTGTACTGCAAATGGGAATGGCCGAAGCCATGCTCACCTTTATGATAAATGTGGCTGGACTGCTGGGCGCTATCTATCTGTTCGATGTGCTCTACGAAAAAGGAAATAACGCCATGATGGTTTATCTCCTCTTTATCATGAGTACCAATGTGAGCGTAATGACCCTCGACATCTTCAACCTGTTTGTTTTTCTCGAAATCGAAAGTATAGCCCTGGCTGGATTAATTCTGCTGGTGAGCAAGGGAGAAGCATTTCAGGCAGGTATGAAATATTTAATTGTAACCGGAATTACTGCTGGTTTGCTGCTGCTGGGCATCATCTTTGCCTATCAGTTTGCCGGCTCGTTAACCATCTCCGATCTGGTAAACGCCAATCTCTGGGCTGTTAAAGCCAGCAGCATTGCTGTGTTTCTGATTCTGGTGGCCTTTATCATCGACATGAAACCTTTTCCTGCCAACGGCTGGGGAATCGATGTGTATACAGCTGCCCATCCGGGCGTTGGCGCCATTGTTTCTGCCGCTGTGGTTTCGGCTTCGGTTTATGTACTTTATAAAGTGATGCCCATTGGTGGCGAACAGTGGAATTATTATATAGCAATAGCAGGCGCCATCACCTTTGTGGGTTCCAATCTCATGGGAACACGTCAGGAATCGCCCAACCGCTTATTGGGTTATAGCTCCATAGGCCAGGTGGGTTTGTTGATGATGGTTCTTGGATTACAGACCTATCTGGGTGAGAAAACCACGTTTATCGCCTTCACTATTCTCATCAGTCACTATGCTGCCAAAGCCGGATTGTTCTGGATTTCGGGAATGATAAAAGCCGAAAACATCAGAGACTGGTCGGTGCTGAGAGCCAACCCCTTCATGCTTTTCCTTTTTGGAACCTTTGTTTTTGCTTTAATTGGCTTCCCTCCTTTTCCATCGTTTTTTGGTAAATGGGAACTCATTATGACGCTTACAAGTCAGGGTCAAAGCGTTTGGGCTGCCGTGATTCTGGTAGCAAGCTTTATCGAAGCCATTTACCTGTTTCGCTGGCTGGGCTTTGCCATTAAACTCGAAAAACCTAAAAATCTATATCTCAACACTCCGCTGCATCAGCTTATCCCAATTTGGGTAATGGCTTTGGTGCTTTATATGGTGGGCGTGATGGTTACGCCTGTTGTAAGCTACGGAAATCTTATCAATTATCTGCCTTTGCTCTTTGCCCTCGCTATCTTTGCTGTTGATTTTCTGCCAGTTTATGTTAAGAATACCATTTCCATTGGTGGCGTAGTTTGGTATTTTATTGGACTTTGGCCCCGTTTGGAAGACGATTTGATACGTCAGATTTTCATGGTTATATTTTTGGGTGGAGCCGTAATTACCTTAATAGCGGGATTTGCCAAAAAAGGAAACCGCGCCGGATTTTACCCCATGGCTTTAATGATGTTTGCCGGATTGGCCGGAATCATCATGTCCACAAGCCTTATCGAGTTTTTCTTTAGCTGGGAAGTGATGACAGCCGGCTCCTATTTTCTCATCATCCGCGGAAAACGTTCCATGCCCCATGCCTATAGCTACATGCTGTTTTCGGTGGCCGGAGCCTATGCCATTCTCATGGGATTTGCCTTTGCCTATTCGGGTCAGCTGAATCCCACCTTAGATGCGCTGGGACAAATTCAAACCCTGCCCACATTGGCCTATAGCTTGCTGGCTGTTGGTTTCATGACCAAAACAGCCTCTTTGGGATTGCATATCTGGTTGCCTGGCGCCCACGGTGAAGCCGAATCGGATGTTTCGCCCATGGTGTCGGCCATTCTCCTCAAAGCAGGGGTTTTCGGATTGATGCTCTTATTTCTTTATATGGGTGCCGACAATCCACACGGACAAACCTTGCTCTATGTGCTCGGCTGGGTGGGTGCCTTAACCACATTGGTCGGAAATCTGGGAGCTGTATTTCAGGAAGACGCCAAGCGTTTGCTTGCTTATTCGAGCATCGGACAGCTGGGATATATTCTCTTTGCCCTTACTTTTATGACTCATTTGGGCTGGTTGGCCGGATTTACCTATACCATCAACCACTTCCTTTTCAAAGCCATTCTTTTCCTTGTGATAGGGGGAATTGTGGTGAAACTTGGAACACACAATATGTACGAAATGGGCGGTATGATTAAGAAAATGCCCTTCTCCTTTATCGCTGTTCTCATCTCCATCATCGTAATCGGGGGTATTCCTCCATTGAGTGGATTTGCAGGCAAATGGTTGTTCTACAACGCGGTGATAGAAAAAGGCTGGTATTTTCAGGGAGCCATTATCTTCTTTGCGGGGATTATAGCTTTCCTCTACCTGTTCAAGCTCATTTACTCTGTTTTTCTGGGTCAACTGAAGGACAACCACCGCAATATGAAAGAGATAAGCGCCTGGATTCTGGTTCCATCGTATGTTCTCATCATTGGAATCATGATATTCTCTGCTTTCCCACAATATGTTTTGCAACCCATTGGCGAAATGCTGAATCCCTATTTCACCTCTCAGGCCCTTTCGTGGGAAGGCTCAAAAGCCTACACAACTTTGGGCTACTGGGATGGAACCACCATTATGATTGTGGTAGGAACAGCCTTCACACTGCTATTGGTATGGCTGATTTCGCTCAGTGCCAAAGCTCAGAAAATTGAACAATTCAATATAGTTTTTGCAGCCGAAAGACCTTTCAAACCCGAAACCACCCACGTGAGCTACAATATTTATGCGGGCTATAAAAAAGCACTTGGTTTTCTGGTAGCCCCGGGAATCACACAGTTCTGGAACAATATGGGAGAAATGCTGCTCGATTTGGCAGGCTGGTTCCGCCGGATTTATGGTGGTAGCATGCAGAACTATACATTACATGTTATTTTATTCATCGTGGTATTTTACCTAATGATAATTGGAGGATTTTAAATATGGACTATAGCTTAACAAAATTTCTTTGGACCTTATTGGGGTTATTCATAGTTCTGAACTGGGGTATGCTCATGAGCAGCACCATGCGCAGAATTGGAGCCCGCGTGGCGGGACGTATCGGAATCCCCTGGTATCAACCCTGGATTGACCTGGTAAAACTCTACTCCATGCGTTCCCAGTTGTCACATGGCAATATGTTCTATCTGGGCCCGGTTTTCCGCCTCATGGGTGGTGTGGGTATGTTCCTTTTCATGCCCATGATATTTGGTTCGGTGCTTTGGGAAAACTATTCATTCTCGGGCGATTTGGTATTGCTTCTGTATTTTCAGTTTTTCGGAATGCTGGGAATGGCCCTGGGAGCCGGCGAAGGCGGGCATCCATACTCTGCCATCGGTATCAGCCGTGGTTTATCGCAGTTTACCACCATCGAAGTCCCCATGACCTTAGCCGTTATTTCCATAGCCATTCAATATCAAACCCTCAGCATCAGCGAGATTGTTGCTGCACAGCAGGGTGGAATTATGAACTGGACCATGATGACCAATCCTTTTGCCACCGTTGCCGCCATGCTTTCGTTGCTGGGTGCCTTTGGTCACAGCCCGTTCAACTTAGTTAAAGCGCCCAACGAAATCCCCATTGGTCCACCAACCGAATACCACGGAACATTTTTGGGGGTTTTGAGAACCAACGGCGCCATTTTGCATGTGGCCGAAGCTGCCTTGTTCATGAACCTGTTTTTTGGGGGAGCCACCAGCTGGATTGAGCTCATCATCAAAACCTTCTTCATCTATTTCTGGTCGGTATTTGTGGGAACCGTTTTCCCCCGTTTCAGAATAGAACAATCGGTGGTTTGGTTCCTGAAATGGCCCACCATTATTGGAGTTATTGCAATCATTATTTATTTGTAAGTCATGGAAAAAGATTTCGATAAAACAGCATTATCAGATATGTACAAGGATAAATTCCTTGCCCCCGAAAACGAGATAAGACACGTTACTGCCCCCGATGGCAGCATCATTGAGGTAGATCCGCTGAAAGACTATTTCTGTCAGGAACGCCCCAAGGAGCTATTGCCACGCAAGGGAGCCATTGAAAAATTTCTTAACTGGGCACGGGCCGAAAGCCTTTGGGTTCTTGGTTTTGGAACCGGCTGCGGAAGTATAGAAATTCCGCCTTTGGTTACTCCCCGTTTCGATATGTACCGCTATGGTGTGCAAATGCGCCCAACTCCGCGCCAATCAAACGTTTTTATAATTTCGGGATACCTATCTGTAAAAACACTCAAACGTGCCATCCGCAGTTACGAGCAAATGCCCAGCCCAAAATATGTGATAGCTCTGGGGAGTTGTACCATCAACGGTGGAATGTATTGGGACAGCTACAATACCATAAACCGCCTGGATCACTATATGCCTGTGGATGTTTATATTGCTGGCTGCATGCCCCGTCCCGAAGCACTTTTGGCCGGATTTGGCAAACTCAAGGAGCTCATTAAAGAAGGCAAAGCCGAAAAAGCCAATGAGTACGCCCGCAATTTCGACTGGTATAAAGGCAATCAAAAGAAAATAATTAAGGACTGGAATATGCCCGATTACAACTGGTAGTTCTATTAATAATTGAAAGATATTCTGATGGGGCAACGATGATTTATAGAATCCTGAAAAACGGGATGAATCAACAAAAAGCTTCGCAGAAGGAACGAAAAATAAAATATTGACAAATGAAAAATGTATTGCAGGATATAGAACAGAGATTTTCCATCACCGGAGTGGTACAGCAAAAAGCTGACCTGGCCTGGATTACCGTGGAAAAATCGAAAGCCATCAGCATGATAGGCTGGTTGAGAGACTATGCGGGCTATAGCTCCTTAACTCTCATAACCGCTGTCGATTGGCTCGAAGACGGGCTTTTTCAGCTCACCTATCTGCTCAACTGCCCAAAGGACAGAACAGAAATTGGCGTAAGGGTTTTTATCGACAGAGAAAATGCCACCATGGATTCGGCCCACTTACTTTGGGAAAGTGCCTGGGTTTATCAGCGCGAACTTAAAGAAATGTTTGGCATCGACTTCCCCGGAAGCCCCAATGTTGACGATAGTTTCATCTTAGAAGGCTGGGACAATATTCCACCCTATCGCCGCGACTTCGACACCAAAAAATACTCCGAGGAAACCTATTTCCCCCGACCCGGCAGATCGAGCAACGACCCCGCTGAATACATGAAATCGAAATTATACCCCAACGATTAAGGAAAAGAACCATGGATTTTAAAAATATGTTTCAATTTAATGCCGACCGGAGCTCCTATCCGGAATTGGATGCCAACGGGAAACCCATTATTGACCTGGCTTCGCATAAATTCCTGAAAATCTGGCAAGGACCTCAGCATCCCGGTGTCACCGGAAATATGTCGCTGGAACTCACCGTAAGTGGCGACGAAATTGTGGAATCGAAAACCCATGTGGGCTATCTGCACCGTGGCTTCGAGAAACTCATGGAGCGCCGCAAATTTATTCAGTGCTTCCCCACCTGCATTCGTATGTGTGTGGCCGAGCCAGATCCCAACGAATATATTCTGTCGGCTTGTATTGAGGAACTCTCCGGAATCGAAGTTCCCGAAACTGCCCAATGGCTCAGAACTCTGGCGCTCGAAATGGCTCGTTTACAGGTGCTTCTGCGCGGTGTACCCGGTCAGGCCGGAACATTTGCTCTGGGGTTGGGTTATCAGTGGGGAAACTATATCCGCGATTTAATTCTCGACAGGTTCGAAGAGCTAACAGGCGGACGGGTTTACCATATGTATATTCTCCCCGGTGGTGTGCGTGGTTTGCTCCCCGATGGTTTTAAAAAACGCATGGAAGAAAACCTGAAACTTGTTGACGAGTTTTTGGTGAATATCAACGACTTGATGTACAATAACGCGGTGTTTAAAAAACGTGCCATTGGTTTGGGTCATATTCCGCTCGACTGGATTGATAAATATGGGGTTTACGGACCTGCTGCCCGTGCTGCAGGCGTAATGCGCGATGTACGAAAAACCCACCCCTATCTCAAATATGCTGAGCTCGATTTTGAGCCCTTCACCACCACCGAATCCGATGTGTATGCCCGCAGCATAGTTCGCTGGCACGATTTAAAGATGACCGTGGATCTCATCCGCCAAATCATGGCAAAAATGCCCGATAAAGGCGAAATAAAAGCCCAAACGCCCAATGTGATGCACTGGCGTATTCCCAAAGGCGAAACCTATGCAAAATGCGAGAGTTCGCGCGGTGAATATGGAATGTATATGGTAACCGATGGCAGCGATATGCCCCGCCGTGTGAACCTAAAAGGACCCAGCTACACCCATGCCACTGCACTTCTCGAACGACTTCTCATCAATGCCAATATAGCCGACACAGCCGCTATCATGGTTTCTCTGGCCACATGTCCACCCGAAATAGAACGATAGCCCTGGTTTAACACACAAAATGACGAAAAATGAGCTTAAAAGATTTAATAATTCCGTTTACCGCCTGGAAAAGAGTTGCCAAAGAACCGGTTACCGTTAGAGACCCCTTTAACGACCGTCCGGGAGCCGACAGATATCGTGGGTTTCATAAAAACGATGTGAACTTGTGTATTGGTTGCGGTACCTGTGAAGATATTTGCGAGAACGAAGCCATTGACCTGGTTCCTTTTAAGGACTCTGTGAGTGGCGACAGCGGCTTGCGCCCAAGGGTAGATTATGGCCGTTGCTGCTGGTGTGCCCTTTGCGTGGATGTTTGCACCACCAACTCGCTCTCACTTTCCAACGAATATACCTGGGTCACCGTGGATCCTGAAGATTTCAGATACACCCCCGGCGTGGATAAAAAAGACTGGGACAACAACGAAAAAGGCTGGAAAAAACCCGAAGGAAGCTACGAATTCTACAATCTCAGCAGGGTTTCTATGGAGCATCTTCACCCCCACGAAAGAGACAAATCGTTTGTGGAAATGGTGAAGGGCTATTCCAAAGAACAAGCCATGGCCGAAGCCGACCGTTGTGTGGAATGTGGCATCTGTACCGCCACCTGCCCGGCTCACATGGGAATTCCAGAATATATCAAGGCTGTAAGAAACGACGATATTGAAGAAGGTTTGCGCATTCTCTACGAAACCAACCCGCTTCCCGAAATCTGCGGACGTATCTGTACCCACAAATGCGAAACCGTTTGCTCCATTGGTCACAAAGGCGAACCCTTGTCCATCCGCTGGCTCAAACGCTATATTGCCGATCAGGTTCCTTCGGAGAAATACAAGGAAATTCTCAATACCACCGAAATAGAGAACAAGAACAAGAAAATTGCCATTATCGGTTCCGGTCCATCGGGCTTGTCAGCCGCTCATTATCTGGCTTTGATGGGTTATTCGGTAACCATTTTCGAGCAATACGAGCAAGCTGGCGGTATGATGCGCTACGGGATTCCCGAATATCGTTTGCCCTACGATCAGATAGACAAAGACATCGACTATATTCTCTCCTTAGGGGTTGATATTAAATACAATACCCGCATTGGGAAAGACATTACCCTGGATCAATTAGGAAAAGATTTTGAAGCTGTTTTCTCCGGAACAGGTTTGCATTTGGGTCGTAGCACCGGAATTCCGGGCAGCGACAACGCACATGTGTACTATTCCACCGATTTACTTCGCGAAATTACAGCCGGAACTCCCATTGAAGTGGCTCCTAAAATTGTGGTTATCGGGGGAGGAAATGTGGCCATGGACATTACCCGTTCGCTGGCACGCATGCAGAACGAGAAATACGGAAAAGTAGATATTTCAGCCACCGCTCTCGAAAGAGAACACAATATGCCCGCCGACCGCGAAGAAATAGTAGAAGCCCGCGAAGAAGGTGCTCTGGTTATGCCGGGTTGGGCTCCACAGTCCATCGAGATTAAAGATGGCGTTCCCACCGGCTTGAATGTGGTGAAATGTAACTCTTTGTTCGACGATACGGGCCGTTTCAATCCGCAGTGCGACATGGATACCAAAAACTTTTTCGAAGGCAGCATGATTGTGCAGTCCATTGGACAAGGCATGGATTTGACCTATGTTTCTGACGAATTGAAAAAAGAGCTGGAGTTTAGTCCACGAGGCAGAGTGGTTACCAACAGCTACTTCCAAACCACTATAAAATGGTTCTTTATGGGTGGTGACATCATCGAAGGACCCGATGTGATTCATGGTATAGCCAACGGTCATAAAGCGGCCATTGGTATTGACAACTATCTTCAGGGAATTCAATTTTCGCCTGCCAAATAAACTTAAATCAGAATAGTATCATGGCCGATATCAGTACAAAATATCTGGGGCTGACATTAAAAAGCCCCGTAATTGTTGGGAGTTCACCACTCACCGACAATCTGCAAAGCATTCAGGCTTTGGAGCAGGCTGGTGCCGGGGCTGTGGTTCTTAAATCGCTGTTCGAAGAGCAGATTTTGATGGACTTAGACGCCTTGAGGGTGAACAATATTCACAATACCTATGCCGACACCGAAAACTATTTCCGCTATTTCACTCGCGAAAAAAGCCTGACAGACTATATTCAACTCATTAAAGACGTTAAAAAGCATTGCTCTATCCCTGTCATTGCCAGCATCAACTGCATAGATGCGGGGGAATGGGTTTCTTTTGCCAAGAAAATTGAAAAAGCCGGAGCCGATGCTTTGGAGCTGAATATTTTCAACCTGCCTGTGGAAGAAGAATTTACCGGACGCGATTACGAAAAAGTATATTTCGACATTGTGAACGAAGTAAGTCAGCAAATAAAAATGCCATTGTCCATCAAATTGTCAACCTATTTTAGCGGGCTCACCAATTTTGCCATGCGGTTAGGCCATAGTAAAGTAGATGGTTTGGTGCTTTTTAACCGGTTCTATGAACCCGATGTTGACATAGAAAAATTCGAAATCCGCAGCAAAAGTTTCAGGAGCATTTCGAGCGATAACAGTCAGGTTTTGCGTTGGGTAGGCATACTTTCTCCACTGCTTAAATGCGACTTGTGCAGCTCAACAGGCATCACCGATGGCGAAACGCTTGTAAAAAATCTGTTGGTTGGTGCCCAGGCCGCTATGGTGGTTTCGCAGATTATTAAAGATGGCCCGCAGGTAATTACAGAAATGAATTCTTTTCTAAACCACTGGATGGAGAAACACCATTTCAGTCATACCTCCGATTTTATCGGAAAACTCAACCAAAAGTCCGTTCAAAAGCCTATTTTGTTCGAACGAAGTCAATTTATGAGGTATTTTTACGATGCCGATTATGCAAAATAAATCCAAAAACCCTGATATATGCTAGTTTCAGAATTAATAGCCCGAAAAGGCAAAATAGTGTTTACAGTGACCGAAACCACCACGGTTTTTGATGCTGTTAAAAAATTAGACGACACCCGCGCAGGAGCCATGCTGGTGATTAACAATACCGATCAGCTTGTGGGAATTGTTTCGGAGCGCGACATCCTGTATAAATGCTACAATTCTGGGGTTCCCCTAAAGGAAAATCTGGTAAAAAACCTGATGACCTCCGCCGAAAACCTGATTGTGGGTAAAATGGAAGATACGGTGGTTTATTTGATGAATGCCATGCTCGACAAGCAAATCAGGCATATCCCCATTCTCGAGGATGATGAAATTGTGGCCATCGTAAGTATAGAAGACGTATTGCGTGCTGTGGTAGAAACTACCGAATCGGAAGCCAAACTACTCCGCGAATACATCAAAAACCCCTTCGGAGTACACGCATATAAATAATAAACACAGTAATTTGTTGACATGAGTCTGATTTTCAGGCTCCTTTAAAACCCTTCCTATTTTATTTAGGAGGGGTTTATTGCGTTTCAATGAATCATCGGAGCTTCTCCATCAATTAAACTCACGGTTTTTAAAATATAAATTTGAATACCGCTCATTTAAAAATTAATATCTTTGAAGTCAATTTCCCTTTAGCCTAAAATAGAAATATGCCTATTGTCACATTAACAACAGATTGGGGAACAAAAGACCATTATTTGGCTGCTGTAAAAGGCACCCTTTTAACCCAAATTCCTCAGGTGCAAATCATAGATATTTCTCATGATATTGCACCCTTTAATCTGAATCAAGCGTCTTATATTCTGCGAAATTCGTGGAAAGCGTTTCCCAAAGGCACCATTCATTTGGTGGGGGTAAATTCCGAAGCATCGCTTCAGCATCCCCATGTTGCCATTTTTTACGAGGGCCACTATTTCATTGGTGCCGATAACGGTATTTTTTCTCTAATCTTCGACTCCAGTCCCGAGCATATCTATGAGCTGGACATTATTCAGGCCAGCAACAAATTCACTTTCTCCACAAAAGACGTATTTATAAGTGCGGCTGTTCATATTATCGACGGAAATCCCATGGAATCTCTGGGCAATAAACTGCCCGAACTCCACAGCCGAATGGCCTTTAAACCCGTTACCGAGACCAATGTTATCAAGGGAAAAGTGATTTATATCGACCGTTACGAAAACGTGATAACGAATATTTCGGAGAGTTTGTTTTTCGAGATGGTTCAAAAGAAGGCATTTTCCATTTTGCTTCGTGCGGGGAAATATCAGATTAAGAAAATTCACACTTCCTACAGCGATGTGGTAGAAGGCGAGCTGGTGGCTATTTTTGGCTCGGAAAATATGCTGGAGATTGCCCAAAACCGGGGCCGCGCTGCCGGATTGCTGGGCATTCAGGTGGACGATGTGGTGCGCATTGAGATTGGATAACCAGCATCAATCTTCTATCGCTTTCAGTACGCTTTAATTGCTATTCTGCTTCATCAAACCACCTCAGCTCCCCCAAAATCTGATAAAGAATTTGGATGCGGCTTTCCCCAAAATCGGGTCTTTCATCTTTCGATTGAACACAATTGGCAAAATACCAAACCTTTTCATCCTTAGTGAGATAGCCAACATACCATCCAATATTTACTTCGTCCTGAAATCCCCAGCCTGTTTTGGCTCTTACCCTAAAACCTAAACTATCTTTCATCACCATAATGTCTTTTACAATTTCGATGGACCGCTGAGAAAAGGGCAGCTGGTTGTGATGCAGTTTTCTTAGAAAATCTATTTGTTGCATGGGCGAAATCCTAAGATTACCAGTGAGCCAGAATTTATCGATTCCGCCTGCGGTATCGGCATTGCCAAATGACAAAGTATCGAGCCAGTATTTCATAGTTTGCCCGCCCACTCGCCGCGCCAATTCCTGGTAATACCACACTGTGGAATTGCGATAAGCCATGCGCAAATCATGATCCATATTCCATTTTGCATTCCATCTGACTACACTGTCCCAGGGCATTACAAAATTGGCATCGGCTATAACCCCCGTTTCCAGGCCAATGAGCGAATTGCAGATTTTAAAGGTGGAAGCGGGTGTAAATGGCTGATTTAGCTGAGTCGGATTGTACACGAACCAGGTTTGGTTTTGCTCATCGAAGAGCACAAAACTGCCCGCAACACCAAATTCATCATAGAATTTTTTAAACTCGGGGCGCTCAATCTGCTGTTCTTTGGGAGTGCAGGAAATAAAAAACATCGGAGAGAACAGTAATGCAATCAGAAAAATACGAAATGGTTTCATGGGGTTGACTTTGAATATTCGATGAATTAATATAAAACTATGATGTAAAAAAACCCATCAAACCATTGATTGATAATTTCTTAAATCTCAATGATCTGATGAGTCGATATAAAAAATGCAGGTTTAATTTTTTCAATAAATCGCGGATTTCGGTGAGCAATTGTTCTTCTTTGGTAGGAGCCGGTGGTGCAGGTGCTGGAGCGGGAGCTTCGTCTTCCTTGCGTTTGGCGGCGTTCATGGCTTTAATCATCATAAAAATGGCAAAAGCCACAATGAGAAAGTCGAAAGTGATTTGCAGGAAATTGCCATAGTTGAGGGTTACGGCTGGCACATCGCCAACACCTTCTTTCAGCACAAATGTCAATTCTTTAAAATTTACACCACCCACCAACAAACCTATGGGAGGCATAATAATATCGTTCACCACCGAAGTTACAATTTTACCAAAGGCGGCACCAATAATGATACCCACAGCCATATCCACCACATTGCCTTTCATGGCGAAGGCTTTAAACTCTTGAACTAATTTCATTTTCTCTTATTTTAATGATTTATACTTATTGAAAACTCTTCATAATACCTTTCAAAAATAGAAAAATATCTTTCAATGGCACCATTAATCAAAACCTAACCTAAAAGAATCCTGTTGAATCTATTTCCTTTGGCGAAATAGCCACTCATACATCAACGGGTCGGTATAGGCCTGAAGCCACGAAAAATGCCCAACTTCGGGATATTGGGTATAGCCAGGATGGGCTCCGGCTTCCATCAGCGCCTGAACCATTTTAAACGACAGTTGTGTATCGACTCCGGTATCTTCGGCCCCATGAAATACCCACATGGGAATATGAGCTATGGATTTGGCTTTGGAAGGATCACCGCCGCCACAAACCGGCACTGCCGCAGCAAACAAATCGGGCCAGCGCATCAAAGCATCGAAAGTGCCAAAACCGCCCATGGACAGACCGGTGATATAAATTCTGTCGGGATCTATTGGGTGTTTCTTCATGATTTCGTGCACCAGCTCAATCACTTGCTCCATTACCGGGGTTGGCTTGTCGAGAAGTTTGAGTTCGTTGGTTTTCTCGTCCACATCAATATTGGCCCAGCTTTCGTCAAGTGGGCATTGGGGAGCTACAATAAAAGCGGGAAACATGCTTCGCATGCGGTCGGTGGCCATATTGGTGATTCCCCAGGTGAGCTGCGCTTCGTTATTGTCGCCCCGTTCGCCCGATCCATGAAGAAAAATGACTAAGGGATACTTGCGCATGGTATTGTAATCGGGCGATAGAAAACGATAGTTCAGAACCGCGCCATTGTGGTCGGTAAATTTTTCTTTATTAAACATATTGGCTTGTGCTACAGATTTTTGAACTCCGGTAAAATTGAAAATAAGGGCTAAAAACAGGAAGCCCAAAGCGGT
Organism: uncultured Draconibacterium sp.; assembly: GCA_964293475.1. GTDB lineage: Bacteria > Bacteroidota > Bacteroidia > Bacteroidales > UBA12170 > UBA12170. The sequence goes on from CAXYYJ010000011.1 coordinate 86,858, forward strand.
TTTTTTCATGTAAAAGGGTTTGAATTGAATTAAACATCATCAAAATTACTTATTTGGACGACAATTCAAAAAAAAACAGACTGGCACTGGAATAATTCGGGCGAAAAAATTTCACAAGCAGCAGTGGGGATTTAGCCAGCCGTGCTTCACCGTCTGCTAGACTTGTCTAACTGCGTAGCCAGGTAGGCCTGTCTAACTGCGTAGCCAGGTAGACTTGTCTAAATGCGCAGCTGGGTTGATTCACCACCTGTGCTGAGCGTAGTCGAAGTGAGCCGAAGTAAGCCGAAGTATGACTTCTCGTTTTGCGGGGCAGGCTCCCGATTTTCGGGGCAGGCTCCCGATTTTCGGGACAAGTACTGCCGACCGCTCAAAGTCCTACTTATTGGCAATAGTTGTTATTCCTTTAAGCTTCTCATCGCTTTTCTAACCTCCGTTAACTCATATTTTTCCGAGCTCACTTTTTTAATTATATATCGAAGGATTGTGTCTATCATTTTTGCCTTTTCTAAACAAATTTCTTCAGAATATACATGTATTCCACCTGATAATTGACTATGCAATAGTCGAATTGGATTATCATCAATTTCTTTTAATGATTTAGGTATATAAGGATTAATATTATCTATCAGATTTGACAATTGATGACTTTGCTCGTATTCAGTCCATGCTAATTTAATCTTATCAGAGCCTTCAAAATCAAGCTCAGATAAATCCTTAACTACCGATTTTATTTCATTTTCGATAATTCTCCTAAAATAAGCAAAAGCTCCAATACCATAACTCATTGAAAGATTTGAAAGAGCTTTTCGATAATTGTCTTTGTCCTCCTCACAAAGATAATCAAGCACTTCTTTCTCAGGGTTTCTTTCTACCGCAGGTAATTGACCAATTTTTCTTAGATACAAAGTTGGAAAATCATTTTTCTCATCATATTCCTTATTTGAGATGATGTTAAGCAAAAAATCCATTTTGAAACGACAAGATTGACAAGTACCATTAAGCTGGAAAGAAAAATTAATCTTTTTTGTTTTATCTAAATAAAAGTCAGGAACCTCATCCTCATGCAACTCATATTGGTCTCCCCATTTTTTGTCAATATTAAATGTATGATACTCTTTTTCATTTGGACAGTAAAACTTATATGCTTTATTCTCGAAATATTCAAACACACGAAATTTATATCCTTTTTCAAATGTATCAAATAGTTGAACTTTCGAATATAAAGGAGAGTCTTTTAGAAAAACTGCCAAATCTTTGTCTGTAATAATTTTCATAATGTAATTGTTTTGCAGTATCGTACCTTAATTATTGCCAACGGTTAGTATAAGAATAGTAGCCGACTACGGCGTGCTTTCCTGTCAAGTTATACAAAAGTTGAAGCGGGCTACAACCCTTGAATTTACTACTGTCCCGGCTATTATTATACATTGTTAGGCAACGGCATTATATGTTTCCAATACTTTTCTTTCTAACTATCTCATCTTCTATGTAAAGCATTGTCCTAATACACATTCTAAATTTAGGGTCTGTAAAATAATAGGCATCTCCTTTAGGACTTCTCTTTATTATTGAAGGATTCGCTCTCTCTAGTTCAGCCAACATTGCACTCACATTAATCACAACTCCTTGGGTCTTAGTTGGGAAAAGTCCCCTAATTTTGCTTTCGACATCGTTATTTCTTATTTCATTTGTTTTGAGTTGTCCTAGAGCAAAAATTGTTTGATTTCGTCTTCCAACCGTAGTTTCTCTTGAATTCATCACATTTTCAATTGCAATATAGTTTCCTGACAAAGAATCCTTTAACCATTCTACGTCAGCTTTTTCAATTAAATCGAGACTAATTTTTTTATTTTCCAATCCAAGATTTGCAAGTATTAGGCAGTACTCTTGTAATCTTTGTGGTATTTGGTCAGTTATCCATGTTATATGCTCCTTAAGCTCATCTGAATTTTCAATATGATAACCTAATTCTTTTACGAATCCACGTTCAATTAATTCAAATGACTGCTCATTTGTCATTCTAGAGACTTCATTTAATTCTTTAAGACGATTTATTACAGGAGCTGTAGAAGAAATATTAGCAAAATAATACAATATATTATCGGGAGTGCCGACAATTAATAGCTTAACCTTATATTCTCCATATCTTTCATCATCAAGTAAAAGTATTAAGTCTGATAGCTCTTTTAATAGTTCTTCCTTTTCAAGAATACTTTCAAAGTTATCTAACACCAAAACTGAATCCTTTTTTCTTGATTTTTTGTACAAATACTCAAGACATGCTTCAAATGGTTCCTTTGCATTTATTTTGAAACTAGTTTGACTACCAAAACTTAAAGCTCCTTTTATTTTAGCTTTTAAAACGCCAAGAATCCCACCACTTACCTCTGTTCCAACATTGGTATTCTCAGTAGTCGTATATGTCTGCTTAGTTCTTTTATTAACTCGATTTAAAAGATTTTCAAATTCCAAATTGATTGAGTTGAACCTAGAGGCATTTGCAAGGTTAGATGGAAAATAGGTTAATTCTAATTCATTAAAAACCTTTTTATATAACCAAGACTTTCCAGTACCGCTTTCTCCATGTATAATAATATGCTTACTACCCCTTAAAGCTTTTTTAAGTTCATCTTCAATATCTAGGCGAGGAATGTACATTTTGTCATTTACCTTTGCTAATCTTGGAGTAAAAACGTCTTCAGGTCTTTTCATTGTTATAGTTTTTTATTTTGCTGTGTGTGTCAGTCTTTTTGCTGTTGCCTAACACCCTAATAAATTCCACTCAAAAATAAGAGTGGCATTTATTTCGTATATGTGTGCAAGTTAGATTTTTTTCATTAAATAATTATAAGGTGTAATATTTTTTATTTGTTGTTTTGAAAATATGCAGTTAAAATAAAGCCAATCAATATTATATCCAATTACAAACGGTTACAAGTAAGTAGTATCCGAATACAAGTGGTTAAGAACCGAATAAGGCTTGGCGGCGGGTATAATTTTGCTCCATCAAATTTTAACGAACACCGGGCAGCCGGAATTTAATAACTCAAAAAAAACTTACGTCATGCAAAATTTAAGAAATCAAGTGCAGTTAATCGGACGCTTAGGCGCCAATGTAGAAATGAGCGAATTGAGTACTGGAACCAAAAAAGCTACCATGAGCGTGGCCACCAGCGAGACCTACAAGAACAAATCGGGGGAGAATGTGACCGACACCCAGTGGCACAATGTGATTGCGTGGAACAAAAATGCCGCCTACGCCCACTCGTTCTTAACCAAAGGAACCGAAGTGATGATTCAGGGAAAACTGGTAAACAGAAGCTATGTGGACAAAAACGGCGTCACCCGGTACATTACCGAAGTGGTGGCCGATCAACTCCTGATTTTGCAGAAAAAGTCTGAGAAAATTTCGGCTTAGAATCCCAAAATTTTATTGCTGTAAAAAATGTGAAAAGCCGATTGCTCCATGGAGTAACCGGCTTTTCTTATGATTTTTTTTGGCTGCCTTTAGGCCCAAAGTTCTTTATCGGCTAAAGATTCACTTTCACCCCCAGCCTTGCCCACCAGCTGTAGAACTCTTGCTTCAGCACCCTGTCGGGCGTGCCAAGATAGTATTTCAGGGGAGCATTGGTCAGGTTTACCATATCCACAAACACGTTTAAATAGCTGTTTATATTGTAGTTGGCATTGAAATCGAGATGCAATTCGCGGTCGTAGTATTCGTCCAAATCGGCATCGGCACCCAGTTTATAGAGAAATTCATTGTGATAGTTGAGCGAAAGCTTGGCGTAGAATTTCTTGTTATCGTAGAAAACAGCGGCGTTGAGGGTGTGCTTGGCCTGTCCGGGCAACGAAATTTTTTCGAGCTCGGTGCTGGAGGTGAAAAGCTCCAGGGAATCGGCTCCAAAAATAACCACGGCATCGGTATAATTGGCTGGATATCTTTTATTAACCCAGGCATTGCTGTGGGTGAAGGTATAGTTGAAATAAACCCCAAAATCATTGAGTCCTTCGGGCAAAAATGAAAGCTTCGATTGAACCATGGCTTCGGCTCCCATTACCTGGGCTCTGTCGCCATTGATGGCTTTGGTAATCTCTACCAGCCCATAATCCTCAGGATCGCCTTCGTGGGCAAATCGTTTATAATAGAAAATGAAATTGTCAATATTCTTGTAGAACAAACCTCCGCTGAGAATTCCATCGCCCCCCAGATATTTCTCTATTAACACATCGAAATTGAGCGAAGTGGGAAAAACCAAATCGGGGTTTCCATATTTTACTTCGTCGTAATCTTCTTCGCGGTAAGGAAGCACATCTTCGAAATTGGGGCGGGAATAGGTGTAGGTTACAGCGCCTCTCAAATTGAAGGTGGGCGAAAAGCTGTAGCGGGTTTGAAACTGAGGCAGAATAAAACGGTGGGTTCTTTTATCGGTGAGGGTGGTCATGGTATCGAAAACCCCTTTGAGCGTGGTGATTTTGGTTCCGGTATAATCGATGCTAGTTTGCTCAAAGCGAACACCCCCCAGCAACATGAGCTTGCCAATATCGTGGCGGGCCATTACATAGGCGGCTATAATATTCTCGTCGGCCTGATAATCTTCGCCGTAGTTTTTAATCTTTGTTTCTGTTCTGTCGATGATAAAAAACTGCTGATTGTAATTAAAGAAATCTTTAAGCTCAGCGGCGCCAGGCATATGGTCAATAAGGTAACCATGATTGAGCAGATTATTATCGGAGAAGCCATCGGATACTGAATTCACCGACAAATATTGGCCTGTACCGGGATAGAGATAGGAGGTGGTGCGATAGGCTCCATAGCTTTGAGCTACAATGTCGCGCTCCTTGTTTTTGTTTCTCCATTTGGCGCCAAATTTTATATATCCTTCGTTATCAGTCTCTTTCAGGTAAAAAAGTTTATAGTTAATTTTGGCGGTGATATTTTTGTCGGTCACCTTATCCTGTTGCATCAGCATCTGATCGAGTGCGAAATTATCGTAATCGGTGGCATTGGTGGCATTGTCGGGGTCGGGAAATTCCACAGTGGGCCAGTTGGGATCGGTTCGCACAATTTCCATGGCAATGGCGTGACCGGGATTATCGAATTCGGCTTCGAAGCGGTTGGGCTGGTTTTCCGATGCATGGGCATAGGCCACTTCGTAGTCTATTTCTCCACCAAACAACGGATGTTCACCCCCCAGATTCACGGTATTGATTTGCTGGATTTTCTCCCTTTGTCTTATATCATGACTCACTCCCCCGTATAAATAATAGGTTTCGCTGGCAGCATCTTCCAAATCGTTGATTTTACGACGACGGGTTTCATCATCGCTGTAATTGTTGTACATGGCGCGGAGGTAGATATTGGATTTTTTGCTGAACGAGTAATCGAGCGTAGCCGAAATACCTGTTCTCTTGCGGGTGATATCGTAATGTCGCAGATGAAATTCACGGTACTGCACATAATAATTATCCACGCCCGAACCCTGGCTTCCCCAGAATGGGCCTTTGGCATATTTAAATTCCAGATTGTCAGCGCCCTGATCGTTTTGATAGGCCGAACCGTTGATGTAGAATCCGAAGTTTTTATAACGGTTTCCGTAGGCAAATTGAGCCTGATAGTTGGGAGCCTGTCGCAGGTGGTTGTAGCCCCCGCTAAACAGTGCATTGATTTGGGGCTTATCGCCCGAAGCTTTTTTGGTAACGATATTCACCGAACCCCCAATGCCATCGGCATCCATATCGGGGGTGAGCACTTTGGTGACTTCAATAATATCGATTTGATTGGCCGAAATCACATCCATGCCCACATAGCGCACATTGCCCTCGGGCGATGGAATTTGCTCGCCATTGATATTGAAGTTGGTGAGCTCGGGAGGCGTTCCCCGAAGCTGAATATATTTTCCTTCGCCCTGGTCGCGCTGAAGGGTGATTCCGGGAATACGTTGAACCACATCGGCAGCAGAAACATCGGGGAATTTGTCAATCTGTTCCGACGAAACCACGTTTTTAATGTTCACGGCTTCGCGCTGTTCTACCATGGCTTTCACCTGGCCTTTGGCTTGGCCGGTAACCTCTACAAGTTCAAGCTCTTCGGCCATAGGTTTCAATTTTATGGTTAGTGTATTCTGCTTTTCTTTGGCCGAGATTATATGGGGGAATTCGGTGCTCTCGTAGCCAATAAAACTCGCAAGCAAAACAATGGATTCGTCTTTTATTCCATCTAATTTAAATTTCCCCTGACCATCGGCACTGGTACCCAGTTGAGTTCCTTTCAGCATTACCGTTGCTCCGGGCAGGGCTTCACCAGTAAATGCATCAATAACCTTTCCCCTGATGGTAGTAGATTTGGTATTTTGTGCCGAAACCGTTAAAGCAAACGCTATGAAAAGAACGGCGGCCAATTGCTGAAAAACTGAACTTACTCGCATGGTATTTTATGTTTGATTTAAAAATGTAGGGGTAGCCCAAACGAGCCACCCCCAATCTTTGTTATTATTATGAAAAAAGCATTTGAAATGATTCTCTTAGTCAAGAATGAGTTTTTGCGATGATACTGTGGTACCTTGTTTCAAGGTTACCAGATAAAGTCCTTTTGACAATCCGCTAACATCGATAGAAGAAACAGGTCCGTTTTCAATTACCTGAGTTAAAACCAAAGCACCCAATTGATTGTAAACAGAAACCACCGAAGCTTCATCTTGTACCAACCGAATATTTACAATTCCGTTTGAAGCAGGATTTGGGCTGATGGAGAAAGCAGGTTTTGATTCAATGGATTCGGCAATGCCAGTATTGGTACGATAATAAATCACAAGTTGAGGAACTCTTTCGGGGTGGTTCACACCATCGCCGCCATCTTCGGGGTCGGCAATATTTTCGAAGGCTTCAACTTCACGGGCATTTTCCAAATCGCTTGGTCCCTGGTCTTCGCCTAACATGGCGAAAGCCATTGCATTACCAGAAAACCAGCCAGCGCGGTTTACAATTTCCTGAACCACAGAAGCAATATCGGGGGTTCTGTAGAATTCCCAAAGACCCCATTCTTCGGCCACTGTCCATTCAACCGATGCAGTGGTTTGCGGACGGGCAGTGATAAGGTTATCTAAGTCGTAGGTGGCAGCATTGTCAGAAGCTTCGCCAACAATGGTGAGGCGTGCAACATCTTCGGCACTTTTGCCTTCATGAGAGCAGAAACGTAGATAAGCGCTGTCGATGGTAGCATTTTGTGGAATGGCAATGTTTTGGAAGCGAAGACCTGCAGTAACGATAAACAGTTTTTCGGGGTCACCTTCCCAGCCCATATCCAAATCGTCGTCGGTTAAACCATCCATTACGTCGTGTTCCTGTTCGGCATCGTCGGAGGAAGTGTTTACGATAACAAGTTCTCCAGTTGAAAGCTCAATGGTATCGTTGGCTCCGTTTTGAACGATTCTTCTTTCGAGAACAAAGGTGGGAGCAGTATAATATATTATGATTCGGGGAGCTCTCTCGGGGTGGTTCACACCATCGCCGCCATCTTCGGGGTCGGCAATATTTTCGAAACCTTCCACTTCGCGGGCGTTTTCAAGGTCGCTGGGGCCCTGGTCTTCACCTTGAAAAATGAGAGCCAAAGCATTTCCGAGTGACCAGCCACGGCGGTTAACCACTTCCTGAACGATGTCTTTAATATCGGGAGTTCTGTAAAAAGCCCAGAGGTCCCATTCTTCGGCCACTTCCCAACGAACAGAAGCGGTAGTTCTGGGGCGGGCAGTAATGAGGTTGTCTAAATCGAAAGTTACCGCGTTGTCGGTAGCTTCGGCAGTGATATTGATTTTGGCCACATCTTCGGCACTTTTACCTTCGTGAGAACAAAACTCAACAAAAGCAGAATCGATGGTTGCACCGGCAGGAATGGTAATATTCTGGAAACGCAGACCTGCAGTTACAATAAAAAGTTTTTCGGGTTCACCTTCCCAACCCATATCCAGGTCGTCGTCGGTCAATCCATCCATGGCATCGTGTTCCTGTTCGGCATCGTCGGACGAAGTAGCCACAATTACTAGTTCACCGGTTGAGAGTTCAATGGTATCGTTGGTACCATTTTGCATAATTCTGCGGTCGAACATGGCAGACTGAGCCTGCAATGTATAACCCATGGCAAGCATAAAAATTGCAAAAAGTAGATTTTTCATCATAATTTAGTTTTAGTTAACAATCGATTTGAATTTAAAGTGCGAAATTCACCTATAAGGCTCAAACCCATGTAAACGCATTATTAAGTTATGATTAACTATTAGTTAAACTACTGATAAATAGATATTTATAGCTTTGGAATTTTTTGGAGCAAAACCACAGGTTCGGCAAATTGATGTCTGGAGATATTGAGATGAGCCAACTAATAAAGTGTTGAATCGAATCTTGGGGGGATGGTGATAAATTTACGTTTGGATGTAAGAGTCGGGCGGGATTTCGGGCTGCGTTCCTATCCACCATTGGAAGAATTTGATGCGAAAACAAAAGCTCGCAAACTGATGAATCCCGACTGTTTTTAATTGTGTGCTGAGCACTGTCTACTGAGCGTCAGTCACTTACCGAATCCAAAGTAAGACGAAGTATGGACTTCTCGCTGGGCACTTTCCCGATATTGAATTGGAATCGCTCTAAGTCCTACTTATTTGGCACAGGTTCATTTTGTCTGCAGACTAATCGTAATGAAATCTGCATTTTGCAATCAAAATTTCATCGTCTTTTACTTTATAGATTAACCGATGCTCCCCATCAATTCTCCTTGACCAGTATCCCGTATACTGAAATTTCAATGGTTCAGGTTTTCCAATACCTGAAAAAGGTTGACGTGAAATATCTTTAAGCATTTCATTTATTTTTTTGACATACTTTTGATTTGTCTTTTGCCAATATAAATAGTCCTCCCATGACTCGTCTACAAATATGTATTTCATTCTTCAATCAATTCTTTTGAAAATGAATCACCTTTTGAAAGCTTCCCGATTGCGGAATCTAATCTAAACTGATTAATCTTACTTGTCAATTCATGATTAGTAGCTTGTAAAGAGTTATATTCAGACAATGAAATTATCACGACACCACTGTCTTTTCCGCGATTAATTATCAAAGTTTCAAAGTTTTCTGTAACTCTGTCAAGATATCTTTTGATGTCTCTTCTAAAGTCAGATATTGATGCTGTTAACATAATTATAATTTTTATTAGTACGTAATTTTGTACAAATTTACGTACATTATTTTTGAAAATGCAAGTTTTTTTTGAATGTGTGGTAACGGCAGTCCGCCAGAAAACCAACCAACGAACCGTTATTTCCACCAAAAATCCAACCAAAGGGCAAGCCTTCTCGCGAAAAAACAATAAAAAGTATCATAACTCCATAGATTTTCACTTCTCAGACTGAGTTGAGGGGATGTTGCCAACTATACTTCCCACCGGATACCCGATATGCGGGACAGAAAGAACCTACCGGGCAAACGCCTGATTATTGTTTGCTGTTTTTTAATGTTCTTTACGCCACAATTTGGCCTAAAATCAAATTTGTCAGTGTCTTTATATCACTGTTTATTGTCCCCTGCATATATTGGTCGTAAACAATTTTATTGTCCGGTGGATTTAGATTTAATGTTAAGTAATAGCTAAAATATAATGTCGTATTCGATGCCAAAATTATTCAATACAT
>CAXYYJ010000012.1:0-95100 GCA_964293475.1 uncultured Draconibacterium sp.
CCGAAAGCAAGGAGAGCAGTCCTTTTAAAAAAGCGTTCTCTTTCAACCTGAAGCTATACCGCGATTTGGGTCGTCCGGAATCTTTGGAGTGGCTGCAACTAAGCAAAGGGAGTAGGGCAGGAGCTAAGGATATGAAAATGAGCCCCATCAGCGATCAGGAGTTTTTGTTGACTTGGGGAGAGGCTGAATCCGGTAAATTTTTTTCGGCTGATGACCGTGTCTGGGTTCTGCTTGTCAACGAGCGAGACCAAAGCGGCTATTATTTCGGGACTATTTGTACAAGGTCGCATGGGGAAGTATTATTGAAAACCAATCTGTTTAACAAAGAAGAGCCCCTTATGGCATTTGTTTGTTTTGGAGAATATTCTCCTGCCAATGAGTACAAAAGTCAGAATGTGTCCAATAGCCAATTTGTAAGACTTACTTAAGATTCTATTTCTAAGTTTTGTCTGTTATGGTTTACAGGAAAATATAGAAATGAGCATTGAAAAGAACCTGGGGAAACAAATTCTAACTGGCCTTTCCCAGAATATCCCACCTAAAAAATATCAAATGCTGTTTATCCCATTTTCGAACTTTCCGCAAATAATATGTAACTCAGGTATTTTTCTACCTCCCTTTCTCCCGAAGCTGCGAAAGAAACAATCCCCCAACCACAATGGCAATGCCTATATAATTGATGGTGAGTAGTTGTTCGCCCAAAAGCAGGAACGAGAACAGGCTCGTTAAAACTGGGATTCCATTGGTGAAGACTCCGCTACGAGTCATACCCAGAATTTTGATGCTGTGGGTGTAGAGCAGAAATGCCAGAATAGAGCCAAATATGGCTAATAGCAGAATGGGCTGTAATCCCGCCCACTGCCAACCGGTTGCCAGGGTGTCGGGCAATTCGATGAGTGCAAAAAGTGGGGCAAAGCCTATTAAACCCAGGGTGCTCTGCCAACTCACGATGGTGACAACATTGTAATTATGCGATAGTTTATTCAAAACCGCTGTATATCCAATGGCTGAAGCGACGGCCAACAGCAGGAGTAAAATCCCCCAAATATTGGCATTGAGCTCCATATTGTAATTCACCATCACCAGCAAAACCCCAACAAAGCTGAAAACAGTTCCAAAGGTTTTGAATTTTGTGATTCTTTCACCAAATACATACCAGGCCATGTAGGGCAGGAACAGTGGAATGGTGGCTATCATAACCGCTGCAATGGTGGGTGATACGAGACTTAGTCCGTAGGTTTCGCCCAGAAAATACAGAAAAGGCTCAAAAAAACTGAGAAGGAAAAAGAATTTCCAATCTTGCTTTTTTATGGGGTTGAGCAAGCCTGTTGCCTTGGAAATGCTCAGCAGCAATATGGAAGCTATGATGAGCCGAAAGGTAAGAATGGTTAACGGGCCATATATTTCCAGCGCTCCTTTGGACCAGATAAAACTGAAAGCCCAAAAAATCATGGAGAATACGACGGCGATATAGGCAAGAGTTTTTTGCATAATTTACAAATAAAAAACGCGCGGGGTGAATGTTATCACGGCCTGCGCGCTTTTCTTTATTAAGTTGTTTTTACTTTGAAACAAATTCTAAAACCGCATCGCACACATATTTGAGTTGCTCTTCGGTGAACTCGGTATGCATTGGAAGCGACAAAACCTGCTCCGATAACATTTCTGTTACAGGGAAATCACCTGTTTTATAACGTGGGTCTTGATAGGCTTTTTGCATATGCAAAGGCACTGGATAATACACAGCGTTGGCAATTCCTTTTTCGGTAAGATGTTTTTGTAATGCATCGCGGTCAACGCCAACTAAGCGCAGAGTATATTGATGAAAAACGTGATCGGAAAAAGGAGCTGTGGCTGGGGTAATCAGTTTTTCGCATTTTGCGAAAGCATTGTTATAATAGCTGGCTGCAGCATTTCTGGCTTTGGCAAAACTATCCAAATGTGGAAGTTTCACTTTCAGGATGGCTGCCTGCATGCTGTCGAGACGAGAATTAACGCCAATATAATCGTGATAATAGCGAACTTTCATTCCGTGATTTACAACCACTTTGTATTGTTCAGCCAACTCATCATCATTGGTGAAAATAGCACCGCCGTCGCCATAAGTTCCCAAATTTTTCGATGGGAAAAAACTTGTACAGCCCACATGGCCTATTGTACCGGCTTTTTTCTTATCCCCGTTTTTAAAAGTGAAGCAGGATCCAAGAGCCTGGCAGTTGTCCTCAATCACGAATAGGTTATGTTCTTTAGCTATGGCCATAATTTCTTCCATATCGGAGCTTTGACCAAAAAGATGCACCGGAACAATGGCTTTGGTGTTTGGAGTAATGGCTTTTCTGATAGCTTCAGTGTCAATATTCATGGTATCGGCATAAACATCGACAAGAACTGGAGTTAAACCTAAAAGTGCTATCACTTCGGCGGTGGCGATAAATGTGAAAGAAGTTGTAATAACTTCGTCGCCAGGTTTCAAACCCAATCCCATCATAGCAACCTGAAGCGCATCGGTACCATTGGCACAGGGAATCACGTGTTTCACTCCAAGATATTCGGCCAGATTTTTCGAAAACTCATGAACCACCGGCCCGTTGATATAAGTAGAAGTATCTAATACTTTTTGAATTTCAGCATCTATTTCAGGTTTTAAACGCTGATATTGACTTTGTAAGTCAACCATTGGAATATTCATAGTGCATTTTTTTTAAAGAATGTGCAAAGATATATTTTTCATCAAAATGATTGTTTTTATTCTAACAATTAAAACTCTTTAAGAAATTCGTTTTCTTATGCAACAGGCAAATACCTATCTTTGCCCATTAAACGTGGATTTAGCACATGAACAGATCGAAATTTTACACATTTATTTTCTCATTGGTGTTGCTGTTTTTAGCCTTAAATACAGCGAATGCTCAGAAAGCCAAAGCAGATTCAGCCCGTTCGTCCTTCATTATTTATGCAAGTTATGCTTATCAGATTCCGGGCGGAGATATGGCTTCTCAATATGGCAATAATTCTACCATAGGTCCAGGTTTCTTCTATAAAACAGATAAAAACTGGATGTGGACAGCCGAGATGAATTTCATTTTTGGCAGCGATGTAAAAAACACCGAAAGTATCATTGATGCAATAAATACCGAAGATGGTTATGTGATAGGAATTGACGGAATCTATGCCAACGTAAGGCCCATGGAAAGAGGTTTTACACTGTTTGCCGAAGTGGGGAAAATTATTCCGGCCTTTAACATGAATGCCAACTCGGGCTTGTTTTTTAATGTGGGTTTGGGCTATATTCAGCATAAAATACGGTGGGATGTGGAAAACAATAACGCTCCCCAGCTCGATGAAGACTATAAAAAAGGCTACGATCGTTTTACCGAAGGCATTGCTTTTACTCAATCGGTGGGATTGTTTTATCTGGGCAACGAAGGGCTGTGGAATTTTAAGGTCAATGCGGAAGTTGTGGAATCATTCACCACCATGAAACGCTATAATTTCGATACCATGGGTGGAGATACCAAAGGTAAGGTAGATTTATTCTATGGGCTGAAAGTGGCCTGGTTGATTCCTTTGTACGGAAGAGCCCCCAAAGCAATTTATTATTACTAAGCCCGGCAATCGAGATGAGATTTCTGTATAATATCGCCCTGATAAAATATGGCCTGCTCCTTCGCTTTGTGGCCCTTTGGAACGAAAAAGCTAAGCTGTGGAGCCATGGCCGAAGAAATCTACTGAAAAAAATAGCCGCTGATTTTGCGGGAAATACCTTGGATGTGGTTTGGATTCACAGTGCTTCGCTGGGAGAGTTTGAGCAGGCACGGCCACTCATTGAAGCCCTTCGCAGCGATTATAAAACCGTAAAAATTGTGGTTACCTTTTATTCTCCATCGGGTTATGAAATCAGAAAAAACTATCCTTTGGCCGATTTTGTCTACTATTTGCCGGAAGATACCACAGCCAATGCCCGCCGTTTTATCGAAATCGTGAATCCAAAAATAGCGGTCTTTATTAAGTATGAATATTGGTTTAACTATATGAACCAGCTTCATAACCATCAAATTCCATTTGTTTATGTGAGCAGTATTTTCAGGCCATCGCAGACTTTCTTTCAATTTTATGGAGGCTGGTTTTTGAAACATTTGAAAATGGGAACCCATTTCTTTGTGCAGAACCACGAATCTGTTGCCCTTCTGGCAAAGCATGACATTCATCAGGTTACAAAAACAGGCGATACCCGTTTTGACCGCGTCGCTTCCATAGCCGAAAAGGTTGATGGGAATGCTGTGGTTCAGGAGTTTAAGGGAGATAGTGTGTTACTTGTGGCCGGAAGTAGCTGGCCGGAAGACGAGAAATTACTCTTTGATTTAACCATGTTGAATCCGCAATTGAAATTGGTGGTGGCTCCACATCTCATCGACGAGGCACATATTCAGCAGATAGAAAAATTATTTTCACCATCAGTCAGGTATTCGCAGGCTGACATTACCACTGTAAGAAGCTTTAAAGTGCTCATTATCGACAATATGGGCATGTTGTCGGCCATATATAACTATGCCAATATGGCCTTCATTGGCGGTGGATTTGGGGCTGGCATCCACAATACCTTAGAGGCCGCAACTTTTGGAATGCCCATTTTTATTGGCCCCAATTACCATAAATTTCAGGAGGCCAAAGATTTAAAAGAGCTCGGAGTGATTCGAGTGGTGAATCAAAAAGCAGAGTTGGAGGCAGAAGTGAAGCAATTGCTCTATAATCCGCAGAAAATGAATGAGATATCGGAAAAATCAAAGGCCTATATTCAAACCAACAAGGGAGCTACCCAAAGCATTATCGATTTTATGAAACCTTTTTTATAGGGGGTTGAATGGTTTTGGGTGGATGGGATTTGCCTGCCAGAAGTATCACTTAATCAATAGTGTAAGCCAAATACGCTGATTATTTATATCTTAGTATTAAGGGATAAAACATGGGCATTGCATTAACAAATAATATGATTGATAAATATTTTGGGTTTTTGAAAAAACTTGATGGTGATTCGAAGAAGAAATTGATTGTAAAACTTACGGAATCAGAAGTTAACGAAAATAAAGAATTTGATTTGAATAGGTTATATGGTGCCTGGGAAGATTCCAGGAGTTCAGACGAAATAATTAAGGAGATTAAGACTCCATCGTTTTGAAGGTCTGGAATTCGTTAACGAGAATGATTTAAAAGCCCAATAATAATTAAGGATGCATAAAATTCGATTAATTGTGTATTTTCGAATTATTGATTTTAAACATGCGGATATGAATATGACGACTCAATTAAAAAGAAGCTTGATTTCGAGAATTAATGCATCGAATGATATCAATTTTTTAGAAGCTCTTCAAACTTTATTTGATTCATCTGAGCAGTCTTTGTATCAATTAACCCCAGAACAGAATGCATCCATCTTAAAAGGTCGGGAAGAAGTATCTCAGGGCGAATTTGTTGAAAATGACCAACTTTTGAATGAAATCAAAGCATGGCTAACAAAAAAATAATTTGGTCCACCCGCTCCAGCCAGGAGTTAAAAACAATCTTAGAATATTTCAATCAGCGGAATGAAAGTAATCGCTATAGTTTATAATTAGTCGCAGAAATTCAGTATGTTACCAATATTCTGTCGAAAAATGAATTCATTGGAAGGCTTACTTCGAACAGAATAACTCGTGTACTTCCAATGAAAGAATACTTGATTTTTTACGAAGTATTTGAAGATCATATACAAATAGTTTCATTTTGGGATAATCGCCAGTCTTCAGTCAGAAGAATAAAAATATAGTTAGGTCTTGTAAACATTTCAGGTTCCGAAAAAAATTATCCCTGTCAGTTTGTATTCATGAAGCCATATGTTTAGCTTTGCTACAAATAACTAAATAAAAAATTCAACAATGAAAATTAACAGGTACGAGGACATTTCTCAAATTGAAAAAGAAGCCAAAAAGGACTATATCGACCGCCATTCGGCTTTTGTACATTGCGATTCAAGCGCAGTGGCCGGTGAAAAATTCAAGGTAAAAGTGAAAGTGGGCGATGAGTATAAGCACCCCGACGATTTCGATCATTTTATCCAGTATGTTCAATTGTGGAACCGTGAAACCTTGCTCGCTCAAGCTATTTTTACAGCAGGTGCTCAGGGCGGCGCTCCGTCAAATCTGGAAGTAGATTTTTATATCGTTCCCCAGAAATCGATGAAACTCTTGGCTCATGCTTATTGCACCAAACATGGTTTGTGGCAAAGCGAAGAAGTTGAAGTAGTAGTGGCTTAATTTTCCACCCTAAACAAAAAAAGATGCTCACCACTTGGTAAGCATCTTTTTTTTTGCCCATTTCGGTGATTACTCAATAATAAGTTTTCCCTGAATGGTTTGGGTATTGTCGCTGATTCTTATCAGATAAATTCCAGAAGCACTGTGACTTATGTTAATGTTATGCGATTTGTCCTTATTCAGGGTCACATTGGTGGAAACATAAATCTGTTTTCCGTTTTGGTCAATCACTTCAATTTTGGCATTTTTCATGTCTCTGTCCGGAGCCAGGGTAAAATTCCCCTGATTGGGATTTGGGAAAATAGAAATGCTCTCTTTAGACAAAGCCAATTCCTGAGTTCCAACACCATAATCAATCAATACATCGTCGATAAACAGGTAGTTGCCTCTCATATTGTACGATTCGAAGGCAATTCTGAGGTTGTTCATTCCAGCATAGGCAGAAAGATCGATTTTATTACAATCGCTTCCCCAGCCACTTCCGCACCAATCATCAGCTACTGCGGGGAAGAAATCATCGGTGGTGAGTGGGTGAGTGGCAAAACTACCGTTTCCATCTTCGCCAAAAGCTGCCAGACGTTCCCAACTTGTTCCGCAATCGGATGATATCAGGATGATGAGCGAATCGGTGTATTGGTTGTAATAGCGGGCATAGGCGTGTTTAAATTCCAAATCCGAAACATATTCGGGTAAAGTGAAAACGGGGGTGATGAGTCGGTCGCGGGCACCAAAATTGGTATAAGCGTGGAAGTTAATTCCCATGGCTCTGTCGCCAGTGGTTCCTGCCACGGGGTAATCGGTCCAGGTGATGGATTGGTCTTCATTTTCTATAGACCAGCCACCCAACAAAGGTTCTTCCTGCTCAAAATCGCTGAATTGCGGAATATTGGCACCGCCAGATTGAATATAAGCCGTCATGGTAACTTCGGAAGTGCCGTTGCTGTTGGAAACTGAAAGGGTTACATCGTAGCTTCCCAACACGTTGAACTGAACCACAGGATTTTGCGATTGTGCGTCGGTTCCATCGAGGAAAGTTACTGTATTGGGGGTAAATGTCCAGCTCCAGGTTGATGGGCAGAAAAGGGTTTCGTCGGTAAAATGAACAATCATTTCTTCGCCTTCGCAGAAGCCCTGTTGGTCGGCCGAGAAGTGAATTTCGGGAACCAGTCCTTCTACAACAGAAATATAGTCTTCTTTAACAACGGTTTGGCTTCCGTTCACGTTTTCTACCACAAGGGTAACATCGAACACGCCATTGTTTTCATAAACCACCACTGGATTTTGCTCGTTGGAAGTTGCAGGAGTTCCGCCTTCGAAAGTCCAGTTCCAGCTGGTAGGAACACCGCTGGTTTGGTCGAAGAAATGGATGGGGCAACCTGTTGGGGCTTCCAGTTGATCGGCCATAAAATCGGCGCTGAGCTGTCCCTGATACATGGGAGTTTCCCAAAGACCACGTCCATAGGTACTTGCTCTGAGCATGTCGCCCGATGGATTTTGGGGATCGTAATAAATCTCAAGCTCTGTAATCACCGAAGAAAGGGGGAAACCATTGGTATAGAGAACCCAATCGGTCAAACTTGCATCTTTATAGTAAACACCGGCCTGGGCACCTACATAAAGTCCATCCACCGAGTTTTTGTAGAAAACAACAGATTTCATGGGGATATTGGGTAAAGTGCCGGAAATATCGGTCCAGGTTTCGCATAAATTATCCGATTGATAGATTTTGTTGCCTCTGGCCATAAATACACGGTCCTGATTTTCAGGATCGGTGGCAATGGAATTCACATTTCCGGAGCCGGGCAAACCAGTCAATTGATTCCAAACTGGGGTGATGGCGTTGGCACTTTCGGTCATGTATAGGGTACTTCCTTTTCCCACCCACATGATGTCGGCGTTGGCGCTGTTTTGAACCAGTAAATCGCAGTTGTTTCCAGTGAAATCAGTAATTTTTGTCCACTGAATCTGACCTGTGGAGGTAGCTTTCACGTTGTTGGTTCTCCACACAGCTTTCATTCCCACAAACATGGTATTGGAGTTGGCATGAGAAAGAAGGAAAGGAGTAACCCAGGCACCTTCTTCACCGATTCCGTTCACAATACTGCCTTGATTGTTGCTGTTGTTATAGATTCTATCGATATTTCCATAGTAATATTCGCCATAGCTGTATGATGGGTTTTCCCAATCGATTACACAGTCCATGCCATCGCCACCCATAACGGTGCGCCAGCCTGTGGGAGTAAAGGTAGCAGTTCCGTTGTCCTGATAACCATTGATTACCAAGTCTTTTACAGTTGCACTGGAGCCGATTTTATAGATTTGCGAAATGGCCATTCCACTGCTGATTTGAGTCCAGTTGGTAGCATTGTTATCGCTGTAATAAAGTCCACCATCGTTTCCGTTATAAAGTCGGTTGTTCAGTGGGTTGATTTCGTAAACATGCATGTCGGCATGAACGGCTGGCACTCCACAGGCGCCATACCAATGCGATTTAATTTGCCAGTTGGCACCCGAATTGGTTGAAATCCAGGTATTCACACCACCAACAAATACTGTTTCGGCATTTTCGGGATCCACAGCTATGTCCATATCATACCAACCTTGTCCGCTTGAGCCACTTCCATCGCAGCTGTATTCGAAGATGTTGGGAGAGGTGGACATTACAGTCCAGGAGTCGCCGCCATTGGTCGATTTGCTGGTGCTTCCATAAACGCTGCCGTTGGCCAATAGCACATAAACCACTTCCGGATTGGCTGGAGAAACAGCTATGGCTCCGCGACTACCACTGGGTAATCCGCTGCTGCTGTTCACAAAGCTGTCACCATTATTGGTGCTTTTATAAAAGCTGGAACCAGAGATGGTATAAACTATATCGGAATTGTCGGTTTTGAAAAGGATATCTTTAAAATTTCCACCCTGCGACATGGTCCAGTTTTCGCCCAAATCGGTTGATTTATAGATACCGCCGTCGGTGGCAGCCAGAATGGTATTGGCATTGTTGGGGTCTTGAATCATTCTTCCTACGGTGCGGTTTCCCATTCCGGTATTGGATGGAGACCAGGTTGCACCGCCATCGGTCGATTTAAAAACGCCCATTCCGTCGGAGTCGCCGGCATCTCTGTCGCCGGTTCCAATGAGAATAACATCGGGGTTGTCGAAATTTACCACAATGGAACTAACTCCCATGGTGGGCTGTTGGTCGGTGAGAACTTCCCAGCTTTGGCCGCCATCTTCGGTTTTCCACAAACCACCCTGGGGGGCACCAGCAAAGAGAATATCCGCATTGGTGGGGTGAAAGGCAATGGCATTCACGCGCCCCATACCATTGGGCTGACCAGTGCCGGCGTTTACCGGAAGGGTAATGGGGCCTAGATTTACCCAGTTGGCTTCGGAAGAAACGCTTCTGCGAGCCATAAAGTTTTGAACTTCGCTGTAAACCTTGTCGGTGGGGATTCTGAAGCCGTTTTCATCTATTTTGAATTGCATCATGTATTCCCAGCGTTTGAAAACTTTCCAGCCGGAGCTTTTGTCGGGCGATTTGCCTTCCCAGTAGGTATTGAAAGCTTTTTGAACATCGTAGAAATTGGCATTTTTGTCTTGCATCATTTCTATCCAATAGGGGTAATTGGCGGTGTCGTTTTGGGCAAAACCCGACCCCAGAAAGAAACTGAGCATGATAAGCGCAAGGATAAATTTTCTCATGGTTGTTTATTTTTAATGATTTATGTTTTGATAAGGAAAAGACCGCTAATTTATAGAAAATTTATATTCCATATAAATAGGTGATTCACTTTAAATTAAAGGATAATTGCAATGGTGATATTGCATGATATGGGCTTGTGGAGATGTTTTAGATTTTATTTTTGGGTTGGTATATTTAAAGTCATGAGGGGCGAACTACACCTATCGCTCAAAGTACTGTCTATTCGTGAATGGTATTTTTTTTTTAGTATTCTTGAATTAATACTTCTGTTGAA
This sequence comes from uncultured Draconibacterium sp., assembly GCA_964293475.1. GTDB lineage: Bacteria > Bacteroidota > Bacteroidia > Bacteroidales > UBA12170 > UBA12170. The sequence continues at coordinate 10,268 of CAXYYJ010000012.1, forward strand.
ATATGCATCCGTTTATTAATCTTTCGAATCATATCAAGATTTAACTTTCTTTTTTTTCCTAAAATCTCAGTTACGCGACTTCTGAATCCAATAATTTCAGCCAAATCTTTTGGTTTATAATTCATCTGTTCCATTCGAAATTTAATTGCTTCAATTGGGTCGGGTAAATCTATAGGAAAATGCATTTTTTCATAATTATCAATCAATAATGACAATAAATCTAATTCTTCACCTTCAGCAGTACCAGGTTCAGCATCAAAAATAACTTCCAGTCTTGTTAATGCCAATTTATATTCGTTCTCGGTTTTTATTACTTTATGTTCCATACTATATTGTTTCAGCGTTTATTTTATCATAGTCCCCATGTGTTCCTATGAATCTAATCCATACGATTCCGTATTTGTAATTAATTTTAGTTACCAACCTATACGAATTACCTTTAATATTGAAAACTACCCGGTTTCCTTGCAAAATACTTGCTGATGGATATTCTGATTTAATATCATTTGGTGAAATCCAATTTGATTTCTCTGCTTCATCAAACCAGGATTTTAATTGTTCTTCACAGTCTTTATGTATTAGCCAAAATTCCCGCAAAGTGCTTTTTGCAATTACTCTCATGGGTTTTATTTACAAAGATAAAAAAATTTCCCAATTTGGTAATTATATTCTTCCTTTTTTTCTGTTGTTATGACGAATTCCAATATGTATCTTGATTATTAGCCAGATACAAGTTCAAAGTTTAGCTATTTCCAGGCTTTGAGTTCTGCTAAAATAAATGCTTCCAATTGCTCTTTTTTGGGTAGTTCGAGGAGGTATTTTGAAACGAATAAATGATTGTCCATACCTGCGGTTGCAAATTCTACCAAAGCATTGTTTTTATTGGTTACCAGTAAAATGCCAATAGTTGGGTTGTCGTCGGTTTGCATCACCCGGGCTTTATAATAGTTAACATAAGTGTTTAGTTGCCCGATGTTGTGCTGGCTAAAGTCTTCTACTTTCAGTTCTATCAAAACATGGCATTTGAGAATGCGGTGGTAAAAAACGAGGTCAATAAAAAAGTATTCATCGCCAATAAGTATTTTCTTTTGCCGGGCTTCGAGGCAAAAGCCATTTCCCAATTCCATCATAAAATCCTGCAAATGATCGAGCAGTGCTGTTTCGAGGTCACTTTCTTCGACGGCATCTTTGGTTTTTAATCCCAAAAACTCAAACGCATACACCGATTTTACAATATCGACAGGTGTTGTCTTTTCTGCTTTCCGGTTGGTAATTTCGCTTAGCAGTTTTGGTTTGGCGCTTAGGCCGCTACGCTCAAAAAAGAGGCTGTTTATCTGGCGTCTCAGTTCTTGCACCGACCAGGCCCCATTAATCCAGGCGCTTTCATAAAAGGTGCGTTCTAGTTCGTCTTCTATCTGTAAAAGTTGTTCGATATGCGAATACGAAAGGTTGTTAAGAATCTTTTCGGCAGGCACAAGGTTTGACTTGCCGGAAAGTGGGGATGCCGTCCCCACAATTTGAAGTGATGAAGATTGTGGGGTTGGCGACCCCACAATTGGTCCGGGTAAAGAATCAGGCAAAAACAAAGAAGCCTGACCAGAGGCAAAGTGCTGTGCAATTTGCGGATACAGCAGGTAAAAATCTTTAAAACGATACAACGATCTCCGGTCAATTCCTTTTATTGAATTAAGCTTTAGCGCAAGTTCGTCGAAGAGTTTTTTGCCATAAGCTGCCCTGTCTTCGCCATGTAATTCAAACTCAACAATATAAAAACCTATCAGCCAGTTGCGTAAAGTCAACGAAACATTAATCGCTTTCGTAGCCTCCTGCTGAAAGTGTTGATGGGTTTTTGTTATGGTATCGACCAGGAGTTCAAATTTCATAATAGCATAGTTTTTAATTGTTTCAACAATCTGAAATGTCTATTTTCCAGAGTTTTAATCAGGATGACGATATCGGTTGGTTTTTCTTAGTTTTTGCTTTATGCAACCCTTGTTTTTAGCTGTTAATTCCCACCCTTTATCATTAAATAACCATTTTTTAATTTGGACAAAACGATTTTAGGCAATTCAGATGACATAGGTAATAAATTGGTGTTGGGGTGTTTAGAAGGCTAAAATAGGTAAAAAATGGCTAAGTATATCCTTTAAAAGCAGAAAAAGTTGAACCTTTTTAGAAAGTATTTCGCCCGATTCGTTTTTGAGTAAGGAATTTGATGGTTTATGGAGATTTTTGCTTTGGCAGTATTTATGCAGCTCCCGGGCTTACATTTCCCCCATGCCCAAGTTTTTTCTATTTCCAGGCTTTGAGTTCTTTTAGAATAAATGCTTCCAATTGTTCTTTTTTGGGTAGTTCGAGGAGGTATTTTGAAACGAAGAGTTTTTCGTCCATACCGCTCAAGGCGTATTCCACGAGTTTTTTGCCTTTTTCGGTACAGAGCAAAATTCCTATGGGGTTATTATCGTCAGCGCGTTTCACTTCTTCGCGGTAATACGACACATAACTATTGAGTTGTGAGAGATATTCGTGCTTAAACTGGTCTATTTTCAAGTCAATTAATACATGGCATTTCAATATGCGATGATAGAAAACCAAGTCGATAAAAAAGTATTCATCGTCAATGAGCATTCGTTTTTGGCGTACTTCGAAGCAAAATCCATGTCCCAATTCAATCATAAAATCCTGCAAGTGATTGAGAAGTGCCGTTTCGAGTTCTTGTTCTTCAATTAAATCGGATGTTTTAAGCCCCAGAAAATCGAAGGCATACACCGATTTTATGGCGTCCAAAGCTTGTTCAGGCTCAATTTTTTCTTGCAATTTACTGAATGCTCCTTCTGCATCTGTAGATAATCCTACACGCTCATAAGCCAGCGTGCTGATTTGGCGTTGCAACTCCTTTACGCTGGGTGTTGTTTTTAAAATAAATAGCTCGAAGAACTTTCGTTTCATTGAATTTTCTATTTTCATCAACTCTGCAAAATGAGAAAAAGATGTGTGTTGAATCAGTGAAATATAGTAGTTATTTGCATTTTTTAAATTGCCATTGGACTCTGGCTGCAATTCGTCAGATGCCGACTGACGAATTGTAATAGATTTATTATCACTTGAATATAATTCGTCAGTTATCGACTGCCGAATTGATGCAGGCAATAAATTGCTATAATTAGAGAACAATAATTCTTTAAATTCAGGGTAAGTATGGTAAAACTGTCTCGACATTTTTAAACTTGTTTCGCTCAAACCTTTTAAGGCAATTCTATCTGCCAGGTTTTTAAACAGCTTATCGCCATATTTAGCCCTTTCTTCGCCATTTTGTTCATATTCAACAATATAGTAGCCAATTATCCAATTTCTTAAAGTCAAAGCTACATTTACCGCTTTTGTGGCATTTTGCTTAAACTCGTTATGTGCTTGAGCAACTGAATTTACGAGAAAATCAAATTTCATAGTAATGTGATTTTAATTGTTTCAACAATCCGCAACTTTCTTCATCCAGAGTTTTAATCAGGATGATGATATCGGTTGGTTTTTCTTAGTTTTTGCTTCGTGCAACCTTTGTTTTTCGCTGTTATTCTCACCCTTTCCTATCAAATAGCCATTTTTTCAATTTGGCCAAAACGATTTTTGGCAACTTTGATAAAGCAGTTAATAAATTGGATTTGGGGGTGTTTAGAAGGCTAAAATAGGTAAAAAATGGTTTTGTTTATGCACTTAAAGAGCAAAAATTTGCATCTTTTATGGGGGATTGATAATCGGGAACTTATGGTTTTTACAAAATATAACAGGGCTTTGTTTCAGAAATAGCTCTTTTGTTTAGGGCATGATAAAGGAAAACAGACAGTTATTCATTGCAGTACATCGTGACTGACAATTTGATAAAGTGAGAGCATGGAATAAAAGAAAGTGTAAATTTGTGGGTTAAACCTGAGAAATGAAACGAGCCATAAGAGAAGCTCTCTTGCAAAGGAGAATTACTAATTAGGCGAGTTCCCTGTCTGTCGACAGGCAGGCATGTGACCAATAAAAAACAAGTTTTAGACACATGAAATAAGCATGATTAAAAAAATCGTTAAACACCCATAGTAATGATTATTTTAATCATGCGATTCCATCTGACAATTAAAAAACAAATTATAAACAGATGAAAATAGCAGAATTTATCAGAAATTTGGGGCCGGGGCTGCTTTATGCGGGCGCTGCAATCGGGGTTTCACATTTGGTGCAAAGTACCAGAGCGGGAGCCAGTTACGGGTTCGATTTATGGTGGGTTATTATCATGGCCAATGTTATTAAATACCCTTTCTTTGAGTTTGCTCCCCGTTATGCAACAAGTACCGGAAAAACTCTGATTGAAGGCTATAAAGACATTGGAAACTGGGCACTATTGCTATTTGCCTTGTTGACTATTTTTACAATGTTTGCCGTTACGGCGGCTATTTCGATGGTTACTGCCGGATTGCTTGGAAATCTGATTGGGCTCAATATTGACATACAATGGCTTACCCTGATTATTATGACAGTAACCATGTTGTTTTTGGTGGTTGGGCAGTTTAAGTTTCTCGATAGAATAATGAAATATATTATTCTTGCACTCACCCTTACCACCATTATTGCTGTTTTTCAATCGTTTAAATTCCCCTTAAGCGGAAATGTTCATTTCGATTGGGGACAAGCGGTCGATATAGCCTTTGTGATAGCTTTGGTTGGCTGGATGCCAGCTCCCTTCGATCTTTCTGTTTGGTATACCACTTGGTCTGTTGCCAAACAAAAAGATTCGAAGGAGAAAATTACCATGAAAATGGCCCTCAAGGATTTTAATGTGGGGTATATTGGCACTGCCATCCTCGCCATTGGCTTTCTTTCGTTGGGTGCCTTTATCATGTATGGAAGCGGACAGGAATTTTCTGAGCAGGGAGTCGCTTTTAGCAGTCAGCTCATCAATATGTATACTGAAAGCATAGGCAGTTGGGCTTATTATATCATTGGAATAGCAGCACTTACCACTATGCTTTCTACTTCAATAACAGTTACAGATGCTTATCCCAGAGTTTTGCCCCCCACTTTTTCATTACTCTTTAACAGGAACAAAAGCAATTTGACACCTAAAAAATCATCCAATTTTGATTTTTCCTATACCTTATTGATGGTTTTATTGGTGGCAGGTTCCTGGATATTAATAGTTTGGTTTGGCAAAAGCATGCGTTTTATGGTCGATTTGGCAACTACCATTTCTTTTGTAACCGCACCGTTGCTCGCAATACTTAATCTTTGGGCTGTGATGAGCATTAAACCCGAAGATCGACCCAAGCCATGGCTCCAGATTTTTGCCTGGATTTCTTTGGTATTTTTAATTCTATTTAGTGTATTCTTTTTAATTTGGAGGTTCTTTTAAATGTTAGAAAATATTGATTTCAAGACTATTATAAGTCAAACCGTCATGATTACCACTTTTGTGATGGTCATGATGCTGGTGATAGAATATCTCAACGTAAAAACAAAAGGTGACTGGGCTCACAGGCTCAGGAAGTCGCCGTTTTTGCAAATAGTGCTGGCCGCGTTGATGGGAATTATTCCCGGATGTCTGGGAACTTATACCATCGTGAGTCTTTATAGTCACGAGGTGATTCGCTTTTCGGCCTTGGTAACCAATATGATAGCAACATCGGGCGATGAGGCTTTTGTCATGTTTTCCCTATTCCCCGAATATGCTTTATTACTCAATGGAATCATACTTGTGATTGCCATTGGAGTTGGCGTTCTGTTAATGTTTTTCGGAAAACGATTTGAGTTTTTCTGTGTGGCTCCAGGGCATTTGGTTGTGCATGAGCATGAAATAGAAGCACATAGCCACAAACGAACCAATGTTTTTACGAACCTTAAAAACTTGAGTTTTATCAGAGCTTTGCTCATTGGCGGAGTTTTATTGTTTCTATTTGGGTTGTTAATGGGGATTTTTAGCCATGAGCATTTCGATATTTCCACCCTAACAGGTGCTCAGCCTCAACACGAAGGACATGACCACGAGCATGGAATCAACTGGTTGAAAGTCACTTATATTTTGGTCATGTCAGTGGCTATGTACATCTTTCTTACCTCCAGCGACCACTTTTTGGAAGACCATTTGTGGGGACATGTAATTAAGAAGCATTTTATGAAAATCTTTGGTTGGACATTTGGTGCTATGCTATTAATTGCCAGTCTTTCACAGTTTTACGAAGTCAATCAGTGGATAAGCGATAATATGTGGATGGTTCTGGTGCTTGCAGTTTTAATAGGTGTGATACCCGAATCGGGTCCCCATTTGGTTTTCGTTATCATGTTTTTTCAGGGGTTGGTACCGTTTAGTATTCTGTTGGCCAGTTCCATAGTTCAGGACGGCCACGGTGCTTTACCATTGTTAGCCGAATCGCAAAAAAGCTTCTTCGTAATGAAAGCCATCAATATTGTGGTGGGCCTGGCAGCAGGGGCTCTGGGGCTTTGGCTTGGTTTTTAGATATTCATTGTTTTTTTGTTCGTTGTTCTTTGTTCCGGGTTCATGGTTCAAGGTTTTGAAGTTCAAGGTTTTGAAGTTCAAGGTTCAAAGTTCAAGGTTCAGGCTGGGGTAACCGATTTCATTACCTTTTTGACTTTTACCTTTTGCCTTTTATCTTTTGTCATTTTACTTTCGCCTTTGTACATTATCCCACCAATAACAAATCACAACTAACCAGAATCCAAAAAACTAAATCTCTTCAATCCTTTTCTTAGCATATTCAATAGCACGATCGAAGGAATCGAAAATGTGATCGGCTCCCACCAGGGTTGTAACATCGCCTTTGTTGAAATCGTTGAGTACCGTTGGGTTAACTCCTGAGAGAAAAACGCATACATTCTTGTGCTTCAATATTTTGATAGTCTCGCGAAGGTTGTGAAGTCCGGTTTGGTCCACAAAAGAGACATGACGCATCCGGATGATGAGAATCCTGCTTTTCATCCCAATCTCTTCAATCACTTCGGAATAGGTTTTGGCTGAGCCGAAGAAAAGCGGTCCACTGATTTCGTAGATGGAAATTCCAGCGGGAATCTTTGAATAGTCTTCCAGAACATCGGTGTCGACCATATTGTTCATTCGCTTTCCGGCCATATCGCTCATGCGTTTCATAAACAGCAATGCCGATAGCACAACGCCAATTTGAATGGCCACTGTTAAATCGACCAGGACTGTGAGAATGAAGGTGGTAAGGAGAACAATAATATCAAAAGGAGAGCCTCTGAAAATGGCTACAAAAGAGCGCCATTCACTCATGTTGTAAGCAACCACCATCAGAATTCCGGCTAAAGCTGCCATGGGGATTAATTTTGCCCATTGGCCCAGAAATAAAAGGATGAGCAACAAGGTTATGGCATGAACAATACCGGCAATGGGCGTGCGGCCTCCGTTTTTAACATTGGTGGCAGTTCTGGCTATGGCGCCTGTTGCAGGTATTCCACCAAAAAGCGGGGTGACAATATTAGCAATTCCCTGAGCAATAAGCTCCGTATTGGAACGGTGTTTCCCGCTAATCATACCATCGGATACTACAGCCGAAAGTAAGGACTCAATACCGCCCAAAAGAGCGATGGTAAAGGCAGGAGCAATATAGTTCTTCAACTCGCTAAATTCGACCTGAGGAATAGAAAAATGAAATTCTTTGGGAATGTCGCCAAAAAACGATTCGATGGTTGTTACCGGTAAATCGAAGAATTTAACCACAAAAGTGAGCAGAATAATGGCCACAAAAGAACCGGGAATTTTGGCGCTTATTTTTTTAAAGTATATGGTAATCAATATGGTAGCGGCGGTAATGGCTATCGCATATCCATTAAAAGCCGTGAGGTTGGTGATATAGGCGCCCCATTTTTCGATAAAATCAGATGGAAGGCTTTGAATTTCGAGCCCCAGAGCATCTTTAATTTGGGTTGAAAAAATAATGAGTGCAATACCGCTGGTAAAACCAACCACCAAAGGATGGGGGAAGTATTTTAAAAGTGTGCCCAGCTTCACAAGTCCAAAAAAGATCAGAAAGAAGCCCGCCATGATGGTGGAAATGATGAGCCCGTTGATGCCATATTGCTCAATAACTCCAAGAACTATAACTATAAAGGCACCCGTTGGGCCACCAATCTGAACGCGGCTACCGCCCAGAAATGAGATGATAAAACCCGCAATTACTGCGGTAATGATGCCCCTTTCGGGCGAAACGCCGCTGGCAACAGCAAAGGCAATGGCTAAAGGAAGCGCCACAATGCCCACCACAATCCCCGAGAAAATATCTGCTGTTAGTTGTTTTTTGTCGATACCCGCTTTATAAATGCTAAATAATTTGGGCTTAAAAATATGATTCATGACTTTTTAAATAAAGGTGCAAAATTAATGATAACTGGGCTATTAAAACATGCCAACTAACTTTTTAGTCACTAAGATTTGTTCACAAACGGAGCCGGTTCGGTATTGATTGATAATGAAATAATGAAATTTTCAGGAAATTAAATCCAGAAGAGCGTTAATAATGGTGAGCGGGTGGGGTGGATTGCCGGGAATATAGAGGTCCACCGTAATGTTTTTGAGAAATGACCTGTCGATGGCGGGACTGTCGGCAAATATTCCACCACTGATGGCATCGGTACCACACAGTATAAAAACTTTGGGGTGGGGGACGGCATTATAGGCAATTTCGAGCGCATTGGCCATATTTTGGGTAATGGGGCCTGTGACTAAAATTCCATCGGCATGACGGGGCGAAGCAACAAACTCAATTCCAAAACGCCCCATATCGAAATTGGCATTTCCACTGGCGTTGAGCTCAAACTCAGCTGAATTGTCTCCCCCAGCAGAAACCTGACGTAATTTCAGTGACTTATTGAAGATTCCTCGTATTTCGGGGCGAATAGAGTTTTTGCAGATTTCTATTTTGGGGGATGAAAATTCTGTGATGAGCAAGTCAACCAATTTATTTGTTCCCATCTTATGGTTATTGGTAAAGCTAATCTTTTGGGGAAATCGAAAGGCACATTCACCACAAAAGACACATTTTCCCAGGTTGATAGTCAAGGGGTTGGCACTTATGGCTCCGGTTGGACAAATTGAAACCAGTTCAGATTCATCGACATTTATTTTGCTAATAACTGGTATTCCCCGAAAGGGAGCTGGAACCACGGCAGTTTGTATGTTGGGGATGAATTGTTTCCCATTGTGGGCAATAATTTTAATTTCCTGGAGCATGGCTTTATTTTTATAAATCGAAACCGCAATAGCTTAAATTATAGCTTTTATTATTGATGGGGAAATCGGAAATTTCCAGATTTCTAAGAGATATTTCGAGAGCTTTCCAATTGTGCATACTTGGATCCTTCACTTTGTAGGCAAGGAGTTGCCCATCAAAACCGGTTATGGCACAATGGCAAATTTCTCCCCGCCAGCCTTCGGTTAAAGAAATGGCCAGACTGTTCGGCTTTAGATTGACGTATTCTGTTGGTTTTTCCGATGGTTTTTCAAAATTCTTGTGTTCCAAAACGTTCTTTATCCAGGCAATAGAAGCTTCAATCTCCATTCGTCGTAGCATGAAGCGGCTTAAAACATCGCCGCTGGGCAGAACGATGGGCTCGATCGGATATGTATAGAAAGCCGCAAAAGGGTGCGATTTTCTGATATCTCTGTTTACATTGGCCATTCTTGCCGTCATTCCAACGGCTCCGATTTTTTCGATGATTTCGGTACTCACTGTTCCAATTCCGTCGAACCTATTCTCTATACTTGGTAGATTTAAAGTTCTGAGAGCTAATTCATTAAATTGAAGCTCAAACTTCTCAATCATCTCCAAAAGCGATTTTTTATGATGGGGTGTGAAGGGTAGATTGATTCCCCCGGTTCTTATCATGCTTTTTCCCAATCGGTTACCACACCACGACTGGGTAAAATTGATAATTCCCGTGCGCAATATGCCAAATATATTGGCTCCCAAATGGTAAGCAACATCGGTACAAAGAGCCGAAATGTCGCCCACATGTATGGCTATCCGCTCCAACTCAAGAGCAAGAGAACGCTCAATTCCAAGTTGCTCAGGAATTTCTATTTCGCCCAGGCTTTCCATTAAATGAACAAAAGCCAGACTGTGGCCAATAGCTGTGTCGCCGGCAATATTTTCGGCGAGAATATTTCGCTGTAAAAGTTGTTTTTTCTCCAGCATAAGGGTTTCAATACCTCTATGTTGCCAGCCCAATTGTATCTCGAGGTGCAAAACATTCTCGCCGTTGCAGATAAACTTAAAGTGCCCAGGCTCAATCACCCCCGCATGAATAGGCCCAACGCCCACCTCATGAAGTTCGTGACTTTCGATTTTATAGAAAGGATAGTTGCTGATCGTTTTGGATTTATTGGCTCTGTTGTGGGCATATCTTACAGGTTTAAGCCAGGGATGCCCATGAAAATCGACACCAAAATTCTCAAACATTTCTCGTTCAAAGATTTGAATAGAAGGTAGTTGCGGTGTTAAGGAAACGAGCTGCTGAATTTTATCGGATTCCAGGGTAAAGGATAGAACAAATATTTCGTGGTTGTTATCGTTGGCAATAACCGCAAAGAATTGCAATCCAAAAACTTCCTTGATTGCAAAATAGCTGGCGCAATGGTTTTCCTTTTGCGATAATAAATTCACCATCAATTGACTGAAATCATGATAAGAAATAACCGGAATATCTGTTAGCGGGAGCATTCCATTATTTTTTGTCCGGGCAAACATGGTTGCGTTGTCGTTCATGGTCATTAGTTTATCATTTGTACTATTGAGTTCATAAGCTCGGAAATAAATGGAGGGGGAAAATAGGCCACATAAAAAACAAGAGAAAACAGAACAATTTGAGAAAGCGGTTCATAGCGATTGCTGATGGCATTTTCGGGCTTGAAATTGCTGGAGGTTTCACCAAAAAGCAGTTGGATGGAGTATTTAAAAATCACAAAAATGATGATTGACAGAATAAATATCAGTGCTATCGCCACATAGTATTGCCCTTGCTGAAACAAGGCTTTAAAGATTAACAACTCGCTTAAAAACATTCCCGATGGCGGTACGGCGGTTGCTGTTAAAATCCCCATAACATAAACAAAAGCGCTTCGTCCGTTCAGTTTCATCAGGTTGCCAGTATCCTGCATCCATCCGCTTTGATAAAAAGCTCTTAATTGACCAAAATGCAGAAATAGCCCGGTCTTGGTTAAGGTGTGCAAAGTAAGGTGGAGAATGGCAGCAAAAAGTCCGGCTTTCCCCAGCGATAAAGCAATGATTATAAGAGCCATATGTTCCATGCTCGAGAAGGCGTACATCCGTTTAAACCTCTTTACCCTGAAGAGCTGAATGGAAACAATGAAAATGCTAATTAAACCCACAATAAGCAAAACATGATTGGCCCATTTCACAGCATCTGTTTGGGAAATAACCAGATATATACGAAAAATTGCCACAAATCCGCCGTTTATCAAGGCGGTGGAGGTAAGAGCATTTACAGGAAATGGAGCTGTGGTTTTAGCATCAATGGTGGCTGCATAAAGAGGGAAAAGATTTAATTTGATACTGTATCCTGTGATGAGCATTAAAAATGAAGCTTTAAGAAATAAGGGATCAAGATGCTGTGCCACAGAAAGTAAATGCGAAAATGAAAGCGAAACTTCACTGCCGCTCTTATACTGTACCGACAGAAAGAGAATTCCAATAAAAGCCAGGGTTATACCAAAGGATGAAATAAAGAGATATTTCCAGGCAGCTTCGAGAGCAGCTGTATAGCGTTCGTGATAAATAAGGAAAGTTACTGCAACAGTGGTAACCTCTAGGCAAACCCAAATAATCACCACATTGTCGGCAAAATAGATTCCGGTGATTCCGGTGGATAGAATCATCAGAAGGCTTAAAAACCTGCCTTTCATATTTCTATCGTGGATATGCCTTTGCAAATAGTAGCGGGTGTGGAAGAAAATGGGGAAAAGAATGAGGCTTAGCAATCCGCTGAGTAAAACCGAAAGACTATCAAATTTAAAATAGTTGGAATCGAAGCTGTTGATATGTTCATAGGCAAAAACCGTAACAAAGCTGTGAATGACAAGATAAGCAGCCACAATAATAAAATGAAAAGCTTTGTGCTTAACAAAAAACAGCAATAATGCCATGAGCGCTGTAGCCAGAAAAAAAGATAGCAGTATCATGTTTTAGTCTTTTAGTTTGTTAAGGCTCGTGATGGACATGGAACCAAAGGTATTCCCTACTTTATTAATGAAAACGCCAATGATGAGAACAGCCATTAAAATATCGATAAGCACAGCCATACTTACCAGAAACGGAAATTCACCCCCAACTGCAAGTGATAGAAGAAATGCACCGTTTTCCATTATTAGAAAACCAACAATATGATTGAAGATATTTTTATGAACCACAATAAAATACATGCCCCCCAAAACAGTAGAAATGGCAATGGTGAAAAATTTCAGATCAACAAATTGATTATTAATGTTATAGGCTGCAAAAAAGCTGAAAATAATGATGGCCGTAATAATTAAAACGGAATAGAAAACCGGAATATCGTTCTCCACAATTCGTTTAAGATGGTTGTTCTGACGCAGGTTATGCAGAAATCGGGGGATGATGATGGCTTTAATGAGGAGTGTTTCGAGCAAAATCAGAATGAGACCTAAGGTGTTTATTTGAATCAGATTTATAAAAGCAATGATAAACAACAGAACACCCTGTAATCGGAGTAAATTGATATGCTTGGCCACTCTCTCCGACAGGAAGAAGTAGATAAGTGAAACAGCAAATATGATAAGACAAACAATAATCATGGCTAGAAGTTTATTTTTTCGTTGATGATGAGTACCGAAAGGAAAACCACAATTGACAAAGCCGATAAAGTAATGATCCATTGGGCATTCTTTAGCATTTTATTTCGGGCTCTGAACGATTCCGCAAGTCCAACTATCACAGCATAAGCAATTTGAATAATGGGAAACAGGAGTAATTGAATGAGAAAGTTGTCTTGAATTGGTAGAAAGAAATTAAAAATCAATCCCCCAAAAATTGCAAATTTTAAACCCCCGGCCATTTGAATCAGGGCCAGCTCAAAACCGCTGTGGTCCAATACCATAACCTCGTGAACCATGGTTAGTTCCAAATGAGTTTTTGAATCATCCACCGGCATGCGGCTGTTTTCGATCATTGAAAGCCAAAAGATTATATAAATGGATAGCCCTGCCACGAAATACGAAATGGCGGTTTCGATGTGTAGATTGCTAAAAATATCATAGAACGAAGATGAACCGGTTAGCATGGCGTTTGATGCAAAAATGATGAGAAAAATAGGCTCCGCAAGCATGGAATAAAAGGCCTCACGATTGGCTCCCATTCCTTCAAATCCACTTCCCGTATCCATGGCCGAAATAATCATCATGAATCTTCCTAGGGCCAGTAAATAGGCGAAAAGGATAAAATCGCCATCGAACGATAAAGGGGCTTGATAATTACCCACAGGAATCAGCAGAAGCGAAAAAGCGAGTGTTGCAAAATATATAACAGGACCAGCAATAAAAAGAATTCCGGTGGTGGAGCTATACACATTCCCCTTTTTGAGTAATTTGAGAATATCGTAAATGGGTTGAAGAACCGAAGGTCCTTTTCTCCCGGCAATTTTGGCTTTTGTTACCCCAATTATCCCTGGGAAAAACAGTGCCGTTAGAATCAGAAGTATAGAACCAATCCCCATTTTAGATAAAATTTAATAAGGTTAAACCAACTATAATCACCACAAAAACAATGGCATAGAGCAGATAATGCTGGATATTTCCGGTTTGAAAAATTGCCATTTTTTCCATAATAAAAAGCAATTTGCCAGTGGGTTTCGATGCCAGATTGTCTTCGAAAACATCCGAGCTATGGGTCGTAAATTCTCGTGCTTCGGGAAATATTTCTTCCTTGCTCAATGGCTTGAAATGCTTTTCGACCCCCACAATAATTTTGGCTTTTTTCCCGATGTATTCGGAATAGGAAGTAGCACTGTATTGGTTTAATCCGGCTTCACCATACTCATAACCGCAACCCCAGGTTGAATCAATATCTTTTGCCGGAGTTTTTCTGTAGTTTCTAACCACCCAAACCAGGGCGATAATTCCAATCAGCAATCCCATGGCTACCGAAATTTCAGTCATGGTGGATGTTAACGCGCCAATAGCTTCGGTGTTTTTTACAAATACCCCAACCACATCGCCCAGTGGTTTAAGAATAATAAATGGCAGTGTTCCGATGGCCAGAATAATAAATGCAATTAAAAACTTGGGGAAGAGCATCTGATTTGTCACTTCGTGAGCTTGAAGGGTTTTTTCGCTTCGTGAATGGCCTAAGAAAACAATGCTAAATACTTTGGTGAAACAAAACATAGCCAATCCGCCAATAACAACCAAAGCCACAATACCTCCCAATAGCAGAAAACCTAAAAGTAAATTATTGTGATGCAGCGATTTGAACAATCCGGCATAAATCAAAAACTCCGAAATAAAACCATTAAATGGCGGAAGACCGCTGATAGCTACAGCGCCCACGAGAAAAAGAATGGCAGTGTAGGGCATCTTTTTCATCAAACCACCCAATTGTTCTATGTTTTTTGAGTGCGTTTGCTGATAAACACTTCCGGCGGAGTAAAAAAGCAACGACTTAAAAAGTGAATGATTGAGCACATGAAGCAACCCACCAGCAAATCCCAGACTGGCTAAAACATTGTTATTCATGGCCAGACCAATAACCCCAATTCCAATTCCCATTCCAATAATACCTATATTCTCTATGCTGTGATAGGCCAGCAATTTCTTGATGTCGTGCTGAACAATGGCAATAACAACACCAACAATACCTGAAAACGCAGAAATCAACAGCAAGAAAATTCCTATGGTAAGCAGGTCGGTGTGGATGTAGGAGAGGACTCTCACAATTCCATAAATCCCCATTTTTATCATAACGCCACTCATCACACCCGAAATATGCGAAGGAGCTGCAGGGTGGGCATGAGGCAGCCATGAGTGAAGTGGAATAAAACCAGCTTTGATTCCAAAACCCACAAAAAACAAAAGAAATAGCGGGAAAACAGGAAATGTTTTAAAGTAGGACCCTAAACTTTCGAAACCTATTGGCAGTCCTGTGGTTAAACCCGCCACAATAAAACCAATGATAATCAGGTAAAAAGCTATATGCATTTGAATAAAAAACTTGATAGCGGCAGCTTTGGTTTCAGGTTTTTCCGACTCAAACAGAATGAGAAAAAAAGTAGCCACCGACATTAGCTCCCAGAAAACCAAAAAACTAATACCCTCTCTCAGCATCACCACCATGAGCATAGAAATATGCATCAAAAAAAAGTGAAAGTAATGCCAGGCCATTTCCTTTTTCGATTTAACCCCTTCGTAGGGTTTAAGATAGCCTCGCGCATAAAGAGCGCCTGTAAAAACAGTTAAATTAATAACCAGTATGAAGAAAGCTGATAGGGGATCTATAACCAAAAAAACCTGATTATCAAGCAGATTGACTAGAAAAATATCTAAGGTTGTGGAATTTTTAAATACCAGCAAAGCTGCCAGTCCGGAAAGAATCATTGCAGCCAACTGACCGGTTAGCATAACAAAATACTGAGCTTTTAAGGGCACCAGGAAAATACTCACAGCAATCACTAAAAGGCCGATTAATACAAAAATCAGCATCTCAGAATTGAAAAAGTTGGTTAAACCAATAAGTCATTACTTTGTCTTTTTAATAGACCCGAATCATGTTTGGTAATCGAACAGGTTGTTAAGGTCAAATAATAAAGAAGTCATTCCTTTAAGTGGTTAAAGTTATGAAAATGCGCTTATGTTCAGGGGCATTTTATTGGATACTTTTCAACCATAGCAGAGTTAATAAAATGCTTTTTGTAAAATTCAATATTTGAGATGGATTTGTAATTTTATTTGCTTTTCACAAATCTTTAAAGCGGGTGATTAAAAACCTTTAATTATTAATTTATTATGAAGTGGAAAGAAATTAATTAATCAAAATAATGAGATATTTGCACCTTATTGCGCGCGATGATTAGAACCGAAAACATTATAAAATCTTATGGCGATTTGAAAGTACTCAAGGGCATTGATATGTCGGTGAAGAAATCGGAAATACTCAGCATTACTGGTGCTTCGGGAGCCGGCAAAACCACACTGCTTCAAATACTTGGAACACTCGATAAGCCCAATCAGGGCACATTGATGATTGATGGCATCAATCCTTTCGAACTCAATGAACAGAAACTTTCAGATTTTCGTAATCAAAATATTGGTTTTGTTTTTCAGTTTCATCACCTTTTGCCCGAGTTTACCTGTCTCGAAAATGTGTGCATACCCGCTTTTATCGGTCGCCGCAAGCCAGCACAGGTAATTAAAGAAGCCAAAGATTTGCTCAGTTATCTTAAAATGGATCATCGTTTTAATCACAAACCTTCGGAGCTTTCGGGCGGGGAACAACAACGGGTGGCTGTGGCGCGTGCACTTATCAACAACCCCAAAGTGGTTTTTGCCGATGAGCCTTCGGGCAATCTCGACCGCGAAAACACCGAAGAGCTTCACCGCTTGTTCTTTCAACTTCGCGACGAACGAGACCAAACCTTTGTCATTGTAACCCACGACGAACAATTGGCCGCCAGTTGCGACAGAACCATTCACCTGGTCGACGGAGCTGTTTTTCAGCAATAAATCATTATTAGAATCGTTATCTCTTGTTATAATAAAATATAGCTTAAATGCACCTTATGAATAGATTAAATATAAAGTCAGGCATCAGTTTACTCGTTTTCGTACTCATCTTTTCTCTTCAAATCTTTGCTCAGCAAACCGGCGATTACAATCAGGTAATTAAATCTGCTGACGAGTATTATCAGAAAAAAGACTATTACAATGCCAAAGCAGCCTATCAATTGGCGGGAAAGCTGAAGCCGGAAGACGAATATGCCCAGAAACGGGTTCAGGAAATTATTGACTTGCTTAAAGCTGAGATGGCGGTGCGTGGCGATTATGACAATTTTATTTCCATTGCCGACGAAGCATTCCAACTCAAAGACTATCAAACTGCCATAACAAACTACGAGAAAGCCCTGAATCTCATTGCCTACGAAGCGCACCCCAAAGAACGCCTTGCCGAATCCAAACGTTTGCTCCAAGCTGCCCAACTTAAAAAATCGCTCTACGAAGAAACCATTAAAACCGCCGACCAGTTTTTTGTGGATAAAAATTACGAAAAGGCCATGAGTTATTACCGCGATGCAGCCCATGTGGACGAGTCTCAAAAATATCCCAACGACCAGATTCTAAAAATTACCGATATACTTAAAAGCGACCAGGCCAATAAGCTCGCTTTGGATCAAGCTATTCAAAAAGGCGATCAACACCTTAATTACCAGAAATTTGCCGATGCATTGGCCAGCTATGAGCAAGCCCTTAAAATAAATCCCACCGATGCCTATGCCTCCGCTCAAGTGGCCAAAATGAAGGTTTTCATTCAGAAGGAAAAAGAATACGACGCCATTACTGCCAAAGCCGATGAGCATTATGTGGCTCAAAAACTCACCGAAGCCAAAGCCGAATATCAGAAAGCATTGCAGATTTTGCCCGAAAAAACCTACGCTTTCAATATGATTGCCAAAATAGATGCCAGTCAGGACAAGGAAAAGACCAAACAGCAAAAGCTCGAAGAGCAATATGCTAAAGCCATTTCCGATGGCGATCAGCTATTCAAGGAGAAAAAGTATCAGATTGCTTTCACAAAATATACCCGTGCGCTGGAAATTAAACCCAACGAAACCTATCCCAAATCGCAGCTCGAAGAGATTGACATTCTTTTGGCCACCGGATTTATCGAGATCGATTGCTTCGTTCATGAAGAAAACAAAGGCCTGTTCGATGCCCGGATTCAGCTATTGCAAAATGGTAATGTGATTGAAACTGCCGAAATAGGAACCAGTGGTCGCCACAAATTCAAGCTCGAACTCAATCAGACTTATCAGATTCGCTTCTCCAAAGAGAACTATGTCCACAAAATTTTCGATGCCAACACCGCATTACCCAAAGATGTGAACCACAACAATATCTATAAATACGACCTCATTGTGGAGCTTTTCCCGCTTTGTTCCGCCGATTTGTCCATTCTCGATCAACCACTTACCGAAATCACCTACCATCGCAACAAGGGAAATTTTTACATCGACGAGCAGCGAGCTCAAATCATTATCGACCGTGTTAACGAGCTGAAGAAGGAGTGCGATAAAATTAGAAAAGAAGAAGCCAGCAAACAGGATTACAACGACTTGATTGCCAAAGCCGATAAGTTTTTAGAGCAAAAAAACTACACCAAAGCCCTGGAAAATTACACAGCCGCATCTGTCCTTCTGCCCAACGAACAATATCCAAAGCAAAAAATTGCGGAGATAAAAGCCCTGCTCGAAGCCACCGATAAATATCAGGCCCTTATTGCCTCTGGCGATGCCAAATTTAAAGCTAAAGATTACGAAAATGCCCTTTACGACTACTATGCAGCGAAAAATCTGAGTCCCAAAGAAGTATATCCTCAGCAAAAAATCGACGAAATTGACGGACTCTTGGGGGCGCTAAAAGATTTAAATGCCCGCTACGATGCTAAGATTAAAATTGCCGATGGATTTTTTGGCACCGATAGTTTACTTCAGGCACAAACCGCTTATAAAGAAGCACTTCTGATAAAAGCAGAGGAGCAATATCCCAAAAATCAGCTGGCAGAAATAAGTAAAAGGCTCAACGAGAAAACTGAGTTGGAAAAACGGTATAAAGATGCAGTAGCGGTTGCCGACAAACTCTTTACCCAGCAAAAACTCAACGATGCCCGTTCGGCCTATTTGGTGGCTTCGCAAATCAAGCCCAACGAAATGTATCCCAAATATAAAATTGAGGATATCAACACCATCGAAGAGCAACAACGACTCAAGGCCATGGACAACGATTATGTGGGTTTGATAGCCAAAGCCGATGCCGAGTTCAACAAAAAACAATACATCGCTGCATTGAGTCTTTATGAACGAGCTGCCGAAGTAAAACCGAAAGAAACCTATCCAAAGGCTCAAATTGAAATTATCAGGGGAATTTTAGCTCAGCAGGAAGCCGATGGCCAAAAGTATAACGAGCTGATAGCGCAGGCCGACAAGCAATTTGATGCCAAAGAGTATGCTCCATCGTTCGATAACTATAAACTGGCATCGGGCATTAAACCCACCGAAGCTTATCCAAAATCCCGCATGGCCGAAATTGAAGCCATCATGAAAAAGCTTGCCGACCAGGAACTTGCCTATCAGGAAGCCATAAAACAAGCCGACGGATTTTTTGCTACTCAGAACTATACATCCGCTTTGCCCGTTTATCAGAAAGCATCGAATATAAAACCATCGGAACAATATCCAAAAGATAAGATAAACGAAATCAATGGATTGCTTCAGGGGATGGCCGATAAGGAAGCCGCCTATGCAGCTGCCATTAAAGAAGGCGATTTGCAATTTAAATCAGCACAATGGACACCCGCTCTCTCAGCCTATCAAACCGCTTTGGGTTTTAAGCCCAACGAGAAATATCCGCAAGACAAGATTAACGAGATAAACAAAAAGCTGGGCGACCTGGCACAAATCAAGGCCAGTTACGATGCACTGATAACTCAGGCCGATGCTTTATTTACTCAGAAAAGCTATTTGGATTCCAAAACCACCTATCAGAAGGCGTTGACTATTTTCCCCAAAGAAACTTATCCACCACAGCGCATTGCTGAGATTGATGCCATTTTGAAAGCCTTAGCCGAAACCGATGCATCCTATCTGGCCCTCATTGAAAAAGCCGACCGCTATTTTAAAGAAACCAAATGGGATATTGCATTGACAGCCTATGAAAGCGCCTTGGATATCAAGCCATTAGAAGCCTATCCAAAAAACCAGATTCAGCTTTGCAAAGACAAACTTGGACAAGCTGCCGCCCTAAGGGCTCGGTATGACGCCTTGATTTTGGCTGCCGATGGTCTTTTTAATTCCAAATCTTACGCAGAATCCAAAGGCAAATATCAACAGGCATTGGCCATGTTTCCCCAGGAAACTTATCCCGCCCAACGAATTGCCGAAATAGACAGATTGCTCAAGGAAATGGCCGATAAAGATGCTTTATATCAACAATATATAAAATCGGGCGACCAGTTTTTTACCGCCCAAAACTATAACTCATCACTCGACCAGTTTAAGCTGGCATTGACTGTAAAACCCAACGAAGAATATCCCAAACAAAAAATTGCCGAAATAGAAGCAATTCTGATGCAATTTGCGGAAAAGGACCGACTCTACCAGGAAGCCATTCAGTATGCCGACAAGAGTCGCGACGATAAAGTTTACGAGCTGGCCATCACCAAATATCAGGAAGCATCTGCCATCAAACCACAGGAAAAGTATCCCAAAGATCAAATCAAGCTCCTACAGGATATTCTCAAAGGTGCTGCTGCCACACAGGCTGCCTATGATGCTGCTTTGGCCCAGGCTGATAAGGATTTTGCTGCAAGTCAGTGGAATGCCGCATTGGCGGGATATAATAAAGCACTTGGTTTTAAACCAAGCGAAGTTTATCCACAAACCCAGATTCAGGAGATAAACCGCATTTTAGCTGAGCTGGCAGAGTTGGAAGCAAATTATAAAAAAGCCATTGTTGCTGCCGATGGATTTTATAAAACCAAATCGTGGCAGGAGTCGCTCACTCAATACCAATTGGCCAATAAACTCAAACCCACGGAGAAATACCCCATCGACAAGATTGCCGAGCTCAATGGAATCTTAGGCAGTATGGCAGCAGCTCAGGCTGAATACGATGCCTTGATTCTGAAAGCCGACGGTTTCCTGGGGCAGAAAGACTACGCCAAAGCCATAGACAACTACAAAGCAGCTTTGGTAATAAAGCCTGTGGAGGAATATCCAAAAAACCAATTGAAACTCATCGACGGAATTCTGGTTCAGTTAGCCGAAGCTCAAAGGAAATACGATGCTTTGATTAAGGAAGCCGATGGATTTTTTGTAAAACAACTCTGGACATCGGCCTTGCCCAAATATCAGGGAGCATTGGAGATGAAGCCCGCTGAAATTTATCCCCAGGAACAAATCAGGCTCATCAACGAAAAACTCAATGCCGAAGCCCAAAACAAGGCCAACTACGATGCTTTGATAGCTCAGGCTGACCAGTTTTTCCAAAAAGCTGATTATAATAGTGCTTTACCCAAATACGAACAGGCTTCTCTGCTCATGCCAGCAGAGAAATACCCAAAGGATAAAATGAACGAAATCAGAGCCTTGCTGGATGCATTTGCTAAGAAATCGGCGGAGTATGATGCGATTATTTTAAAAGCCGACGAGTGGTTCAAACAAGAAGTTCTGGATAAATCGAAGGAACAATACCAGCTGGCCTCTGCAATTTTCCCCGACAGAGCTTACCCCAAAGACCAGATTCTTAAAATTGACGAGCTCTGGAAACGCAAGGGTCAGTACGAAGGCTATATCACCGAAGGCGACGAGCGGTTTAAGGCAAAACTCTACCCGGAAGCGCTCGAATCGTTCAATAAAGCTTTGGTAATTATGCCAGAAAAGGAATATCCGCAGAAGAAAATCAAAGAAATACAAACCATTCTCGATGCTTTGGCGCTGATAAAGGCTGCTTATGACGAGGCCATCAGAAAGGGCGATGCAGCTTTTGCAATTTCCGACTTCGAAGTGGCGAAGAAAAGCTATCAGGATGCCCTCACTCAATTACCAACTGAGGCATATCCACGGCAGAAAATCATGGAAATAGACCAGATTTTACAAGACATGGCTCGCAAGAAAATGCAGTTCGATAAGATTATGGCTCAGGCCAATACCGCTTATGATGCTAAATCCTATGATGCTGCCTTGGCCAAATACAAGCAAGCATTGGAAATTCTTCCCAACGAAAAACTGCCACAGGAGCGGATTCTTGAAATCAATAATATTCTGGCTAATATGGCCGATAAACAAGGCCGCTTCGATGCATTGGTAGCACAAGGCGACCAGGCTTTCAATGCTCAGGATTACCCAATGGCCATCAATCTTTTTGAACAGGCTCAAGCCATTTTCCCCTACGAAACCTATCCGCCACAAAAAATTGCTGAAGCTAAAGCAGCCTTGGCCAAAATTCAGCGGGAGATTGATGTGGCTTATCAAAAAGCCATTGAAGAGGGTGACAGAAACTTCAAAAAACGCGATTGGGATCCGGCCAAAAAAGGCTATCAGCAGGCCAGCGAGATTAAGTCTTCCGAGCTTTATCCCAAGGAAAAACTCGCGGAGATAAACAGCATTCTCGAAAAAGATTTGGTGGCCAAGCAAAAAGAGTACGATAAATACATTGCCGATGGCGAGCGCTTTTACGGCACCAAATACTACCAGGAAGCCATTCTATCCTTCGAGAAAGCTTTGGGGGTATTCCCATTTGAGAAATATCCCGCCGAAATGATCGACAAGATTTTTGAGCTCATTAAGAAAACATCTATGGTTCATATTCTTGACGAAAAAATGACCATTCCACGCAATCACGAAGAGAAATTTAAATTTGAACCCATCGCATTTAAGGACAGAAGTGAGAACTATATTTTGCTGGAAATCAGAACTGTAAATCCAGGTGAACAAGTGAAGCTTTTCGTGAATTTTGGTAATGGTGGCGCTCAAAACGGGGGATACAGCATTCCACTGAAAAACAGCGATGGTTACCACAGCTATTTTGTGAGCATTGGTAAACAGGTTCGTTGGGTAAATCAGGAAAACGATTATATAAGTCTTTTGCCCGAAGGCGGTGATGTGGAAGTGAAACTAATAAAAATTTCAAGAAACGGGATTTAATCCCGTTTCCTACATTTTTTCTGCAATAAACTGCTCTAATTTCACCAAATCAACGCTGAATTTTCTGATTCCTTCGGCCAATTTTTCGGTGGCCATAGCGTCCTCATTCATCAACCAACGGAAAGATATTTCATCGGTGGGAATCTCTTCAATCTCCATTTGAAGTGCCATCTTAGCATCTAATTGGGGTGAAATTTCCAGAGAGCTGTTTTCGAGTTCGGCCAGCAGGTTGGGGGAGATGGTCAACAAGTCGCATCCGGCAAGCTCAATAATCTCTTCCTTATTGCGGAAACTGGCGCCCATGATTTCGGTTTTGTAACCAAACTTTTTATAATAGTTGAAAATGGCGGCAACCGATAAAACACCGGGGTCTTCGGTAGCATCAATATGACTTACGCCGCGGTCTTTTTTATACCAATCGAGAATCCGACCCACAAAAGGCGAAATCAGCTGAACCCCAGCTTTGGCACAGGCAATGGCCTGAACCTGACTGAAAAGCAATGTCAGATTGGTGTGAATGCCTTCTTTCTCGAGTACTTCGGCTGCACGAATTCCTTCCCAGGTGGCCGCAATTTTTATAAGGATTCTTTCTTTATCAATGCCAGCCTGAGCATACAAATTAATAAGTTTATGTGCTTTTTCGATGGTTTTTACAGTATCGAACGAAAGGCGGGCATCCACTTCGGTGCTTACTCGTCCGGGAACGATTTTTAAAATTTCCAGTCCAAAATTCACTGCCAAAACATCTAAAGCATGTTCCAATTGCTCATTTTTCGAACTGCTAAAAGATTTTGCCACCAATAAAGCCTGTTCGACCAAATGACTGTATTTTTTATCCTGAGCCGCAGCATAAATCAAAGAAGGATTTGTTGTGGAATCTAATGGTTTAAACTGTTTAATGGATTCAAAATCGCCAGTATCGGCCACCACTTTTGTGAATTTTTTGAGTTGTTCCAAACTGTTCATTGGTTTTGTATTTATTTGGTTTATAATAATTTAAATTGATTTATCAGTCGATTTAGACCAAATCCTGCTGGTTTACTTTTATAATGTCTTTATAATATTCCAGCCAATCTTCAAATTTAATCATCTGCTTAAAAAAGAAGGAATAAACATCTGGCCAACAGTTTCTATCAAAAATATTGACCTGTTCTTTTATCATGGCAATTCTGATGATGTCTTTTCCGGTTTCGAGTGCAAACATATCGTCCCAAATCAATTCATTGTTAAACTCGGTGTCGAGCAATGTTTTAAGGCCCAGGAATTTATTCCAGTAAGCAACTCTGCTGTCGATGGATTTGCTCACCACATCAATGCTTACGGAGGCCATTTTTTCGTCAATATGGAATTTTAAATCCACTGCTTTGATTCCGGTATTTTGCATGACCCAGGTTTTTGGCCGGCCCATTCTCTTTCTTTTGGGGGCTGAATATTTGGTGAAACCTTCCCAAAAAGCCTGTCTTATATTTTTCGATTCTTCTTTTGATAACATATTGGGGTCAAAAATACTTTTTCTATCTCGTTAATTGGGTTATTGTTTGCGTTTTTTCTGCGGAATGTTCAAAGCTCAAGTTTCAGTTGTTCGGTCATGTTGAAGGTTAGCCGATGTAAGTCAGTAGTTCCATATTGCGCAATGGCTCTTTTATGCTGTGGAGTCGGATAACCTTTATTTTGCAGCCAAAAGTACTGTGGATGAGTTTGATGAGCCTTTTCCATATATTCATCACGATATGTTTTTGCCAGAATAGATGCGGCTGCAATCGACATCATTTTTTCGTCGCCTTTTACAATACATTGATGGGGTATTTTCTCAAAAGCTTTAAAGCGGTTTCCGTCGACGAGAATAAAATCGGGTTTATGGGAAAGTTGCGCCAACGCGCGGTGCATGCTTAAAATGCTGGCATTTAGTATGTTTATCTCGTCAATCTCCTGTGGTGAACAAACACCAACCGCCCAGCTCAACGCTTCCTTTTCAATGATTAGGCGAAGCATATTCCTGTTTTTGGCACTAAGTTTTTTGGAATCGTTGAGAAGCTCGTTTTCGAAATGAGAGGGCAGGATTACAGCAGCGGCAAAAACCGGACCTGCAAGGCATCCTCTTCCGGCTTCATCGCAGCCGGCTTCCAGTTTAAAATCACTCGAAAAGCATTTTTGAAGCATAGACCAAATAATACTTATTAAACAAAAGCAATAGAATGAAGGAGGTGAAAATTATATCGAAGAATATTTTCCGCTTTTTTATGGTTCGCAGATAATACCCAATCACAGCCGCAATGGGAAGAAGGTAGAGCTGACTGACCGAGCTTGAACCCCCCAGCCAAAATGCAATGAGGGTAATAAACAGAAGCCAAAGGGTTAATGAGGTCTTTTTTCGAATGGAAATGATTCTTCCGGGCATCTCGGGAACAATTTTTAAAAGACTCAGCAGCAGAAAGAAGGAGAGTATACCCAGAACAATATATTGGAATGTGCCTTGCGGAAGACTCCATTGAAACCCTGCTTTTAGAATCTGTTTCCATTCCATGTCGATTGCAAACAACAAATCGTACCAAAACAAATAGGAAAGTAGAAAAATATAAGGGGTTATTAGCCCAATAAGCGTAATGGGCATGTAACGCCAGCTATAGTTTTGAAACACAAAAAAGCTTATCCAAACCAAAAATATCATAAAGATATTTCCATAACCCAAAAAGCTTGATAATGCAATCAGAATAGACGCCCCGAAAAAGCTATTATTGGGGTTGTTATCGTCGAAACTCTTCAATAGAAAACTAAAAGTTAGGGTTATCAGGAAAAGATTAAGAATATTAAGAAGTTGATATTGAAAAGGTTGTAAAAAGTTGAAGAGTGCAATAACGAGTAATGCGGGTAAAAAATTAAGATGATGGTTCAGTTGATTCCGGGTGAGGAGGTCTTTTACGTAGAAAGCATAAAGCACCTGAAGAATGAGTACGAGAGTTTGATAAATCCAGTTCATTTTTAAAAAGGGTGCCAGACAGCTGATTTTTAAAAATAGGGTATTCGTTGGCCAAAACAAGGTTTTGTCTTGCATAAAATCCGGAATGGCAAACAGAATGGCAAATAAAACTACGAGAGCAATTTGACCATAAAAAGACTTTTTGAACAAATATAAAATCACGAAATTGAGTTTTAAGGGTTTAAATATCGAATCCTATATCTCTGCGATAGTATTTGCCGTCGAAATGAATAGTTTCTGCCATTGAAAACACTTGTGCAAGCGCTTCTTCGCGGGTGTCGGAAAGACTTGTTATGGCCATCACACGGCCTCCATCGGTTACTACACCATGCGGTGTGGCTTTGGTGCCGGCATGAAACAGCATGGTATTTTCCGCTCCATCACAGCCAGAAATAAGTTTCCCTTTCTCATAGGCATCGGGATAGCCTTTGGAGACTAACATTACCGAAACCGCAGTTTTTGGAGATATTTCGATGGGGAAATTGTGAAGTCTTTGTTCGCTCATAGCCACGAATAATTCCAGCAAATCTGTTTTTAACCGCGGCATCACGCTCTCTGTTTCCGGATCGCCCATACGAACATTATATTCTATTACATAAGGATGGCCTTTTACGTTGATGAGTCCAAAAAATATAAACCCCTGATAATCAATTTTTTCATTTTGAAGCCCATAGATGGTTGGCTCAATGATTCGTTCCTTCACCAGATTTAAAAATTTTTCATCGGCAAAAGGCACTGGTGAAACAGATCCCATTCCACCGGTATTTGGACCCGTATCGCCTTCTCCAATTCGCTTATAATCTTTGGCTTCGGGAAGCAGAACATAAGACTTGCCATCGGTGAGTACAAAGACCGATAATTCTACCCCACTTAAAAACTCTTCAATAACCACCTGATTGCCAGCGGAACCAAATTTATCGCTTAGTAAAATATCTTTAAAAGCTTCTATTGCTTCATCCAAATCTTCGAGAATTAAAACCCCTTTTCCACTGGCCAGTCCATCGGCTTTAAGCACATAGGGCGATTTAATATCTTTCAGAAACTCAATTCCATCGTTGATGCTTTTCTTGTCAAATGTTTTGTGATGAGCCGTTGGTATGTGATATTTGTTCATGAATCGCTTGGCAAAGTCCTTGGAGCCTTCCAGCTGAGCGCCTTCTTTTTTTGGCCCAATTACAGCAATATGGCTTATTTCAGGGTCATTAGCTATTTCATTATGAATGCCGTTTACCAAAGGAACCTCCGGACCAACCACAACCATATCTATCTTTTCTGATAAAAGAAAACTTTTGAGCTGGCTCATATTTTGATAATCGATGTCCACATTTTTGCCCACCTCCATTGTTCCGGCATTTCCCGGGCAGGTGAATAGCTGCTTTAGAAGTGGGCTTTGCGCCATTTTCCATGCCAATGTATGTTCACGGCCACCAGAGCCCAGCAGTAGTACATTCATGATGTTTAATTTATTGATTTACTGTTTTTTCTATCGATTTCCAAAGTTCATCGGCTGTATTCTGCCAATGAAAATCAAGTTTTCGTTTATTTCCTTTGGCAATATATTCCTCACGCAGGTCGGCGTCATAGGCCATTTTGGTCAGAGCTTCAGCAATTTCGTCCACCGAAAAGGGGTTTACCAAATAGGCTGCATCTCCCGCAACTTCGGGCATGGAGGTAACATTTGATGTAATAACCGGGGTTTCGGTATAAAAAGCCTCCACAATGGGAATCCCAAAACCTTCGAAATAAGATACATAGGTCAAAGCAATGGCTGCTGCCAAAGCTTTGTGAAGCTCTATGGAATTGAGTCTGCCACTAAAAACCACATCGGCTTTAAAGTTCATGTTTTCATAAGCCTGAAAGATGGCTTCGGTTTTAAACATTTTTTCGCCCACAATCAGCAATTTGATATGCAACCGATCCTGAATCTTGAATTTATCAAAAGCCAGCAAAAGATTTACAAGATTTTTTCTGGGGTTTAAGGCGCCAATAAAGATAAAATAGGGTTTCCCACCTGTATGTTTTTCAATGATAAGCTTCTTAATATTGTGTTGAAGCGGGATAAATTTCTCATTGGCACCATTGTAAACCACATCAATCTTATCCTCGCTAATTTTATACTGCTCGGTAATGTCTTTTTTTGAGTAGTGAGAAACAGTGGCAATACGGGTGGCCTTTTTGGCAAACTGGGGAAAGTATTTGCGATAATAATACCGTTCCATTTTTGGCAAATCCATGGGATAATGCTCAAAATTTAAATCATGAAAAACCGCAAGAGTTTTCACTGGTGAATTCAGGGGAATATAACCATCGGGCGACAGGAACAAATCAACCTGATATTTCTTAAGTATTTTAGGAATACTGTGGTTGAACCAAATATAATAAAGAAACGGATGACGAGCCGGAGGACCAATAACCACAGGGGTTATATTGGGGCCGAAAATAAAATCGTAATGGTAAGGGCGGTCAAAAATAAAAATGAATTCGTGCTCTTTATGTTGCTGCGTCAATCTTTTCAGGCTTTCGTATGTAAACCATCCAATCCCTTCTAATTTGTCCTTGAGTAATAATCTGGTATTGACAGCTATTTTCACTTACAATGGTTGTTAATTATCAAATTCCGATTGAAATATCATTAAATTTGCCGCAAAGATACAAGATTGACCGGTATTTAGCCTTCCGAAAATCATTTTTATGCAGAGAAAGTTTATTACTAACCTGGGTTTGCTCCTGTTGCTCAATTTGCTCATTAAGCCATTTTGGGTTTTTGGTATCGACCGGACTGTGCAAAATGTGGTTGGTTCGGAGGATTTTGGTTTTTATTTCACTGTACTCAATTTCAGCTTTCTGTTCAATATCCTTCTCGATTTTGGCATCACCAACTTCAATAACAGAAACATTGCCCAAAATACTCATCTCTTAGCCAAGCATTTTTCGCGGCTGGTAACCATGAAATTGGTTTTGGGATTTTTGTATTTTCTTGTAACACTGGGCTTTGGCTATGGTTATGGTTATCGTGGAAGCCAGCTCAGTCTGTTGGCTTTGGTGGGTTTCAATCAGTTTTTATTGTCATTTATCCTCTATTTGAGATCCAATATTTCCGGAATGCTCATGTTTCGAACCGAAAGCATTATGTCAGTGCTCGACCGGCTACTAATGATTTTAATCATGGCGGTGCTTCTATGGGGAAATGTTACCCAGGCTCCTTTTAAGATTGAGTGGTTTGTGTATGCTCAGACGGTGAGCTATATTATTGCACTTTTTGTGGCTTATCTAATCGTTGTTGTAAAAAGTAAATCATTGACAATAAGCTGGGACTGGCCATTTTTTCTCATGATTATGCGAAAAAGTATGCCATTCGCCCTTCTCACCCTGCTCATGACTATCTACAATCGTATTGATACCGTGATGATGGGAAAGCTCTTGAACGAAGAAATCTCAGCAGAACAGGCGGGCATTTATGCACATGGATACAGAATTCTCGATGCCACCAATCAAATAAGTTTTTTGTTTGCCGTTTTTCTACTTCCTCTGTTTTCACACATGATTAAACAGGGGCAGGAACTCATCAAGATAATTAAAATATCTTTTTCCATTCTTATTGTAGCTACGGGAATGCTGGCTGTAACAACATTTTTCTACAGCTATGAATTCATGGACCTATTATACGAGCACCATATTGATGAATCGGGTAAGGTTTATGCCCTCATGATTTTTGGAATTGTTGCCATGTCAACTTCCTATATTTTTGCAACTCTTCTCACTGCCAACGGCAACCTTAAGGAACTCAATATCATAGCTGGATTGAGTGTGGTAATAAGTTTGGTTCTTAATTATAGCCTTGTTCCTGAATATTATGCAAAAGGGGCTGCTATTGCAAACCTTTGTGCACTAACGTTTAGTGCTTTAGCTCAGCTATGGGTGGTTCACAGGGTATTTAATTTTAACCCCGAAATTCAGTTTACCATCAGAATGTTAGTCTTTTGGACAATCGCGGTGCTGCTCACCTATTTTAGCAAGCAATTTATCGAAATTGACTGGATAGTAAAAATTGGGTTGCTTTTTGCCATCATGTTTGTTCTCGCAATAGCATTGAGATTGTTCAATCTGAAGGAGTTTTTTGGCTATTTGAAAGAAAGAGAGCTAAGTTAGTTTGATTTATTTCCAAATACAGCTTCAATATAAGGTTCGATTTATTGGCCATTTGCGATTTTTTATCTTCCTATTTGGGAAATAAATTCTATTTTTGGCCTTTCTTAATGATTCAAATCAATAATGAATAATCAGACATACGAAGGATTTGATTCCTCAAATTTTATCAGTTTTTTAGTTCAATGGAGAAGAACCTTTTTCATTGTGGCGCTGGTATCTGCGTTATTGGCGGTTATTTTTTCATCATCTCTTTTTATCACACCGCTTTTTAAAAGCCAGGTTGTGCTCATCCCAACTTCTACTAATGCCATCTCGAAAGCTCTGTTAAGCACCAATTACGCTGCCAAAGAAGACATTTTGGAATTTGGAGAGGATGAACAAATAGAACAGATGCTCCAGATTTTAAACTCGAACATCATCCGCGACAGTATCATCAATAAATACCATTTGATGAAACACTACGAAATAGATGAAAATGATAAATTTAGGTTTACCGAACTTTATCATGAGTTTGAATCCAATTTCCACTTTAAGAGAACCGAGAATTCAGCCGTTCGAATCATTGTTTATGACAAAGATGCCCAAATGGCCGCCGATATGGCCAACGAAATTGCCGCACTCTACGATGTTGTAAAAAACGATATGAAGCGTGTGAGAGCCAATAAGGCTTTTAAAATTGTTGAGCAGGAATATTTTAAGCTCAAAAACGAAATAGCACTTAAAGAAGATTCTCTTACTGAACTGCGGAAGTTAGGAGTGCACGATTATGAGTCTCAGTCTGAGATGATAAACCAGCAACTTGCCATGGAAATTGCTGCGGGTAAGAAAGAGAATATCAGAAGGTTGCAGGAAATGCTCGACATATTGGCCAAATACGGCGGACCCTATGTATCACTGAGGGATGCATTGGAGCACGATAAAAAGCAACTCAGCGAAATCAGAGCCAAATACGAAGAAGCCAAAGTGGATGCTGAACAGGATTTGCCCCAAAAGTTTATTGTAAATACTGCCTATAAAGCAGAGCAAAAGTCGCTGCCCATCCGCTGGCTCATTGTGGTTATTTCAACCTTTGGAGCTTTGTTCCTTAGTGTTTTGACCATTATCACACTTGAAAAAATGGAGAAGATTCAGTTAAAAAAAAAAGCCTGACACAGCTTTTTCTGAATCAGGTAAAGCATTATAAAAGTAAAATTGAAACATCTGAAAACGAAACAACAAGTAAGATTTCAGATAACATAAAAGAGAAATTTGTTTTAAGAATAAGATTAAATCATATAATAATGGAAAGCAATTTTAATAATCTAAACATCATCAATACTTTGCTTCGTTGGAGAGTGCATCTGGTTGTAGTATTGCTTATTGCAATGGTGGGGGGAGTTATTTTTTCTAGTTCCTGGGTTATTACTCCCAAATTTAAATCCTGGGCTGTAGTATATCCGGCTAACATTTCTCCCTATTCCGAAGAAAGTGAAACCGAGCAAATGTTTCAGATTTTACAGGCAAGCTACGTGAGAGATAAAGTAATAGAACAGTTTAAACTGGACGAACATTATAAAATTTCCAGAAATTACGAGTACTATACTACCGCATTACTTAATGAATACCGCGAGAATGTAAAGATTTCAAAAACTCCGGGCGAAGCCATTAGAATTGAAGTGTTCGATAAAGATCCGAAAATAGCTAAAGAAATGGCCGATGCCATCCTCGAAGCTTATAATGAGAAGATTAAATTGCTCCACGAACAAAAATTTGGAGAAGTGGTGGCGCTTTGGAAGAGAGCCATTAAACGAAAGCAAATTGTTATTGATTCCTTAGAAAAGAACCTCCACAATCTGGCAACTGAACATGGTTTGATTGATTACCAATCACAATCCACTGAGGTTGTTAAAGGTTTACTGGGAACAGTTGAAGGAGGGTCCACACGTGTTAATAAAGGTGAGGTTGATAAACTGAAACAAAAAATTGAGGAAAAAGGGGGAGCACTTTTGTTAACTCTTGAAAACCTTGAACAAGAGGCCATTAACCTTCGCGAAATAACCAAAGAATACGATATTGCCTACTCCAACTACGATCGGCAGTTCACCTATACCAATGTTATCGAAAGTCCCTTTCAGGCGGATAAAAAATCCTATCCTGTTCGTTGGCTTATAGTAGCGCTAACCATGTTTACATCGTTGCTGGTAGCACTTCTTGTGATTGGTATCATGGAGAACTTAAGAATAAGAAAAGCACAGAAATAAGTGTTCAACTCGAAAATAAAAATAGGGGTTGTTTATCTGCTGACCATCATCTTCGTTTTGGTCAACATGTATTTTGTTTCTAAAAATCAATACTACGCCTACGTCATTCCTTTTGGTTTGTTTTTTATTCTGCTCTACTTTTTCGCACTCGATAAACTTATTTGGCTCATTGTTTTTTTTACTCCACTCGCCATTACCATTAAGGATGAAGATTTTGGGCTGGGGGTTTCTTTACCCACCGAACCTCTCATGGCGGGCATACTTTTGTTGTTTATCATTAAGATGTTTTTCGATTGGAATTTCGATAAACGCTTTATAAAACACCCGGTAACAACCATCATTTTACTAAGTTTACTTTGGATGTTTTTTAGCACCATAACCAGTGAACTCCCCATTGTTTCTATTAAATATTTTGTTTCAAGGCTTTGGTTTATTGTTCCTTTCTATTTCATTTTCAGTAAATTAATAAAACAAACCAAAGATATCAGGCTTTTTTCGTGGCTCTACATCATTCCATTAATCATTGTAATTATTTATACCACCATTCATCATGCCATGTGGGGGTTCGAAACAAAAGCCGGCCACTGGGTCATGTCACCATTTTACAACGACCATACTGCCTATGGAATGATTCTGGCTTTTTACCTGCCCATCTCCCTGGCACTTATTTTTACCAAAGAGTACTCCAAAACAATGAGATTGTATGCCATAACTGCCTCGGCGATTATCTTTTTTGCTTTGTTTTTATCCTATAGTCGGGCTGCCTGGCTATCGATGTTGGGGGGGATAGGAGTTTTTGTTTTGATCTATTATCGCATAAAACTGCGGTATATTTTACTTATTGCCATTTCATTGACAGGAATATTTTTCGCATTTCAACATCAGATTCTCGATAAACTATCGAAAAACGATCAGGACTCATCGGCAAATTTTACGGAACACATTAGTTCTTCGAGTAATATTGCCACCGATGCGTCAAATTTAGAAAGGATAAATCGCTGGGCCTGTGCCATAAGACTTTTCGAAGAAAGACCTATCGTAGGGTGGGGGCCAGGAACCTATCAGTTTGTTTATGCGCCCATGCAAAGAGCCAAGGAAAAAACCATTATTAGTACCGATTTTGGTGATGGGGGTAATGCTCACAGTGAATATCTGGGTCCTTTAGCCGAAATGGGTGTTTTCGGTTTATTAGGCGTATTAGCTCTAGCTATTGCAGTGATTACCATCGGAATACGGGTTTACAAAAGAGAGAGTGACCCGTCAACAAAATACATGGTCATGGGAATTCTGGTAGCTTTTGTTACCTATTTTATCCACGGTTTCCTCAATAATTTCCTCGATTCCGATAAAGCATCTGTTCCTTTCTGGGGATTTGCAGCCATTCTGGTAATCTGGGATATTAAGCAGCGTGAAGCTCTTGAAACAAACACTAAGTCCATTTCCGAATAGATTTACCGCTTTTCTTAACAATAAAAAAAGCCACTTAAAAGTGGCTTCAGTTTTATTTTCGTGCTTTGGCTAATCCGCGGACAAAAGCCATTTCTTTCCATTTTTCCCGAGCTTCAATAGCTGGAACTCCAAAATAGGTTTTGCCACCTTCAAGGCTTTTGTCGACAGCAGATGTCGCTAATACTATAGCTCCTTTGCCCACTACCAAATCCTTGTTCACAGCAACTCTTCCCCACAAAATAACATCATCTTCTATTTTTGTCACCCCAGCAATGGCAGCATGAGCACCTATTAAACAATGTTTGCCAATTTGTGTATCATGGCCTATCTGGCAATGGTTGTCGAGTTTGGTATCTTCACCAATAATGGTATCGCCACTCACGCCTTTGTCAATGGCACATAAAGCACCAATCTCCACATTATCACAAATAATTACCCTTCCACACGATTCAAATTTCTTAAATCCGGTGGGTCTTTTTTGAAAATAATAGGCATCGGCGCCAATCACTGTGCCTGAGTGAATTATAACATCATTGCCTATAACGCTGTGGTCGTAAATGGTTACATTGGCATGAATAATGCAATTCTTGCCTATTTTAACATGATTTCCTACAAAAGAACCGGGTTGTATTACAGTTCCTTCACCAATCTCAGCGGAGGGACTAATATTTTTAGAACAAGCCTCGAAAGCGCGGAAATGATGAACCAGATTCATGTAATCATCGAAGGGAGTGTCAGAAATAATGAGTGCTTTGCCTTCGGGGCAATCTACTTCTTTATTGATTACAATAGTTGTTGCAGCGCTGTTGAGTGCCTTATTATAATATTTCGGATGGTCCACAAAGGTTAAATCGCCTTGTTCAACCATATGAATTTCGTTCATCCCCGTTACTTTATAATCGGCGGGTCCAACATATTTTCTATCGCCAATAAGCTTGCTAATTTCGGATAGATGGTATTCTCTTGGAAATTTCATAAATTATCCTTTAACCCTTTCGGAATATTCTCCGGTTCTTGTGTCTACTTTTATTTTATCGCCAGTATTGATAAACAGAGGAACTCTAACGTTGGCACCTGTTTCAACTGTGGCATCTTTCATGGCATTGGTGGCAGTGTTGCCTTTGTCGCCGGGTTCCGAATAGGTAACTTCCAGGTCTACATAGGCGGGCAAATCAACAGTTAGTGGAGTATCAGTTTCGGCATGAATCAAAAATTCAACATTCTGGCCTTCTTTTAAAAACTTTGCCGGATCGCCAATAATATTTTCTTCCAGATAAGTTTGCTCAAAAGTCTCGTTATTCATAAAATGAAGATCGGTTCCTTCTTTGTAAAGAAACTGATAACTTTTTCTTTCAACTCTTTGAACGTTAATTTTTACTCCTGCCGTAAAGGTATTGGGTAGAACTTTCCCTGATTTCAGGTTACGAAGTTTTGTTCTTACAAAGGCAGGGCCTTTACCGGGTTTAACGTGCTGGAATTCAATAATAGTATATAAATCTCCATTGAACTCCAATACAAGTCCGTTTCTAAAATCTGCTGTTGTTGCCATAAAGTATTTTTATAAAAATCTCGAATATCCTCTCATGATTCCACGAGTGGATTTTGCTATAAATGTTAATATTTCGTCTCTTTCAGGAGTTGCAGGTATGGTTGCTTCAATGTAATTCACCGCCTGAGAAACATTTTTGTTTTGCAAATAAATGATTCTGTATATCTCCTGTATTTGGTTAATTTGCTCCATGGTGAAGCCTCTTCTTCTCAGCCCCACCGAGTTTATACCCACGTAGGAGAGAGGTTCTCTACCTGCTTTGGTATAAGGTGGTACGTCTTTTCTGGCCATTCCACCGCCGCTAATCATGGCATGTCTGCCTACCTGAACAAATTGATGTACAGCAGCTAAACCACCAATGATGGCCCAATCCTGTATTTCAATATGACCTGCTAAAGTAGCTCCATTGGCCAAAATAACATTGTCGCCCACGATGCAGTCGTGTGCAATGTGTACATAGGCCATGAGCAAACAATTGTTTCCTACAATGGTCTCCATATTGGCTTTGGTTCCGCGGTTAACAGTAACAAATTCCCTAATTGTTGTATTGTCTCCAATTTTAACTAAGGTTTCTTCGCCATCGTACTTTAAATCCTGTGGGATGGCGGAGATGACCGCGCCAGGGAAAATTTTACAATTTTTACCTATTCTGGCACCTTCCATGATGGTCACATTCGATCCAATCCAGGTACCTTCCCCAATGATTACATTTTTTTCAATATTCACAAATGGCTCAATAACAACGTTTTTGGCTATTTTGGCCTGGGGGTGAACATATGCTAAGGGTTGATTCATATAATTAGGTATTTATTTTTTCTTTATAATCTGAGCGAGCATTTCGGCTTCCATCACAATTTTCGTACCCACATAGGCAATTCCTGCCATATGGCAAAGGCCTCGCCGGATAGGGGATAATAATTTCAGGCTAAAATTTATTGTATCACCAGGAACCACTTGCTGTCTGAATTTCACATTGTCAATTTTCATAAATAATGTGAGATAATTCTCTGGATCGGGAACAGTGCTGAGTACCAGAATACCTCCTGTTTGAGCCATGGCTTCTATTTGCAGAACACCAGGCATTACTGGATTTCCAGGAAAGTGACCCACAAAAAATCCCTCATTCATAGTAACGCCTTTGCTTCCTATCACATGAGTTTCGCTCATCTCCATAATCTTGTCAATCAATAGAAATGGCGGCCTGT
Organism: uncultured Draconibacterium sp.; assembly: GCA_964293475.1. Taxonomy (GTDB): domain Bacteria; phylum Bacteroidota; class Bacteroidia; order Bacteroidales; family UBA12170; genus UBA12170. Next base: position 46,790 of record CAXYYJ010000012.1, read on the forward strand.
GTGGAAGCTTTTTCATGATATCGTTAATATCGAAAAGTGGCTTGGCATCGGGGCCAAACTGAGGAAGGGCTTTTCTGGTTTCCTCATCTTTCATCTTTTTCTTGATGAGCTTAGCAAACTCGGTATTGTTTTTATGGCCCGGACGAGTGGCTATAATATGAGCTTTAATTGGCTTACCCAACAAAGCAAAATCACCAATTACATCGAGCAGTTTATGTCGAGCCGGCTCATTATAGCTAAACAACTCCACATTGTTCAGATATCCTTTTTGGGTAATACTCACCGTGGGTTTATTGAACAATGTGGCCAAACGATCCAACTCGTCTTGTTCCACGGGCTTGTCCACGTAAACGATGGCATTTGATAAATCGCCGCCTTTAATTAAATTATTGTTTAGCAAAAGCTCCAGTTCGTGAAGAAAAACAAAAGTTCTGGCTTTTGAAATTTCGTCTTTAAATTGTCCAATTTGTTGAAGACTTGCATGTTGCGTACCAAGAACTTCGTTTTCGTAATCTATCATCACCGAAACCTTGAACTCATCGCTCGGCAAAGCCAGATATTCTACTTTTTCGTCGCTATTGATATAGCTCATGTTTTCGGTTAGTTCAAAATATTCTCTTTCAGCTTCCTGTTCAGTTTTACCTGCTTTCAGAAGGGTTTCAACATAGAATTTTGAGCTGCCGTCGAGAATAGGAGTTTCGGCTCCATTCATTTCTATTCTAACATTGTCAATTTGCAAACCCACAAGCGCAGCCAAAACGTGCTCTATGGTGTAAACTTTACTTCCCTTGTATTCGAGTGTGGTTCCCCTTGATGTGTCGACTACATAGTCCACAAGAGCTTTTATCTCAATATCCGGGTTTATATCGGTTCTAACAAATCTATATCCATAATTCTCAGGGGCAGGTTTAAATGTGATATTTACCTGTTGACCTGTGTGCAATCCTGTGCCTGAAATACTTACTTCGTTTGTTATGGTACATTGTTTTTCCATAGAAAAAAAGTTGCTTTTTGGTAATTTTTACATTGTAATTTTTAAAAACCCAATGGGTTTTGTTAAAACAGCCCGCAAAATTAATAAAATTCCCTTAGGAGATTTCTGTTTTTTTCAGCTGCTTTTCAAGCTCTTCTATTCTCTTTACCAATTCGGGCAATTTCCTGAAAAAGACATATGATTTTCGATAAGGTGCAATATCAAAAGCTGGGGAGCCCTGAATTACTTTGCCATCAGCAATATTTGAGCCGATTCCGCTTTGGGCAGCAATCATTACATTATTGCCTATGGTTAAATGACCCGCAATTCCCACTTGACCGCCAATCATGCAATTTTCACCGATTTTGGTACTTCCAGAAACACCACTTTGCGCTGCAATTACTGTATTTTTCCCTATTTCAACATTATGAGCAATTTGAATAAGGTTGTCTAATTTTACGCCTTTCCTGATTACCGTGGAACCCATAGTTGCCCGGTCAACAGTTGTATTGCTGCCAATTTCCACATGGTCTTCTATTACCACATTTCCTATCTGGGCTACCTTTTTGTAATTATTATCGTCCTGTGGGGCAAAACCAAATCCATCCGATCCAATAATAACCCCCGAATGGAATGTGCAATCATTCCCAATAATACAATCATTGTATACTTTAACTCCGGTAAAAAGGGTTGAATGAGCTCCAATGGTTACATTTTCACCGATAAAAGCTTGGGGATATATTTTACAACCTTCTCCTATTTCCACATCGTCGGAAATAACTGCAAATTCTCCTACATATACATTGGCACCAATTTTGGCGTTGGGCGAAATAAATGCCAGCGATGAAATTCCTGTTTTATTAATTTTAACCTGATTGTAAATCTCTAACAGCTCCGAAAAGGCTGCATAAGCATTTTTGACCTTTACAAGGGTGCACGGAACGGGTTGTTCCTGAATGAACTGGTCATCAACAATAACCAAACTGGCCTTGGTTGAATAAATGAATCTGGTATATTTCGGATTTGCCAGAAAACTCAAAGTTCCTGGTTGCCCTTCATCAATTTTTGAGAGCCCCGTTATCTCCACACTTCCATCACCAATGACCTCACCATTTAGAACCCCGGCAATTTGCGCGGCACTATATTTCATACTTTTGTTTTTTGATGAGACAAAGATATTTAATTTTGGTTTAACGCAGGATTTACAAGTTGAGTATCAAATAGTTTTTGTATTTCTTAACGAATTATACAACTCACTGATAATTAACCTGCTTATAGGAGCTCTTTGGGGAAGCATAAAAAATATTTATTCACCGGCGACGATAAACTTTTAATATTGAAATTATCAGATGCTGTTGTAATATCTGTCAGTTCCTGGTTTTTATCGAGAATAAATATCTTGTCAGCCTGCTGATTGTAAGCTCTGTTTGATGCTACTCCAGTGAAAACGAAATGATTGGCTTCGTCCTGGCTAATTCCATAGAGTTTTGCAGCTTTCATTCTTAAATGATCAACATGCACTTCATCGAATGATTCTTTTTGCAAAATTACTTTGGGCAAATCTCTGTGGATCAGCTTTTCGCACAACAATCTCAGCGTTTTGTCCTTGTGGTGGGTCCATTGCTTTATGGCAAACAAAATGTCGGTATCGTCCATTTGGGCAAATTGGTTCAATATATCAGTCTCTGCCAGCTTGGAGAGATTAATTTGGCGGGTTAAAAATAAATTGAGCGCGGGGCTGGGACTGATAGCAGGCTCATCCTGAGCTAAAAATCTTGCTCTCTTTATAATCTCAATCAGCAATTGTTCGGCACTTAAAACTGTTTTATGCAAATAAACCTGCCAATACATGATTCGGCGGGCCACCAGGAATTTTTCAACAGAATAAATGCCTTTTGCTTCCACAACTATTTGATCGTCATGTACATTGAGCATTTTTATTAACCTGTCGGTTCCTATCACTCCTTCGCTCACTCCGGTAAAATAGCTGTCTCTCTTTAAATAGTCGAGCCGATCCATATCGAGTTGACTGCTAACAAGTTGGTGGAGAAATTTTTTGGAGTATTGGTTTTTGGTAATTGAAATGGCCAAATCTAACTGCCCATTCAAATCCTTGTTCATTTTATCAAGCAACAAACTTCCAACTTCTTCGTGGCTTGTGTCGTGTAGCAAAATATACTCGAGCGTGTGAGAATAGGGTCCATGCCCTATGTCGTGGAGCAATATGGCTTGCTGAGCACCCACCATTTCTTCAGGGGTGATGGAAATGCCTTTGTCCTTTAAATTGTAGAGCGCCGATTTCATAATATGCATAGCTCCCATGCTGTGCTGAAACCGGTTATGAACTGCTCCCGGATACACTAAATAACTTAATCCCAATTGGTTAATCCGGCGCAACCGCTGAAAGAGTGGATGTTCAATGGTGTCGAACAGGGTTTCGTCGCTTATTTGAATAAACCCGTAAATGGGGTCGTTGAATATCTTTAGTTTATTGGTTTTCATTTAAGTTTTGATTTTTAAGCCTTTAAATGACTTGTTTTTCAATGCAAAATTAAGGAAAGTATTTAAAGCCCTTTTGGCTTTTTACTTAACAATTTGTGGACTGCAAATTAATCAAATCTTAAGGAAGTTGACTGTTTTGAAGTATGATATTTTTTCCTCGTTATTCTAAATGCTAAAAACCACAAAATTCAAGGGGAAAAATATTTCCAGTTTCCTGATGCAGCCAAATCTAAACCGTGTTAACATTGTTTAACAGCTGTAAATATGTTGAAAATCAGATATGTAAAAAAACATTTTCAGAACTTTTGAAACGGCGAACAATAAAAGCCTATTTTTATGATTTAATAGAAAACTTAAATTATGAGCAATAAGATATTGTGGGTCGATGATGAAATTGACCTTTTAAAACCACATATAATTTTTCTGGAGCAAAAGGGCTACGAAGTCGTTACTGCCAGCGATGGTAGCGAAGCCCTCGATGCTGTGGATGACCACGATTTTGATATTGTTTTTTTAGACGAAAACATGCCTGGCTTAACCGGTATTGAAACTCTGGAAAAAATCCGCGCCAAAGCACCATTTCTCCCCGTGGTAATGATTACAAAAAGTGAAGAGGAATCAATTATGGAAGAAGCCATCGGTTCCAATATTGCCGACTATCTCATTAAACCCGTTAAACCCAATCAGATTTTACTTTGTCTGAAAAAAAACCTGGATAATAAAAAAATTGTTTCCGAGAAAACTTCAATGGCCTATCAGCAACAATTCCAGCAAATTAGCATGGAAATTGGGAATAATCTTGATTTTAATGAGTGGGTAGAGATTTATAAAAAGCTGGTTCGATGGGAGCTGAGTCTGGAGAAAAACACCGACAGCGGAATGGAAGAAGTTCTCAAAATGCAAAAGGACGAAGCCAATAAGCAATTTGCCCGATATGTGGTAAATAATTACCAGGACTGGATTACCAGCAAAAACTCCAAAGCTCCGGTGATGTCGCATACTCTGTTGAAAAACAAAGTTTTGCCCCTTTTGGAATCTCAGAAACCTACATTTCTTTTTGTGGTTGATAATTTGCGCTACGACCAATGGAAAACCATTCAGCCTTTTTTTGAGGAAATGTTTCGTCTGGCTTCGGAAGACCTGTATTATAGCATACTTCCAAGCACAACCCAATATGCGCGCAATGCTTTATTCTCGGGTTTAATGCCCCTCGAAATAGAAAAAAAATATCCCCAATATTGGCTGGGGGAGCTTGACGAAGGTTCTAAAAATCAATTTGAGTCTGAGTTGCTGGGGGCTTTTTTACTTCGAAATGGTAAACAAACAAAGTATTCCTACCACAAAGTGCTCAACATGACCTTCGGTAGAAAAGTTGTTGAATCGTTGCCAAATCTCATGGGAAATCAACTCAATGTCATTGTATACAATTTTGTCGATATGCTTTCTCATGCCCGCACCGAGATGGAAATCATTCGTGAGCTTGCCGATGATGAAGCTGCTTACCGATCCATTACTTTAAGCTGGTTTGAGCATTCACCACTGTTCGATATGTTCAAATTTCTTTCGGGAAAAGATGTAAATATCCTTCTTACAACCGACCATGGCAGCATTCGGGTACACAATCCAATTCAGGTAATTGGCGATAAAGATACCAATACCAATTTGCGTTATAAAGTTGGCAAAAGTTTGAATTTCAATAAAAAAGAAGTGTTTGAAATTAAAAATCCTGCCGATGTTTTGCTGCCAAAATCGCATATTAACGATGGATTTATTTTTTCTAAAACAGACGATTTCTTCGCATACCGAAATAACTACAACCATTACGCCAACTATTACCGAAACACTTTTCAACACGGCGGAATTTCCATGGAAGAGCTCATGATACCTTTCGTTACTTTTAAGTCGAAATAAATTTTTTTAGTCCCATAAAATAAAATCTCAGCCTACAGGTTGGGATTTTTTTTTATTTTGTGCCATGTCAAAATATAGCGAGAAAATTTCGGGTATCGAACAGCTGGCCAGTGTGGCCCGCATTTTGGTCAATTCATTGGAAGAGCGCAGTTTGGTGGCTCTAGTGGGAAAAATGGGTGCAGGAAAAACCACTTTTATTAAAGCAATTTGTGCCGAACTTGGAGTGGCTGATATTGTAAACAGCCCAACCTTTTCTATTGTTAATCAGTACGAAACTCAAAGTGGACAAGTAATTTATCACTTCGATTTTTACCGTTTAGAAACTCCTCAGGAAGCAATTCAGATAGGAATTTTTGAATATTGGGACAGTGGTTCTGTTTGTTTAATGGAGTGGCCCGAAAAGGTTGAGAAACTTTTACCCCCCGAATGCGTATATGTGGCCATTAAGGAAGATGAGATAACGGGAGAGCGTGAGTTTCAATGGGAAATTCACTAATTCTGTTAAAAAGATATAGATTATGATTTCAGAGGAAGGTGTTTTTAATCTTGCAGCACAGCTGTTGCCAAAAGAAGAAATGTTGGCTGTTGCCACTGAGAAATCCTCAATGGTGATAGGGGTATTGTCAGAAACTGATGAAGAGGAGAATCGGGTGTGCCTGAGCCCTGAGAGTGTTGGATTGCTGGTGGAAAACGGACACAATATTCTCATCCTGACAAAAGCTGGCGAAAAAGCGGGTTTTTCCGATATGGACTATGCGGAACAAGGTGCTCAGGTAATGAATTCTGTGGAAGAAGTTATGCAGGCTCAGGTTGTCTTAAAAGTTAGCCCCTTGAACCATCAGGAGCGTTCGCTAATCCGCCGTAACCAACTCATTATCACAAGCCTTCAGGTAATAAACCGGAGTCGGGAGTTTTTCAATGATATTGTCGACAGAAAGGCTACAGCCGTAGCCTTCGAAAAAATAAAGGATCAGGCTGGCACATACCCGTTGATACGAAGCATGAGCGAAATAGCCGGAATAGCCGGAGTTCATATTGGCGCTCAGTACCTTTGTCATCCGCAGTTGGGAAATGGAAGTCTTTTGGGCGGTGTTCCCGGCTTAAAGCCCGCCGAAATTGTTATTATTGGAGCTGGAACGGTGGGAGAGTATGCTGCCAGAGCGGCTCTGGGCATTGGGGCTGGAATTAAGGTTTTCGACAATTCCATTTATAAACTGAGACGAATTCAAAACAACCTGAACCAGAATGTGTTTACTTCAACCATTCAACCCCAAACTCTGCTCAAGGCACTTAAAGAAGCCGATGTGGCCATAGGAGCCTTGAGAGTTCATGAAAATAATTCCAATTATCATGTTCCATCCTATATGGTCGAAGCCATGCGTCGTGGTTCAGTAATCATTGATATCAGTATCGATCAGGGGGGAACCTTTGAAACGTCGCATCCTACAAACCACAAAGAACCCGTATTCCAAAAATTTGGAGTTACGCATTATTGCGTTCCCAATCTTGCTTCAAGAGTTCCCTATACTGCCACACATGCACTTTCAAACTTCTTTACTCCTTTGCTTTTAGAAATGGGCGATTCTGCCGATGTTGGGCAATTCCTGAAACGAAACGGGGGATTTAGAAATGGCGTTTACGTATACAATGGCATTGTAACCAACAGAACTATTGGGCGAACTTTCGGATTTAGCTACCGTGATTTGGATTTATTGCTCGCTGTTTTACATTAAATTATTCTATACCATGTTCCATCGATTCCTGATTAAATCTTTAATACTGATTTTCATAGCATTTGCCGGATTGGCTAAGTCTCAGAATCAGGAGGCAAGTCTTTTTATTCCCCAGGACAGTTTGCGCATTATGTTTTATAATGTAGAAAACCTGTTCGATCCATTCGACGATTCATTAACCAACGACGAAGAGTTTACGAGAGATGGTGTGCGACATTGGAGCTGGACAAAATATCAGAAAAAGCTGGCCAATATTTACAAAGTAATTGTGGCAACCGGAAATCCCCGTCCGCCGGCAATTATTGGTTTATGCGAGATTGAGAATCGGTTTGTGCTCAATCAGCTGGTTTTTAAAACCGCTTTTGCAAAGTTCGATTACCGTATTGTTCACGAGGAAAGCCCCGACAGGCGCGGGATTGATGTGGCGCTCCTGTTCGATCCAACTCGTTTTGCTTTACTCGCCCATGAGGCCATAGCCATTAATTTCCCGTTCGACCCTCAGTCGAAAACCCGCGATATTCTGTATGCCAAAGGGTTAATCTTTAATTCGGACACCATTCACCTGTTTGTAAATCACTGGCCGAGCCGTTGGGGTGGAGAGTTGGCCACCGAAGGGAAGAGAAAATACGTGGCCGATATTTTAAAAATGAAAACCGATTCCATATTAAAGCGCGATAAAAATGCATCTATAGTCATTATGGGCGATTTTAATGATGAGCCCACCAACGAAAGTTTATTGCTGAATTTGAATGCCAAACCCCCCGGTGATTCTTCGGTTTTGGTGAATCTTATGTATCCTTTGGCGGAGAATAAAAAAGAAGGCACACATAAATTTCAATCGGATTGGGCTGTTCTCGATCAATTTATTGTTTCATCGCATTTGCTAATGCCTAAAAGCAGCATAAAAATTCAGGGTGAAAGGGCATTTATTGCAAAACACGACTTTTTAGGGGTTCCTGACGATAAGTTTTTGGGCAAAAAACCATACCGAACCTTTAACGGTTATGAGTATATAGGTGGGTTTAGCGATCATTTTCCGATATTTATTAACATAGTTAAACTACAATAAATCAATGTTTTAAAAAAATGTTGAAAAAAATCAGAAAAAAAGTTAGAAAAAAGTGGTAACATTTTATCAAAAACAATCATTAACAAGTGAAGAAAGAAAAATATTCGTTGGTTGAAATCTTAGATGGAATAAAAAGAGGGGATAATAAGACTCTCCTTTTCATCTATGAAGAATACTTCAATGTCATCGAAAAAATGGTGGTGTTGAGAGGTGGATCGAGAGAGCTGGCTCAGGATATTTTTCAGGAATCGTTGGTAGTGATTTATAAAAAACTTCATGAAGGCGATTTATCCAATATCGAAAGTTCTTTTTTTACTTACTTGTATTCGGTTGCGAAAATCAAACTCTATCACCATTTTAGAACCATGTCGAGCGATATTTTATCTCATTCAAACCCAATTGTTGATGATGAAGTGTCGGATCAAAATTTTACTGAAGTGAATAAATATGTTTTAGATGGTATTAAGGAAGCTTTGTACCATAAATATCTAAAACTTTTACCCATTGTTTGTTATAATATTCTGAGATGGTATGCTGCGGGTGTTAAAGTGAAAGATATCATGACGAGAATTGGTTTCGTAAACGAAATAATGGTAAGAAAAACAAAACTGAACTGTTTGGAGAAATTGATAACTATGATTAAAAATGACCCTAATTCAAAACATGTATTATGAAAAGTTCTAAGTCGGATTTATTACAGAAGAAGTATTTTAACCAGCTGAATGACAACGAAAACACTGTTTTTAATAGTCTGCTTGTGAGTGATGCCGCTTTTGCAGCAGATTATCAGATATATAGAGGTGTTGGGGCTTACTTAGCCAATCAGCAACTCGTCGATTTTAGAGAAAAACTTTCAGCAATTAGTAAACAATACGACAATAATACCAGAAACCGCACTGTAAGATTAAGCTCCAAATATTGGTACTACGCGGCTTCGGTAGCTGCCATATTACTGGTATTTCTGGGGACTTACTATTTCTCCGGTCAAACCATTTCCACCGACGAGCTATTTTTAAAATACTATTCCACCGATAATGTTTATCTCAATACCCGTAGTGGCAATGTAACTCCCACCGAAAATCTGGAAAAAGGTTTGCTACTCTTTGAAAGTGAAAAGTTTAGAGAGTCCATTCAGTTTTTTGAGCAAATGCCCAACAGCATTACTGCTTTGTATTACAGTGGTGTGGCACATATGGAGATAGGTGAGTACGATGTGGCTATTTTTAAATTCGATCAGGTGATAAACAACTATATGAATGTTTTCTACGATCAGTCGCAATGGTATAAGGGTCTTTGTCTACTCAAAAAGGGAAAAACAACCGATGCCAGAACACTTTTTGTAAAAATCGGCAAATCAGAAAGTTATTATAACAAACAAGCAAGAGAATTGTCAGCTAAGCTAAAATAGCTACAATCAATTAGATAATAAATAAATCAAAATACAGATTTATTTAGCGAAAGAAAAAGGAAGAAGAAGATTGTAAATTAATGTGATGAAAGGTCTGTCCCAAAAGGGCGGGCCTTTTTTTTAATCCCCCAAATTAATCTTAGGCGGAATTAGTGACAAAAGAAGCAATTAACCCTTATTTGAGCCATGATGAAGCTCATAGTTTTCGCAATGATATTCGGGGTTTTTTTCGCACATGCACTCCATTTTCTTTCCATCGTGGGTATCTAAATCCGAGCTGCAGGTTTTGGTGAAAATGGCTCCTTTAACAAAAAACATTTTGATGGCAATCAGAGCAAAAGCAATGGCCATTAGAACTATGGTGACTAAAACTAATTTTAATATCATGGAGTAAATTTTATGCAAAAATAAGTATTAATGGCGGTTTGGCAACCGTCTGCAGATTTTTATCATATTATTAAGATTGTTCTCCAGATAAAATCCTATTTAAAATGCGACAAAAGTATTCCGGTAGCCACCGAAGCATTCAGCGATTCAGCTTTAGAGTTGGCAGCGTGGGGAATATAGATTTTGTGTGAAATAAGTTTTTTAATGGGCTCGGAAATCCCTTTCGATTCGTTGCCAATGACCAGGAAACCATGTTTTTGCAGTTTCATTTGGTGCATATTTTCTCCATCGAGCAGACTACCATAAATACTTACCTGACCCTGAATTTCTTTTAGGGTTTTCTCTAAATTTTGGTAGTAAATATCAACTCTGAATACCGAGCCCATGGAAGCCTGAACTACTTTGGGGTTATAGGCATCCGCCGTTTCGATGGAGCAAAGAATTTTGTAGATTCCGAACCATTCAGCCGTTCTGACGATGGTTCCCAGATTCCCCGGATCCTGAATGGTGTCGAGCACCAAAACAAATTCCTGATTATCAAATACAAAAGGCATTTGTGGGGGAATTTCAACCACTGCCAGAACCTGATTGGCGGTTGAAAACTGGCTTCCGCGTTGCAAGGCAGCGGGCGAAATATTTCGCAATTGTGGGAATGACTGAAAGGTGGGGTTATTGTCAATCCACTCGTTGGTGGCGGCCAGGATGATGATATTCAGCTTTGTCTTCAAGAGTTCATCAATCATTTTGGGGCCTTCAACCAAAAAGGCACTGTTTTTTTTTCTGCCATGACTGGTATCTAAGGCATTGATGAGTTTGAATTCTGCTTTACTTATTTCCATAGGCCAAATTAATAAAAAACCCGTTTCGTTGGAAACGGGTTTTGAATAACTTTAAGAGAATGCTATTATTCAGCAATTACTTCGAAACTGATTTCAGCTTTGATGTCTTTGTAAATTTTGATAACAGCTTTGTAGGAGCCCAATTCCTTAACGGTATCGCCCAAAATGGTGATGCTCTTACGGTCAACTTCGTAATTATGTTGATTTTTAATAGCTTCAGCAAGTTGAATATCGTTTACTGAACCGTAGATTTTACCATTTTCACTGGCTTTTGCACCAATGGTTAACGATAAACCATTCAATAAAGCAGCTCTGTCACTGGCCAAAGAAACTTGTTTTTGTTCTTTAAAGGCTTTTTGTTTTAAGTTTTCGGCAAGTACTTTTTTGCTGCTTGCAGTAGCAGAAATAGCAAAACCTTGAGGAATCAGATAATTTCTGGCATAACCTGGTTTAACAGATACCACATCGTTGGCATAGCCAAGGTTACTCACATCTTTGATTAATATAATTTCCATATCTCAGTTCCTCCTTATTTTAATAAATCGCCAACATAGGGCATTAACGCCAAATGGCGTGCTCTTTTAATTGCCTGAGCTACTTTCTTTTGAAATTTAGTAGATGTACCTGTTAAGCGGCGGGGTAAAATTTTACCTTGTTCGTTAACAAATTTCAAAAGGAAGTTAGCATCTTTATAGTCAATATACTTGATTCCGCTTTTCTTGAAGCGGCAGTATTTTTTCTTTTTAGTATCGACCGCAATCGGGGTCAAATATTTTATTTCTGTATTTTGTGCCATTGTAATTGATTTGGGGCCACAGGAAATCCTGTAAGGCGTTGTTAATTATTCACTTACTGTTTCAACTTTTTGTTCGCCTGATTTTGCTCTTTTCTTATCGTTATAAGCCACGGCATGTTTGTCAAGTGCAACGGTTAAAAATCTTAACATCTTCTCATCACGTTTCATGGCAATCTCGAAGTCGCGGATTTTTGCTCCTTCCATTTTGTACTCGAATAAATGATAAAATCCTGTTGATTTTTTTTGAATAGGGTAGGCCAGCTTTTTCAAGCCCCATTTTTCTTCGTGTACTACCTCGGCACCAAAGCCTGTCAGTAAGTCACGATACTTGTTTACCGCTTCCTTCATCTGTTCTTCAGACAAAACGGGAGTCATAATGAAAACGGTTTCGTACTGTTTAAGCATCCTGTTAATTATTTAATTATTAATTTAAAATATTGATTTATAGCGACCTGGAATAATTTTTTCCAAATCGGGCTGCAAATTTAATTATATTTTTCTGATTATCAACCTTGTTAAACATTAAATCTATTTTTTTTCTGATTTGCCCCACTATTTAATTGATATAGCGAAGACAATTTAATGCTTTTTTAGCCTTTTTCCGATTTTAAAAATACTTAGTTTTGCCCCCGTGAAAATATTTTTAACCGGAATGATGGGCAGCGGCAAAAGTGGTCATGGACAAAAGCTTGCCAAATTGCTGAAATTCGATTTTGTCGATACCGATGCTCTCATAGAAACTTCGCAAAGGCTTACTGTTAGTGAAATATTCGAATGCAAAGGGGAGGATTATTTTCGTCAATTAGAGCATGAATTGCTGTTTGACTTTTCTTCACCATCAAATTCTGTAATTGCCACTGGCGGCGGATTTCCGTGTTTTGGTAATAATATGGACTTGATGAACTCAATAGGTTCAACGGTTTATTTAAAAGCCGATGCTGCTTTTTTAGCAAGCCGCTTGCAAACTCAGAAGTCCAAACGACCTTTAATTGCTCAGCTTAGCGGAAATGATCTGGTTGCGTATTTGAAAAATCTACTTCAGGCGCGTGAGTCATTCTACTTAAAAAGTAAGGTTGTTTTGGAGACAAAAAATTTGAAAACAACACAAATAGTTGACAGGCTTGTGAGCAATGGCTTGTTTATTGATAATTTTGAATTGAAAAAGGATTAATTGATAAAATTATGGAAGACAATATTATATGTAATTGTATGAGTGTAAGTGAGCATGAAATTGTTTATTCTATCCGCAAACAGAATGCTGTTACACTTCAGGATATCATGGATATCACCGGAGCCATGACCGGCTGTGGTAGTTGTACCGAAGAAGTTGAAGATATTCTGCAACGTGAATTGGAAAGATAAGCTACTTAATTGGTTGAATTAGAAATTATAAACCACCGGACAAATGAAAAGAATGATAGGTTTAGCTGCTATGCTGCTTATAAATTTGGGGCTCATGGCACAGTCGGGCACCACAAATGGCGGACAGCCCAAATACAGTCAGCAGGCTGCACCACAAATTGCAACTGATGGACCAGGATTGCTGGCAGACCGTATTTATTACGGCGGAAATATAGGTTTTAGCTTTGGTACTGTAACATCTGTTAGGATTAACCCATTGGTTGGTTATAAGTTAACCCCCCGCTTGTCAGTTGGTTTGACGGGCATGTATGAGTATATTGGTTATGAGACCTATTTTGGCAGGCAGCATTTTCACAATTTTGGCGGGAGTTTGTTTTCACGTTTTCAAATAGTTCCACAGGCATATGCCCATGCGGAGTATAATTACATGAGTTACGAGTATATGAACTCATCGGGTGAAAAATACCGTCAAGGGGTTCCGTTTGTTTTTCTGGGCGCTGGATTTAAAACCCAGGTGGGCTCTAATTTTTTCACCTATGCCCAAATTCTTTTCGACGTATTGCAACACCCCAATTCTCCTTACGATGCCTGGACTCCATTTTATAGCGTAGGTTTTGGTGTGGGTATCTGAAAAAATTGAATCCTTTGGTTGCCAATTACCGGTATTCTACAGCACTATTTCAATTGATAAATAATTGATATTTTGGTTATTCGTATTTATTTATTGTTTACTTTAGATTGCGTCTTGGAAGACTAAAATCAATTTAGGGGAAACAAATGAATGCAATGCCTAATTTACCAGTTTTAGGAGTCTGGAAATTTGATTTCCAGTCGAATGAGTTTACTATGGATTCAAATTTGCAGCAGCTTTTTGGCTTGCCACAAAATCAGGCAAAGCTAGACCTGTTAGATTTTATTGGCGAAAAAGTGATGGAGGATGATAGACCATTATGCCTTCAAAACCTGAAAATTTTGAAAGAAAATATTGCCAATAAAGACTTTACCATGCGTTTTGAATTCAGAGTTAAATTTCCCGACAATGGAATTAAGCACTTTGAAAACCTTATTCTTATTAGCAATGAACAGCATTCGGAGGGTATTATTCAGGATATTTCTGCACGGAAACAACTCGAATTTGACAATTTAGAACTCAACAAAAAACTTACTCTATCCAACGAGAAATATCAAAAGCTGTTTGAGCATATGGACAATGCTGTGGCAGTTTTTAATGTAATAAACGGTGGTAAAGACTTTATTTTTAGTGGTTTCAACTCCTCTGCCGAAAGAATGGAAGGTTTAACACGGAATATTGTTCTTGGCCGAAATGTTAAGGATGTTTTTCCTGGTGTGAAAGACTATGGCTTGCTCGAAGTTTTTGAAAGGGTTTGGGAAACTGGTGAAAATGAATACCACCCTTTAAAAATGTATGTCGATGGTGAGATCAAATACTGGAGAGAAAACTATGTGTATCGCATTGGCGAGAACGAAATAGTAGCGCTTTATTACGATGTTACCCGCCGGAAGTCCTTGGAAATGGAGTTGAAAAAACTCATGCTTGCCGTGGAGCAAAGTGCCAACTCCATTGTCATAACCGATGTTGATGGAAATATAGAGTATGTAAACCGGAAATTTGTAGAAGTTTCGGGCTACTCTTCTCTTGAAGTAATTGGGAAGAATCCACGAATTTTGAAGTCGGAAATGCTTGATTCTCAGGATTACAAGCAGTTGTGGGAAACCATTTCACAAGGCCATGTATGGAAAGGGGAGTTCAAAAACCAAGCAAAGGACGGAAATACCTATTGGGAAAACGCCATTATTTCGCCAGTTTTTAACGACAGCGGAGAAATTGTTAACTATTTGGCTATCAAGGAAGATATAACGGCTCAAAAGGGATTGGAATTGGCCATTGCCCAAAATGAAAATAAAATGCGCAACCTGTTCAATGCCATGCAGGATGTGATTTTTGAGATGGATTATAATGGCATATTCTTATATATAGCCCCCACTTCTACCGAAAAAGCCTATTGGCTGCCACAAAAACTTGAAGGAAAATCATTTTACGATATTTTTCCGGATTATCTGGCCGATAAATTTTTAAAATGGGTGAAGGAAAGTATTGATAATGAAAAGCTTTTGGTTAAAGAATACAGCCTGCTCATTAATGATAAGCTGGAATGGTTCGAGGGTCGCCTTACCCCAAAAAGCAAAAACTCGGTTATTTTTATCGCCCGACTTATAACTGAACGCAAAGAAATTGAATTTGAAATTGCCAAATCCAATGCTCATTTGGTCAACAGTGAGCAAAAGTTCCGAAGTCTGTTTGAGAAATCAGGCGATGCCATCATCCTTATCGCTAATGGAAGGATATCCGATTGCAATCTGGCCACTGTCAAGATTTTAGGCTACGAAAACCGGGACGAAATATTAGGAAAAACACCATCAGAACTATCTCCAATGTTTCAGGAGAATGGAGAATCTTCGTTCATGTTGGCTCAAAAAATGATTCAGCAGACTTTGAAAAACGGAACTCATCGTTTTGAGTGGAACCATACCAGGAAAAACGGCGATCCTTTCCCTGTGGAAGTGTTACTCACCAATTTGAGCTCGCCCGAGAAGGGTCAGCTTCTTCACGGGGTTTGGCGTGATATAAGCGTTAGAAAAGCCGAAGCACTTGAACTCCAGAAAGCCAAAGAGAAAGCCGAACAAGCCGATAAGTTCAAATCGGCCTTCTTAGCCAATATGAGCCATGAAATCCGCACCCCCATGAACGGAATTCTTGGTTTTACCGAGCTACTTACAGATCCTGATATTGATGACGATGAACGTAATCACTTTATCAAAATTATTAGAAAAAGTGGCATCAATATGTTGAATATCATCAACGATATTCTCGATATTTCCAAAATAGAATCGGGTGAAATGGAGCTGAACAAAAAACCGCACAATGTTATTGAAACGCTCAACTATCTCTATGAATTCTTCAAACCCGAAATCACTTTTAAGGGGATGCAATGGAACAGAGGATACGACCAAAAAGGCAAATGTAAATTCCTGGTGGATCAGTTTAAACTGAACGAAATTCTGACAAATCTTATAAAAAATGCCATCAAATATACCTATCAGGGACAAATTGAAATCGGGCTTTCCTGCTCCAACGAAGATGTTCTTTTTTATGTGAAGGACAGCGGTGTGGGAATTCCTGCCGAAAAGCTCGAAATGGTTTTTGAGCGATTTGTTCAGGCGGAAAACGATATTACCCATATGGTAAATGGAACCGGGCTTGGGTTGTCAATCGCCAGAGCCTACATAGAAATGCATGGTGGAAAAATTTGGGTTGAATCGGAAGTTGAACAGGGGTCCACGTTTTTCTTTACTCTGCCCAGAGAGATTTAATTATCTAAATATCTGTTATATTCAGGCAAAAAATATGGGTTTTTTCTGGTTTGAAAAATGAGAAGAATCGCATTAAAGTATAAGCACTTCGGGTTCTAAGGGAATTCCGAATATTTCCAATACTCTTTGCTGAATGAGTTGTGAGAGCTGATAAATCTCCTGACCCTGTGCATTTCCTAAGTTGATGAGAATGAGCGCGTGTTTTGGGTGAACGCCAGCTTGTCCGCTCACATACCCTTTAAAACCAGCCTTTTCTATGAGCCATGCGGCTGGCAATTTCACTCCCCCGCCTTTTTGGGGATAGCTCACAATATCGTGGTAGAGCTCGGCCATATCGTCAAAATGCTCCTGTGTAATAACGGGGTTTTTGAAAAAGCTACCAGCATTTCCCAATTCAGCGGGGTTGGGTAGTTTGGTTTTTCTTATGGCAACCACGGCATTTCTAACATCCACAATATCAGGTATTTTTTTGTCGCTCATGGATTGAGCCATTTCCTTTAAATTGCCATAATCAAGAGTTACTTTGGGATATCGTGCCAGTTTCACAACAACCGAAGTAATCAGATATTTATTTTTCAGGGGGCCTTTGAAAATGCTGTATCTATAATCGAAATCCAGCTCCTGTAAATAGAAATTTTGTTTAGTTCCATCGGATAAGTCTATGGCTTCTAAGCTATTAAAAACTTCTTTGAATTCAACCCCATAAGCTCCTATGTTTTGTACGGGTGCTGCACCCACAGTGCCGGGAATATAGGATAGGTTTTCAATTCCCCCATAGCCATGTTTCACCGCCCATTGAACAAAATCGTCCCAACTTTCGCCTGCCGCCACTTTCACCCAAACCCAAAAACCTTTTTCTTCGATAATTTCGAACCCTTTATTGTCAATTTTTATCAATTCCCCTTCAAAATCCTGGGTAAAAAGCAAATTGCTTCCATCCCCAATTACCAATCGGTTTGGGAATTGTTTTGGCTCTTGAAAATATTGCTGGGCTTCCTTTTCGCTTTCCAAAATGGTAAGCAATTGCACCTGAGCATCTGTGTGAAAGGTGTGAAAGTCCTTGAGAGATATGTGATTATATTGACGCATATTGGTTAGTAATGAGCCCAAATTCAGGCATTGTTTTATACTGCAATTTTAATTATTTATTTGGGTGAATGCGCTTCGAAAATTGTTTTGCCAATTAATTTATCGATTTAATAAATTGGATAGCCCCATCGGTTTCCTGCTTTTTAAAACCCAATTTTTGTAAATATTTGTCATGCTTTTTACTTTGGCTTTTGCAAACAAACGATTTTATATCTTTATCTTTAAATTCCTGCAAATTAACATTGTACACATAGTTTCCGAGTTTAAAATCGCGATAAGTTGGTGTAACATAATCTAATTTTACCTCAATTTGATGATTGTTCTCCTCGGCCAAAAATACTCCCGCCACTTGCATGTTCCTGAGAATGAGCATCGATATTGAATAGGGTTTTTTTACAAAGCCAGGAAAGAATTTCTGAATATCGTCCTTGTTGAAGTCCAGGAAATCTTCCAGATATTTATTGTCCGGCCGTACAGCCAGGGTTCTGAAATATTCCTTTTTCGAATACATGCGGCTGAGATAATAAATATTGGTCATCATGATAAAACCATTCACAGCGCCCACAGGGTATGCACCAATGGTGAAACCGTAGATGGTGAATAGGGTGCTTCCGGTTAAACTAAGCCATCGCAGCCTGAGTATGGAATTAAAAAGCATGGCCGAAGCCACAAACAGCGAACCCAAATAACCAATTATTTCTATCATAGCCTTGAAATTTTAGGCAAAGGTGAGCAATTTAACATCATGGAAAAAGTATTTTTGGAGACTGAAATATAAGTAGCAGAATATGAGATTTATATGGAAGGTGAATTATTGGGGAAAAGAAAAAAGCAGATAATAGGTACCGATTAGGGATGGGCCTTGTCGTATTCCATTTTTTTAAGAACCACCTGCAACTCGTTATAACTGAATTTCCCGTTGAATAGATTATAGAGTTCGTTGAGTCTGGTAGTTTTTCCATCATGGAGCTGAGTTTCTATTTCTGCAATATTCTTTTCGTCCATGAGCTCTTTGGCCTCAATTTCACCTGTGGCTACAAATCCGACTAGATGCCCGTGAATAGTCGTAGGACTTAATTCTCTTTGGGCGGCAATCTCGGCAATACTAAGCCCCGATTTGAACATCTCTAAGCTCGTTTTTCTCGAAACTCCCACCTGGGGCTGCTTTTCCTTTTTTTGTGGTTCTTCTTGTGGAATCTCTTGTGCGATTTCTGCTGAATATTCTATTCCTTGCTCGTCGCAATAGCTCCTGATAATCTCCACCAAATCGGCTCCATATTTGGCTATTTTGGCTTTCCCAAGTCCGTGAACTTGTTTCAACTCGTTCAAATGGATGGGGAGCTTTTCAATCATATCGAAGAGAGCTTTTTGTGTAAAGACTTGAAAATGAATAATTTCTTCTTCGATAGCTTTATCGTTTCTATAGGACTTGAGAAGTTTAAAGAGTCCGGGATGATCCGATTCTTCTGTTTTTGCAATGGGTTCCGGTTTTTTCTCTACTTTTTGAAAGATAGATTGCGCCCTAACATGCAGGTATTTGGTGGTTTGAAATCCATCTTTAAGCCCCTGGAATACATGTAGTTTCTGCGAAACAAGTTCTTCTAGTTGTTCCAGCTCCTTTTTAAAATCCTTGAGGATGGCTTTATTATCGGTGGTGTAGGTGAGCTCTGAAAGGGGGATTTTTAGATTTTTCTCAACCTGTTCGCTGTAATAGGCTATGGCTTTGGCAATGCGTTCCTGAATGGTTGCGTTTGAGCCTATATCCTGTGAATTCTGGCTCAGGAACAACAGCTGTTTGTGGAAGCTTTCGCTCACTTTAATAAGCTCCAAAGTACCTTTTTCCTTCATGGTTTTAAGCGGATTATCTAAATTCCCCAGAAGGCTATCGCGGTTTTGAGCATGAATTTTCTGGCATTTATATATCAGATAATCAAGGGGCTTGAAATTGAATAGCTCGTCGAGCAGTTCGAGTTCATATTGCTTTTTCGACTCGGTGAGTTGCTCTGTGTTTGGGGCCTGTTCTTCTGCTTCCATTGTGAAACTTGCAACCCGCTCATCCTGAATAATTCCGTGACGGTTGATGGGGTTTTTCAATACAATGCCTTCAAGGGTTTTGCAGCGGCTCAGTGCAACATAGGTTTGTCCATGAGCAAAAGAAGCCTCCGCATCGATGATGGCTTTGTCGAAGGTGAGCCCCTGACTTTTGTGAATGGTAATGGCCCAGGCCAGCCGAAGCGGAATTTGCTTAAAAGTGCCAATGATATCTTCCTCTATTTCGTTGTTTTTGTCTAAGGAATACTTAATGTTTTGCCATTCTTCTTGTCCAGCTTCTATATTTTCGGGCTCTCCGGGACACGAAACCATCACCGAATCGTGGGTTAAGCTGGTGATTTTTCCTATTTTGCCGTTGAAATAGCGCTTTTCGGGGGAGCTGTCGTTTTTAATGAACATAACCTGAGCGCCCATTTTTAGCTCTAATTGTTCCGAATTTGGGAAGGATAAAGGGGGGAAATCGCCTTCAATCTTAGCTGAGAAAAATTTGCTTTTCGTTTGGAGCTTGTTCAACTCACGGTCGTTCATGTCAGCCGCCCGTTTGTTGTGGGTTGTGAGGGTTATATAGCCATCTTCTTCCTTTGGTGAGAAATGGGGTTGGTATTGTTCGTTGAGCTTGTTGAGCGATGGCTGATCGAGTTTATTATTGCGAATCTGATTGAGGATGTGGATGAAGTCTTCGTTCTTTTGACGGTAAATATGCTTGAGCTCAATGTTCACCGGATTACAAATGGCAAACGCCTGACTATCAAAAAAATATGGCGAAGCATAATATGGCCGCAAAAGTTCCCACTCATCGGTTTTAACCACAGGAGCCAATTGCTGCAAATCGCCAATCATGAGCACCTGAGTTCCGCCAAAAACCTTATCCTTATTCTTGTAATGACGTAGAATCTGGTCAATTCCATCCAGCAAATCGGCGCGAACCATGCTGATTTCGTCGATAATAAGCAAGTCGATGGTGCGAATCATATCTATTTTTCGCTTGCTCATCTTCAGAAAAACCCCCGAACTTGGAGTTGTTTTCGAGTTTTTCGAAAATAGCTGTCCAGGCAGAATGGGACCAAAGGGCAATTGGAAGAAAGAATGTATGGTTACTCCGCGGGCGTTAATGGCAGCCACACCTGTGGGCGCTACCACAACCAGCCTTTTCAGCGATTTTTCTTTTATGTGATGCAGAAAAGTGGTCTTCCCGGTACCAGCTTTTCCTGTGAGAAAGATATTGCGGTTGGTATTTTCGGTGAAGTTTTGAGCCAGCTCCAGTTCAAAATTGTGGGACATAAAATTCAATTTGAGCAAATATAGCAAAATGGCCCATGCTCAAATATGAGGAATCGTTTTTTCTATAAAAAGGACAACGTGAAATAAAAAAAGGGGAGTAAAAACCCCCCTTTGATTATTTATGGAATCATCCACATTAATTTTTTTTGCTACGGCAAGTGTTCAGTCCAAAAGGGAGATACAACGGACACCAGTTGAAGGCAGCGGTTAAAATGGGAATGAATCCCAAAAGGCCAAGCCAGCACTCGAAATAATAACCCAGGCCTAAAATAGCCAGTCCAATAATCACCCTGATGCCTCTATCGCAACGTCCTACGTTTTTGTTCATGTTTTGTGTTTTAAGATGTGAACCAAAAATAGTTAATTGACGGGCAGTTTCGTCGGTTTAGGAATAGTTTAACATTAGCTCAGGAGGAAGGATATTTTTTTCTCATGAAGGAGATAGGGAGAATTAAAAATCCATAAAATAACAACCCACTTTTAGTTGATGATGGGGAATAATGGAAGAAATACTCTGTGAAGCAGAAGGAATGAAATCTAGAAATAATATAATATGAGCAAGTTAGTTGGGTTTTGTAAAGAATACCAGTTTTAAGATTCTTCTTCTACGGTGTAGTCAGGTTTTTTAAGATAATGTTTGGCGTAGGCATAGGCCAATCCCATGGCAATAAGAATAACCACTCCGCCACCAATGGGAGCGCCACCGCCAACGGGGTTAAGACTGCCAACGCCACCACCATTATTTGGTGGAGGTGGAGTTTGAGCCATCGAAAAATTCAATCCGAGCACTAAGATTAACAGGCCTGCGAGTTTTACTATTCTTTTCATTTCAGTGGTATTGGCGATTATTTTATCTTGTCTGAACCTTGATAGCCTTGGCCTATTGCCATTCAAAAATACATTATTTTTTTGATTCACAGGAATATTTTGGGCAAGATTATTTTACCAATTTTTATTTGGACGAGTGGATTTTTTTGCACAATAGAACTGGTATTGAAAATTTTCCAAAAATTCGCCAATCAAAAAATTTCGGGACTTGCCGTTAATTCTTATTAACCTTTGCTTCCATAATCTTGCAATAGTATAAAGGAAATAGAAGATTACCCATCCAATATGAATGAGAAAACCAAATTACTTTCTTTAAGTTGAGTTTTTTGCTGCTAATTAATTCAATAAAACGTTTATTTTTCTTTCGGTTTTTCGTAATTATCAACGATTTGGAATAAAAGGTCTGAGAATAAATATATATCATCAAGAGTTTTTATTTCATGCTTGACTTCCTTTCTATTCTCGTCTAAGACTACTAAAAACTTCTTATTACCATTTAAATACATACGGCAAATTGGCTTTCTGTTGTTGTCGTCTAAAATGATTGAGAAGTAGGACTGTGCATCTCGATATGTAATTCGCTTTAAATCAACTTTTTGTCTTAAAATTGATTTCACGATTAAAAAACTTTCAATTTCGTCAGCTGTTGTTTCAACTTTGCTTTCAACTTCTGGACTTGGAACTTGTTTGCTATCTTGCTCTTTCGCTGCTTCATCCTCTTTTGTTAAAGCTGTTTTAAGTCTTTCTGTTATAAGATCACTAATATATTGCTGAATTGATTTTTTTGTCAAGTTAGTAAATAATTCAAGCACTTTTCCAGTTACAATGCTGGGATAGACTTGTTTTGCAAAGTGTTTTACAAATTCCGGTGTTGGATTATTTAGTTCTTGATTGAGGAGTTGTTTGAGTTCGTTCATATATTTTAATTCGCTGGCAGTATTTACAATGCTGTCAGCATCAAAATATGATTTATGAAACTTTTTAAGCTCTTCAATTTGGTTATCCTTAATTTCAGATATATTGAATTCTAAGAAAGGCTTTTCATCCATTTTATTTGCATCAACCAGGTCTGAATAGAAACGGTAAATTATGCCGTTAGTTAATAACCCAAATTTTGCTTTCGATACATGGAAATATCGCAAAAGCTGTCCATCGTGGATGCTTAAATTTTGCGCCCAATGCTTACATTCAATTAAAATTGTAGGTTTACCTTCTAAAAAGATGGCGTAATCAATTTTCTCACCTTTCTTCAAGCCAATATCAGCAATAAATTCTGGTACAACTTCAATTGGATTAAAAACGTCGTAACCCAAGGTCTGTAAAAATGGCATTATGAATGCATTTTTTGTCGCTTCTTCGGTCAGGATTTGGTCTTTGAGCTTGTTTACTCTATCACCAAGGATTTTGATTTGATCTTTAAAGTCCATATATAATTTATTTAATGTGAATCTCTTACTTCATTTACTGTAGCATGGATGAGTCTGTTTAATAACAAACATTTCGTTAAACCCACCAAAATTAAGATTTTTTTTTATTTGAGAGAAAAAAATTGCACGGTAATTTTGTAAAGATTATAGATTATAAATAAACATTTTATTGCGACTTGTTTCAGGCAATAAAAAAACCATTAAATCCAAATCTTCCAAAATATAAAAGATAAAAGCATGGGTAACTCAATGAGCCATACTAGTACTGTGTTTAGCTGTGCCAGAAGAGTTAATTGTTTTCGTGTTTTTTAGATTTGAAACTCGGCGGCAATACCATTCCTTTATGGCATAGACTCCCAGAAAGAGAGCTGCCGTTATGAGCATAATGATGCCATCGGTTAGTGGTGTACCCTGGTCGAAAATGGAAGAGGTTACGACAATGTCGGGCTGGAAAATTTGTGAGCTTTGTTGGGCAATCAGACAAGGCATGTTGAGCATTAAACCCAATAAGCCCAATGTCTTTTTAATCGGTTTCATGTGCGTTACTTTTTTAATTCCTTCATTTATTGATGCAAACATTATACTCCGTTCAACAAGGGGAATTGCTTTTAGTAGGTTAGTGGCGTGGTTATTCGAATATTGTTTTTTTGTTCGGGGTTTAATCTTTGTAAATGCTAAGTTAAAAAAGATTTTTTGAATAGAAGCATTTTTTTTAAATAAAATTCAGAAAATCAATTACTTAATTAAGTATTCCAATGCGTAAATTTGCTTACTTCCCTATAATACAGCGCTTTCTGCTCAATAATATTCATCCGAAAAATAAATTTTTTCTACTTTTTTTTAATTTTTCGTTGGAAATGTCTTTTAAGCAACTATTTTTATGGTTAAATAAGTATTTAAATACCAGAATAGATATAATATTTGAAATAATTGAAATTCAGTTAATTAGTTTATTTATACGATTAAAATCAAGCAAATATGAGATTAAAAAAATTAATTTTTCTAGTGTTATTGGGTGCTTTGGCACCCTGGATTCGGGCTCAGGAGATAAAAATTGATGGCGATATTCGCCCCAGGGCGGAGTTTCGTCAAGGGTTTAAAAAATTACCACCCAAAGATGCTAAGGCTGCCTTTGCCATTTCGCAAAGAACCCGCTTAAATGCTTTATACGGCTCCGAAATTTTTAAAGCCTATATCAGCGCTCAGGATGTGAGGGTGTGGGGCGATGTGGCTCAATTGGATATGGGTGCTGCCAATAAATTTGCTATCCACCAGGCTTGGGGCGAATTTTTTATCACCAAAAAATTCTCTTTAAAGTTAGGACGTCAGGAATTGGTTTACGACGATGCCCGCATTTTTGGAAATGTGGATTGGGCACAGCAAGCCAGAGCTCATGACCTGGGTCTTATTAAATACGAATCGGGCAAAACCAAGCTTCATGTGGGTTTGGCTTTCAACCAGAAATCGGAAGTGCTGTTTGGTACCGATTATATTGATATGGCCAATTATAAAGCCATGCAGTTTCTGTGGTTTCATACCGATTTTGGTAAAAGCGGACTGAGCATTTTGGTGTTGAACAATGGCGTTGAATCACTTTCAAAAGCTGCCGATGAAGTTGCCGGAATTCCTGCGGAGTATAAAACAGTTTTTAGTCAGACAGTGGGTGCTCGATTTACTCCAAAACTGGGGCTGGTCGATTTGGCTGCTGCGGCTTACTATCAGATGGGCAAGATAAATAACGACAGCACAAAAATTTCTGCCTTGTATTTTGCGCTCGAAGGAAACCTGAAAGCATCGGAAAAGATGAACATTATTGCGGGTTTTGAATATTTATCAGGAACAAGTGCTAAACAAAGAACCGAAGAACCCAACACCATCAAATCGTTTAATCCGCTGTATGGAACTGGGCATAAATTCAACGGTCATATGGATTATTTCTATGTTGGGAATCATATCAACAGCGTAGGTTTGGTTGATATTTATGCCACACTGAACCTGAAAATGAAAAAATGGACGGTTTTTGCCACTCCCCATTATTTCATGGCAGCTACCGATGTTTACCGTGTGAAGGCCACCGCCAAATCCGATTTCAACGAAAGTAATTTTGACAATCTGAGCAAAGGATTGGGACTTGAAATTGACTTTGGAGTTACCTATGCACCACAAAAAAACATGTTGGTTCAATTGGGCATTTCTGAGATGTTTGGCACAGAAACCCTTGCTTTTACTCAGGGTTATTCAGCCACCGCCGAAAATAGCAAAAACGGAACCTGGGCTTATTTAATGTTTGTTTTCAAGCCCGAATTCTATAACTCAACCAAATAAACTCCCCAGCCATGTCAAACATTATTAAAGCCATATTACCACCACCCTCCTGGCGACTACCTGTTGCTTTGGCGGCCGGCGTGCTTTTTGGTTTGGCGGCCTATTTATTCTATATTTCCAATGCTGCTTCATATTTGTCTGACGATCCAAAAACCTGCATCAATTGCCATGTGATGAATCACGAATATGTTTCGTGGTTTCACAGCTCGCACCGTGAGCATGCATCATGCAACGATTGTCATGTTCCCCACGATCATCCTTTTAACACCTATCTTTTCAAGGCCAAAGATGGAATGCGTCATGCCACCATTTTTACCCTTCGGCAAGAGCCACAGGTTATCAGGATTAAGGAGGAAGGAGCCGAAGTGGTGCAAAACAACTGCGTACGATGTCACACCAATCTTATTACCGATAGCAGGTTGCTGGGTTCTACACAGGAGTTTGACCATTTTCGGGTCGAAGGACGCAAATGTTGGGAATGCCATAGAGAAGTGCCTCATGGACGAATGAATTCACTTTCTGCCGCCCCAAATGCCATAATTCCGGAAACAAAAACACCGATTCCGGGATGGATAAAAGATTTAGTTAAGAAAAATTGAAAAAGTTGAAAAAATGAATACACAGAAACCTTTAGTCAATTGGATGATATTTATTGCCACCATCGTAGTCGTGTTTTTTCTTGGACTTCTGGCATCATCCATCACCGAACGCCGGGCCGAAGCTCCGTTAACATCGAAGCCACAGGTAGAATTGGCAAAATTTGAACCCCGCAATGAAGTTTGGGGAAAGAATTATAATGCTGAATATGAGTCATATATGAAAACCGCCGAAGGCGACTTCAAATCGAAGTATAATGGCAATGCCATGATCGATATGCTCGAAGTTGATCCCCGGTTGGTGGTTATGTGGGCTGGTTATGGCTTTTCAAAGGACTATAATCAGGGTCGCGGTCATGCCTATGCCATTGAAGACATCCGAAACACACTCAGAACTGGAGGCCCTACAAGTGCAACCGAAGGCCCAATGCCTTCAACCTGCTGGACTTGCAAATCGCCCGATGTTCCCAGAATGATGAACGAAGAAGGCGTCACCCAGTTCTACTCAGGAAAATGGTCGAGATTGGGAAGTGAAATAGTGAATCCCATTGGATGTGCCGATTGTCACGACAATGAGACCATGGAACTTCAAATCACTCGTCCGGCTTTGGCGGAAGCTTTCGATCGTCAGGGAAAAGACATCACCAAAGCTACCCACAACGAAATGCGGTCGCTGGTTTGTGCCCAATGCCATGTGGAGTATTTTTTCGATACCAAACGCCCCGGTGCTGAGGGTTCAGCCTATCTTACTTTCCCATGGGACAATGGAATTGCTGTGGAGCAGATGGAGAAATATTACGACGATATTAAATTCAGCGATTGGACCCATGCCATGAGTAAAGCCCCCATGTTGAAGGCACAGCATCCAGGATGGGAAGTTCATAGCCTGGGAATTCATGCCGAACGCGGTGTGAGTTGCGCCGATTGTCACATGCCTTATATGACCGAAGGTGGCAAGAAATATACCGACCATCATATTCAATCTCCCTTGAACAATATCGAAAATTCCTGTATGGTTTGTCATAAAGAGAAAACCGAAGAGCTGGTGAAAAATGTATACGACCGTCAGGATAAAATCATTCAAAACCGCGATGAGCTGGAGAAACTCTGTGTTAGACTTCATGTGGAAGCCAAAACCGCCTGGGATTTGGGAGCTACCGAAGACCAGATGAAAGACATACTTCAGGACATTCGCCATGCCCAATGGCGCTGGGATTATGCAGCAGCTTCGCATGGAGCATCGTTTCACGCACCCATCGAAATCAGCCGTGTGATTGCCACCGGAATCAATATTGCACAGGAAGGTCGCATTAAGCTGGCACGATTGCTCATGGAGCTGGGCCATAAAGGCGAAGTGCCTTATCCCGACATTGCCACCAAAGAAAAAGCTCAGGCTTTTATTGGATTGCCAGTGGAAAAACTGAAAGAAGAAAAACAGGCTTTTTTAAAGAATCTCGCGCCCCAGTGGGATGCAGATGCTAAAGCCAGACAAGATAAAATGGCCATTAAATACAATAACAATTAGCATTTTTCATTCATTTTCATTTGGGGGGCTATTTTTTCCAGTGGCCCCCCTTTTTAATATCCATGTAGAAGTTTATCTCTATTTTTGTTTTTTAGTTATTTTAGTTTTAAATTTTTTTTGATGATTTGGGAAAAAAAATGGTCATATAGTGAAGGATTCCTGATTGCTTTTAGTTTGTTTGGTGTAGGGCTGGCTTTAGAGCAGGCGAATGGAACGGCCGGGCTGCCCAAATTGGGCTATCCCCTGAATATTTATTTTGGATTAGGTTTCATATCCATGCTCTTGCTGAATTATTTTATCTTTAGGAAATCCAAACTTGTGGCTTTCCTAAAATCGGTGCCCGCAGCCATTGCATCCATTGGGTTTTTTGCCTGGAATGCCTTGCTCATGGGATCGTTTCTGCAGGATGCAAATATTGACGATTGGCGGCAGATTCTGGCTTTGAGTCAGGTTACGGACAGTTGGTACTATTTGCTGGCCAATTTATTTTTGCTCAGTACATTAGGAACGCTGATGATCGATAAACTTCATCATTTTCGGTGGAAGGATTTGGGGGTGATGGCGAGCCATTTGGGATTGTGGCTGGCTATTTTCGCCGCCAGTTTGGGAAGCTTTGAGCTCCAGCGACTCGAAATGAATCTTACAAAAGGCCAGCTGACCAATATTGCAACCGACCGATATCAACGTGATATTCAGTATGAAATGCCTTTTGCATTGAAGCTCAACGACTTTGTGCTTGAAGAATATCCTCCGAAAATGGG
This sequence comes from uncultured Draconibacterium sp., assembly GCA_964293475.1. GTDB lineage: Bacteria > Bacteroidota > Bacteroidia > Bacteroidales > UBA12170 > UBA12170. Next base: position 75,047 of record CAXYYJ010000012.1, read on the forward strand.
AATTGTGGACAATAAATCGGGGGAACTTCTGCACGAACAAGGCAAAAATATCCGATTGCTTGAAGACCAAACAGATTTCGAAATTCTGGGATGGAGAATTCATTTGGTGGAGCAGTTGGACAAGGCCGCCAAAGCAGGAAACACCTATTATTTCAACAACGAAATGGGCTCGCCCCCGGCGGTTTTATTAAGTGCTGTTTCGGCAAATGGCGATACTGTGAGCGGTTGGATTAGTTGCGGCAGTTTTAACAGGCCTTTTGAGTCCTTAAAACTCAACGACGATTACTCCTTAGTGATGCTTTTGCCCGAGCCCAAAAATTATCTCTCCATCATTGAAATTTATCGACCATCAGGATTCGATACCCTCGTAAATTTAGAAGTGAATAAACCATATCCATTGGACGATTGGAAACTCTATCAATTGAGCTTCAACAACGATTTTGGAAAATGGTCAGATACTTCGGTTGTTGAGCTGGTGCGCGATCCCTGGTTGCCGTTGGTTTATGGCGGAATTTTTATGATGCTCGCAGGTGCCATTTATCTGTTTTGGCAGGGAATCCGAACCCGCCGAGAGGATGACCAATTGGATGGAAAAAAAGTTGAGAAAACAATTGATATGGATTTAAAGACATAAGCTTTATGGTTTGGATAGATTTTTCGATATATGCCGGAATAACCATTGTTCTGTGGATTCTTGGTCTGGCGGCACACGTAAAACGGGATAAAAGCTGGGTTGGCGTGGTTTTGCTGGCACTTGGCATTTTGGTTCTTACCGTTTTTATTGCCAGATTGTGGATATTGCTCGAGCGTCCGCCCATGCGCACGCTCGGAGAAACCAGATTGTGGTATGGCTTTTTCCTCCCGATAGTAGGTTTAATCACCTTTTGGCGATGGAAGTATAACTGGTTTTTGGTGTATACTTTTGGTCTGGCTTCGCTTTTCTTGATTCTGAATATGGCCTATCCGGAAAACTATAACAAAACCCTGATGCCTGCCTTGCAAAGCATTTGGTTTATTCCGCATGTGTTGGTTTATATAGTTTCCTATGCGCTTTTGGCTGCCAGCAGCGTGGTTTCTGCCAAGGGTATTTTCGATTTCTATGTGAAGAAAAAGCCCATCGTACATATCGACCTGGCCGACAATTTGGTGTATCTGGGGTTTGCTTTTTTAACCATGGGTTTACTTTTTGGTGCCTTGTGGGCCAAGGAAGCCTGGGGCCATTACTGGACCTGGGATCCAAAAGAAACCTGGGCGCTGCTCACCTGGATGGTTTATCTGGTTTATATTCATCTTAGAATTCACAAAACAGTATCGAATCAAAAGGCTGTATGGGTTTTGGCTTTAGCGTTTGTGGTGCTTTTAATATGCTGGTTTGGCGTTAATTATCTGCCATCAGCAGCCAACAGCGTGCACACATATTCGCAGTCGTAAATAGGTGATGATTAGAATCCTTTTGCTTTCAAATCGCCGTTATAATGAATTTCTTCGGGCTTTGCATTTGGATTGTTGAGCCAGTCGGGGAGTATCGTGCCTTGCGATAATTTGTCGCGTTCGGCATCCAGCTCGTCCTCTGCAAAAGCATACATCATATCTGCCGCAAGAACATGGGGAATTTTCTGAATTAAATGCAGGCGCGCAGTCTCCTCCGAAACATTTTCGCCTTCTATGGTGACTACTATTTTCCCAAGTTCGTTGTGCATGTGATAATCAACGAATTCGATTTCTTTTAAAAGATTTACTACCTGTTCTATATGTTCTGGTCTGGTTTGAACCAATACGCCGCTTACATTCATAGTTGTTGATTTTAAAGGTTTATTTCCACTTCCAAACCAAGATTTCCGGGTCTTCGCTGGCTGAAATGATAAAGTTGTTTTGAGTGAATTTAATTTGTGTTAAGGTACTTTTATGGCCGGAAAGAACCGTGACTTTGTCTTTGGTGTTGGTATTAAAAACAGTAATATCGTTTTCTTCGGAGGAAGAATAGGCCCCAAAGCTTCCATCGTCGCTCAATCCCACGCAATAGATAATAAAATTAGATTCTAAATAATAGCCACTTTCGCCAGGTTTGGTTGAATATAAAGAAACACGCCGATCTTGTCCGGCACCAATGATTTTACCACCATTAAACTGAATCTGGTAAATATTGTCCACATTCATTCCTTTGTATTCTTTAATTTTATTGCCTGATTTTGAGTCTATTATCCTTATGATTCCGCTTTCGTCGGTAACAGCAGCCCGGGTTTTGTCATCGTTCAGGTCGAAGTCGGAAAAAACAGAGCTGCTTAATTGTATCTTGTAGACCATTTTCTTCGATTCCATATTATAAAGTATAAGTTCATTGGCCAATGTGGCCATCAGAATCTCTGTAGTGCTTACAAAAAGTGCTTTCTTCACCATAAGCTTTTCTGTTTCTGCACTTACCAGAGTTTCAATTTTCCCACCATGGGCAATACTTACATTGCGAAATCCATTGCTGGCCTGCGAAACTACTACCACATTTGCAACACCTGGCAATTTATCGATGCAGATAACCTTGGCGGGTACTTTGGTACCGGTGAAATCCGAAATCTGTGGCATCTTGATGGTTTCAACCCGACTTTTGGTTTTCCAGTTGAACACATCGATATGGCCGGCATCGTTGGCAGCATAGAGAAGGTCATTTTCTATGATCAAACAGGTTACTGAGCCACTGGAGATGAGTTTATAGGCTGGTTTTTCTGCCTTTAATTCAGCGGGAAAAATCAAACTTGCAAATATCAGAACGTAAAGAATCCAGTGTTTTTTCATGGGTGAAATTGTTTAGAAAGGTGAAGAATGCAAAATGAGAAATCTTTATTTTACACCTTCACCCATTATTTCGTGCTGATTCGATTTTTTAGAAGATTCATCAGTACGGAATATAGGCAAGAATTGATTACCAACAGATACTGTGGCAACAGCTTGGGGAACATGGCATTGAGTGCAATTGTAGCGTGCTAAACTGTAAGTTCCGCCTAAGTCTTTTGCAATAACTTGGCCTTCAGCTGCATTTACTTTTATTAATCCATTTTCTTCAATTAGTTCAGGACGATAGCTCGTGAAATGTGAAGAAGGCATTGCTGTGGTTTTAAGAGCAGCAGCTACAACTGGCAAATGACATGTTAAACAAGCATTCGCACTTGAAGTAATTGGAACAAATGCATCCACAATATGAGGAATCATAGGCGGTGCATTCTCAAATGACCTATCTATATTAACATTTGTACCTGGCATGCTGGTTGAATAGGTAATTGGGGGAAAATATACATCGTCTTCGTTTATTAAGTCATCTTTTCTTAACCCTAATTCAGCCTGGTCAATGAGATATAAGTTTGATTCAATTTGTTTACTGTCAGATTGTTCAGCAACAACTATTTTTTCTGCTTCCTTACTTTCGATAGCTGCTACAGTCGATTTTTTTTGTGTTTTGCAGGCAATGAGCACAATTGCCAGAATTGCCATAGTCATAAAAAATTTTGATTTCATATTTTTACCTCCTGATAATTTTTTCTTTTGTAATAAATTTTAACGCATGATCGTGGCAAGCTTCGATGCATCGACCGCAATTGGTGCATTCTGCATTTTTAATAGAGCCACTTTCTTTTCCAATTATTTTTAAAACCTGTGGTTCCGGACAAACTTTAAAACATTCCATGCAGTTTGTGCAGTTTTCCACAGTATGTTGAACTTTTATCCAATGGTATTTCCCCACTAATGAATAAAAAGCACCGATGGGGCAAATATGGCCACACCAGCCGTTTTTGAGCACAAAGAGATCGAAAAGGAAAACCACAAAAATGGCAGCCCAACCGAAGCCCATACCGAAAATCAATCCTCGGTGAAGCATAGAAACAGGGCTTACAAATTCGAATGCTGCAATTCCAGCAATGAGTGAGAGCAAAAACCCCAGAAGCATAATCCAGTAGCGCATGTTTCGTTTGATGGGTGTATTGAACTGAACTTCATTGATATGCAATTTTTTCCGTAGCCATAAGGCCAAATCGGTAACCAAATTCATGGGACAAATCCAGCTACAAAAAGCCCGTCCGCCAATGAGTGAATAGAATCCTAAAATGATGAGTCCACCCACCAACACATCCATTCCAACAATAAATCCCGTCAATAAAATTTGAATTATGGCATGGGGATCGCTCAAATGAAACAGATCCATAAAATTGGCCGAGCTCAGATTTCCGGTGAGAATTTCCCATCCGTAATGATTGGCACCATAAAATAATACCAGGATTCCTATCTGAACGATTCGGCGGAATATTAAAAACCGGTGTTTGTATAAGTAATTACTCATCTAACAGTTCCTCCCAATTGTTTAAGTAGTCCTGATCCTCTTGTTTGCCTTTAATTTCCGGCTCTTTACTTACAGGTTCATCTGGTTTTGTTTCCACGGGTTCTGTTGGCGATTCTTCAGCGGGATTTTCCCAACCTTTTTTATAGAATTCTCCAGCTTTTCCTTCCGCAATTTGACGGGGCAATACAAAAATGGCCGCTTTTTCTGTAACGCATGCATGTTCGCATTTACCGCAACCTGTGCATATATCGGGATTTACGGTGGGTTTAAGGAAAGCATGTTTGCCAGTACGTTCATTTCGCTCAAAGCTCAGGAAAAGAGCTTCGTTTATCAATGGACAAGCGCGGTAACAGGCATCACATTGTATTCCCCAGAAGGCAATACACGATTTTTCATCAACCACAGCCACACCAACATCCATCATATTCACATCCATATTGGCAGGATTGCTTTCCTTTCCGGCAGGAATAAGCTTGTCCAATTCCAGAGCTTTGGTTGGACAGACAGGCACACAGGGAACATCAACACACATATAGCATGGAATTGTCCGTGGATTAAACCAGGGCGTGCCAATGGGGATATTTTCCTGTGGTTCGGCCAGTTTTAGAGTGTTGTAGGGGCACGCTTCAATACATGCCCCACACTTGATACATGCCGCAAGGAAATCCGATTCTGGTATTGCTGCAGGAGGCCTCAGTACCATTTGGCTGATACTGGCTTTGTTGAGAAAGGCACTCCAAACCAAACCTCCAAGGCTCAGCAAACCTGCCCCCTGAAAAATCTTTAAAAGGCTTTCTCTTCTGCTTATCGAATTGGTTTTCATTTCGATATAATATTATGCTTTATAGACTTTTACCGATGCTTTTTTATAGTCAGTCTGTTTTGAAATGGGACAAGTAGCATCTAAGCAAACCTTGTTGATGAATACTTTTTCGTCGAACCAGGGAACATAAACCAATCCAACGGGTGGACGATTTCTTCCGCGGGTGTCCACATGAGCCTTCACTTTACCTCTCCTCGATTCAACCCAAACCATATCGCCCTGCTGAATTTGCATTTTCTCTGCATCCATGGGGTTCATATAGCATAAGGCTTCGGGGACAGCTCTGTAAAGCTCGGGAACTCGCATGGTCATGGTTCCGCTATGCCAGTGTTCGAGCACGCGGCCAGTGGATAGCCACAATGGATATTCTGCATCGGGCATTTCTGGTGGATCCATATAAGGACGGAAGAAAATTTTGGCCTTATTTGATAAATCATACATTCCTTTGGATGCATCGGCAGCAACCAGATTACCTTGTGGCAGGCTTTTGAAGGCCTTTCCGTAGAATGCAAAATCTCCGGTATTGGCTTTAGTAGCATAGGGGTCGTATTTGGAATTGAAACGCCATTGGGTTTCTTTTCCATCAACCACAGGCCATTTTAAGCCGCGCACTTTATGATAGGTATCGAAATCGGCATAATCGTGGGCGTGTCCGGCACCAAACTCGCGATATTCTTCCCACAAATATTTCTGAACAAAGAAACCATAACCCTTCCAGTCTTCGTCATAGGAGCCTTTGATGGGTCTGGAATCTCCAGCCACTTCGCTATTGGTAAATCCATCGCCAATGGGGTCGGGCCAGGCAAACGATTTGGCTTGCTCGTTGGCAAAAAGAACATCGTAGAGGGTTGTATTGGCAGTGTAGCCCATACTGTAGGCAGAAGCAAGAACATCGGGGAGTCCACCTTCGAGACCTGGTATAGGTTGTGCTCCCCAAACTTCACTGATTTTAAATCTTTTGGAAAGCTCAATAATTTGCCAGGTGTCGGACATGGCATCGCCAACCGGAGTAACTTGTTGACGCCAGTGCTGGGTGCGACGTTCGGCATTGCCGTAGGCTCCCCATTTTTCATAAATCATGGCCGATGGCAAAATTAAATCGGAGACTTTGGCGGAAATGCCAGGATAACCATCGCTACATACAATGAAGTTGTCCATTTCGCGGGCGGCTTTAATCCAATGGGATGCATTGGCGGTATTTTGGAAGGGATTGTTCACTTGAATCCAGGCAAATTTTATCTTGCTGTCTTCAAGGTCGCGCATGATTTTCATAAAATGGGCTCCAACCTGTGGATTCAGGGTGTCTTTGGGGAGTTTCCAAATATTTTCTGATAATTCCCTGTGTTTTGGATTGTTCACTACCATGTCGGCAGGTAATCGGTGAGAGAAAGTTCCCACTTCGCGGGCAGTTCCGCAGGCCGAAGGTTGTCCGGTTAGACTGAAGGCGCCATTGCCCGGTTTGGCTTGTTTTCCCAAAAGAAAATGTACCATATAGGCTTGCTCGTTCACCCAAGTTCCGCGGGTATGCTGATTCATTCCCATGGTCCAGAAAGAAACCACTTTGCGGGTTTTATCCACATATAAGTCTTTCATGGCTACTAGTTTCTCTTTGAAGCTGTCGATGGACTCGTTGGCATCGCCTTTGGCTAAATTGGCCACAAAATCGAGGGTATAAGGTTCCACTGCTTTCTTGAAATCTTCAAATTCTATTTTCCAGTGCTTGTCGGGGGTGGCGGCATTTTTCATTTCTAATACATCGCCAGCTTTAAGACCCAAATAGGCCAGAGTAACGCCTTCTGCCTCGGAGAGAACTTTGGCCGATTCTTTTTCGTTGATAACAGATTCCTTTGCTGAATATTTGGGGTGACCTGCTTTGCGCATTCCATAACCTGTGTCAACCGGTCCGGCAGTGAAAATAATATGTTTATCGATAAATTCCTGGTCGATAGATTCAGGATGATTTACCACAATCTCACGCGCCAGATAATTCCAAATTGCTAAATCGGTCTGAGGTTTGAAAACAATTTCAATATCGGCTATGTCAGATGTCCTATTTGTAAAGGTAGTGAGGTTAATCAAACGCACCCGATCGGGATTGGATAGTTTACGGTCGGAAACTCGGCTCCACAGAATGGGATGCATTTCGGACATATTGGCTCCCCAGCTAACTACAGTGTCGGTGAGTTCAATATCGTCGTAGCAGCCGGAAGGTTCATCGATACCAAAAGTCTGAATGAATGCGGCCACAGCCGATGCCATACAATGGCGGGCGTTGGGGTCGAGATTATTAGAACGGAATCCGCCTTTAATCAGTTTAACTGCCGCATAGCCTTCCTGCACGGTATACTGACCAGATCCAAAAACTCCAATTCCAGATGGACCGAGCTCTTTCAACGATTTTTTAATGTGTTTTTCCATTTCATCAAACGCGCGTTTCCAGCTTACAGGTTTAAATTTACCGGTTTTGCTAAAATTCCCCAAGTCGTCAACACGAAGCAGGGGTTGTTGTAAGCGGTCTTCGCCATACATAATCTTGGCGTTGAAATAGCCTTTGATACAATTGAGCCCCCTGTTTACTGGAGCAGCAGGGTCACCCTTAACAGCTACTATCTTATCGTTTTTTGTGGCCACCATAATGCCACAACCTGTTCCGCAAAAACGGCAAACAGCCTTATCCCATCTCCAGCCACTTTCAGCATCCTGTGCCATGGCCTTTACCGCAGTGGGCACTGTTATGCCAACAGCCATTGCAACACTTGCAGCTGCCGACATTTTTAAAAAATCACGTCTCGATGTACTCATTTTGATAATATTGAAATTGTTAAAATTCTTATTTAGGTTAAATAGGTGTAAAAATACCAGAATACCTAAAATAAATCAAGAACTGTTAATAAAATTGTATTATTTATAAACAATCAATATTAAAAATATAAAGTATTGTAATTTAGGAATATAAAAATGGTTGGGTTTGCTACTTATATGGTTTTGTCTGTTTTTAAGTAACTTAAATAGCCAGATTATATTAGTGATTTAATAGTCAATGGGCTTATTTTTGTCCTTTAATAATAGAAACGTGGGGTGAATATTAAAGAGAAAGCCCGTCAAAACCAGTAATTCGTGGCTTTAACGGGCTGGATGGATGGATTTGATTTTTATTTCCTCATGTAATTGTACACCCAACCGGCAGCAATGGCGCCAGCAATAGGCACTACGATGAACAACCAAAGTTGAGCCAATGCCCAATCACCCACAAATAATGCCTGACTAATGCTTCGCGCGGGGTTCACGGAAGTATTGGTCACAGGAATGCTGATGAGGTGAATAAGGGTTAAAGCCAAACCTATGGCGATTCCTGCAAAGCCTTTGGGAGCTTTATCGTCGGTGGCACCCAGAATAATGATAAGGAACATGAAAGTCATGACAAACTCAGTAACAATGGCAGCCACAAGACTGTACCCACCGGGAGAATGTTCACCATATCCATTGGCAGCGAATCCACCAATATCGCTTCCGTTTCCGGTGGCAATAACAAACAGAACAGCAGCAGCAGCAATGGCTCCAAGAATCTGCGAAATTACGTAGGGTAAAATATCTCCTGCTTTTACACGGCCACCAGCCCACAATCCTACGGTAACTGCGGGGTTCAGATGAGCCCCCGAAATATGACCCAGAGAATAGGCGATTGTTAAAACTGTTAATCCAAAGGCTAAGGAAACCCCTACCAGTCCAATACCAACTTCGGGGAAACCAGCGGCCAGAACAGCGCTACCGCAGCCTCCAAGAACTAACCAAAAGGTACCAAAAAACTCAGCTAAATTTTTTTTCATTTTCTTGATTTTAAATTGTCCTACTCGTTTGGCTTTTCAGACTCGCCTCCGGATTTTTTCCTCAATCCGGAATAAGGGCAGTTTTTATAAAGTGGTCATCTGCGCCACTTTTCCCCCTAAAAAAGGTTGGTTAAGGAAAATGAAGTCAAATACTTTAGAAATAATTGTCTGTTATAACAACATCGATTGGTGATTGATGCCAAAGCAAATTTAAATTATAAAGTGAATAATCAAATAGTCAGGCTGAATAATTATTCATTAATTCGAACAATTTTCAGCGGTTTTGTCAATCAACTTTTAAAATCAGATAATCATAGGCTTCAAGAGATTGAGTAGAATTTAAGGTGACAGAACCCTGAGTTAACAGGTTTTTCCAGCTTTTTTGCTGAAGCTCAGCCGGAACAGAAAACTCTTTGGTTGAATTACGAATATTTACCATCACCAAAAGTTGCTCCGTGTCCTTAGTTTTTCCAAAGCAAACCACATCGGAGGTTGAAAAGTCGGTGGTGATGCCTTTGCGGGCTGCATTCTCAGTGGTATAAATATTCATGAGCGATTGATACTCCGCAAGCATATCGGGGTTTTGGCTCCAATTGATGGGCGAATTGGTAAAAAACGGAACCGTGTTGAGTTGTCCAACTTCCTGACCCGTATAAATGAGCGGAACCCCTTCCATAAAAATGGCGGTAACTGAGGCAGCCAAAGCACCAGCTTTTCCGTTGAAAAATACCATGGGGGTGTTTTCCCAGGCCGATTGGTCGTGGTTGGTGGTATAGCGCATACGATGCTTACCTTCAGGTACATAGCGATATTCCGATGTATGTGTGGCAAACAGCTCCGTAGCAGAAGTTCCTGTGTAGATTTGTCGTAGTTTGTCGTAGAAATTCCAGGCGTAGCTCATATCGAAACCCGCCGTAAAATGGTCGCTACGGCTTCCTTCGGCCAGCATAACAACCTGACGATTTGGGAGGCTCCGAAGATGAGTTATCGCTTCGGTCCAGAAATCCTTTGGTACTCCATCGGCATAATCACAGCGGAAACCATCCACATTGGCTTGCATCACCCAGTATTCCATGGCATCTATCATGGCTTTTCGCATGTCGGTATTGCTGAAATTCAGGTCGGCCACATCTTGCCAATTGGTGCCGGCAGGGTGAATAATATTTCCCGATCCATCCTGAGTATACCAGCTTTTGTTCGAAATCCAGCTGTTGTCCCAGGATGTGTGGTTGGCCACCCAATCGAGCATAACAGTCATGCCCCTTTCGTGGGCTTTGGTGGTGAGCTCGCGTAAATCTTCCAGCGAACCATATTCGCTGCTCACCGCCTTATAATCTTTCACCGAGTAGGGAGAGTTGACCGAGTTCACCTGACCAATGGGATGAATGGGCATGAGCCAAATCACATTCACTCCAAGGCTTTGAATATGATCTAATTTCGCAATAACCCCCTGAATATCTCCAGTGGTACTGAAAGCCCTTAGATTTACTTCGTAAACCACCAAATCTTCGGTGGCTGGCAGACTTTCCAAAGGGGTTCCATACTGAGGATAATAGGATGTTGTGTCCTCGATAACAGGTTCAGTCTCATCGCTCTTTTTGTCGCAGGAGCTTTCCATGAAAAAGTATAGGAGAACAGGCAGAATAATCAGGTATTTCAGGAGTTTGTGCATGGTTGTTTTTTAGAATTAGTTTTTAATAAGCTTATTTGTAAATGATTGATTATCTGATTTTATCTCCACAAAATAAATCCCAGATGGCCATGAATTCAGGTCGATACCAATCTCAGTTTCGTTGACAATAATTCTTTCGTAGAAAATTTGTCCAAGGGAATTGTAAATGGAAACAAGATTCCAATTCACTTCCGAATTGGGGAGGGTGAGGACTACATAATCCTTCACAGGATTGGGTGAAATCAGCAAACTTTGAGAGAGACTAATGTTTTCAATATCAACAATTTCGTCGACATTGATATAACATTGCTTTGTAATGGAATCTACGCCAAGCGCATTGGTAACTTTGAGCGTTACTTCAAATTCGCCCGATTGCACGTATTGAATTCCTGTGGGGTTTTGTTGGGTGGAAGTTTGGGGATATCCGCCTTCGAAAGTCCATTCCCAGCTTATGGGCTGGTAGGACGAGTTGTCGAAAAAATCGACGGTATTGTTTCGGTGGATATCGCGGGTCCAGGTGTAAAAGCCAGCCACAGGAGCCAAAGTTGACAGTTGTTCAGGCGAGAGCAATGCCCGAATCTGACTTCCGCTTTGGGTGAGAATCATACGGCCATCTTTGGTTAGATTGGGGTCGCAATAGTAGCCATAGGGTATGTTGGTTTGCCATATTATCTCTAGAAGAGAGGGTGAAAGGCAATACATTTTTCCGGCGCCGGCTTCGTAGTTGTTCACAAAAACTCTTCCGCTGCCATCAATGGTGATTCGTGGGGCTGTGGATACTATTTCCACAGGCGATTCATCGATAATGTCCCCTGTTTCATGGTCCATGCGATACAGATGATTGTTGAAGAAACCCACAATGTTATCGTCATGGTCAATGGCCACATGCCAGGTAAAGGCATAGGCGGAGTTGAAAAGTGGTACCAAAGTATCGCCATCGTCGTGGAATGCCCAAAAACTGCCCCCATCGCGGGTCATATAAACCCTGTTGTCTGGGCCAAGCGTAACGGGCAATTCCTGGTCACCATCGCCAGGCAGGCTACCTGTTTTGTATTTTATATCGCCCGTATTTGGATCTATGGCAATGACTTCTTTGGGGTAGTTGATGTAGCCTGTATAATGATAGAGGGTGCTTTTACTCATGGCATAACCTGCGTCGGGGCCAATGGGAGTTGGGTAATTATTGTTCCAGACCACATCGCCATTTCTACGATCGAGCCTATAGTTTGTCATAATGGGATCGCCATTGCAGGCAAAAACCAAACCCGTATTTCCACCGAACATGGTGATGGGGAATTGCCATTTTTCATCACCGGTAATCGGATCGAGAGCATAGAGTATATTGGTGGTATAGTCGTGGGCATAGGCTGCATTTTCGTCAAAACCAACGGCATACATTTTAGCGGCGCTATTGGGTTGAAACTCCCACAAGAGCTCTCCATCCGAAACACGCCTGCATTCTATCACTCCAAAATAAATGGGGGAGAAAAGGGTTCGTGCAGTGATAAAACGGTCGCCTGCCACAAAAACCGAATTTCCGAACACTGAGTTGAACGAGCTGTTTTGAGTCCATTCCACCTGATAGCTTTGCGGACCCGTGATACTTGTAAGACCATTGTTCATGTTGTTTCCCCCGTCGGTGGGCCAATCCTGTGCAATTGTCATTGAAGAAATGCTGAAAAGCATCATCGTTAACAGAAAAATTTTGGGTAGTAAAAGATGTCTCATAATTTGATGATTTAGCGTTGTTTTATTTGGATTGTCTTTCCCCCAAATTTACAATTATTTGTGCTCAAAAGCTGAGAATGCTATTTTTCGGGGGAAGAAAATGAATTTGGGAGGTAAAAAAAAGCGACTCCTAAGAAAAGGAGCCGCCTGCAAATTGACTTTGGGTCAATCAAATGAAAATGAATGGTTTCTTTTATTCTGTTTTATTCAGTTGGTTGTCGAATTTCCGAATGGCCCAGCTGATGATCAGATAGCTCACATAAATGCTTATGGGCCAGCTGATAAGCATGATTATTTCTTTAATGTACATAGTTTTTCGATTTAATAAACATGACTTTCGTTATCCATTTCGTTCTGGTCAATTTTTTTCTTGTTGATGGAACTCCAGGCATACCAGATATAAGCCAGCACGAACGGAACCATCAACGAAACATAGCTCATGGCCACCAGGGTGTATTTGCTGCTCGAACTATTGAAAATAGTGAGCGACGATTGCAAATCGGTGCTCGATGGATAATAGGCTGTATGATTAAAACCTGCCATCAGAAAGAGCGAAAACACGGTTACTACGGTTCCGATTCCCACTGACCAAATGGCTTTGGTGGCACATTTTTCAACAAAAAGTGCTCTCCCAATTCCCAAAACAACAAACACTATCCCCAGCAATAACAAAATCAGAATTACAGGCATTTGTAATAAATTGTGCAGGTATTTAAAGGGTTCCATGGCGATAATTCCTTGTTGGTTAACTGCAAATCCATCCTTCACCAGAATATTAATCAGGAAGAAAAGGAAGAATACCAAAAATGGGATTGCATTTTTTAGTATGGCTTTGTGCGAACGCTCCTTAATGAGCACATGGTCAATAGAATTCATGAAGTAGAGAAGTGCCAGAACGCGGCTTAAAAAGAAAACCGCCAATCCTAAGCTCAGGTTGATATAGGTGTTGTAGTCTGTGAGTGTTAGCGCCAACTCCAATCCGCGAAATGGCGAATCCCAGAATGACTGATTCAGGTCGTTAATATGAAATGGAGAGCCTGTGAAAAAGGTGGCCACCGCTGTTCCAAGAAAAACAGGAGCTATGATTCCATTGAATAGCAGAAATCCGTTGAACACCTTTTTCCCCAGAAAATTGTTTGGTTTCGACCGATATTCATAAGAAACTGCCTGAACTATGAAGGCAAAAAGGATAATCATCCAGACCCAGTAAGCTCCGCCAAAGCTGGTGGAGTAGAAGAGGGGGAATGATGCGAAGAATGCTCCGCCAAAGGTGACGAGCGTGGTAAAAGTAAACTCCCATTTTCGACCTAAGGTATTCACCAGCATTGTTTTTTCCGATTCGGTTTTTCCAATGGTACCTATGAGCGTCTGTCCGCCCTGCACAAAGAGCAGGAATACAAGCAAAGCCCCCAAAAGAGCATTAATGGCAAACCAGTAATGCTGTAAAACGGTAATATCTAAACTTTCAAACATATTAATGTCCTCCCTGATTTGGTCCTAACTTGATTTGCTTGGTCATAATTTTTATTTCGGCAATGAGCAGTGCAGTAAAGGTTACTAAGAAAAGGCCAAAGGTTATCATTACTGCGGTGCTATCGATATTGGAAATGGCGGTCATGGTGGGCATTAAATCCTGAATCACCCAGGGCTGACGGCCCATTTCGGCAATAACCCATCCGCTTTCCGATGCCAAATAGGCCAGCGGCATGGTCCAGAGGGCAACCCAAAGTAGCCAGCGCATTTTTTGAAGTTTCTCTTTGTAGAGAAAGAAAAGTATGACCGCAAAAAGCACCAAAAAATGTCCACCCAAAGCCACCATGATATGGAAGCTATAAAAGCTGATGGGCACATTGGGGATTATGTCGTGGGGATTGTCGAAATAGCTGTAACCGAAGTAGGCAAAATAGTTATCGAGAAAATTCCTGTCTTCAAATTTGGCTCCCAATAAAGCTATTTGTTCCTGATTTCCTTCCTTTTTAGCTAATTTATAGTCGGTTAATGCCTGTCGGGCAATTTTACCGCGGCTAATTTTTTCGTCGTAGCTAATAATTCCCCTTTCAGCATTTCCATGAACCAAATCGTGAATACCGGGTACAAAAGCATTGGCATCTAAAAAGGCCATATAGCTCAACATGCTGGGGATTTCCACATTGAAAACAAAGTCCTGCTTTTTATGTTCCATGGCCGTTTTATCCTGGGTTAAAACTCCCGCTGCAACCAATGGTGCGTGGGTAGTTCCGTAATACAAGCCTTCCATAGCAGCAAACTTCATGGGCTGCGATTTGGCCATTTCGCGGGCACTTTCATCGCCACTCATGATGGTGAGAATGCTGAATATGAGACCGAAAATGCCAGCCACCATCATGCTTTTTTTGGCAAATATCACTTCGCGGTTTTTAAGCAGATACCAGGCACTGATGCCTACCACAAATACCGATGCCAGAATATAGGAGGAGAAAATGGTATGAAGAAATTTGTTTATGGCATTGGGACTGAAAAGTACTTCCCAGAAATTCACCATTTCGTTGCGGGCTGTATCGGGATTAAATTGCATGCCCACAGGATGTTGCATCCATCCGTTGGCAACCAAAATCCACAGCGCCGACAAATTGCTGCCAATGGCGGTGAGCCAGGTGGCTGTGAGGTGAAATCCCTTGCTGACTTTGTTCCAGCCAAAAAACATGATGGCAATAAAAGTCGATTCCATAAAGAAAGCCATGATACCTTCAATGGCTAATGGAGCTCCGAAGATGTCGCCCACAAACCAACTATAGTTCGACCAATTGGTTCCAAATTCAAATTCCAGAATGATTCCGGTGGCCACTCCAATGGCGAAATTAATGCCGAAAAGGGTCATCCAGAACTTGGTGATTTTTTTCCATTCCTCGTTGCCGGTGCGCACATAAATGGTTTCCATGATGGCAATCATGAAAGTGATACCCAGGGTGAGCGGAACAAACAGCCAGTGATACATGGCTGTGAGAGCAAATTGCGCCCGGGACCAATCAATTAGTGTGTAATCAAATTGTTCCATATTTTAGTGTTTTGGATTTGTTAATTGCTCAATGACATAATCGCTTTTTTCCTGATTATTGTCGAATTTCGACCCCAGAAAATCGTTGAAAAAGAAAAGCTTAAGAATGGCAAACATGATAAATAGCTTGATGAAAATTATCAACCACAGCCGTTTTCCCACCGTCATTCCCCTGAAGCCATCCACATAAAAACCTATTACTTTTTTAAACAGCGCTATCATAATTCATGCATTGTTGACTTTTGACTTTTTTAAATATTTCGGTATTGCGATGCAAATATAATGAACATATGTTCATAATAATTCCTTTTTAACATTTTTATTTTGCTTGATGTGCAAATTGATTCTCCTGTGGCTCATGTTCAGATTCAACCAAAACTTCTATCTTTGACTCATGAATCACAATGAAGTATTAGCACTTTTGGTATCAGAATTTGAAAGCTGGAAACCGCATCAAACCGCCCATTGGCAGGCATTGAATACGGGATCGGGCTCAAACCGGAAGTATTTTAGAGTAATAGCTGAAGGCCAATCGTTTATTGCTTGTTACAGTTCCGATTTGCGCGAAAACGAAGCTTTTTTCTATTTGGCCGATTTCTATGGTAAACAAGATTTAAATATCCCTGAAGTCAGGCATATTTCAACCGACCGAACCGTATATTTTCAGCAGGATTTGGGCGATAATAATCTTCTGCAGCAAGTTCAGGAAATTGGTTTTAACGAAAAAAGTATTCAGCTCTACGAAAACAGCCTTCAGCAATTGCATCAGATGCAAACACAAACAAACCAGCTGGATTTTACAAGGTGCTATCCCCGCGAATCCTTCGACAAACAATCGATTTTGTGGGATTTGAACTATTTTAAATACTATTTCCTTAAAGTTTCCGGGCTGGAGTTTGACGAGCAAAAACTCGAAGACGATTTTCGTTGGCTCGCCGATAATTTAAGTGTTGGAGAGCAAACAACCTTTATGTTCCGCGATTTTCAGGCACGCAATATTCAGCTTCACGACAACAAAGTTTGGTTTATCGATTTTCAGGGGGGTAGGAGAGGCCCTGTTTTATACGATTTGGTCAGCTTGCTTTATCAGGCTTCGGCTCAAATGCCTAACGAAGTAAAAAATCACTTGTCAAACTACTATTTCAACCTTGTGAACCAGAGTTTGGGTTATGAGAAAACCCGGTTTCAAAACGAATTCAATCAAATGGTTTTGATAAGAATTGTTCAAACCCTTGGAGCTTATGGATTTAGGGGACTCATTGAAGGAAAACCCTATTTCAAAGCCAGCATTAAACCCGCCTTAATCAATCTGGAAACCCATTTGGAGCAAGGAATTGAAAATCTTAAAATTCCTTATTTTATGCACCTTTTGGAAGGGTTAGTTAAAATAAAGGATAAATTTGACCAATAATTCCAACTATGCTTAAAATTCAGGTTTATAGTTTTTCCTACATCCAGGGGCAAATTCCTGTGGACAGCTCCGGCAACGGAGGCGGTTTTGTGTTCGATTGCCGTGCTTTGCCCAATCCGGGGCGGTTCGACGAGTATAAAAGTCTGACAGGAATGGACGAGCCTGTGATAGCCTACTTAGAGAATGAGCCCGAAGTACATGAGTTTCTGAATCATATATTCGCCCTTGTGGATCAGTCGGTTGAGAAATATCTGAGTCGCGGTTTCACAAATTTGATGGTGAGTTTTGGGTGTACCGGCGGTCAACATCGGTCGGTTTATTCAGCCGAGGAGCTGGCATTGCATCTTTCTCAAAAATTCGACGAGGTTATTATTTCTGTTCGCCATTTGGCCCGCGAGAAAGCCCAAATTTAATTTTTCAAGGAATGAAGTCTTACAGTCAGGATTTGGCCCAGCGAAAGAAGAAAGCATTGGTTATCAACTTTTTTATCATATTTGGCACCTGGTTTCCTTTTGTTTTTATCAGCATCATGTCCAACTCCATCACTCTGATTGCTCAAATGCTTATTGGAGGAGCTCAAAGTCTATCGGTTTATCTGAGCATGCAAACCACCCGCAGCTCCTTTCGCAACCCCGACAATCAGCTCAGAAACGAGATTAAAGATTCCCGCATTGTGATTGTTGTTTTTCTTTTGTCGTTTTTGGTGGTTATGTTTATTGCCATCAAACGCATGTTTTTGCCCAAGCAGCTGGAGTTTTATGCCAGCATGGTGGGCTTAATTGGCAACGCGGTGGCTATTTTTGTAAATGGATATCAATGGCATAAAAATCTGAAAATCAGTCGCGAAGCTTTTTCTCCGCTCATGGAAGGCCAATGGTCGTTGTTCAGAATTAAGACGTTTACAGCGCTTTTCGCGGTGTTGAGTGTGGTTTTCTATTATCTATTGCCACAACATTTTTTCCTTCAGGACTATATCGACCCCATTTTCTCGCTGGGACTTGCCCTGCTTATTTTATATTCCGCCATTGGATTGATACGCACATCGGGGATGATTAAAAGGGGTTGAAGTTTGCCAAAAATGAAAGTTTTAGGGAAAGGCTTGTCAGATTTTTCCGGTTCATTTTAGAGATTGAATTTATAACCCTAAATTTTGCACAAAATTTTATGCTTTGAGAAGTCTGTGTGTATTGGAATTTAAATTTCGTAAAAACAAAATGTAGGTTATTATCAACAAATATGTTATTTTTGCGGATAATATACAACATATTTTCATGAGCACTAAGAAACAGATTTTATTTCCGAAACACCAAAAAATTTTGGAACAGGTTGGCGAGAATATTAAGCTGGCCCGAAAACGTCGTAAGTTAACAACCATTCAGGTGAGCGAGCGGGCAGGTTATGACAGAAGTACGCTTAATAAAATTGAAAAAGGAAATGGCAGTGTTTCTATGGCGGCTTATTTTAGCACACTTAGGGTTTTGGGGTTGCAGGATGATTTTCTGAAACTTGCAGCGGATGATGTAATGGGGAGAAAACTTCAGGATTTTGGGTTACTTAATAGAACATAGTTATTGCTGATTGGTATTCTATTTTTTAAGGAATTGGTCTTTCGTATATTTTTCACATTCAACGTATTTTTGACTTACATATTGGCAAATATCTGTTTTTCAGAATAAAAGATTTATACTGCTATATGCGCTGCTAGCGTGGTTTTCTGTTATATTATGCACAGCATTTTTTCATTCACGACTAAACCAACCCCATCTTCTCGCTGGACTTGCCCTGCTTATTTTATATTCCGCCATCGGATTGATACGCACATCGGGGATGGTAAAGTAAAAGCAAGTTATAGTCAAAATATTTATTGATAAAATACTCATTTTTAGAAAGATACATTTTGGTTCAAATATTCGAATTCGGTAAAAAATTGCTCATTGTCTTCATAAGGAAATTGCGTTAATCGGATCATTAGCTTCAATCATAAGCCTGAACCAAATCACCTGAATTTCAGATGTTTTATTAACACGCCGAATGCAGATGAGAAAAAAATAACTAATTCATTGCCAATATTCAACCCCAACAATTATTTAGATTACAAACAAATTTGATTTTTATCAAAGTTTAATGGATTGAATTTTTATTTTTGCATTTAAATTACTGTTTAATTTATAACAATCAGCCAATCATAATTTATGTCAACAATTACTACCATTAAAAAAGGGCTTGATATTAAGCTGGTTGGTGAGGCTGAAAAAACATTAACTGAAGTTCAGGCAAAGCATGTGGCTGTAAAACCTACCGATTTTACAGGCTGTTTTCCTAAAATTTTAGTCAACGAAGGCGATCCTGTGAAGGCTGGAACCCCTTTGTTTCATGATAAAAACCGTCATGATTTGATTTTTACCTCGCCCGTGAGCGGAGTTGTATCTGAAGTCAAAAGAGGAGCCAAACGTAAGCTTCTTGAAATTATCATTGAGAATGATAAAAAGAATGAGTCCATTAATTTTGGCTCATCAAACCCAACCAAGCTTGACAAGTCGGCTATAACTGAGAAACTACTCCAAAGTGGTCTCTGGACTTTAATCAAGCAACGCCCCTATTCTGTCATTGCCAATCCAACCGATAAGCCCAAAGCTATTTTTATTTCGGGTTTCGATAATGGACCACTCGGCCCTGACTACGATTTTGTTCTCCACGGAAAAGGAGAAGCTTTTCAAACCGGATTAGACGCCCTCGCAAAGCTGACAACAGGCAAAGTTCATTTAAACCTTCATGCGGATTTATCCAAAACCAAGGTTCTATTGAACAGTCAGAATGTGCAGGTTAACTTTTTTAGGGGAAAATATCCTTCGGGAATGGTGGGCCCGCAAATAGCTGCCATCTATCCTATAAATAAGGGAGAAATTGTTTGGGTAGTCAACGTGCAGGATGTAGTAACCATCGGTAACTTGTTCAGCACAGGAAAGCTAATTGGAGAAAAAGTAGTTGCCATCACAGGCTCCGAAGTCACCAAACCCCGCTACATTAAAACTCATTACGGAGTTTGTATCAACGATATTCTAAAAGACCATGTTTCAGGTTCTGAGAAAAGATTCATCAGTGGTAATGCATTGACTGGGACTCAGATAGAACCCAACGGTTTTCTGGGCATGTACGATCACCAGATTACAGTGCTTCCCGAAGGAACAGAATCACGATTCTTAGGATGGTTAACCCCCAATTTCGATGTATTCAG
>CAXYYJ010000013.1:0-94768 GCA_964293475.1 uncultured Draconibacterium sp.
AAAAAGGCTGAAAGCCTTATTGAATTTTAGCCCGAGGCAACGCCTTGGGCTAAAAGAATAGTGTATTAATTCGCCCTGAAAGGGCAGCTTAATCTTTCCATAAATATTCACTATCATATTCTATTCCATATTCCTTCAAAAACAATAAATACTCTTGCTGAAAATTCATCTTTGCGTGATGCTGTTCTTGATTTTCAATGTATTTTTTGGTTTTATCGTGCAACGATGCGCTAACTGAAAAACCACCATAACCACCTTGCCATGCAAATTTGGTGTAATATGGATCCAGCGTTTTAATCCATCTGCTGCTGTGCCTTTTAATTTCTTCAACCAATTTCATTAAAGCGATATTTTTTGACATCACACAAAGAATATGAACATGATTTTCAACCCCATTAATGATAATAGGAATAGAACCATTGTCTTTTATAATGCTTCCCATATAGGCATAGAGATGTTCTCTTTCTTGTTTGCGAATGGTGCATGAATTGTATTTGATGTGAAAAACTATATGAACAAATAATTTTGATAATGACTGTGACATGATATATATTTTACTTGCCCTTTCAGGGCGTTACTGTTGCTCTGGCATTTTACAACAGGCGCTGCCTGTTGTTGTATTGAATTGCCACTTCGTGGCGCACAATTTTAGTAAAAATACAAATTTTAAAATATTGAGATAAAAAAATTATTTCATTAGTATGTTGAAAGACTTATAGTTGTGACATCGAACTGATTTTACCTGCCCTTTCAGGGCGTTTCGTTTGCTCTGGCATTTTACAACAGGCGATGCCTTATGTTGAATTGAATTGCCACTTCGTGGCGTCTTAAGCAAATAGACCGAAATCTTGTTGTTGATTTAAATTAATATTTTGTGGCATCATTAATACAAAAGGCTGAAAGCCTTATTGAATTTTAGCCCGAGGCAACGTCTCGGGCTAAAACGAACAATATATTTTTTCGCCCTGAAAGGGCAGCTCATAAACATAAAAAATCAATATTAATCTACTTCGTCCACAATTCTTCCACAGGATGATAAAGGGCTTCCACAAATTTTTCCCGGGTCATGTTTTCCCAGTGGATAAAGGCATTGCGGTAGAGATACGTTTGCTTTTGATTGAAAAGACTGAGCACCACCAACACCACGACAAATGCGGTTTTAGCTTTCTTGGAGTTGATACTGGAAAGGGCAAAGGCCAGCAGCAAGGCAAAAACCCCCAGAAACTCCACATAAACGCGTCCGGAAAAACTTCCTCCATACCACCAATTCCACCAACTTGAAAAAACATAGGTTAAAATGATTAGAAAACCTGCCAAACCTATGCTCCCGGCCTTTTCGTACTTGTAAAAACTCCCAAACCCCCAAAGCGATAAAAATAGGATTGGAGTGTAGAGAAACAAGCCCTTTTTATAGCTGAAGAGAATATCGAGCATGTGCGGATCAGCAAAATTAAATCCTTCGTTGGTATAGGAATAAACAAAGAAATTGCCTGTTTGTATCTGATAAATAATGGGTTGTATCGTCATAACCGATAAACTGACCAGAAAAGCCAACGGCAAATAATTCCATTTTACTGACCACAGAAAGTCAAGAGCTGGTTTTAAATTTTGCCGGTTTCCCGCCAGAAATGGGAGCGAAAAAATCAGAAGTCCATTCACCGGCCTAATGAGTACCACAAGACCAATCGAAAAGGCCATCAATAGCAAATCTTTCTTTTGGGGATTCAAAAAGAATTTCCTGGCCGAATAGAAAAACAAGTTGACAAAGGCAAACGAGTACACATGTGACATTCCAGGCTCAAAGGCGGTATAATAGAACAAATGGGTGCCAAAGACCAAAACCAACAATACAAAGCTGATTTGGTTCTTCTGAAAACCATAGAGAATCAGTAATTTATATAAATAGAACAACCCCAGCAATAAATAGAACACTGCCGCAAGATTGATAAAAACCACATAAATCTTTGAATACCCATCGCTGTCGTAACCCAATGGTCCGCTTAAAATATGTGCTGCAAGAAAAAATGGCAACTGTGCCACCGCCGTTCCCGAGTAGTATTTATTAATTGTTTTTCCGTTGCTGATGGTTCTGTAATTGTATTCCAAATCCGGATTATAATACTTTTTCATATCCATGGAATCGTAGAACTGAAAAGATAAGTCGTTGTAAATGAACACGGCAGGCAAATAGGCATAATAGCCTTTGGCATCCCAGCAAATCAGACTTTTCCACTTGTCTTTTCCCCATTTCACATTGGAGCTGGAAAAAATGACCATGATTCCAATAAAACCAAACGCAAGAATGACAGTATTTCGTTTTATCCAATTCATTGTTATTCCATTTTAATCAGTTGTCCCTGGCCCGGATTATCCAAAGTAATGGATGGATTTCCCTTATAATAGATATTTCCAATGGATGATATGGTGGCACCCAGTGTATAATCAACCCAGATATAGCAGTTGTTTGAGCCTCCGCAACCAATAAAAGTGAAGGTGCTGAACATATTTTCTGCATGAACAGGCCCAAAACTCGTGGTAGAAATATAACTCAGGTGCGTATAGCCTTTATAGTAAATATCGGCGGTGCCAATATGAAACGAGATATAGCTGCGGTGCATATCTACTTCCATATCTACTTTTCCTGCTCCTTCCCACACCGACAAAAGCAGCGAATCGCCGGTAATGGCGTTGGTGGACGAAATATCCCCACTCCCGCGGTATTCTATATGTTCCAGAGAATCTACGGTGGCATAAACCGTAATTTCACGGTCGAAACTTCTCACCCAATTGCAGGTATTGTTGTTTTCTATGGTGAGTTTTTCGTCTTCTATCCGTGTCTCGACTTTCTTCAGCAGGTTTTTTCCCCCGCGAATCGACACATCATAGTGATCGCCCTGAGTGAGCACCAGATTCACGTTGTCGTTGAGCACAATGGTTTTGAATTTCTGCGCTCCCCTGGATTCGGTAATATCGGCTCCCGTACTGGTAAAGCAGTCGCCCGGATCGGTTTTCTGGCAGCTTCCCGTAAGGAAAACAATCAAAATCCAGAGGATATTCCAAAGTCGGTTATTTCGCAAAGCTTTCATTTTATTGTTGTTTTCCCCAGTCATACTGCAAACGGTAGCCCAAACCCCAGGATACAAAAGCCGCGCGGGCGCCATGGACTCTCAGAGTTACCGAAGCAAAGATATCTCTATAAACCAAATATTTCAACGTCAGTTGCTCATAAATATCGCCCTCCGACTTTTCTTTTCCTCCCCAGTAAAAACCTACTCCAAAACCCATCACCACATGTGATATGCGCATTTCGTAGGTGGGGGCAATGCCGGGTCGCATCACAGTCATAAAACTGGGGTTCATAATGCCAAGCCTCTCCAGCATGGCTTTGTGGCTTCCATCGTGACTAAAATCGAAGGATAATCCAATGGCACTGATTTCGTTGAAATACTTCAACACATTCACCGAGGCCATCACCACATTGTAGCGCTCGCCAAAAACATTGCCCATGTTCTTGGTGGCATATCCGCC
Source organism: uncultured Draconibacterium sp. (assembly GCA_964293475.1). GTDB lineage: Bacteria > Bacteroidota > Bacteroidia > Bacteroidales > UBA12170 > UBA12170. Next base: position 3,529 of record CAXYYJ010000013.1, read on the forward strand.
CATAAAATTGAAAATGAATATTTTATTGTCTTTGTAACTAAACGGCGGAATGGATGGTTTTCTTAAAAGAATTTTCTCGTTGGGCTTGCTGATTCGTTTACTCAAAGCCACAGAAACCATAGGCAAATTGAGCCCGTAGTTGGGGGTGGCGGTGCTTCCGTTGCTGAAATGGATAAGGCTGAAACCGGTGCTCAGCGCTGTCGACGAGTTGATTTGCCAGCGATATTCGCCCATCAGATTCACAGCCACATTCACATGCGAGCCAATGGCAATATTTTTATAGTTATCCAGCGGATCGAAGGTTTTGGTGAGATAACTTAATCCCAGCCCCAACCTGAACCCGATAAACGATTTTTCGGTTCGAAGCACCGGAAAAGTGATGAAAGGATAAACTGCAAAGGCTTGTCCCACCGCCGGATGATTGGCCAAAGTGCTGAAAAATAAGCTAATACCCACATAGGGATAGTTGTGGATTCGCTCCCAGTATTTCCTGCCGTAGGTGTCTTTTACCAGCGTGAGCTCAAAGGCCGGAACATGGGCATTGAAAGGCTCCAACTCGGTGTGGTGGTTAATGATGAACCCATAATACAGCCGAGGTTCCACCTGAATATTGCTCCGGAAAGTCTTGTGTTTAAACGATTGCACCGACGATTTGGAATAAGCCGATTGCGCCTGAAGCTTCACAGCCCAGAGCAGGCAAAGGATTACAATAAAAAATCGGAGTTTAATTATCATCGTTTAAAATAGTTTGCAAAGAAACAAAAATTAGCGTTTTGCAGGCTCAATCTTTCATTAAACGAAGTGGGGTTTTGACTATTGCTTTGGCCTAAAAAAAGTACTTTTGCAAAAAAAAACTTCACATGCAAGAAAAACTCAAAGCCTTCGAACGACTGCTAACCATTATGGACGATTTGCGAACCGGATGTCCCTGGGATCGCAAGCAAACTCTCGAAAGTTTGCGATACCTAACCATCGAAGAAGTCTACGAGCTTTCCGATGCCATTCTCGATAAAGACATGCAGGAAATTAAGAAAGAGCTGGGCGATTTGATGTTGCATATGGTTTTTTACGCCAAAATTGGAAGCGAAACCAACGATTTCGACATGGCCGATGTTCTGAATAGCATCAGCGAGAAGCTCATTTACCGCCATCCGCATATTTACAGCGATGTGGAGGCCAACGATGCCGAAACTGTGAAACAAAACTGGGAAAAACTCAAGCTCAAGGAGGGCCGCGAATCGGTACTCGATGGCGTTCCCCTTTCGTTGCCAGCCATGGTAAAGGCCTATCGCATTCAGGAGAAGGTTAGGGGAGTGGGTTTCGACTGGGAACGCCCCGAACAAGTTTGGGAGAAAGTGCAGGAAGAGCTCGAAGAGTTTCATGTGGAGGTAGAGCAAACCCGCGATAAGGATAAAATGGAAGCCGAATTTGGCGATTTGCTTTTCTCGCTCGTCAACTATGCCCGCTTTCTCGATATCAACCCCGAAGATGCTTTGGAACGCACCAACAAGAAATTTATAAAACGCTTCAAATACCTCGAGAGCGAAAGCAAAAAAGAAGGCAAAAACATCGCCGATATGACCCTTGCCGAGATGGATGTTTATTGGAACCGCGCCAAAACATTGTGATAAAATTCACGGGGACACTCCAGGTGACCCCGTGAATGTCCAGTATTACGACAGAGCAATCTCATCTTTGTTAAGAGAGATTTCTCCTCCACCAGTTTGGCTGCGCAATTTGGCAGGCCCCATTTCGAAAGAGCCGAACTTGTGAGGCGAGTGAGAAATCTTTTTTCCCAATCAGCCTGAAGGGCTGAAACATCACAGAAAAACAACCGAATTATTTCATCAGCCTGAAGGGCTGAAACAGCAAAAAAAGAAACCCCCATCTACCTGCAAACAACCAATTCTAACGCTTCTCCAACTTATTCAGCAAAGTCATTCCAATTTTGCAGTCAAGGCATTTCTTAAACTCGCAGTAATTATTCTTAAGCTCCAGCATGGCCTGCGACTCCAAAGCACTTTGAGCCGTGAAACCCAACTCTCCGAAACGTTTCGAAATCTGATTTTCCTCAGGGGCTGTTTTACTCAAAAACTCAAGCGCCCGTTCTTCAAATTTTGGCTCCCCCTTATGCCGTCCATACACAAACAGAAACGGAATCACCGAGTTAATCAGTATGCCTTCGCGGGAGTTTTCGCCAAGTTTTTTGGGCTTTAGGGGCGATGGAACATCGAAACGATAATGCGAATCCCAAAACTCTGAAGCCGTGGCCGAGAACAATTGGTTCATTTGCTCCAGCGATTCTGTTTCGAGCATTTTGCTAAACAAAAAATCTGTTTTATTCAGCAAATGAGCTAGTTGCGAAATTCTAACATCGGGAAATGCCGCCGGACGAAGCCGCATATATTTCCACAGATGAGCCGGCATGGACACCAATTTGTATTTCTTGCTCAGGAACTCGTATTCTTTCTTCAGTTGAGAATGATAAATATCCCCGGTTTCAACATCGAGCAGCCCGGCCTGACCAAACAGCAGCGCTTCAATTTGTATAAGTTGGCCTTTATGGCGGGCAATAATATTTAAATCGATGCTTCGGGCAAGAATCTGAAACGGCAGCTTGTTAATCTTCTGCCCGAAATAGCCGGCAATGCTGATAAAGAAAGCCTTTTCCCAATCGTTGGTGGTGCTTTTCAGCAACTCGTCAACAAATTCCGACTTGTTTTCCAACCGCTCAATGGCCAACCGTTCCAGCCAGTTTTTCCACTCAAAATCAGATATTTCGCTCAGGTTATTGGCGCAGGGAATCCAGTTTTTATTGTGGAGCAAATACTCATATTTATAGTAAATCTGAGAGTTGAAATGGTCTTTAAGCTCTAGGCAACGGAGCATAACCCCGTTTTGGGTATAGCAATCCTTATCGCACTCAAAAACCACATGCAAAATGGTGTTATTATAGGCCCCATTGTGCTGATGCCCATGCTTTTCCCAATCCGACGATTTCACATGAATCTCCACATTCCCCACCCAAATAGTTTCGCCCATTTTAATGGTGGCATTAAAAAAATCGGGGCCAGAGTCGGAGTTCAGTTGACCGGTTTTTATAATGGTAATTTCTTCACCATCCACCGTATGCAGCGGATTTTGAAGCAGTTGATAGCGCCACAGATAGTAGAGAAAAGCTTCGGTCATGGTCAATAGATTTTTACGAAATCGAAGGTAAAGATTTTTGAAAAACAAACACCCCAAAAATTTCAATTTTAATAATTTTGAAAGCCACAAGCTCACCAGCCACAATGTTTCCATCATTCCAAACGATAAAACCAAGATTCACATTGCTCTCTAAAAATGGTCAAATTTATTTTGCTTTAATGGCATATACCTAAAACTATTTTTTTTATATTAGCTACCTAAACACCCCAATGCCAAATTATTAGCTATTGTCGCATTGTTTCTAAATATTTTTTTATCAGTATTAAAATATTACTCAATGGGAAATGGGACTGGAATAGCTGCGAAAATTGTTTAATTATGCTTGATGTTGTTGGGATTGTGATATATGGAAATATTCTAAACCAGTGTATTTGCAGCATCAACACACTAACCGCTGCTTCAGCTTGCAATAGAGCTGTTTTCTTGCTGACCTGCCCAAGCCTATGCCGCAACCATTGAAAACTCCTTGACAAAAATTATGGAAATCAGATAGACTTGCGACTTAAAAAATGTAATTTTGAAACATATTTAAGAACTTGTTATATAATGAAATCATGAAAAGTATGAATTCAAAAATCGGAAATTAGAAGTAATAACTGCTGTTAACTTCGAAACTTTAAATTCCAGTTTATATATCATAAGCTCAATTAAAAGAAGTTGAAGAACTTACAACAATTTTTGAAGGGTATTTAAAAACAATGAACAAAAATCTTCAAAATTGTAAAAATAAATTTCTAAATTAACATATGAGTAGCGAAATCTTACTTTATCAATCAGAGGACGGGCAGTTAAAAATTCAGGTTCGTTTAGAGAATGAAACCGTATGGCTGACACAGGCAGATATGGTGGAATTGTTTAAGTCTTCAAAATCAAACATAAGCGAACATATCAAGCACATTTTTGAAGATGGTGAGCTAGAAGAAGATTCAGTTGTTCGGAAATTCCGAACAACTGCTACCGATGGTAAAAGCTATGAAATAAGCCACTACAACCTGGATGTAATAATATCAGTAGGTTACAGAGTAAAATCGCTTCGGGGTACGCAGTTTCGCATTTGGGCAACCAACCGCTTAAGGGAATATCTGATTAAAGGCTTCACTATGAACGACGATTTGCTGAAGCAAGGCGGTGGTTACTTTGATGAGTTGCTGAATCGTATTCGGGATATTCGGTCGTCAGAAAAGGTTTTTTATCGAAAAGTGCTTGAAATTTATGCCACAAGTCTTGACTACGACCCACGGGCAAGTATTACTCAACTGTTTTTTCAAACAGTTCAAAACAAATTGCATTGGGCAGCACACGGTCATACAGCAGCTGAAATTATTTTTCAAAGAGCCAATGCTCAGTTGCCATTCATGGGCTTAACGGCATTTAAAGGTAAGAAACCAACAAAACATGATATTGGTGTTGCTAAAAATTACCTTGCCGAAGAAGAATTGTCCGTTTTAAATCGACTGGTTTCGGCATATCTGGATATTGCAGAAGTAAATGCAATGCAAAGCAGGCCAATGTATATGAAAGATTGGGTTGAAATATTAGATGGATTTATAAAAATGAGCAGACAAGATGTGTTGACTAACGCGGGAAAAATTTCGTCTGATCTTGCGCAGCGTAAAGCATTGGCAGAATATGAAAACTACAAAAGCAAAACTGCCGATGAGCTATCGGAGGTAGAAAAACAGTTTATTGCAAGCATTGAGCTAGCAAGCAAAAAAATAAAAGCATTAAAACAAAAAAGCAAAGAGCGAGAGTAATAGAATTATTATAAGCCCCATTGTGCTGATGCCCATGCTTTTCCCAATCCGACGATTTCACATGAATCTCCACATTCCCCACCCAAATAGTTTCGCCCATTTTAATGGTGGCATTAAAAAAATCGGGGCCAGAGTCGGAGTTCAGTTGACCGGTTTTTATAATGGTAATTTCTTCACCATCCACCGTATGCAGCGGATTTTGAAGCAGTTGATAGCGCCACAGATAGTAGAGAAAAGCTTCGGTCATAGCTCGGATTTTTTTGCGGATACTAAGGTAATGAAATTTGAAAACCAAACCAGAGAATTTCAGCCTGGCCGGTTAAAATTCCATTTGCTATGCAGAAACCAGTCGATTTGATAAAAATTTAGAAGCCCAAAGTGAAAGAAGTTTAAAAAATATCAATTTTTCGATGCTAAATGCCCTACCATGAAAAGCATAAGCCTTCAATTTAAGCCGAACTACCTAATTCACAATAACTTGATTTCAGGAGCACATAGGCCAAAGTGGAAATATACGCAATTGGGGTGAAATTGGCTTGGAGTTAGGCATTACCATTAAAATTTCAGAAGGAACAGAAGCAAGATTAGAACCTAAGGGTATTGTAGGTTTTGTAGATTTATGTTCAAAATTATTTGACCGGGAAATTATTTTTTGGAGTGATAATGGTGAAGAAACTTTGAAAATAGTCTCAGCGTTTCTAAATACTCTGCAGTATATTTTCCAAGCAACTAAAAATCATTAAAATAGCCTACTATCAAAAAAAACTAAACTAACAAAACCCTATTATTGCAGGAAATTTTGTAAAAAAAATCTTGTGGAAAATAAAACACAAAAAGGCATAATGCCCATTTTATTTGTTGGGGTATTAATGGGGGCATTAGATATTTCGATTGTAGGCCCCGCAATCCCATCAATAGAAAAAGCCTTGAAAATCAACAGTCAGTATTCGAGCTGGATTTTTTCTATTTATGTGCTTTTTAATCTTGTTGGTATTTCGTTATTTGCCAGATTATCAGATATTTATGGCAGAAGAAAAATTTATATCATTTCCCTGCTAGTCTTTGCTTTTGGCTCTTTAATTGTCTCGTTAACCAGTTCCTATCCCTATTTAATTGTCGGACGGGCTATTCAGGGTTTTGGCGCAAGTGGTATCTTTCCGGTGGCTTCTGCCGTTATTGGCGATTTATATCCCAAGGAAAAAAGGGGTCAAATGTTGGGATTATTGGGAGCCGTATTTGGTATAGCTTTTATCATAGGGCCTTTTATAGCGGGTATTTTCTTAAACTATTTTTCCTGGAACAGCCTATTCATCATCAATTTGCCTATTTCAGCGGTGTTGGTTTACTTCAGTGCAAAAAGACTCCCCAATCATGCCATCTCCGATCATTTTAAAATAGACTGGAAAGGAATTATATTTTTAGGTTTATTATTGGCAGGTTTTGCTTTTAGCATCAATAATATAAAACTTCAGGAATCTGGTGGCATTGATCAAAAATGGCTATTTCTGGCCGTCATGGTTGCAGTGGTTTCGGGAATTCTATTGGTCATCAGCGAAAGACGCAACCCCAACCCCATTATTAAATTCAGCTATTTTAGAAACCCAACCATTGTCATCACAGGGATCATTGCCATGGTCACCGGATTGATGCAGGCTTGTTTTGTTTTTATACCTAAATACTCGGTTCAAACCTTTTCTGTTTCTACTTCAACCGCCAGTTTTATGTTGGTTCCTTTTGTTATAGCCACAGCCATAGGAGCTCCTGTCTTTGGAAAGCTCATCGATAAATTTGGGGTTAAACCCATTTTGATTTTAGGAATATTATTAAGTTTTATTGGCTTTGGCATTATCAATCTCAGCAACAATCAGTTATCATTATTTTATACCAGTGGGGTTTTTATAGGTTTGGGATTGTCTATTTTGGCAGGGAGCTCATTGCGATATATCATGCTAAATGCCACCAAACCAGAGGACAGAGCCATAACTCAGGGGATGCTCACCATTTTTACCAGCTCTGGTCAGCTGATCGGTGCCGCTTTATATGGCTTTATTTTAGGTTCTTTGGCATCCAGCCATTCCTTCAAATATGTTTTTATTATTGCCGCCAGCGCTTTGTTTTTGGTATTCTTTTTAGCATTATCATTAAAATTTCAGAAGGAACAGAAGCAAGATTAGAGGCTACGGATATTGTAGGTTTTGCGGATTTATGTTCAAAATTATTTGCCCGGGAAATTATTTTTTTGGAGTGATAATGGTGAAGAAACTTTGAAAATAGACTTATCGCTTCTAAACACTCCGCCGTATATTTCTAAACCAACTAAAAATCATTTGTGTTTATTCAGATTTGTCGGTATACGAACTTGAAAATGCACCGGAAAAGGTAAAAACTCATTTTTTAACTTTGGTCAAAGAACATACTGAGTTTTTAGAAATAACGAAGAAGTGATAAAACTCCGATTCACATTGCTTTCCAAAAATATTCCAATTTATTTTGCTTTAATGGCATATACCTAAAACTATTTTTTTTATATTAGCCATCTAAACATCCTAATGCCAATTTGTTACCTATGCCTGATGAATTTTCTAATATTTTTTATCAAACAAAAAAAATTGTTGCCAAATGGGATATGGAATTGGATAAACTGAATAATATATTGGATAATGCAAAATTGAGGGTATTAGGAGTGTTAGGTGTGACCCTATAAAAAGTGACGTTTCTACCTACCACAGAATAATAAAATTAAAAATTAATTATAAACGACAATGGACAAAATAAATGTAATCAGAGAAGTTAGAGAATTAAAAACTCATTTGTCGTATTCAAAAAATATAGGATTCTTTTTTGGGGCTGGGACATCTTGTGCTTTAAATATTCCGAATGTAGAACAATTGACAACCGAAATTGAAAACAAATTAACAGGAGACTATTTGGCTAACTTTAAACATGTAAAAACAGATTTGGAAACAATCGTCACTGCACGAAAAGTGAATATCGAAGAAATTTTAAATCAGATTCGTAGGATTAGAGAATTAACTGGCGAAACAGCAAAAGAATATCAAGGTGTTAGTGGTGCAAATGCAAAACTACTTGACAAAGAAGTATGTACGATCATATACGGCATCATTGCTGAGAAAGAATCACTTGCGGACATAGACAAGACAAAAAAATTCTTTGCTTGGTTAAGCCTTTTAAACAGGGACTTCTCAAAAGAAATATTTACTACAAATTACGATTTGATCATTGAGAAGTCTTTAGAAGCAAGTCAAATCCCATATTTCGATGGTTTTGTTGGTTCATATGAGCCATTTTTCTGGCAAGAAAGTATTGATCAATTTGTATCCAAAAATGATTTAACCCAAAACTGGATCAGATTATGGAAGATACACGGTTCTCTAAGTTGGTTTTGGAAAGAAGACCCAAAAACAAAAGCTCAACAAATCATTCGTATTGGCAAAATTGAAAATATTAAGGATGAAGAAAATGAGCTAGTTATATATCCATCAAAAGAGAAATATGACTCATCGAAGAAGCAACCATTTATAGCCTATTTTGACAGACTTAAAAACTACTTATTAAGTGGTGAACTGTTATTCGTTTTTACTGGCTACTCCTTTTCCGACCAACACATTAATGAGATTATTTTTAATTGTTTAAGGCAAAACAATAGACTTACAGCTTTAGTATTTTTCTTTCAGGATTCGGAAGTTGAAAACCTTCATAAACAAACATCTTCTTATATGAATCTAAATGTTTTTGGTCCTACAAAAGCTATTATTAACGGGAATCTAGGTGAATGGGAATATTTGTCTTCAGATTTAAAACCAAATGAAAAGCCTGATTCATACTGGAATACAGCAGACAATAAATTTAAACTTGGAGATTTTAATGAACTTGTAAATTTCTTTATCACAAATTCAGGTAAAAAGGACGCAATTGAATCAATCGTAAAATGAAAACTGAAATTACATATTTAGGACACATTATACGTGTTGATTCTGGAACTATTGAAGTTGAAGTTTCAAATGATATTCCATCTGCTGCGCCAATTATAAATGGACGACTTTACAAAATTGGTCAAATAGGGACTTTTATAAAAATTCCTATTGGCAATATTACAATTTATGGAATTGTATCATCCGTAAGTAACACTCCGAGCAAAGCTGATGAAACGAACTTGAGATATACTTTTGGTTCACGTTTTCTTACGGTTCAACTTGTTGGTGAAAAAATTGGTGAAGATGATTTTGAAAAAGGGATTGGAACCTATCCAACGATCAATGATGAAGTCCACATAGTAATTGAGAAAGACCTTTTTGATATTTATGGTAAGAAAGATTCAGGGTCAATTGAAATCGGCAAACATTCATCATCTGAGAATCTGAGTGTTTATGCAGATTTGCATAAACTTGTTTTAAGACATTGTGCAATTTTAGGCTCGACAGGAAGTGGCAAGTCAAATACCACAGTAAGTATTTTGAAGGCGATTTTAGATGATTATCAAGGTTCAAGAGTGATTTTGGTTGATCCACACGGGGAATATCCAAGCGCATTCCCTGATGCCAAAGTTTTTAAAATAAATGAGGTAGCAAATCCTTTATTTATTCCTTTTTGGTTGATGAGTTTTGATGAATTGGCTTATTTTCTTGTAGGCGCAAAACCAACTGATGACCAAAAACCTGATTATAGGTTATTCCGTGAATTAGTAACAAATTTTAAAAAGGAAAATTGTTCGCTAAAAGCAGGAGTCGTAAATCCTAATTTTGTCACAGCGGATTCACCAATTCCTTTTAGTGCTAGGAAATTATGGCATGAAATGAATTGGTGGTTAAATGCAACATTTAATCTTTCAAATAAGGATGACCAAACAAAAACTTCAGCGGTTGAAATAAGTAATGGTGATTGCGAAACATTAACACCAGCACAATTTACACCATATCAATTAAATAACAATCCGCCTCATAAATCTAAGCATCAAGAATATTACTCATACGAAAAGAAAATATTATCAAGATTGAGAGATTCGAGATTTGATTTTCTATTTAATCCTGGTGATTATAAAGATGCCAATTCCCCAAAAGATTTGCATAATTTATTAAATGAATGGATTGGAAGTGACAAGAAACTTGCAATTCTTGATTTAAGTGGCGTTCCGTTTGAAGTATTGGATATTACAGTTGGACTCATAACTCGTTTTATTTATGATAGTATGTTTTGGGGGCGACACGAATCATATACTGGCAAAAACAGACCTTTACTACTCGCTTATGAGGAAGCGCATAATTACTTAAATAAAAGCGACAATAATAGTTATTCTAATGACGCAGTTGAAAAAGTCTTTAAAGAAGGACGAAAATTTGGATTAGGAGCATTAGTTATTTCACAAAGACCGTCTGAAATTTCTGAGACCATATTAGCACAAGTTGGAACATTTATCGCATTGCGACTAACAAATTCTGGTGACCAATCAATTGTGAAAAATTCCGCTCCCGATAATTTAAATAGTTTAATTGACTTGTTGCCGTCCTTAAGAACTGGAGAAGCTATAATCGTTGGAGAAGCAATAAAGATTCCTTCAAGGGTTAGAATAAAATTAAATATTCCAAGGCCGACAAGTGATGATCCTAAATTGGTTGAGAAATGGCTTGAATCACATCCAGAAGATGAAGAAAACTATAAATTAGTTGTAACAAGAATTAGACAACAAAAAATTTAGAATATGGAAAGAGATTATGTAGAATCAACAATGATTAGAAGCTTTGGTTTTGAGATTTCAACTTTAGAAGTAGAATTTAATAGTGGCGCAATTTGGCAATATTTTGATGTCCCAGAAAGTGTTTTCTATGAAATGAAAGCAGCAAGTTCTTGTGGTAAATTCTTCCTCGCAAATATTAGAGGACAGTATTCTGAATCACAGGTTGGTTAAAGAAAAAAGGACAAATTTTTTCTAGAATTCAATCTAACTTTGACATTCAAAAAATAAGCATTAATATGGCTTTCTTTTATGAATTTGATTTAAAACGTAAAAAAAACAAAAAATGAAAAAGATTCTGTTATTATTTGTGGCATCAGTTTTAATTATTAGTAGTTGTGGTAGTAGGGGAAGCAGTTGTCCTCATCAAAATGAGTATGGAACAGTTAAAAAAGTCCCTGTAGGGGTAGATAGGGAAGGAAAGGATATTTGTAAATGGTACTGCACAAAATGTAAGAAGTATGTTGATTAAGCTAAAATCTTAAATTTGCATGTAAAGTCTATGATTAAAGAAAAAAGTGAATGTTGGAAGATGACTAATAGTCTCTTTACCCCATCTGTCACTGGTATACTGGTAAATGCGATCATTTGAGTTATTTAATCTCCCCTACGGACGCCAAAAACCCACCCAAAAATTTCACCATAAAACCATCAGTTTTAGGCTAACCGGACTCAAAATGCTTTATTTTTGGGGGATATGACCAAGAGAATTAAAGGAGTTGAAATCGAACCCTTTTAAATCTATCAAATTTGATTGGTTTAAAAGCAAGTAAATAATCCTTCTTTTAATTATGGCGAATTCGCCATAATTAAAAGTAAATCAGGACTTAATAATTTCAAAATCAGTGTAAAAGAATTCGCCGAACGAACCAATGCCATTGGATTACAAGCAAAAGCAGGTCGCTATGGCGGTACTTAAATCTTTTCTCTAAAAAACACAAAATTTGAACTCTCAAATGAAAGCTTTGGTGCTGTAAATCAATAATTTAAACCCCTAAAACAGTCTTACGTCATAAGCAGGCTAAACAAAAACTTGCTTTTGACGTATATGTTTTCTAAATTTGCACGTAACAAAGTTTTAATTATGGAAACTAAATTAACATTGAGACTAAATGATCACGTGATTGAAAGAGCTAAAGATTATGCCCGAAGCCATAAGATTAGCCTGTCGAAAATGATTGAATCTTATCTTGAAAGCATTACAAGACAAAAAGTTGACGAGAAAAAAATTTCGATTACACCCCTTGTTGAGAGTTTGAGCGGGGTGATTGATTTGCCCTCCGACTTTGATTATAAAAAAGATTATCGCGATTTTTTAGAAGAAAAGTATCAATGAGAAAGCTATTCATCGACACAAATATCGTGATTGATTTGCTATCGCGCAGAGAGCCCTTTTTTGAGGAAGCGGCAGAATTATTTTCACTTGCCGACAGAAAACAGATAGAAATCACAGTTTCATCTTTAACCATTGCAAATACCAGTTATGCATTGCTAAGGCAAATGGATGCGGCTAAGGCAAAATCGATTTTAAGAAAACTTAGATTAATTTTGCGGGTATTGCCCTTAGATGATAAAATAATCGGATTGGCATTAGATGACGATACTTTTACTGATTTTGAAGATGGGCTTCAATATTTTACAGCCATTGAAAACGAGCAGGAATTGATTGTTACAAGAAATCTAAAGGATTTTAAAGGCTCAAAGTTGCCAACAATGACAGCAAAACAATTTATAGAAACAATTTAAAAAGGTCATCTGCCAATAAGCAGGACTTTGAAGGTTCCTCACGTCTAATTAACTAATGGTTTAAAAGATTGAGAAGGATTTGGCTCTCATTTAAAAATGGTTAAGAAATGAGAAAACAATCGAAATCTTTGGTATGTGCGAAGAAAACCCTAAGTTCATTTTAATTACACCGAATTCGGTATAATTAAAAACGCTGCCGGATTAGCCAGATTTATCCTATCAGTTGAACATCTTTATTAAACACTCAAAAATTTCACCATAAAACCAACAGGTTTTTGATAGCCAAGCTAAAAAATGTTTTATTTTTTTGGGGGGAATAATGGGTTGTGGGATGGGTTTAAAATACAGAATACTGGATTTCGTCAAGCTTTGCTGGGTGTTGATACAGTGAATTGCGTGGCCAAAACCCACTAATCAACACTCATCAACTCACCATCGGCACATTGAAACTTAGGCGCATCGTATTTGTTAAACAGCGAGTAATCGTGGGTGGCCATCACCACTGCTCTGTCTTCGCGCGAAATGGCAAAAAGCAATTCCATAACCTCCTGCGACGAAATAGGATCCAGATTTCCGGTGGGCTCGTCGGCCAAAATAACCAACGGATTGTTGACCAAGGCACGGGCAATTCCAAGGCGTTGCTGCTCTCCCCCCGAAAGTTGATAGGGCATTTTTTCGCTTTTATTCTTGAGTCCGGTCTTGCTCAAAAGCTCGGCCACTGTGTCTTTCATCAGGATTTTATCTTTCCAGCCGGTTGCTTTCATCACAAAAATGAGATTTTCGGCCACATTGCGGTCGTTCAATAATTGGAAATCCTGAAACACAATGCCCAATTTTCTACGTAAAAACGGAACATCCTTGCTTTTTATGTCAATCAGGTCGAAGCCTGCAACCATGGCGCTGCCGGTTTTTATGGGAATATCGGCATATAAGGATCGTAAAAGACTGCTTTTTCCGCTTCCGGTTTCACCAATAAGATAGTTGAAAGTATTTTTATTAAGTTGATAATCAACACTTTTTAAGATAAGGCTATCGCCCTGATAAATGTCAACGTCCTGCAAACGAATGATGGTCTTGTGATCCATTATTTTTTTTCTGCTAAATTAATTCTTTTTGATTTGCAAAAAAAAACCACCGGTTAAAAAACAATAACCGGTGGTTGAATGGTTTTTATCGGCTGTTAAGCCATTTCCTTAATATAATTCACCAAGCCTTTGGCTTCAAAAATCTTCATGAGTTTGTCGGGTAGGGGGGCAAACCGGAATTCTTTTTCACACACTTTAACTACACCTGCTTCCATATTTACATCTACCACATCGCCATGTTTGTAAGCATCAACCACTTCGGGAAGGAGAATAATGGGGAGACCCTGATTTACTGCCGAGCGATAGAAAATTCTGTTTACCGATTTGGCGATTACGGCTTTAACTCCCGCATAGCTCAATCCCACAGCAGGATGTTCTCTGGAACTTCCGCAGCCAAAATTGGCACCTGCAATAATCACGTCGCCCTGTTTCACACGGTCTTTAAAGGTCATGTCGAAATCTTCGAAAAGGTAAGGCATTATCTTTTCAGCCTCGGAGCTGTTGATATTGTAGGTGTGCTTTCCGGCAAACATTTGATCGGTATTCAGGTTATCGGCGTCGGCATAATTCCAGATTCCAGCCACATAGCGGTCTTCGCCTTCGGGAATAAAAACGGTGTCGGATTTGTCCAGGGTAAATGGAAATTTATCGTTGGTTTTATGAACTCTGGGGTCAACAATTTCGCCAGCAAGCGCCGAATGAGCCACAATGGCCGGGGATGCCAGATATACGTTGGATTCCTTGTTTCCCATGCGGCCCTTGAAATTGCGGTTGGCGGTGGAAATCACATTCACTCCGTCGGCTGGAATGCCTTGACCTGTTCCCAGACATGGTCCGCAGGAAGAAGCCAACACATGGGCACCCGATTCCATAAATATCTCGATAAGTCCGTTGCGCATGGCTTCCAGATAGATTTTTTGCGAGGCGGGAACAATCAGCATCTGGAAACCTAAGGGGAGTTTTTTGCCTTTGAGCACTTCGGCCACTTGTTCCAAATCTTCGTAGCGCCCGTTGGTGCAAGTTCCCACCATGGCTTGCTGAATTTTGGTTCCAACCACTTCGCTCAGCGCTTTTACATTATCCACCTGATGGGGAACGGCCACCACAGGAAACAACTCGTTGAGATTGATGGTGATTTCGCTGGCATAAATGGCATCGTCATCGGCCCAAATGCCTTCTTTATGTTCTCCATAATACGCGTCGAGCACTTCGTCCGAGGGGAAAACGGCATTTTTAGCTCCCATTTCCGATGCCAGGTTGGTGATGGTCATCCGTTGAGAGATATTGAGGGTTTTAACCCCTTCTCCATGATATTCAATGCTCATATAATCGGCGCCACTGCTGCCAATCATACCAATAATCCACAGCGATAAATCCTTGGCATAAACACCTTCGGGCAATTTCCCGTTGAGGGTTATTTTGATGGATTCGGGAACGCGGAACCAGGTTTCGCCCTGTTTCCAAAGGCCGGCTGCCTCGGTACGGTCAATACCAGCTGCGAAGGCATTGAAGGCTCCAGCGGTGCAGGTGTGGCTGTCGCTACCCACAATAATCATCTGGGGTTGAGCATATTCCGACATAATCTGATGGCAGATTCCTTTTCCTGCATCATGAAATTTGCTGATTCCCTGCTCGTTAACTATCTCTCTGATTTTCTGATAGTCGTTGGCTAATTTGGCATTGGTTGGTGGAGCGTTGTGGTCTAAAACGATAACCTGCTGATTGGGGTCGAAAACTTTTTCCCCGTTCATTTTCTTAAAGGTGCTGTAAATGCTCGAGGTATTGTCGTGGGTGAGAATGATGTGGGGCTTTCTAAACACAATACTGCCCTTTTCGGCATCAAAAATCTTCTCTGCAAATGTTCTTCCTGCCATTTTATTTCTATTTAATTGTTTATATTCCTGATATTTAAGGTTGCAAAAAAATCTGTTCATCATAAGTTTTGCAATTTTTATTGAGTATTTTCAGATTTTTAATGGCAAAGATAATCTTTGGGAGGGTAAAAAAAACAACAGCAATTTGCCAGAACTATTTTCAGGGGTTTTACTGAATGGAAACGCTTTTTCGGGTTATATCGAAAGCATTCCGAACTCGTTCGGAAGTCCCATATGAATTGGACTAAACAGCTATTGCATCGGCATTATACCATTCATTTATTGGATTATATATTGTTTGTATTTGGTATAAACATCTCAGACAAGCATTAAAAAAATGGACATCATTAAACGCTGATTCAAAAATCGAAATTCTATCTGTTTTTACTGGCACAGTATGACCGGAATATCCAAACTGAAAGTACCTCCCGATAATAACAGTTTGGAAAGGGATGTGAGAAATCTGAAAGTCAAAATGAAAATCTCAAATCAATTCAAATCAGCTGAATTCGCCCAACACTATGCTTTCATTAGTTTGGCCATCGATACAACGACCAAATATTGAATGAATGTTTTTATGGCTTTAACAAATTGGCTAGTCAAGATCTGATTCCTGCTGAGAAGTAACAAATCATTAATAATTGATGTGGATGCCTAAGTTTTTCTTGTATTGGTTCCAGGCACTGGAAATCAATGTTTTGATATTAATGCTAACCAAATCATTACCCCTGGATTCATGAAAAGTTCGAGGATATCCCACAATAACAAGTCGGGATTTAGCTCTGCTGATAGCCACATTCACCAGCCTTTCACCAGTTTGTCCTTTATAAAGTGAACCCATAACATTTTGAGGTGTATCTACAATATCCCAAATAATAATATCTCTTTCTGAGCCCTGAAAAGTATGTATGGTACCAACAGTAAGCCTTTCATAGCTGATATTATATTTCTTCATAAGAAGCTTATAATCCTTCACCTGCTGTCTATAGGGTGCAATAATACCTATGGTAATATCAGTTGCTTCATGAGTAAGAATTTTGTTAAACAACTCCCAAACTTTTTCCTTGGAAAGTTTGTTATATTTAGAGTGAGATCTGGAAAACTCTGCTTTATTATATTCAGAATCAGGTAAATGAAGAAAAGAAACATATTCCTTTAGAATAGGAGTATTGAATTTTCTATCATGGTGCTTTTGGTGAATAGTTATAAGACTATTATTATAAAATGGAGCGTTGATTAACTTTGAAATATCTTTAGCAGATCGACGCTGCTCGTTAAGCATTTTAACTGCTTTATGATTTGGAATACTTTTTTTATCCCCCAATAGAGAAAATAAATCATTGTGCAACCATCTTTTCGCATATTCGCTATTCGAAAGAGCTATAGGACCTAATTGCTGAAAATCACCAGCAATAATAATTCTTTTCTTAACCTTTGCTGCCAATGCAACAAGTGATGGTATAGCCATCATACTGCCTTCGTCAATAATCAAATTGTCGATTTCAATCTCATTCATCATATTCTCCATGATGAATTTTGAAGATGTCAAGAATATAACTTTAGCTTGACTAAGAAATAACTTAGCATGAGCATCATATTTTTTCTTAATCTCATCTTTGGTTGAAATTAGGTTGGCTTTAGTTTGAATATCAATTTCTGTTATGTCTTTACTGCCATTAAACTCTCTAATTCTTTCTTCTAAATCCTTTATTTCTTGTGATAATTGAGAGAGTGTTTTTGATTCAAACTGAATTTCTTTCAGGTTTCTCACTTCATTTGATTGAGAATAACCCAGACGAAGAAATGCCTTATCAATTTGTTTGAAATGATTACGTTGGAAATAGCCTTGCTCCTTTAATAAATCAATTGTCTTTAGCAAAAGGCCATCCACCGCAATATTGGCGATTGAACAAACAACAGTTTTTTCTTCTAATTCACTTAAATTATAAATCACCCTTGATAGCAGATGGGTTTTTCCTGTTCCAGGAGGTCCCCATATATATGTAAAATTGTTCTTTAAACTATTGTTTAGTGCTATCTTTTGGCTTTTGTCAAGACTATTTTCATAAATAGGATTGTCGAAAGTTACAGGAGAAGGATTTGTTTTTCCATCCAGTATGTGCCATAAAGGACAAGAGTTTTTAGATGTGGCATTGATTCTCTCCTTCATTTTGAACAATATTGCTACAGCACTCGATTTAAGGCTACCTTTTGTAACTGTTATTTCTTGAGTTAATTGGAAACTGATGGTATCTCTCTCATTATCATAGGAAAGGATAGTCACATTAAGCTTTGAGTTTTTAAAGTCGGAAAATGTCGCTGTAACGCCTTCTGAGAAATTTACAGCATCATCTGAATCAATATCAACTATACCAGAATAAAGCTTCAGACTGCCTCTTTCTCCAATTTTTTGAATCGAATGGATAGGATAAGAATTTTTATCAGCTTGCCGGTAAGACTCCTTAATTTCATCATCAATGGCTTTAATTATTTGTTCTTTTGAATAACTCTTAGTAGCTTTCGATTCTCCTGTCCAAATGTATTGATGGTCTTCATAGACTTTTTCAATGTCTATTTTCTTTTTCATTCCTTTTCGAATAAAATAGTTACCATATTCATTGACAATCAATTTAAGATCTTTACTATCTTTTTCCCCAAATAGCAGGTTGCTAAGTTGGTTGTGGGTAAGGAATTCATCTATTCTTTCAGAAAAATAGAGCCTTCTAACTACAAATGTAAATAGTTCTTTAATGTCAGATCGATTGATGTTTCTATAATGTCTTGCTTTGTATTCGTATTTCGGCGGTATTTGGTATTTAGCGTTCATGGGTGATGGGTGTAAGATTATAATTCTTTTTTATAATATTTGGTTTTGTTTTGTTGTTACTACTCAGCAGTAAATTTAATAATAAATTGTTTTCAAAATTGATTTTGCAAAGATAGCCCTGCTGAATTATGTCTTTCCTTTAACTCATGGAAGAAACAATAACCATATCGAAAAAAGAGTGCGAAGATTTAATACCGAAAGCATATTTGCAATACCGAGTTCCGAACTCGTTCGGAAGTCCAATATGAATTGGACTAAACAGCTATTGTATCGGCATTATACCATTCATTTATTGGATTTTATATTGTTGGTATTTGGTATAAACATCTCAGACAAGCATTAAAAAAATGGACATCATTAAACGCTGATTCAAAAATCGAAATTCTATCTGTTTATACCGGCACAATGTCACCGGAATTAGTGGCGCAGTATGACCGGAATATCCAACCTGCAAGGTCCTCCCGATAATAACGGTTTGGAAAGGGATGTGAGAAATTTGAAAGTCAAAATGAAAATCTCAAATCAATTCAAATCAGTTGAATTCGCCCAACACTATGCTTTCATTAGATCGGTCATCGATACAACTATCAAAAATTCAATGAATGTTTTTAAGGCTTTAACAAATCTGGCTGATCAAAAACTAATTCCTGCTGAGTAGTAACAAAAAAACAACAGCAATTTGCCAGAACTATTTTCAGGGGTTTTACTGAATGATAACCTTTTTTCAGGTTACCAGGAAATGGTGTAGCAGAACTCATATTTAGAACTTATTTCTTATTAAAATCTAAGGCCAAAATACGCTGTAGCGGATAGATTTTTTGGCTTTGATGATTGACCAGGTTCTGTGAATAAAAAAAATATTTTTTTTTAATTCTTTTTTTTAATTTATTTGCAATTATAACTTTACGAACAGAATTCCTTAAATTTGATTTACATTTTTATTGAAATATGACTAATATGATGACCCGGTTTGGTAAATTGCCTTTTCATATGATATTGCTAATGAGCTTAATGACTTATTTTTTCATTTTCCCTATAGCAACTTCCTTAGGCATATTAAAAATTTTTGGGCCATTGCTCTACAGTCTCATTTTATTGAGCATTATTTTTATCATTGACAAGCGCAATACAAAAAAGGCTCATTCCCTACTTTTTCTGGTTCTATTTAGTTTGGTTTTTGTGTGGCTCGGTTATTTTCTCCAGCGACATTTGGTGAGTCTTGTTTCTTTCGCATTCAATATTTTGGTGTTTGGTTTTACCACATTGAGCATGATAACGCAAATTTTGAAAAGTACCAAAGTGGATATAAAAGTAATTATTGAGGCCATAAACGGCTATTTACTTATAGGTTTTATGTTTACTCTGGCCAATTTTTTCCTTTGGACAATAGACAATAATTCCTTTAACATTGAAATTATTAACCATACCGATATACTTTATTACAGCTTTATCTCCTTGTTAACCATAGGGTATGGCGATATTTATCCGTTATCGGAACCTGCTAAACTGACTTCTGTCTTTTTTGGACTGGTCGGACAATTTTATTTAACCATCATCATGGCACTACTTATTGGAAAATATCTTAGTTTTAATAACCAAATTGATAATCAATAACTTTTATATGAAAACCCGTACTCATTATCTCACTTTACTAATCGCATTTGTATTTGGATTAGTTATTGTTTCCTCCTGCGGAAAAAAAGAAGGCCCCAGAGCCATACCTCCCGTTCCTGTTACCTATGTGAATGTTTTGCAGCAAGATGTAACCATTTACACCGATTTTATTGGCCAAACCTTTGGAATCTATGACATACCCATTCGGGCAAGAGTTCAGGGGTTTTTGGAAGGCATACATTTTCAGGAAGGTGAATTGGTGAAAAAAGGGCAGCTCCTTTATACTGTTGATGCACAGCCCTATAAAGCCAAACAAGCCGCTGGTTTAAGCGAAGTGGCTCAGGCAAAAACCGCACTGGTGAAAGCCGAAAGCGATTTGGCCCGCTATAAACCACTGGCTCAGGCCAATGCGGTGAGTCAGTCGGATTTGGACAATGCCGTGGCGCATTATGATGCGGCAAAAGCTCAGGTGGCAGCTGCGGAAGCCAATTTGAGACTGGCCGAAATAGAGCTGGGCTACACCCGGATTTATTCGCCCATCGATGGAATAATCGGCAAAACACAAGCAAAAGTGGGTGAGTTTGTGGGGCAAAATCCCAATCCTGTAATCTTGAATACTGTTTCGGACGTGAGCAGCGTTAACGTGGAGTTCTTCCTCACCGAGTCGCAATATCTCTACATGGCGCGTGAGTTTCAGCAAATAGCTAAAAACGATTCTTTAATGAAGGAAGATCCCAGAGCCCTGAAACTTATTCTGGCCGATGGAACTGAATTCGAATATCCTGGCCACGTGGTTTTTATGGACAGAGAAGTTAACCCAACCACCGGAACTCTTTTGGTTCAGGCCCGTTTCCCCAACCCCGAAGGGCTGGTTCGTCCCGGTCAGTTTGCAAAAATTCATGCCCAGGCCCGCATTATTAAAGATGCTTTATTGATCCCTCAGGCTTGCGTTACCGAAATTCAGGGGCAGTTTTCTGTCTTCACAGTAAGTGATAGTGCACAAGCACAACGAGTTACTGTTGAAGTTGGAAATAGAATCGACGATTTGTGGGTAATCAATAAAGGCCTTGTCAAAACTGACAAAGTGATACTCGATGGTATTCAGAAAGTAAGAAATGGAGCCAAAGTTATAGGTAAGGAAGTGCCATTTGTTTCCAAATCAGGTCAACCACAAAACCAGTAGTCATGTCAAAAGATAAAGGAAACTTTTTTGTCGATAGGCCCATTGTGGCCATGGTTATAGCTATACTTACGCTTATTCTGGGTGTGGTTATGCTGATGGGATTGCCCATTGAGCAATATCCGAATTTAACTCCCCCCATTGTTCAAATCAGGGGAAACTATACTGGAGCCAACGCACTAACGGTGGAGGAAAGTATGGCCAACCCGCTGGAACAGCAAATCAACGGCGTCGATAATATGATTTACATGAAATCGACCAACGCCAACG
The DNA here is from genome assembly GCA_964293475.1 of uncultured Draconibacterium sp. Classification (GTDB taxonomy): domain Bacteria; phylum Bacteroidota; class Bacteroidia; order Bacteroidales; family UBA12170; genus UBA12170. The sequence goes on from CAXYYJ010000013.1 coordinate 24,838, forward strand.
ATGGCAGTATGGTTATCGATATTTCGTTTGAAGTGGGCACCGACCCCGACATGAACACCGTGTTTGCTCAAAACAGGGTTTCGTCGGCCACAGCCAAATTGCCCGAACCAGTGAAGAAATTGGGTGTTACCACCCAGAAATCCTTGCCCAATATTCTCATGCTTATCACCCTGACATCCGACGGAAGGTACGATCAGGAATTCTTGGGGAATTATGCACTTATCAATATCAAGGATCAACTGGCGCGGCTCAGAGGCATTGGAAGGGTTAATGTTCTGGGTGCCAGCGACTATTCCATGCGAATCTGGATTAAACCCGACCAATTGGCACACAGGGGAATCACCGTTCCGGAGATTTTAACCGCCATTAATCAGCAAAATATGGTGGTTCCCGGAGGGAAATTCGGAGCAGAGCCCGCACCACCCGGAACCGAGTTTACCTATACAGTGCGAATGCCCGATCGCTTCAACTCCCCCGAAGCCTTTGGAAATATTGTTATTCGCACCCTCGACGAAGGCTCACAAGTGAAGCTGAAAGATATCGCAACCATCAATCTGGGGGTAGAAACCTACAACTCTTTTACACGGCTTAATTCGGAGACCTGCTCGGTATTAGCATTGTATCAGGCACCGGGTTCCAATGCTGTAGAACTGGCCGAAGAAGTTCTGGCCACCATGGAACAGCTCAAAGGAAATTTCCCGGAGTCCGTAAAATATACTGTTTCGCTGGACTCCACAGCCCCCATTACAGCTGGGATTAAAGACATTGTTAAAACTCTGGTCGAAGCTCTTCTTCTGGTGATTTTGGTGGTCTTCATCTTTATTCAGGACTGGAGAGCCACACTGATTCCAACTTTAGCCATTCCTGTTTCGCTTATTGGAGCTTTCATCTTTTTCCCCGTTCTGGGTTTCTCCATCAATGTATTATCGTTGCTGGGGTTGGTTTTGGCCATTGGTATTGTGGTCGACGATGCCATTGTGGTGGTGGAAGCCGTTCAGGTGAATATTGAAAAAGGCATGAATGCCAAAGAGGCTACCCGTGCTGCCATGAAAAAAGTAACGGCACCTATTATTGCCACCACCTTGGTTTTGGTGGCTGTGTTTATCCCTGTGGCAGGTATGGTAGGCATCACCGGTCTTTTGTATCAGCAATTTGCCATCACCATTGTTATTTCGGTGCTGGTTTCGTCGGTAAATGCTTTAACGCTCAGCCCTGCCCTTTGTTCTATTCTTCTCAAAGAACCCAAACCCTACAAAGGTCCGCTGGGCTGGTTTTTCAAGAAATTCAACCGCGGAATGGACAGAACCACGGATGCATACATGAGCATGACTTCCATAGTAACCCGCAAACTGAAGCGGTCAGCAATTTTTATTGTGATTGTTACCCTGGTGGCGGTATTGTTTGGTAAATTGGTTCCCGGTGGCTTTATCCCTGAAGAAGATATGGGTTATTTGATGGTGAATGTTCAGCTTCCCGATGCTTCCTCCATTCAACGAACCGATGCGGTGAGCAAAAAAGTAGAAAAAATCCTAATGGATATTCCTGAAATAGAGTACGTGACCACAATAACAGGTTTTTCCATGCTCAGTGGTTCCATGACGTCAAATAACTGCTTCCTTTTTGTAGGATTGCATCCATGGGAAGAACGGGAAAAAACAGCCAAAGAAGTTATTCAGGAAGTCAATAAACGCTTGTATATGGGTATTATTGAAGCTCAGGCTTTTGCCTTTGGTCCACCCGCCATTCCAGGTCTGGGAAATGGATCTGGTTTTAGCATTATGCTTCAGGATAAAGGCGGAAACAATCCCGAGTATCTGGCCAGCCATTTAATGAAATTTATTCAGGCAGCCAATAGTCGCCCTGAAATTGGAAGTGCCTTTTCATCCTTTCAGGCATCTGTGCCACAGCGCTATATGGAAATCGACAAAGAAAAAGCACTAAAAATGGGGGTGAATCTCAACGATTTATACACCACTGTGGGAGCCTTTATGGGCGGAGCCTATGTGAACGATTTCACCCGCTTTGGCCGTCTTTATAAAACATTTATTCAGGCCGAACCCCAATATCGAAACAAGGAATCGGACATCAATTATTTTTTCATTAAAAATAAGGATAACGAAATGGTTCCACTGAGTACTTTGGCTACCATTGTGCCAGTCAGTGGCCCCGACTTTACTACACGGTTTAATCTGTACAGGTCGGCCGAGGTGAGTGGAGCGCCGGCAAAAGGATACACCTCTGCTCAGACCATGGCAGCTTTGGAAGAAGTGGCTGCTGAAGTATTGCCTTCGGATATGGGTTATTCGTGGAATGCCATGAGTTTTCAGGAGAAGAAGGCATCGGGCTCGCTTGGGATGATTCTTACTTTCTCATTGGTTTTTGTGTTTCTCATTTTAGCTGCACAATATGAAAGCTGGAGCCTTCCGCTGAGTATTCTTCTGGGAACTCCTTTCGCCATTTTTGGAGCCTTTTTAGCACTTTGGCTGGGAAGAATGGGCAATGAAATATTCGAGAATAATATTTTTGCTCAGGTTTCTTTTGTGATGCTCATTGGCATGGCAGCCAAGAATGCCATTTTGATTGTGGAGTTTGCCAAAGAAGAATTCGACGAAGGATTATCGCTTTTGGATGCTGCTATAAAAGCCGCCCATTCGCGTTTCCGCCCTATTATTATGACTGCTTTGGCCTTTATTCTGGGGGTATTTCCGCTGGTAGTTGCCACCGGCTCAGGAGCCGTAGCACGACAAGTGATGGGAGTTGCCTTGCTGGGTGGAATGGGTATCGCAACTTTTCTGGGGGTTTTCCTTTATCCCATGCTTTTTGTGGGCATTGGCAAGCTCTTTAACTATGAAAAGAAGCGCGAACAGATGCTTCAAATGAAAAAAGATGTAGTAAAAGTTGATTAATACTGTGCATTTTAAAAAAACAATTGATATGAAATTGATAAAATATATACTGCTCCTTTTCGCCATTGGGTTTTTGCTGAATTCGTGCATGATGACGCCCGATTTAAAGAAATCGGAGATGACAATTCCCAATTCCTGGTTGGTATCCAGTCCCGCAGCAGATTCTTCGGTGTTGAAATGGTGGGAAGTTTTCAACGATACCGCATTGGAATCCATTATTTTAAAGTCGCTGGAACACAATAAAGATGTGCTGATTGCTGCTAAAAGATTAGAGCAGGCTCGTGCCTATTGGGGAATGACCAAAGCCGATTTATGGCCTTCGCTCAATTTTCAGGCAGGCGCTCAGCGTGGAAATTATGGAGGAGGATCTAAACTTCCTCAGATTAACAACCAGTTTTATGTAGTTCCGGCTTTGTCGTGGGAATTGGATTTCTGGGGAAAATATCGCAGCTTGAGTGCTTCGGCACAAGCCGACGTGCTGGCATCGGAATGGGGAATAAGAGGGTTGAAAATCAGTTTGGTTAGTAATGTAGCTCAATTGTATTTCGAGATTTTAGACTATTCCCGCCGACTCGAAATAGCTAAAAAGACCGTGGAACTTCGTGCCAACTCCTTGAAAATTATTGAAATGCGATTTAAGGAAGGAATTTTGCCAGAGATTGACTTCAATCAGGCTCAGGCACAATGGGCAACCGCTTCGGCCACTGTTCCAACTTTCGAAAGGGCATTGGCTCAAACTCAATATGCTTTGAGCATACTTCTGGGCGAAAATCCCAAGATTTTTATCTATAGTTCTTCTCTCGACAATCAGTTTCCGCAGCAGGAGATTCCGGTGGGTTTGCCATCGGGTTTGCTGCAGCGCCGACCCGATATTTTGCAGGCCGAAGCTCAGCTCATGGCCCAGAATTATCAGTGGGGAGCTGCCATTGCCGCTCGTTTTCCAAGCATCAGTATCACCGGATTGTTGGGCGTTGCCAGTAACGACCTGAGTACTTTAACCACCGGGGGACTTGCCTGGTCGGTGGGCGCCGGAATTGTGGGCCCCATTTTTAATTTTGGTAAAAACAAACGTCGGGCCGAAGCCGAGCGAATCAAAATGGAAGAAATGGCCCTTAACTACGAAAAGGTTGTTTTACAAGCTTTTAGAGAAGTTGAAGACGCTTTGATTTCTGTAAAAACCTATGAGGATGAGCTCAAAGCCCGCGAATTTCTGTTTGCCGCCATTCAGAATGCAGCAAAACTGAGTGCCATGCGCTACGATATGGGCGTGACAAGTTATCTTGAAGTTTTGGAAAACGAACGGTCAGCCTTCGAAGCAGAATTGGTTCTATCCGAAGTGAAGCAAAAGATGCTCTCATCCTATGTGGATTTGTATAAATCGTTGGGGGGAGGATGGATTTCGCCCGATGAGGCAAAAGCGAAATAGACATTAAATAAAAAAACCCGGTAACGGGTTTTTTTATTTAATCCTGGAAATATAGGAAAATGGAAAGTTTCGCCATGGTTGAGCGAAGACGAGAATCAGGGTTTGGAGAAAGTGCAGATACACGAAGTAGATTCGCCAGAAGACTCAAAATTATAAGTGGTCCAGGTAATTACAGAGCCACTGATGATTCCGTTGCCATTCACACTATATCCGCCACCAACCGATTGGGTAGATACATAGATGGAACTTCCCGCTACCACAGCTGTGGCCGAATACCCAAGGTTTGCAAAATTGCTGATAATCACCTGAGTAGAATTCCCCCCGTCTAAAGTTACATTGACGCGGTAGGTTTGTTTGGAACACTGATCGGAGGCAATCCATTCGCCTAAAAAAGCATCTCTCACATCACCATCTTCTAATAAATCCCCTTCCTTGGTGCATGAGTTAAAAAGCATTGTGGCTGAAAGTAACAGCCCGAAAATTAATAATACCCTCTTCATAAGATTATGTTTTAATTAGTTTTTGGGTGCCAACCACCTGTCCATTTTGGATTATCCTCATGAGATAAAAGCCTTTGGACAAGGAACTAACATCCATTTCGATTTTTATATTTTCTTGCGTTAAATGTTGTTTAGTCAGCAATTTTATGTTGCCGGAAATATCAATTATTTCCAAATCAAAGGTAGTTGATTTTGCATCCTTTATTTCCAGAAATAAAACATCATTTACAGGATTTGGCGCATAATTAATTAATTGATGGCTGTCAGTAATTTGTTCATCTTCCACATTTACGGTGCAAGGTTGTGCATGAGCACCAACACTCAGTAACAGAGCGTTTAATGTATCGACAGTGGGGTATGAATTTGGACCAAAAAACTGAGCAGCAATGGTTCTGTCGGGCAAAACCACGAGTGCGGTAATGTGCGAGCCAATGTCATATTGAAGATTTATCTGGTTTCCCAAACCTTCAATTCCGCTGGCGCAGGGAAACTCCACCGCATGAACGGCCATAAAATCAATAACTCCTATATTGTTGGCTCCCCAATTGACGCCCATATAGAAAACATCGCCGGTATTGCAACCAAAATCGCCAAACGATTCCACAATATCGGGGGTATAGATATTGCACGAACCGCAAGTTGTGGTGAAAAATGAAATCAACACTATTTTCCCGTCATCGAGATATGAAAAAAGGTTGTGGCTGGTTCCATAAACGTCTTTTGCCGTAAAATCCTGGGCCACAGTAAGTCCGGTTTGGGCTTTGAGTTGTGAAAGCCCTGAAAGCAAGATGAGAAGTATGAAGAGCTTCAGTTTCATCGGGCTGTTATTTGATAAGGTCGAATATTTTATTGGCCAATCTTGAAGCTCCAATTCTGAACAAATGCTTATTAAGCCACTGATCGCCAAGTACTTCTTTAACCAATAGATAATACTCCAGGGCAATATCGGGTTCGGCAATTCCTCCGGCGGGTTTTATACCAATTTTTATTCCTGTGGACTCGTAATACTCCTTTATGGTATCGAGCATAATGAGCATAGCTTCGGTGGTGGCAGCAACGGGTATTTTTCCTGTGGAGGTTTTAATGAAATCGGCACCCCCCAAAATGCTTATTTCGCTGGCTTTTCTGATGTTTTCCACCGTTAAAAGCTCCCCGGTTTCCAGGATTACTTTCAGATGGGCATTTCCGCAAGCTTGTTTTATCAGCTCCACTTCTCGTTGAACTTCATCATACTTTCCTGCCAGAAATTTACCCCGCGAAATCACCATGTCGATATCGTCGGCACCCTGTTCCACAGCATATTTTACCTCGGCCACTTTAATTTCTATGGGCGATTGCCCGGCGGGGAAAGCTCCAGCAACCGACGCTACACCAACATTTTTATCGCTAAGATTGTTTTTAACCACCTGAACCAAAGTAGGATACACGCAAACTGCTGCTACGTTGGGAATAGATTTTTCGGCGGAGAAATAGCCACAAGCCTGTTGTGCCAAACGGGCAGCTTTTTCATCGGTATCGGCTCCTTCGAGGGTGGTTAAATCGATAAAGGAAAGAATATCTCTATATGCTTTTTGCTCATCAAGGTTTGTTTTTCCTTTTGCAACCAGCATCTGAACACGGTTTTTAATTTCCTTAAGAGTATATTGATAGCTTTTGAACATGGTTATCATTTTTCACAAAAATACGATTGTTTTTTTATTGGGCGAAGTCTAAAAAATATCTGCTATTTGGTTGAAGCAGAAGGGGCTTTGTTTTCCCATTTAAAAGACTCTATCATTCGCAGAATATCGGCTTCCAGAAAATCAATCACCGGCTGAAGTGAGTCGTTGTTGGGGGTAAAGTTGAAATACAAAGCTCCCCGCAAAAAATGGGTTGTGCTGTCGGTAAGGTAAAACTGGTAGGGCGATGCAGCTTCGGAACCGACTATCTCATAAGCCATTCCATATACTTTAAGCTCTTTGTTCAGATACATTTGCTCGTTGATGGCATTGGCTTTTGGAATGTGCTTATTCATCATTTTGTGCATATCGTTTAGCAGCGTGTCTAAGTTATTGTCTACCATTTTGTAGCTCACATGAATTTGCGCTTTTAGCCGGGGATAATGGATGTTGATCCAGTATTTTTCGGGTTCAATGGGTGGTGGAGTCACCACAGCATAGGTTGCCACATCGAAACTATAGGGAAATCCTTCGGGATGAAACTTTTTATAACCTTTTTCGGGCAATGAAATTCTGAAATATCCCCGGGGTTTGGGTTGATATGCTTCGTCGCAGGCTATGAAAGTCAACGAAATGAGTAAAACGGCTATAATTTTAGTTATGATATTCAAGGAGTTACTTTTTTTCGGGCAATGTAATTTTTATTTTCTTGATTCGCTTATGATCCAGCGCTATTATCTCGAAGCGATATTTTTTGTAAGTGATATGGGTATTTTTCGATGGGATATTTCCATAGATTTCCAGAAATAAGCCCGCCAAAGTATCAAAATCACCTTGTACGTCGTCAAAAATGCTGCTGTCAATTTTCAATATCTTGCAAACGTCGTTGATAGATGTTTTGGCTTCGAAAATATAGTTTTTTTCGTCGAGCTTCTCAAAATCGATTTCCAGTTCGGTGTCGTCGAATTCGTCGTTAATTTCACCCACAATTTCCTCCAGAATATCTTCGAGCGTTACCAACCCCGAGGTACCACCATATTCATCAACCACTATGGCTAAATGGATTTTTTTCTGGCGGAATTCCTGTAGCAAATCGTTAATTTTCTTATTCTCAGGTACAAAGAAAGCCTGTCTGATGAGTTTTTGCCATTTAAAATCGGCGGTTTCGTTTAAATAAGGCAATAAATCTTTCACATAAAGTACGCCTTTTATATGATCGAGCGATTCGCTATAAACCGGAATTCTACTAAATCCGCTTTCCTTCACCTGCTCCATAATTTGGAGAAAGTCGTCGCTATGGTCTATGGAAGAAATATCGACCCTGGCTTTCATCACCTCCGATGTTTCCATATCGGAGAACTTCACAATGCCTTTAAGAATATTTTTTCCTTCCTCGTTGGTAATTCCTTCGTTTGTGAGGTCAATGGCTTCGTCGAGCTCGCTTTTACTAATATCGTGACCCTTTTTGGTGATTCTTTTGTCAACCAGCGAAGTGCTATAAGCCAGCACGGTGCTGAATGGTCCCAGGAGTTTGAAGATAAAATAGAGTGGGTTGGCTGCCTGAAAAGCAAATTTGGAATTTACCTGATTGGCATAAATTTTTGGGGTGATTTCGCCGAATAGCAAAAGCAAGAAGGTGACAATTATTACTTCGAAAAAAAATCCTAAAGTGGGATATTCTGTAAAGTCAAAAACCATGCTGGTTAGATAGGCCGAAAGAATTACTATGGCTACATTCACAAAATTATTGGCAATAAGAATGGTGGCCAACAGCTTTTTGGGATGATTGATTAAATATAGAATTCTTTGACTTTTTATATTATTAACTTCTTCAATTTCAGCTAACTGGTGGGTTGATAGTGAGAAAAACGACGTCTCGCTGCCCGAAATAAATGCCGAAATAAATATGAGAGCAACTAAAACAATTAAGCCAACAAAAAGGCCAATATCCGGTGTAAAATGTATAATGGAGTTTAAAAGGATGAATATACCCGGTAAGGGATCGGTGATTTGTTCCAAAACTTATTATTGTATTGATTAGCCCCGCAAAAATAGATTTTTTTTATGAATTGGTGAGCCCATTCTTCGAATTTACAATTTATTCATTTTTAATTTGCTATTGGGGCTCAGCTTGCAAGAAGCATTTGATGCCAAAAACTCCTGCTTATTTCGATAAAATGAAATAGGCGGTGGTGGTGAAAAAATCGCGCAAATGCGGAATGGCTGCAATAATACTCAGCTGTTTTCGCGGTTTGAGCCCAAATTTGTACTTGTAGTTGGGGTTGATGAGGTAAAATTGCTTCCTGACCAATTGAAGCCCGGCTTTCGCAACAATTCGGTAAAAGCGGTTAATGCTGATTTGAGTATCTTTTATCTCCAACTGACTTTCGATTACCTCGGGGCGTTCTTTACTCCACTGCATCACCTTTCGATACATGCCTCGTGGAAGCAGATGAAAATAGGGTAGTTTGCTCAGTTTCTTGTGGCTCAACATTTGCTGATGTCCGCCAAAAGGCATGCGCCAGGGCGGCATCGCTATAAAAATGATTCCTTTTTCGTTGAGCAGTTCTTTCAGCCTGACAAGCATAGCTTCCTGATCGTGAACATGTTCTATCACATCTTTCAATATGATTAAATCGAAACCTTCGCCCAATTCCTTGAGGCTGATTTGGTGAATATCGCGGTGATAAAACTGAACCAGACCTTTTTTTAGCTCGTCGGCCATAAAACTTTCGGCTCTTTTTATTTTCTCCCCATTGAGCTCTATGCCAATTCCTTTATGACCTTGTTCAATAAACGCCTTTAATACGCCAGCTTCCGCCGAACCTACTTCGCAAATTCTCAAATTTTTGTTTTGAGATAAATAGGGCGCTACAAACGGTATGATATAGTCGCGCGAATGTTCGTACTGCTGCTGAAAGTAAATGCTGCGTTCCTGATGAAAGTCAAATGCCATTTTTTTCGAGTTAATTATAAATACCAAATCAGGCCCAAAATTGCAAAATGTTGGTTGTACTGATAACTAAGGATCGATTCCTTGTATTCTGTTTCGTAAAAGCCTTGATAAGTGGAGCTTGGCGTATAATCGCTCACCTGGTAAGCCGAATAATCGGTGCTCTTTTGTGTAATTTGATAATGAAGTGTTATGTAAATTTTCTTCATCAGTGGGTAGCTTAGCATAAAATCGCCTTTGTAGGAAGTATGATCCGACCAATTATAAACCAGTCCGACTCCAGGCTCGGTAGTATGCAACAAATCGCCAAAGGTGGCAGAAGCCATAAAATTCAGCTTTTTATATAATTTCCCACCGGTTGTAACCTTATAAATAAAACGCCCTTCGTCTTCATGAAAATACAAAAGCCTGTTGGTGATGTACATACTGTAATTTCCAAGGGGAAGAAGCGTAATTTCCCCGCCCAGTTGCCATTGATTTTTATCGGCTATTTGCGAATAATTACCCAGAATTGAAATATCGGTTATCGAAACCTTTTTCTTCAGGCCAAAACCCAGCACATAATCCTTATCGCTGAAGTTTCCTGTGAAATCGTTAAAATCAGGGTTCACTTTTAAAATGGTGTCCTGTTGATCCGGAAGAGAGTAGCTTATGTCTTCAATTTCGGAATATTTGTACATTCCCTTATAGTACAAGGCATGAACATTCAGATTCACACTCCACCCATTGCCTAAAGAGGGCTCCAGCATGAAAAAAATCTCGTTTTGTGATATTTTTCCGGTAGTGGTTTCCAGTTCATTATTGAGTTTTTGGCTGATAAAGGCTGATTGAATATCGTGACGTACAAATGCCCCATACCATCTGACATACCTTCCTAAGTGACCCGCCAACCCCAGATTGACAAACGATTGGTTATCGCGGATTATAGCCTGACCGAGTAAAGTATTTTTATTTTGTGGCAAAATGGAATTCAACTTGTCCTGGTTTCCGGTGAAAGAATAGCCAAAAGATGCGTGAGCCAGCGTTAAAAAATTGGGGGAAATTTTTTTAGTCAGCTGAGCTTGTTGAGGTGAATGGGCATAAACAGAATCGGGAAATAAGGCTTTTCGAATGGCCATTTGCTGTTCGAAGTTAGAATGATCAAAACTGCTGTAGGCTACTTCTTCGCGTCCTCCATTAATGGCAGCAAAGTATTTGAAATAGGCGGCATTAACATCGTTGCTCAGAAAGCCTAAAGCCTTGTCATACTGCATTTCAGCTTTTCTGAAATTCCCCTGATGGTCGTACGCCAACCCCATTCTCATTCTCAGAAAATAGAAATCGTAACCTTTATAAAGGGCTTCCTTACCAATATCAATAACGCTATCCCATTGATTTTGAGTATAGTAATAGTAAGTAATAGAGTCGTAAATATCGTTTTCGGTTTTGGTTTGTGCGGTTAGGGTAACTGATGATAGCGAAGCCAAAATGATGCTGATAGTAAGGGCTATAAATCTAATTTTCATGGGGTTAGTGGTTTTACAAAACTTAAACAGTATTGATGAAAAGTGTTACTGACAAATGTATTCCCAAATCCGTAGGGTGCAATGGAAATATCATCCTGAAGCCAAAAACTTTCGGGCAAAAGTATCATTTTTTTCATCAGCCTTTGGGCTAAATCCCAGGCAAAAGGATAATTGGAGCCGTGCTTCTTAATATTTTTCACCACAATGGTCATCACAGCCCCTGGTTTCATGAGATCGAACAGCTCATTGTAAATTTTCTCCAGCTCATCCAGAAACTCTTCATAGGAATCCATATTGCCTAAATCGAGTTTCCCCAACTTGCTCTCAGGGTCGCTATAATTTACTTGCAGACCTTTGCTCGCTCTTTTTGCTTGGTTTTCAGCTCCTTTCATATTGAGCATATTCCAATAGGGCGGTGAGGTGAAAATGTAATCAAGATGACCTATATCGTCAGAGTCAATTTCTCTAATGTCTTTATTGATAACCTTGAAGAATGTTTCGCGGTCAATGGCTTTTTCAAATAGGGTGGGATTTTGGTGGTAAACTGCATGGCATCGTTCGCTGGCAATTTTCGAAAAAAACTCGCTGAGCTCGATGCCCACGGCGTTTCTGTTTTTGGCTATGGCTGCAACCACGGTACTTCCGGTGCCACACATGGGATCGAGTACCAAATCCTTTTCGTGGGTAAAAACATCGAGATACAGGTTCACAAGCTCCTCGGGAAATTTGGCAGGATGGAGAATTTCTTTCCTGTTTCGTGGCTTGGGCTTTAAAATAAACCAGCTGGGAAACAAGCCTTTATGTTGAAAATCGGGTAATCTTTGATGTTTTAAAAATCCAAAGTCTTCTATAGATACCTGAGTTCCGCTTTTCTCGTCATTTCTAAAGTACAGTTGATAGAACAGTTGATTGTCTGTGTGAAAATGATTTTGGGGAGTATGGGATTCTGGTATTTCGAGACAGCCTATTTTTTCATCTTTCAGGCTGAGTGTAGCACTCAGGGTTTTTGCCAAATCCCATGCCAAGGGGAAATATTGGTCTTCGGTTTGAAGGTTGGGGATAATAATGCTGAGAAACCGGCGGTGGTAGAGTTTTTCTTTTAATTGAGCGGTAAGACTTAGTATTCGAGTTTTGAGTTTCTGCCAACTATGCTCGTCAACAACCTGTTCCATCATTCCGCGAACATCGAGCAAGGCAAACTGCAATTGATTGGCATTGTTTAATTTATCCCCCGAATAAAAATGAGCGGCTTCTTCCAGGGCACAGTTTTTTGCTATTTTCTCCTGATCTGGATTTCCCCAAAAGAAGAAGTTTCTGTCCATTTCTTCCGAATCGAATTTCATGAAAAAACGAATGCTTTTTCTATACAAATCCTCATCCGTTGTAAATTTAAACCACGATTTCTGATAGGGTAACCATTCTTTGGAATCTATATTGTTAAAGCGGTTTATCATAATATTTTATTGGTTTTTAATCTGTCAATAATTTTTAAAGACGAAATATCCATTTTCGAAAAAGCAAACCATTTTTTACCCAGGTCTTTTAAACTTGCCCCAAAATGATATACATCAACTTCATCTATAATTAGAAAACGATCGTGAGCTTCTTTAAATTCCTTAATATTAATCTGTTCGTATTGCTCATGGTGTTTCGAGATATCTAATTTTAGTTGTTGAGATATTTTTCTTGTCAAAATCGTAAAGTTGACTCCGGGGTTGCGTTTTGTAAAGTGCAATAATACGCTGTCATCTATGTAGTTATCTATTAGAATGATTGATGTTTTTGCTTGTCTTATTAAATCTGAAACAAAGGAAAAGGCATCAAATATCTGACCTTCGAAGAAAATATCCTGTTTTGGTTGAGTCCTTTTGTCATCCAAAGCTTTAAATATCTGGTCAAATTGTTCGTCAGCCAAAAAAAGTTTTTTCTCAACTTTGTCAAGCCGCTGAAAAATGTTAGCATTTGTAATGATAAATTTTTTCATTTCCACAAATGCCTGAATGATAAGAATTGAGACTTCAATCGCTTTTTTACTTCTTAGAACCGCGGATAACATTGCGACCCCTTGCTCTGTAAATGCGTATGGATTATTTGATGAATGCTTTAAATTTTTAAACCGGTCACAATCTGTTACCAGTTGCTGTTTTTCACCATCATTCAACTGAAACCTAAATGTTTCTGGAAATCTTTCCGGATTTCTTTTAACTGCTTGATTTAGTGCTTTTGTTTCAATTCCATATAGATTGGCAAGGTCGCTGTCAATCATTACCTGAGTGGATCTGAAGGCAAATATGCTGTCCAGTATGTGATTATTGATTAGTATCTCACCATTCATTTGAGTAGATTTCTGTTGTGCTTAATCAGTTTTTTGAGATGAACACTTTGGTTTTAATTCAAAAAACCTGGAAAGTAAAAATTTATTTGTGGCTAAATTACAAAAATCCCGCTTAAATTAAGATTTAGCGATTTAGACAGAAATAAACAAAAAGGTTTGTCAACTCATATTTTGTATTTTGAAGGCGACCAATCATAGAACAAAAATTATCAAATTTTTCTCCCAATTATCTTAAATTTGCCCGCTCAAATAAGTAAACAAGTAACTATTTAAATTTCTTTTTTCCCTTGCGCCTTCGCGCCCCTGCCTATCGGCAGGCAGGTTTGTGGCAATTGAATTCAGAATAGACCATCATATAAAAGACAATAGCATGGATTATAATTTTAACGAAATAGAAAAGAAATGGCAGGCCTATTGGGCCGAAAACAAAACGTTCAAAGCCGAAATCGATAAAACCAAACCCAAATTCTATGTGCTCGATATGTTTCCCTATCCTTCGGGCGCCGGATTGCATGTGGGTCATCCGTTGGGTTATATCGCTTCCGACATCTATGCTCGTTACAAAAGAAACAAGGGGTTTAATGTGCTGCATCCCATGGGCTACGATGCTTATGGTTTGCCCGCTGAGCAATATGCCATCCAAACCGGAACGCATCCTGCCATCACCACCGAAAAAAACATTGCCCGCTATCGTCAGCAACTCGATCAGATTGGATTCTCTTTCGATTGGGACAGAGAAGTAAGAACTTCCGACCCAAAATATTATAAATGGACTCAGTGGACTTTCATTCAACTCTTCGATTCCTGGTACGATAAAACAGTGCAAAAAGCAGCTAAAATTGAAGATTTGGTTGCCACATTTGAGAAAAGCGGAAGTGAAGGAATCCATGCCGCTACCACGCTGGAAGATGTTTTTTCTGCCCATGAATGGAATGCTAAATCGGAGTTTGAAAAGGCAGAAATCTTAATGAACTACCGTTTGGCCTACCTTGCCGAAACCGCCGTAAACTGGTGTCCGGCATTGGGTACAGTTCTTGCCAACGACGAAGTAAAAGACGGACTCTCGGAACGCGGAGGGCATCCGGTGGAGAAACGAATGATGAAACAATGGCTGCTTCGAATCACAGCCTATTCCCAGCGGCTTCTCGATGGATTGGAAACCATAGAGTGGAGCGAGTCGCTCAAAGAAACTCAGCGCAACTGGATTGGCCGTTCCGAAGGCGCTTCGGTAATTTTCGATGTGAAAGGCCACGACGAGAAGATTGAAGTTTTTACCACCCGTCCCGATACCTTATTTGGCGCCACTTATATGGTTTTGGCTCCCGAGCACGAATTGGTATCTAAAATTACCACAGAATCTCAAAAAGCCGAAGTGGAAGAATATGTAACCTGGGCAAAAAACAGATCGGAAAGAGAACGAATGTCCGAAGTGAAAACCGTAAGTGGGAAATTCACCGGAGGTTATGGGATTAATCCGCTTACAGGTTTGGAAATCCCCATTTGGGTGGCCGATTATGTGCTGATGGGCTACGGAACCGGCGCCATCATGGCTGTTCCTGCCCACGATAGCCGCGATTTTGCTTTTGCCCGCCATTTTGGTCTTCCAATAGTTCAGGTGGTGAGTCAAAAAGGAGAGGAGCCTACCAATCCAGACACCTGGGAACAATCCTACGATTCCAAAGATGGAATTTCGATCAATTCGGGCTTCTTGTCGGGTCTCGAAACCAAGGCTGCCATCAAAGCTGCTATTGCCAAAGTGAAAGAAATGGGGATTGGAAAGGGAACAGTGAATTTCCGCTTGCGCGATGCTATTTTTAGTCGTCAACGCTATTGGGGAGAACCATTTCCGGTTTATTATAAAGACGGCATTGCTCAAACATTGCCCGTTAACCAATTGCCCCTCCTGCTCCCCGAAGTAGATAAATATTTGCCCACCGAAAGTGGTGAACCACCGTTGGCAAGAGCTCAAAACTGGAAAACAGCCGATGGTTACCCGCTCGAAACCAATACTATGCCCGGTTTTGCCGGCTCCAGTGCCTATTATTACAGATATATGGATCCCACAAACACTGAAGCTTATTTTTCTAAAGATGCCATTGAATACTGGCAAAATGTGGATTTATATCTGGGGGGCGACGAACATGCCACAGGCCATTTGCTCTATGCGCGTTTCTGGGCCATGTTCCTCTACGATTTGGGCATGACAGTTCGCCCCGAACCATTTCAAAAGCTTATCAATCAAGGTAAAATTCAGGGGAGATCGAGTTTTGTTTATCGCATTAATGGAACGAATACTTTTGTGAGTTATGGTCTTCGCAACAACCACCCAACAACACGTCTTTATGTGGACATCAGCATGGTTCACAACGATGTACTGAATACACAAGCCTTTAAAGAATGGCGCGAGGAGTATTCCAATGCAGAGTTTGTACTCGAAGATGGGAAATATATCTGTGGTTGGGAAGTTGAAAAAATGTCGAAATCGAAATACAATGTTCAAAACCCCGACGACCTGATTGAGAAATACGGAGCCGATACCTTCCGTTTGTACGAAATGTTTTTAGGCCCCATAGAAAGTCATAAACCATGGGATACCAATGGAATAGAAGGTGTGTTCAGGTTCATTAGAAAATTCTGGCGTTTGTATCACAATCATGCCAACGAGTTTGAAGTGAGTCATGAGGAAGCTTCACCCGCCGAACTCAAAGTGCTTCATCAAACCATCAAAAAAGTGTCTGATGATATGGAGCGGTTTGCATTCAATACCACAGTGAGTCAGTTTATGATTTGTGTTAACGAGCTCAACGAGCTTAAATGCAACAAAAAAGCCATTCTTGAACCGCTCACCATTCTTGTTAGCAGCTTTGCACCCCATATTGCCGAAGAGCTGTGGAGCAATTTTGGTCATAAAACCAGCATTTCCATTGCGCCATTCCCTGAATTCAACCCACAGTTTGTCGCCGAAGATACCTTTGAATATCCAGTTTCGTTCAATGGAAAACTGCGGTTTAAAATTGAGCTTAGCATCGATTTTAACGCGCAACAAGTGGAAGAAGCAGTTCTGGCCAGTGCCGAAGCAGCCAAATGGCTTCAGGGAAATCCCCCTAAAAAGGTGATTGTTGTTCCCCGCCGAATTGTTAATGTGGTGATTTAAAATAGCGAAAACTGAAAGACATAAAAAAGACAAACCAATTGATTGAATGTGGTTTGGCTTAGCTTTGAATTCTGTGATTAAACTGTGAGATTATTCTTCGGAATTGTAAAATAGAAGGTAGAGCCCGACTTATCTTCCAACTCGTCAACCCGACTTTCTACCCAAATTTTACCTCCATGTTTTTCTACAAATTCCTTGCAAAGGATGAGCCCCAGGCCAGTTCCTTTTTCGTTTTGCGTTCCGGTGGTTGTAAAGTCTCCATCAATACGAAACAGCTTTTCAATATTTTCCTGCGAAATTCCAACCCCATTGTCACTCACCGAAACAGTGAGTATTTCTTTTGATATTTGAGCGCCAATATGAATTTCACCATCAACATGGGTAAATTTGATAGCATTGGAAATTAAGTTTCTTAATACAGTGCTAATCATATCTTTATCGGCAAAAATCAACGCGGATGAAGGAAGTTCTTTGGTAATGATAATGGACTTTTGTCCTGCATTTTCGGTAAAAAACTCTATGGTAGTTTTGATAAGTTCCACCATTTCAAAATAGCCGGGGTTAAATTCCATTCTTCCGGTTTGCGACCGCGACCACTCCATAATGTTGGTGAGTAAATCCATGGCCCTGGTGGACGAAAGATGGATGATTTCGGCATATTTTTCAATACTCTCATAATCCTTTTCTTTCACATGCTCAACCAGAATTTCGCTAAAGCCAAGAATAGAATTGAAGGGGCTTTTTAGATCGTGGGCAATGATGGAAAAGAATTTGTCTTTTTCTGCATTGAGCTTTTGTAGCTCTTCGTTTTTTGTTTTAATATCGATTTCCGATTTTTTTCGCTGAGTAATATCGCGGCTAATTCCCACCAATCCTATTATTTTACCATCCTTATCACGCAATGGTATTTTAGAAGATAGTAACCAGCGTTTTTGGTTTTTGTCGTCGTAGATAAACCCTTCGCAATTGTTTAATGGTTGTCCGGTTTTTATAACTTTCTGATCGTCAATATCGTATTTCTCAGAAAATTCCAGCGGATAGGTTTCGAAATCGGTTTTCCCCAGAACTTCTTCCTCCGACTTAGCTTTCATATAGATGAGCTCGGTGGGGTTGGCAAGCGTTTTTCGCAATTGAGCATCTTTGGCATAAATAGCATCGGGGATATTGTCAATTAGGGTTCTCAGAAGCAATTGTTTGTTAAAGAGCTGCTCTTCGTATAGTTTTCGTTTACTAATATCGTGAACCACAGTGTATCGCATCTTTTTATTGAATAAACTAATATTTTCTGAGGAGAGAATCACATATTTAATCTCCCCGTTTTTAGCTTTTAAGGCCAATTCAATGTCGGAAATATTGCCGTTTTTATCAGATTTTTGGTATATTTCGGCCACTTGCTGATTATTAATAATGCCCAAATCAACTGCTGTTTTTCCAATCACCTCATCAGATGTGAAACCGAAAACACTATAAAAAGCCGCATTTACTTCTGTGTACTTTTCTGTTACCTGTTCGCTTAAACTGCATGCTGAAGGATTGAGATAAAACACTTTGGAGAATTTTTCTTCCGATAATCTTATCTGTGTCATGTCTTTTGATACCCCGAATATTACAGGTTGACCATTCCAGATTCCGTGGTTTATCCTGGTTTCTACCAAAATTTGCTCGCCCGCTTTGGTTACCAAAGGGATTGGGCAAAAATCGGTTTTACCTAAAAGCATTTCCCCAAATATTCTTTTGGCGTCTTCAACCATTCCTTTAGGGTGTAGTTTTAAAACTGATTGGCCGCAAATCTCATCTTCGCTATATCCCAACCTTTCAATAACTGTTTTGTTGGTGTGAACAATATTTGCATTTTGGTCCAGCACAAAAAGGTAATTATCGATAGTATTAAAGAATGTTTCGTAATTCTGGCGGGTTTGTTGCAACAGTAATTGCGCTTTTTTTCTTTCACTCACATCCCTTATATTGCATTGAATCACTTTTTTCTGGTCGACTAAATACACATTGCTCACAAATTCAACTTCAATTATTTCCCCTTTCGACGTTTCAAGGGGTAAATTTTCATATCGCACATAATTCTGCTGTTTCAATTCCAGAAACTTCTCATGGCTGGCAGTTATGTTTTTAAAAGTGCCTATTTCCCAGATGGCTTTTTCGATAAATTGCTCCTCAGTATAGCCCAACATCTGAACCAAAAATGGATTCACCATCACAATTTTGCCTGTATCGGCGTCGAGAATAATGATGCCATCTTGTGCTGTTTCAAAAAGGCGGCGATAGCGAATTTCGGAATCGTTTAGAATGGCTTCTGATTTTTTTCGCTCTGAAATATCTTGTGCTCTTGCCACATAGCCAATGAGCAAATCGCCACTCGTTAATGGCGAAATGGAGCAGTCAAGGGTTATTTTTCCCGAGCGACTCGATTCATAAAGATTATGCTCCTTAATATATTCAAAGTCAAATTCATATTCGAAATATATACTCTCCCTTTTCAGCAATTTGTCCTTTTGCATTTTGGTAAGTATATGAATATCAAACAGGCTAGTACCCATTACTTCCTGAATATTAACAATGCCAAAAAGCCTGATTGCGGCGCTGTTCAGGTTCACTAAAATGCCTTTTGAGTCATAGTATTTTATTGCTACAGGCGACTGTTCAAAGATTTCGTTATATTTTTTTTCGCTTATGAACTGAGCATGCTCGGCTTGCAAGCGTTGAGAAATATCAATCACAAATACCGAAACACCAACAATTTCACCATCCGAATTTTTAATTGCTGAGTAGTAGTTTTCATAGAAAGTCCGTTGTCCTGCATCGTCACCATATTCCTCAGTCACAATAAAGCTCTCGCCATTTAATGCCTTTTCAAAATTCTGTTTTGCACCTTCTTTATCATCGTCCCGGCTAATGACATCGAGAATGCTCATACCTATTTGAATATCAGCACCCCAAATTGTTTTCATGGTTTCTTTGTGGAATTTGCTGAACGAGGTATATTGGTAGCTTCTATCTAGCGCAAATATGATTATTTTGGTAGGGCTTTCGATGATGGAATGGAGCAAATTGAAATCGGAATGATATTTTTCTTCACTTCGTTTTATGTCGATAGTTAATTTCTCAGCCAGTTCATATGACCTTTTAACGCTGTTAAACAGCAATTTAGTAAGAAGAAATAGCAGAAAACTGATTACAAGGCCACTAATCAGAACTGAAATAACTAAGGAGTTAAAAGCTGAAAACTGCGGATTGGGTTGTGAAAAACTCAGTAGCCATTTTTTTCCATTGAATTCTATTGGTATGGAGTGAGTGCGAAATTGAGTGTCGACGGATTTTATAGTATCATTAATTTGACTGTCATACAGTAAGGAATTAGCCGAAATTACGTCATCGTATACCTTCAGATGTATTCTTTTGGCTTTCATTTTGTCCCATCGGCCCAAAATGCCCTTCATCAAATCGTTCATTCTATAAGGACTATAAACCCAGCCTTTAATGGCTGCGCGACGTTCTTCGATGGTCGAAATGGGCATGTGGCTCTTATAAACCGGGACATACATCAACGTTCCGAACTGAACGTCTTCGTTGGTTTCCTGCACCAAAGCCACTTTCCCCGAAAGCATGGCTATGTCGTAATCGCGTGATGCGTCCATGGCTTTTCTTCGGGTTGAATCCGAATACATATCATAACCCATCGCCCTACGGTTGCGATACGAAAATGGCTCCAGATAAACAATCGAAGTATAAACATCTCTGTTGCCAGCCGGATATACGCGGTAGTTGGTAAAACCCTCCCCCTGAATTCGGCGAATATGCTCTTCCAATAGGTTTTTTGGTATAATCAACGAAAAACCTACCCCCTGAATACCTGGTAAATTCTTTTCTATTTTGGAGTTGTCGACAAACTTTTTCCATTCTTTTCGGGTGATGGTATCGGCCACTGAAAAAAATGCAGCACCGGTGCGTAATAACAGTGCATGAGCATGTAAACGAGTATCCATATTCATTTCAATCTCGGTGCAAACCTGAGTAAACTCTTCCTGAGCTTGTTTTTTCACATTCTTAAAAACAAAAAAAGTGATTATAATGGTTGCGAAAAAGCCAATAATCAGAATTACAACAGCACTCCATTCATTTTTGGAAATGAATTTTGATAGGAAATTTTGGTGATTAAAATTGTTCGATTTCATGTTGATCCTGTTCGTATCTGGGGCAAGAAATGTTTATAGGGCATTATTACAATCCAATTCTTTTTGCCAAAAAATGAGATTCAAAATCAATTTAAATAATTGAGCACATGGTTGTTTCAAAGGTAAACAAAAACCTGGCTTTTGCGACTTCGCATTTTATTATTTTTAGGAATTCTTTCTCAGGATTATTTTGCCACATTGCAGGATAAAAAAAATGATTTCCCCTTTGTCTTTTAGCTGTTTTGTTGTCTTACTTTTTGATGCCATTTGCAAGTGGAATTCGATTTATAGCCGATTTTTTATATGGCGTACTCTGAAGAGCCAATCCTGACGTGAAGTGTAAAAACTAATGTGTAATAGAAATATTACTAACAAAAAACTTACTAATAAAAAACTTACTAATAAAAATATTACATTTATTTGTTAGAACTCCGAAATTGAATTATGCCATTGTGTAAATATTTAAGGATAAGTCAACACCATTTGTCTTTTGGAAATTTGCCTTACAATCTAAATTTACTGAAAAGGAAACTGATATTTTAAAATGAAAGTCTGAATTATTTCGATTAACTCATCCTAAATAATCTCACTTGCGCGAATAAGAAGCCTAAAACAACCCGTCAACCAATTCATCCTGAGCAAAATTGGGCAGGGTAACTTTTAATCCGGGGGTTTGTTCCATCGCGCGTTTAATGGCAAATACGGCTTCCGGATTTCGGGCCCAGCTGCGGCGGCTGATTCCGTTGTTCACATCCCAGAAAAGCATATTGCGAAGTCTTCTTTCGGCATCGGCACTGCCATCGAGCAACATGCCAAATCCGCCGTTTATCACTTCGCCCCATCCAACTCCGCCTCCATTGTGAATGCTCACCCAGGTGGCTCCTCTAAACGAATCGCCAATTACATTCTGAATGGCCATATCCGCCGTAAAAGCCGAACCATCATAAATATTCGATGTTTCCCTGAATGGGCTGTCGGTGCCCGAAACATCGTGATGATCGCGACCCAACACCACTGGCGCTGTTATTTTTCCCGAGGCAATGGCATCGTTGAAAGCTGCGGCAATTTTAATTCTTCCTTCGGCATCGGCATAAAGGATTCTGGCTTGAGAACCCACCACCAGCTTATTCTCTTGGGCTCCTTTAATCCATTGAATATTGTCGGCCATTTGGCTCTGAATTTCTTTGGGACTGTTTTTCATCATTTCTTCCAAAACTTCAGAAGCAATTAAATCGGTGGTTTCTAAATCTTTCGGGTTGTTCGATGTGCAAACCCAACGGAAAGGGCCAAAACCATAATCGAAGAACATAGGTCCCATAATATCCTGAACATAAGATGGATAGCGGAAACCTGTCCCTTTTTCATTCATCACATCGGCGCCTGCCCGGCTGGCTTCTAACAGAAAAGCATTGCCATAATCGAAGAAATAGGTGCCACGGGCTGTGTGAATGTTCACGGCGGCGGCATGTCGGCGAAGGGTTTCTCTCACTTTTTCTTTAAACAGTTCGGGTTGCTTTGCCATCATCTCGTTCGACTCTTCATAACTCAATCCCACCGGATAATATCCCCCCGACCAGGGGTTATGGAGCGATGTTTGGTCGCTTCCCAAATCCACAAATACATTTTCTTCAGCAAATTTTTCCCACACATCCACCACATTTCCCTGATAGGCTATGGAAACTACTTCTTTGTTTGATGTGGCTATTCTAACTCTCGCAACCAGTTCATCTAAATCGCTGATAACTTCGTCCACCCAGCCTTGCGAATGACGGGTTTTGGTGGCTTTGGGATTGATTTCGGCTGTGACAGAAACCACACCGGCAATATTGCCTGCCTTGGGCTGAGCACCCGACATTCCACCAAGTCCGGCGGTGAGAAACAGTTTTCCGGCAAAAGGATTTTCACCTGCTTTGGCAACTTTTCTGGCTCCATTCATCACGGTGATGGTGGTACCGTGAACAATTCCCTGGGGACCGATATACATATAGCTTCCCGCCGTCATTTGGCCATATTGCGAAACTCCAAGTGCATTAAATTTTTCCCAATCGTCGGGTTTGGAATAGTTTGGAATAACCATTCCATTGGTTACCACCACTCTAGGTGCTTCTTTATGTGATGGAAAAAGCCCCATGGGATGACCCGAATACATGACCAGAGTTTGCTCGTCGGTCATGGTGGCTAAATATTGCATGGTGAGCAGATATTGTGCCCAGTTTTGGAAAACAGCACCATTTCCACCATAGGTAATCAATTCGTGAGGGTGTTGAGCCACAGCATAATCCAGATTATTCATGATCATGAGCATAATGGCTGCTGCCTGTTTGCTTTGATGCGGAAATTCGTCGATATGACGGGCATGAATGGCATAATCGGGTCGGTAGCGATACATGTAAATCCGGCCATACTTTTTTAATTCTTCGGCAAACTCAGGAGCTAAAACAGCGTGTAAGCTTTCGGGGAAATACCGCAAAGCATTTTTTAATGCCAGCTTTTTCTCATCCACTGTTAATATGTCTTTCCGAATTGGAGCATGATTGATGCTGGTTTCGTAAGGTTTGGGTTGAGGCAATTCTGCTGGTATTCCCTTTAAAATCTGATTTTTAAATGCTGTAAGTTCCATGGTTTTTATATTTTCCAAAATTTTGGCAAAGGTACGAAAACGGGTGGAGGAGAAAATCAGGAAATCACAGAAAAACATTTTTTCTGCTTTTATATGTCAATGTATTGTGTTAAATTTGAGAGAATAATTTGAAAACTATGAAAGGAATTGTATTTACTGAGTTCATTGAGTTTGTAGAAAACACCTTTGGATTCGAAGTGGCCGACGCCATGATTTCTAAGGCCGATTTAAAATCGGGAGGCGTGTATACCGCTGTTGGAACCTACGATTTTGATGAAATGGTGGGGCTTTTAATTCAATTGAATAAGATTACGCAAATACCTGTCCCACAGCTTCTCGAAGCCTATGGGAGCCATCTGTTTTATAGATTTGTGGAGCTTTATCCCCATTTTTTAACTAAAGAAGTGGGTCTGTTTGGTTTTATCGAAAAGATTGACCAATACATCCACGTGGAAGTTAAAAAGCTTTATCCCGATGCCGAATTGCCAAAGATTACAGTTCATCGAAGAACCAATCTTGAGATGGAGATGGTGTATAAATCGAGCCGCAAACTGTCATTTTTCGCTCTCGGATTGCTCAAATCAGCCTCTGAGTTTTTCGAGGAACCCATAAGCATCCAAATGAAAGACCATTCCGCCGATGGAACAGAAACCCTTTTCATACTCACAAAAACCAATGATTGACCAGTCGAAATATGATGCTGTTTTTAATGCCCTCAACAGGGAACGATCTGCCCGAAAAGCTGCTGAACGAATCATAGAAGAAAAGAGCAGCGAAATTTTTCGGGTTAATCAGGAATTGGTTTCCCTGAATCAAAATCTCGAAAAAAGAATAGAAGAGAGAACCCACGACATAGAAGAAAGCTACCGCGAATTGGAGCTGGCAAAGAAAATTGCTGAAGATGCCACTGCTTCTAAATCCAATTTTCTTTCCAATATGAGTCACGAAATCAGAACCCCACTAAATGGAATTATTGGACTAACCAACCTTTTGCTCGAAGAAAAACATGACGACCGCGTGGTAGAAATGCTCAGTTCAATAAAATATTCAGCCGATAATTTAATTCGTATCATCAACGAAATACTCGATTTTTCAAAAATAGAATCTGGAAAAACCCAGTTCGAATTTATCGAGTTTAATCTGAAGAAATTGCTCACCGAGTTGATACGAAACATGGAATTTTCGGCCCAGGCAAAGCAACTGGAGCTTCGGTTTCACTGGAATCCGCTGGTGCCCGAAATCATAAAAGGCGATCCCATAAAGCTCAATCAGGTATTGACCAATTTAATGGGAAATGCTTTGAAATTCACAGAAAAAGGTATTGTTTCCTTATCTGTTTGCAAAGAAAAACCAATAGAATTCAGCCATATGAAAGGCTTGTTTTTTGTGGTAAAAGATACTGGGGTCGGAATTGCACCCGATAAACTGAATACCATTTTCGAAAGTTTTCAGCAAAGTGATAGCAGTACCTCCCGAAAATATGGAGGAACAGGGCTGGGGCTCACCATCAGCAAAAGTTTTGTTGAACTTCAGGGTGGAGCAATGTGGGTTAAAAGTACCTTGAATGTAGGCTCTGAGTTTCAATTTATCTATCCCTGTGAGCTTATTGGTGAAGACAAAGCCAGTGGATTTAAAAACTTGACCAGTTATGAATTTAATCCGCTGAATATAAGCGTTTTATTGGTCGAAGACAACAAGCTTAACCAATTTGTAGCATCTCAGTTTTTGAATCGATGGAAAGTTACGGTCGACATTGCCAATAATGGAATCGAAGCGATTCAAATGCTTGCAAATCATTTGTACGACTGTGTTTTAATGGATATTCAGATGCCCGAAATGAATGGTATTGAAGCAACAAAATTCATTAGAAATCCACAGAGCAATGTCTTGCAACATCATATTCCCATAATTGCGTTAACAGCAAATGCCTTTAATGAAACCAAAAAAGAAGTTCTGGCAGTAGGTATGAACAGCATGGTCTCGAAACCCCTGGCACCCGAACTCCTTCATAGATGCCTTAGCGCGCTTGTAAAACCCGAAAAACAATCCTGAAATGATGCTTAACAATCTGGATAAAAGCGACCTTTTGTCAATACTTGATATTCTATTGAAGGAAATGGAACAGCCATTTTTTATTGTCGATTCTATTTTTAGAATAAAATATTTTAACCACGCCTTTAGCAAATTTGTGGCGAAGGAACCAAATACGATTCTTGATGTGGATTTTGGCGAAGCATTGGGTTGCGGAAACATGATAAAAGACCACAAAAATTGCGCATTTACTTCATTTTGTGGTCATTGCGAAATTCGAAAAAATCTCCATCTCGTTTTCAATAAACAACAGGATAAGGTTCAGTTTGAGCTGGTGAGAGAGTTTGTAATAAATGGTGAAATTTTAACCAGACACGTGCAAATGTCTCTTTTACAACTTGTTATTGAACAAAATAGACAAGTTATTTGTTTGATTTCGGACAAAGGAGATAAGGATTTAATTCAACTATTAACTCAACCACAATCCGTTATTTAATGTTCATTTTGTTATTTTTGCCGCTTTATCCGAAACTATGAAATTTCTTTATCTCATTTTAGGTGGTGGAATAGGTACTATTTTGAGATATCTTATTTCGGTTACATCTTCCCGTTTTTTTGGAATTTCTTTCCCTGTTGGAACGCTTATTATCAATCTTTTAGGTAGTTTTCTGATAGGTTTTTCCTTTGTTTTGCTGGGTCGTGAAAATATAAATCCTTCCTTGAAGCTTTTTCTGTTTGTGGGCATTTTCGGAAGCTTTACCACATTTTCAACCTATATGTTCGAGTCGTACGATTTAATAAAACTGGGTAGCATTAAGTCTGCAATTCTATATTTGGGGTTATCAAATATCCTCGGCCTTATTTTGGTTTATCTGGGGTTTGTTCTGGGTGATTATATTCAAAAACATTGATATTGTGCACGATTTAGAGCCATATTATAGCTGGCGCAAATACTATACCGCCGAAACCGACCCCAACTCTCCTTTCTACAAACGGGTTTATTCAGAGTTTGAGTTTACGCATGCCATCTATGATACTGTAATTCATCCTCAGTGGGACGAGTTTGGCTCCCTCACTTTGTACACAAAAATCCTGTTTGCCGATTACAATCACGGATTTGCCATCATGGAGTTTATTGGCGAATGGAATGACCTTCTCTACAACGACATTATGTATCTCTATAGAAATGTGATTGAAGATATGCTGGCGAAAGGAATTCAGAAGTTTATTCTGATTGGGGAAAATGTGCATGTTTTTCATGCCGATGATGATAGCTATTACGAAGAATGGTTCGACCAGCTCGACGATGGCTGGATAGTTGGACTGAATTTTTTGCATCATAACCTACAGGAATTCAGTCATGCGCGAATCGATCACTACATTAGCTTTGGCGATGATTTTGAAATCGAAAATTGGCGTATCTATTCTCCTTTGGATCTTTTCAGACAAATAGACAGGGTGATGCAATACAGGCTTGGTTACTAAATTAAAATTCTATGAAAGCGGTTCAAATTATTGTCAGAGGGAAGGTTCAGGGAGTGGGATTCAGATATTATACCCAGAAAAAAGCCTTGGAATTCGATGTTAAAGGGTTTGTTAAAAATCAGCCCGACGGTAGTGTTTACATTGAAGCCGAAGGTAAATCCATCGATTTGGAAACTTTCGTCGATTGGTGCCGAAAAGGCCCCATGTGGTCAAAAGTTCGGGAATTCACCATCTCGGATATCCCCGTTTCTGGACTAACTATATTCGAAATCAGATAGTTGGCTAATTGGCTCGTTTGTGGGCGACTAAAATTTCCCGTTTGCCCGGCGGTCCGGGTTTCTTTTCAATTTCAAAACCACTTTGTTTTAAAGCACGTTTTACGATACCTTTGGTGCTGTATGTGGCCAAAATGCCATTGTCTTTCATCGAGGTATAAATATTCGAAAAAACAGCTTCTGTCCATAATTCTGGCTGTAAATTGGGATTGAAAGCATCAAAATACACCAAATCATATTGATTTTCAGCAAGAACCATGTTTTCGATGAAACTATGTTGCTTGCTTATTGTAAAATCTTCGTCCAGTAGAAAGTCCTTATTCCAGGCATTTGTATGAAGTTTCTCAAAAACTGTTTCAGCCTCCGAATGCTCAATTAGCCCACCATAATTCAGCTTTTGCCAAAATTCCGGCTCCAAAGGATAAGCTTCCACAGCAAGATAGTCGATGTTTATGGAATGTTTTTTTGCAAAATACCAGCTGAGCAACACATTTAATCCGGTTCCCATGCCTATTTCCAAAATCTTTATTTTGGATTTGATGTAAATAAAATTTGCCAAACCATGTTGGATAAAGATGTGATTCGATTCCTGCATGGCTCCATGAATAGAGTGATACTGCTCCTGCATGCCAATGAGTTCAATGGAATGGGACCCGTCGCTGCTGGTGATAATTCGCTTTGGAAACATGAGCCAAAAATACAGTTTTATTTAACGATGAGTTTTATAAATACCTGAGTTTTGGGATTGCATTACTGGCATTTTGCAGTTATTTTTGCCCCATGATAAATAGAATTCTGGCTTTGGTTTTAGGTGGGTATTACCTGTTGATTACAATAGGTATTCCAATTTCTATTCATCATTGCCATGGCCATAATTCATTTGACATCTCCTGGGAAACAGCTGCCGAATGTAGTTGCCATATAACTGACTTGGAACCTGCTTGTTGTCAACACAACGAATCCGAATCGGTGCAGATGGTTTGTGTCACTGATAAAACCATGGCCCCCGAATGTTGCAGCAACGAAACGGAGACCATACTTTGGTTGTATGAAGGTCAATGGGTGGCAAGTCCGCCTGAATTCATTAAAGCAGCCGAGATTTCGTTGCTCTATTCTGTCGTTCAACCTGTTGAACTCACTTCGAAAAGTGAACAAATTTTACCCGATTATTTTTTAATTATCCCCCCTTTATTAGCTTCCAGGCAAGTTTCCCTGCATCAGTTTGTATTTTATGGTTAATAGCTGTTCTGTTATTTAAAGTATTGAATTGCAGTAATATAGTATTAATTTTAAAATTCACAAAATGAAGAATTTAGTTTTTTTCATGATGATATTTCTGGGGATTATGGTTTTTCAACCTTCATCATTTTCTGTGGTTGCTCAGGAAAATCAGCCGGAATTGGTCACCGATAGTATTCATGTTCATGGGGTCTGCAATATGTGCAAAGACCGCATTGAGAATGCAGCACTGATTAAAGGGGTTAAAAAAGCCCGCTGGAATAAGAAAACCCACAATCTGCTGGTGGTCTATAAGCCCGAGAAAGTAACTATGGAAGCCATCGAAAATGAAGTTGCAAAGGCGGGTCATGATACAGAGCATTTTGCCGCCGACGAAAAAGTATACAATAGTTTGCCCGAGTGCTGCGCATACCGCTCTGGAACTGTTGATCCCCATTGAGAGCATTACTTGTATCAGTTTTTTTATTCATAATTTCAGGCTGGGTTTCTGCGCAGGAAACCAATGCTATTGTTAAAGGTATTGTGAATGAAAAGACCGAAAAGGGCTTGTTGCCACTTTATGGCGCTCATGTGAAGCTTGTTGGGGCATCACAAGGTGCCATTACCGACGAATCTGGTCGCTTTAGTATTGGGTTGCCAGATGCAAAAGGCTTATTGGTTGTTAGTTACGCTGGCTATTCCCCCGATACCATTTCGGTGGTGGCAGGTAGTGTTGTCTCTGTTAATCTTGAGCAATCAGTGGCACTGAACGAAGTTGAGATAAAATCGAGAGTGAGAACCACCAATATTGGCTACATGGAAACCCTTAAAATTGAGAAAATTGGGGAAGGGGAATTGCATAAAGCTGCCTGCTGCAATTTAAGCGAAAGCTTTGAAACCAATCCCTCGGTCGATGTGTCGTTCACCGATGCGGTAACAGGAACCAAACAAATTCAAATGCTTGGTTTGGCAGGCCCATATACTCAAATTTCCCGTGAGAACATGCCAGATATCAGGGGATTATCAGCCATTCTTGGGCTAACCTATACTCCCGGAGCCTGGGTAGAAAGCATTGCTTTAATTAAAGGCGCCGGTTCGGTGGTGAATGGTTTTGAGAGCATTGCCGGACAAATTGATGTGAGTCTTCGAAATCCCAATACCATGGACAGATTTTTCGTGAATCTGTATGCCAGTCAGGAAGCACGCTTCGAGGGAAATGTCAACATGAAATTTGCGGTTAGCCCCAAATGGAAAACAGCTTTATTGCTTCATGGTAAAACTAACCAATTGAAAATAGACATGAACCACGATGGTTTTATGGATATGCCCATTGGCGATAATGTGTTGGTTCTCAATCGATGGGAATACGAAATTGAGAATGGACATATCGAATTGGGGGTAAAAGCGGGTTATCTGGATCAGGAAGCCGGTCAAATTCATTTGCACGAAAATGGAACTCAAAACAATCATGGGCTTTGGAAAATGCTCAATTTTACCCACAGGCTGGAGCTTTGGACCAAAACGGGAAAAGTGATGGAAGCGAATCCGGAACAAAGTTTTGGGCTTCAACTCTCTGGTATCTACCACGACCAGAATAGCCAGTTCGGCCATTCCAACTACTCGGGGGTTCAAAAAAGTTTCTACGGAAATTTTATATTTCAGGGGAATTTATGGAGTTCGGAGAATAAATTCAAGATGGGAGCAAGTTTTATATACGATGATTATATGGAACTATTTAAAAAACTGGATTACAGTCATATGGAATATGTGCCCGGGGTGTTTTTTGAGTATTCCCGAAGTATTGGCGAGTGGTTCAATGTGGTTGCCGGTTTACGGGGGGATTATTCCAATCACTATGGTTTTTTTGCTACACCACGCCTTCATTTGCGCTATTTGCCCCATGAGCATTTGGCCATTCGGGCCTCGGCGGGTCGCGGACAACGAACTGCTCAGGTGATTTTGGAAAATATAGGACTTTTGGCCAGCAATCGGGTCTGGCTCATCGATGCTCAGAGCATGTCAAAACCCTACGGTCTGGATGCAGAGGTGGCCTGGAATTTTGGAATTAATCTAACCTATGAGTTTGAACTGGATTATAGAGAAGGTGTGGTGAGTTTCGATTTCTATCGCACCAATTTCGAGAATCAGATTGTGGTGGATTTAGACAGCGATGTTAGAGAAGTCAGATTTTATAATCTTTCAGGAGAGTCTTTTTCAAACAGTCTTCAGGCTCAGATTGATTATGAATTGTTTAAGCGCTTCGATGTGAGGTTGGCCTACCGTTGGTACGATGTTAAAACCACTTATGGGGAAGAATTAATGTCGAAACCATTTTTGGCATCTCACCGGGCATTTATCAATCTGGCCTATGCCACCCGCAATTACTGGAAATTCGATGCTACACTCAACTGGCAGGGGGCCAAGCGATTGCCTTCGACATTGGAAAATCCTGCTGAGTATCTGCGAATGGATAAATCCCCCGATTTTTTCTTAATGAATATTCAAATATCGAAAACAATTCGAGAGCGTTTAGAAATCTATTTAGGGATTGAGAATCTATTGGATTATACTCAAAAAAATCCCATAATCGCTGCAGATGAGCCATTTAGTGAGTATTTTGATGCTTCTATGATTTGGGGCCCGGTTTATGGTCGAAATACCTATTTGGGCATTAGATATCGCTTGAAATAAATTCCTGATAAATAAAAAAAATCACTGCGATTTCATCAAACTTGAGATGACTTCGCAGTGATTTTGCATTTCAGGGGACTTGTTTTAGGTCACAAATTCCCAAAAATTGTCCATTGTGATGCTTTTATAATTTGAACCGTAATTATCAAGCCAACTCTGGGGAGCTTTTAATTTGGGTTTCTTTAGTTTAATCTCGTAGGCAAATAGCTCTCCGTTTTTTTCTTCCACATAGTCCAACTCTGCGCCCGTATAGGTTCGCCAAAAATAGGAATGTGCAGTTTGTGCAGTGTACGACAAGTATTTAAGTCTTTCGGCAATGATGAAATTTTCCCAAACTGCACCCTTATCGTCGTATTGAGCGAATGGATCAAGTCTGTCAATCAACGTGTTGCGTAAACCCAAATCCCAAAAATATATCTTGTCCTTCTTACTGATTTCCTTACGGAGATTTTTATTATAACCCGAAAGGCGGAATAGGATAAAGCTGTCTTCGAGCAACGAAATGTACGTATTCACCGTTTCCTGACTTATTTGCAAGCTTTGCGCCAGCTCATTCAGACTCACCTCCGAGCCTATTTGGTAGGCCAGAAGCTTTAATAGCTTTTTGAGTACATGGGTATTTCTGATGGGAGCCAGGTCGAAAATGTCTTTATATAAATAGGAGCTTGCCAATTCCCGAAGGTATTTTTCTTTCCTGCTTACCGACTGATAATGAAATACTTCCGGGTACATGCCAAAAGTTAGGAACTCAGTCATTTTGCTTTGAAGCTCAATAGGGTTCATCGTATTTCTGAGTTCAGAAAGCGATATGGGAAACAAGGAATAGGTTGCAGTGCGTCCGGTTAAAGATTCCTTAGTGGTGCTGGCAATATCTAAAGACGATGAGCCTGTGACAAGAATCTTTAAGCCCGGAATCTTGTCGTAAATTATTTTCAGATTAATCCCTATTTCTGGTATCCTCTGTGCTTCGTCAATGAATAAAATATCATATCCTTCAGTTAACAACTGCAGTTGATTGAAATCGCGGGAGGATAAAATATCGACATAACGAATTTCATCTGCGTTTATATTCAATACCTTGTCAGTGGTGTTTGCCAGAACTTCCTGAAGCAAGGTGCTTTTTCCGGTTTGACGCGCTCCAAATACGATGATTATTTTTCGCGCTTCCTGCATTTCCTCTCGTATGACATCGACTAAGGCACGATTTATTTTCATTTTATTCTATTTTTTCCAGTTATATTACCTGCAAAGGTATTTGAATTTTTTTACAAATCATGAAAAACACCATTATAATTGAAAATATTACGCTAAATATTTAAATATAAATGAAAAAATAATGTAATAATATTATATATAATCTAATATATGACGCTAAATATTAAAATATATTATATAAAATGACGATAAATATTATAATGTATTCTAAAAAATAACGCAAATATTTAAAACGTATTCGAAAAATTCACGCTAATATTTAAAACGTATTCGAAAAATTCATGGTATTTTTATTGAAGAATTGAATTCTTAAACTTCTCAAAGGCTTGTAAAGCCTGCTCATAGAGCCATTTTTCTCCGTTTATTAACTTAAATCCAGTTTCGATTCCTGCTTTGGCAAACGGTGAATCTGAATAAATGGCATCCAGAACCACATGAGATGAGTTCAGCTCGTGCTTGTTGATGAGTGTAAACGGCTCAGGGATGGTATTGATGATGATGCTGAAATTGGAGAGATTGGGATGTGAAACTGTTTTATGACCAAATTTCCAGGCGAGTTCATGCGCTTTGGATGGCGTGCGGTTGATAATCCTGGTTGGAATACCTTTCCGATACATTGCGTAAGCTGCCGCTCGTGCAGCTCCTCCGGCTCCAAGAATGAGACAGGCAATGTCCTTAGGGTTTGCAATAAAGGGCTCCAAAGATTTTAGGATTCCGCTGAAATCAGTATTGTCGCCTATCCATTGGCCTTGCTCTTTGTAAATGGTGTTAACAGCTCCAATCTGCTCAGCTTCTTGCGTAAGGCTGTCAACATAGGCCATGATGCTTTGTTTGAAAGGCGCGGTGATATTAAATCCATCGTAAAAAGGTTTTAAATTCAAAAACTCCTGTATATCATCAAGTTCTATTTTATCATAAATCCCGTTAATGGCATGTTTTTCGAAGAATTCATGAAATAAATCAGGGCTTTTACTGTGCGCTATTGGATTGCCCAAAACCGCCAGTTTTAATTCTTTTCCACCCCGGAATTCTTGGTAGAGCTTTTGAAATTCTTTAAAATCCAATTGACCAGGGGCAGTTTGTTTATTCACTTGCAGCGCTATGTAGGTGAAGGGCGCTCCTCCAAAAAGACTCTGCAACCGGCTTTGGGCTGCAAATTCTCCCATACTAAAGCAAAGGCTGGATGGAATAAGCGATTGCAAATTTTTTAAGGATTCTAAATCGTTCGCATGGTGGGCAACAGTTACAATTTTTATATGGTCAGGGTTGAGCTCTCCAATTTCTTGTTGAATGGCTCTGAGTGAATGAAAATCTGGGGTTTCGGTATAATTGTGGTATGAAATAATAAGTTTGCAAGTCGCGGTTTTTAAAAGTGGCTTTAGTCTGGAAATAATTTCCAGGTCAGTCGTAATATCCAGGTCGATAAACTCAAATTTTTGCTCCACTGCCCGCTCGTAGACTTTCAATCTTTCAGGTGCCGATTCGCTATTTCCCCTGAAGGTAAATATGAGGGGCTTTTTCGGAAATCTGTTTCTAATGATGTTCAAATCATCCACTTCCAGCCGACTTAGGTCAAATCTTAATTCCCCCATTTGCTGCACTCTTTCAATACTTTCCAGCGCCGAAGCCAGGTTTTCGGCATAGAAACTTTCGCAAATGCGTGGTATGAGGCTTTGGTTTCTAATCATAGTTTTATGCTATTTTTTCGGGAGCCCAGCCTTCGGTGGTTTTAATCCAAAGCTCATTGATTCCATACGATTTTATCATTTCAAGAGCTTCGGAATAATAGAAGTCAATATCTGTTAAAAGATGAACATCGGCGTTCAACTGAAATTTTATGGGAAATTGAGTCAGTATCTTCAGAAATTCCGGATGCGGATACAATGAAGGATGCATTTTTGATCTCATGCCCCGAGTGCTGATTTCTACCATCACATTGCTCCGCGAAAGGTTTTCGGCCAGATGGAAAAGTAAATCCCTATACCAGTTTCTGTGGATTAATTCGGAATCAATGCCCGAAGCATTGGTTATTATTTTATCGAGATGGCCCAAAATATCCGACGGGTCATTTTGAATCATATCCACGGTTAGTTGAAAATAATGCTCCACAGCATGTCGAAGGTTATTCTGATAATGGACTTCAACCCCGGTTGCAAATTTCTCGAAGGAGCCATCCATTTCAAAGAGGTCGTTAACAGCCCCTTTACCAATAAAATGGACGCTTCCAATAGTGTAATCCAAAAGATGTGAAAAATTTCGGGGGCCCTGAATCTGGTCGAGATAATCAACTTCCATGGCGCAAAAGATATTTATTTGCCCCTGATATTTTGTTTTCAGCCTTTGGATTTCGTTAATATAATCATCAGTTTCTTCGGGTTTTATATTCCATTCGGTGGGGAAGGGGAACGGTGCATGTCCGCTAAAGCCATAGGTTTTGTATCCCAATTTCAGGCATTCGGTTATATAATCCTCCGGATTTTCGGCTCCGTCGCAGAAACGGGTATGACTGTGATGATTGTGTGGAAAAGCTGAAGGCATCTCAAGAATGGATTTTAAATTTATCCTTCGAAATTACTAAAAATGCTTTTGAATGATAGATTTGTGTATAAATTAATGATTTCGTAACCAAAAATCTCCCTAAAGAAAAACAGCCTTTCGTTTGTGTTGAAAGGCTGTTTTTAGCTGATTTTATTTTCTTTTCATTTGTTTAGGATCCATTCCGCGTTGCTTGGCCATGTCTTCAAGTTTCTCCTGAAACTTCGATTTTTTAACCGGTTTCAGCTTATTTGCCTGAATCTGAGCATGAATTTTATCCTCGTTAATGGTAAATCTGATGAGATACATTTGGAGGAAAGTGAACATATTGGCTAAGAAATAGTAATAGCTCAATCCGGAAGAATAGCTGTTGAACAATCCCAGGAACATGATAGGCATCAGGTACATCATGGTTTTCATGCCGGGTAATTGGTTGGCGCTGCTTCCCATCATATCGTTGTTTACCTTGGTATAAATCAAGGTTGAAATGGTCATAAGCAAGGTGAACAAGCTCACGTGATCGCCATAGAAAGGGATGTTGAAACCCAGGTCGAGGATGCTATCGTAGCTTGAAAGGTCATGTGCCCAAAGGAAAGGTTGCTGACGCAATTCGATGGATGAGGGGAAAAACCGGAAAATGGCGAAAAGAATGGGCATTTGCAACAACATGGGTACGCAACCAGCCAAAGGATTAACCCCTGCTTTTTTGTACAAGTCCATGGTGGCTTGTTGCTTTTTCATGGCGTCTTTATCCTTGAATTTCTCGTTAATCTCGTCAATCTCTGGCTTTAAAACCCGCATTTTTGCTGTGGATACATAGGTTTTGTAGGCGATAGGGAAGAGGATAATTTTCAGCAGAACTGTTAAAATTAAAATTACAATTCCATAGTTCCAACCCCAGCCACCAAGCCAGTGGAAAACATTGATTACGATATATTCATTAATCCACGAAAGCAAGAAGAAACTCCAGCCAATGGGAATCTGACGCTCCAGATCCAAATCGTAGGCTTTTAGTCTTTTAAACTCGTTGGGGCCATAATAAACCTGCATTCCGAAGTCCATATTTTGAGCATTTCCCACAGGAATACCCAGAGCTGAACTCATGGTAATTTCATATTTTGGATCGTAAGATGGGTTGTGTAATTGTTTTATTTCCCCATTAATAAAAGCGGTATTGGCAATGATGCTCTGACTAAAAAACCGCTGCT
The DNA here is from genome assembly GCA_964293475.1 of uncultured Draconibacterium sp. GTDB lineage: Bacteria > Bacteroidota > Bacteroidia > Bacteroidales > UBA12170 > UBA12170. Next base: position 60,740 of record CAXYYJ010000013.1, read on the forward strand.
TAAAACTTACCCATTTTACTTTGCTGGGGAGTTTTTCTTCTTCGTCTTCGTTGTCGGATAAATATTCTACTTCGTCCTGATAGTATTTATAGTAAACCGCTGAACCATTAAACTGATCCACAATCTTTTCCTGATTTCGCAAATTGGCCATCCAGTTAAAGTCGATATAGCCATTGCGGGCATCGATGAGACTTTCCATATTCTTCATGCGAATATTGAAGTCGAACATATAATCGTTGCCAAAAATCTTATAGCTGTATTCTATGTATTGATTGGGGTTGAACGATGATCCCTGGTCGGGAAATAAACGCATATTGATGGTTAAACTATCCTTCCCAGTCACTTTCAAACTTCTGCCATCGTAGGGTTCATCGCCTACAAAAAGCTGAAAATAATGGTCTTCGGTATTTATAAGGCGGTTGGCAGCTGAAAATATAAAACCAAATCTGGCAGTATCTCCTTTAAAAAGAACCAATGGCAAGCTGTCGTGCGATTTGTAATTCAGAAGCTCGGCACTGTAAATTTTTCCACCTTTAGGTTGAAAATTCAGTTTAAATACATCATTTTCAAGAGCTACAAGTTCGTTAGTACCTTTGGCTGAATAAGAAAAGAAACCATATTTTTCTCTGAGAGCCTGTTGAACCGATGAGGAATCGGAAGTGATAAGGCTATCTGTAACTTTAAGGCTGGATTCTTGTTTTAACTGTTGTTCATATCTTCGTAAAGAATCCTGAATGTTTAGTTCTTTCCTTGCTCTTGCAGTGGAGTCTACTCTTTCTTGATAGGCTTTTTGTTCTTCTTCGCTGGGGGCATTCCACCAGGAGAAGCCAACAAAAATGGCAAATATGAGCACGAGCCCGATTATAGAATTTCTATCCATTTGGTTTTTGAATTTTAGCGGGCAAAGATAAGGCATAATGTTTTATAAAACCAATGCAAATGATGACCCCAAAACAACAAAAAAACCGGAATTATCAAGCGATAATGCCGGTTTTAAAACTATGAAAAGTTTGTGTTAATTAATTAGTGATATTTTTTGATTCACAAGCGATTGGTGGTTTCTGGTTCTGATTGTCATGCGCTGGTTTTGGCCAGGTTGCAATGTTGGTTGCGATTCAGAAAAAGCACCATAATCGCGGGTACTTTTGAGTGAGGACGATTTTAAATCGCTCTCCAGCAAAATGCTTTGATTTAAAGTCCAGGGGAAGTTAAATTCGGTGCCATTTTCCCAAACAGCATCGTAGGAAGTTCCCACTATGCGGGCGTAGATTTTGGTGTTATCCAGAGCATCGTAGTATCCAAAATAGTATTCATAACCATCGTTGGGAATGGTAACATCCTCGTCAAACTGATAGATGGTTCCATTGTTGATGCTCCAACGGTCAAGGTTATGTACGCCGTAGTTTTTGGCGCTCAGGAAAAAATAATCTTCGCTTATGTCCAGGTTGAAAATTGGAGAAACTTCAGTGGAAAGATTCAATGGTTCGTTCCAGCTCAGGGTCAAACCCAGAACATATCCCCCAACTGTTTCACCCTCGGTGGTTGCGGTGTAATAAAGGCTCATGGGGTTTGATGGAAAAACATAGTTCACCCTGTCTAAAACATCAATCGACTTGGAACCTTGTCCGGGAACATTGATGTAGATTACGGTATAGGTTGGATTGAAAAAGCTAACACTGTAAACTCCAACTTCCATATCAACTTTTACGGTGGCATTACCGCCATTGCTGCTGATATTCACTTCGCCTTCGTAAAGATTATTTGCCAATCCAGTTCTGTCAACATTTACCCAAACCACTTGTGAAGCTCCTGCGGCTAATGTACCCGAAGATTGAGAAAGACCAATCCAGTTGGCGGAACCACTGAGCTGATAGGATAAATCTACTTCACCATCGTTTCTAATGGTAATAAAGTCTCTGGTTGAGCCGGCTGGAATTTTAATATAGTCGATATCCCACCATAACACCGAAGGATCGGGTAATGGCTTGATTATTTGAACATTAATAATTCTTGTTCCACCATTGCTGTTGACCAGAATGCTGCTATTGTAAACTCCGAAATTCAGATTTTCTGTATTTGCGATCACGGTAATTTTTGCCATCTCGTTAAATCCTAAGGCTCCATTGGATGGAAAAACACTGAGTATTTCGTCGGATGATGATACCTGAAACTCCATAATGGTGTTTCCTGTATTGGTGATGCCAAAATATTTTGTTGATTCATTTTTAGTAAAAATCATTTCCTGAGTATCGGTGCTTATTTCGGCAGGTCTGTCGTCTTTTTGGCATGAAGCTAAACTTATTGATAATAAGATAACTAAGGCTGAAAATAGTGAAATTCGTGTTTTCATGATTCATGTATTTTAAACAATGGTGAATGCAAACCAATATCATACCAAACTTTAATTCTGGGGCAAAAAAAAGCTGCATCGAATGATGCAGCCTCAATTTTTTCAGTATAGTATACTATTTCAGCCACTTATCGAGCCAGTTAAAAAATCTGCGTTGCCATAAAATTCCATTTTGGGGTTTTAGCACCCAGTGGTTTTCGTTGGGAAAATATAGATATTCGGCTGGTATTCCTTTTAAAATTGCGGCATTATAGGCACTCATGCCTTGCGATGCTACAATTCTGTAATCTAACTCACTGTGAATTACCATGATGGGAGTATTCCAGTTTTGAACAAATTTGTGAGGCGAATTGGCGAAGGATTTTTGGGCTGTTTTGTTGGATAAATCCCAAAAAGGGCCACCCAAATCCCAGTTGGCAAACCACATTTCTTCTGTTTCGAGATATTGCGCTTCCAAATTAAACATGCCATTGTGGGCAATGAAAGCTTTGAATCTGTTGTTGTGGTTTCCGGCAAGCCAATAAACAGAGAAGCCTCCGTAGCTGGCTCCCACTGCACCCAAACGGTTCGCGTCGACCCAGGGCTCCTGTTTCACAGCATCAATAGCGCTGAGATAATCGTTCATATTTTGTCCGCCATAATCCCCGCTTATTTGCTCCAGCCATTCCTGTCCAAAGCCGGGTAAACCGCGACGGTTTGGAGCCACTATCACATAATCGTTGGCTGCCATCATTTGAAAATTCCATCTATAGCTCCAAAACTGACTCACGGTACTTTGAGGTCCACCCTGGCAATAAAGCAATGCAGGGTATTTTTTACGTTCGTCGAAGTTCGGAGGAAGAATAACCCAGGTGAGCATTTGTTTTCCATCGGTTGTTTGTATCCATCGTTGGGTTACTTCACCAAACTGAAGCTGGTCGAGAAGGTGTTTGTTTTCGAAGCTAAGCTCGAAGTCCTTACCGTTTTTAGGATTCACCGAGTATATTTCTGTGGGTTTGCTCATGCTCATTCTGGTTGCAATAAGCTGTTTTTCAGTTACAAAAACGCTTTGATAGTCGTGAATTCCTGTGGTGATTCTTTCAATTTTATCGTTGGACAGGTTAATTTTGTAAATATCGTCCACGCCATGCCAGTTACTGATGAAGTAAATGTGCTTGCTGTCGAAAGTCCATTGCATTGAAACCGCATTTTGATCGAAATCTTTGGTGTGGTAGGCTTTTTCCCCGGTTTTTAGATTTACGGTAAAAAGTCGTTGTTTATCTGCTTCAAAACCATCACGTTCCATACTTTCCCATGCCATAAATTGTCCATCGGGCGAAAAAGTAGGATTCATATCGTAACCCATCATGCCCTCGGTGAGGTTGGTGGTTTTTGCAGTTTCAGTATTGAAGAGATAAATATCGGTGTTGGTGCTTAAACTGTATTCTTTTCCGGTTTTTTTACGACAGACGTAGGCAATATTTTTTCCATCGGGGGTCCAGTTAATTTGTTCCATTCCACCAAAAGGCTTCACAGGCGATTCCCATTGCTCGCCTTCCATAATATCTTTTCCGGGAGCTAATTTCTCGAGCACATAATCTGCCACAAAAATGTGGGTGTAGCTGTCTACCCAGGTGTCCCAATGCCTGTACATTAGGTCGTTGTTAATTCTACCACTCGATTTTTGCAAATCGGGGTAAATATCAGTCACAGTTCCTTCTTTTCTAACTTCCTTTATATAAGCGATTTTGGTTTGATCGGGGCTATATTTAAACCCATCCAATCCACCTTCTACTGTGGAGACCTGATTCAGATTTTCGCCGTTTAAGTCCATTTCCCAAATTTGCATTTCGCCATCGGGGGCACTCAGAAAAGTGATTTTTTTACCATCGGGACGCCAAACCACATTATATTCGCCATAGGCGGTGTGGGTGAGCTGTTTCTGATTTTTTCCATCGAAATCCATGATATACAATTCTGTATTGCCTCGGTTTTGTTCTTTGGAGTAATAGGTCACACCGTAAACTATCTTTTTCCCGTCGGGCGAAACCTGAACATCGCCAATACGGCCAAACGACCATAAAACTTCGGGTGTCATTATTTTTGATTCGAGTGTAATTTGATGCCTGCCAATAAGTTCCTCCTTTTTTTGAGGTGTTTGGGCGATAAGCAATGAAACGGTGATAAATGAAACCGCCAGAAGTGCAAATTTTTTCATGTTTAATTGTTTTATTTTTAATTATTTAGCCCTGAAATTCATTCTTTTTAGAATTCGGGCGGCTGAAAAAAAGATGGATATCAAACTCTAGGAAAAGTTTTTTTTTGACAGCCACTCTAATTCTCCTTAAATATTAATTCGGCTCTTATGAATGCAAAACTACTTATTATTTGATGAAGTTGAAAATGATTTCTGCTGCTTTCGCCGATGCTCCACCCGAACCCAACTCACTTTTTAGTAAGGCAAAGTCATCCAGCATTTTTTGGCGTGAGCTCCCATCGAGTATTTTTTCGAGTTCGGTTTTAAGATTCTTAATGGTGAGTTTGTCCTGAATAAGCTCTTTTACTATTTCGCGATCCATAATGAGGTTGACCAGACTGATATACTTAATGTCGACGATTCGTTTGGCAATTTCGTAGCTTATTCTGCTGCCTTTATAGCAAACCACTTCGGGCACATTGAGCAAGGCAGTTTCCAGAGTCGCCGTTCCCGATGTTACCAGGGCCGCGTGAGCATGCTTCAGCAATTGTTGTGTTTGGCCTGTAACAATATTTACTTTTTTCGAACCTGTAATTTCTTTATAAAACGATGATTCGATGGATGGAGCACCTGCAATAACAAATTGATAATCAGAAAAATATGGAGTAACTTTGAGCATAATTCCCAGCATTTTCCTTATTTCCTGCTTTCTGCTGCCTGGCAATAAAGCTATGATTGGTTTTCCTGTGAGTTGGTTTTCTGATAGAAAGCTGATCGATTTTTCACCGTTTTGAGCAACTGCATCGAGCAGTGGATGGCCCACATAATCTACTTTATAATCATAACCGGCATAGAATTTTTGCTCAAAGGGAAGGATAACGATCATTTTATCCACATTTTTTTTAATGGAATAAACCCTGTTTTTTTTCCAGGCCCAAACCTGGGGGGAGATATAGTAAACTACTTTAAGTCCTTGTTCATGAGCCCATTGGGCAATTCTTAAATTGAAACCCGGATAATCAACAAGGATAATAACATCAGTCTGAAAGTTAAGAATATCGCTTTTGCAATGTTGCAGGTTTGATAGAATGGTTCGTAAATGAAGAGCTACTTCCAGAAATCCCATATAGGCAATATCGCGGTAATGGGTAACGATTCTGGCACCTTGCTGCTCCATCAAATCGCCTCCCCAGGCTCTAAAAACAGCCCCGTTGTCATGTTCTTTCAAATGACGAATAAGATTCGACGCATGTAAATCGCCCGATGCTTCACCCGCAATAATATAGTATCTCATGTTCTATTATTCCTCTAAAAATCTTAAAGATTCAATTGCTTTATAGGCAGTTAAGTCTATTTGAATTGGAACCACAGCAATAAAGCCATCTTCCATAGCTTTTATATCGGTGCCTTCGCTGTTATCGTCCACATGAAAATGACCTGTGAGCCAGTGATAATGGCCGCCACGGGGGTCAATACGACTGTCGAAGCTTTCTTTCCAGCTCGCTTTGGCTTGTCGCGAAATTTTTATCCCTTTGATGTCGTCGCAATGAGGAATATTCACATTGAGGCAAATATCTTTTGGCATCCCATTGGCAAGTATGGATTGGATTATTCTTTTGATAAAGGGTCGCGCAGGTTCCAGATTGGTCTTGTGGCTGTAAGAGTTTAGGCTAAATCCAATGGCTGGAATTTCGTCGATATGGGCTTCAATCACCGCCGCCATTGTTCCACTGTAAATGATATTTACCGATGCGTTGCTTCCATGATTTACTCCGGAAACCACAAGGTCGGGGAGTTCATGGTTCAGAACAAGGTATTCGGCCATTTTAATGCAATCGACCGGGGTTCCGTTGCAGCTGTATTCGGCATAGTTTTCAGTTTCTTCAATGGTTTTTATACGCAAAGGCTCGGAAAAGGTAATGGCATGGCCAGTTCCTGATTGTGGTTTATCGGGGGCAACAACAACTATATCGCCCAATTCCCGCACAATGTCAATCAAAAATCTAATGCCTGGAGCAAATACTCCATCGTCGTTGGTAACCAGTATTTTCTTTCGTTTTATCATAATCATTTAACAAGTGGGGGTTATTTTTCAATGGATTTATGGTGTTTTTCTTTTTCGTCGATTTCTGTTACTCCACCGCTCACAATAAACTTCATGACATCGGTCGATGTTTGTTCCAGGGGCTCAATCATTTCCTTTTTCACAATCACAACTGTGCCCATAACTCCATAGGAATAAGGAAGATACACTAAGGCGTAATCATCAGAAATTTTCATTTCTTCCATGCCTACACGTGTTACAAATCCTATTCTTTTGAGTCCGGTTTCGTTCATTGTCACCAAAACGGGATGATTGAATTTCTTTTTGTTGCCCACAAAGGCAGAGAGCAGGTCTTTAACAGCTGAGTAAATATCTTTAATCAGAGGAGCTTGATTTATAATGCGTTCGAGCAGGCTCAGGAGCGGACGAAAAATAATGGTTGACCCCAGAAAGCCTATCACCAGAATGAAAATTGCCAATATGAGCATTCCCAATCCGGGAATTTCGAAACCCAGATATTCGTTTTCGTAGGGTTTGGTGATATTGTCGAAAAATTTGAAAACATAATAAATCACCCAAACGGTGGCCGAGATTGGCACCAAATAGAGTAACCCTTGTATAAAGTAGTTGATAAGTGACCTTCCTATTTTCATTTTGAAAATTTGTTTTTAAAGCGTTATTGGAATATCCATGTGCTGAAATTTTTTTATCAGGATAGGTGAAAAATCAAAAAGATTTTAGAGGCTGAAATTACACAATTCTTCGTAGAGTTGCTGCATTGGAAGTCCCATGACATTATAAAAAGACCCTTCGATATATTCTACCCCTATTTTGCCAATCCACTCCTGAATCCCATAGGCTCCAGCTTTGTCAAAAGGCTGATAATTATCTATATAATAGTTGATTTCATAGTCGGTGAGCTCCTTGAATTTTACCTTGGTGATGGCTGAAAAGGAGCGCATATTGTTTTTCGAACGCAGACAAACTCCGGTAACCACCAAATGCGATCTGCCCGACAAAGTGCGCAACATCTGAAAAGCATCGGCATCATCTTGTGGTTTCCCAAGTATCATATTGTCCACAGCCACAATGGTATCAGCTGTTATGACCAATGTATGACTCAATATTTTTTCTGCTGGAAAAGCTTCTGCTTTTTGCCGGCTGATATATTCCGCCACCTCTTCAACGGCCAAATGAGCCGGAAAGGATTCCGTTACGTCTAAGGGCGTCATCCGGAATTGAATGTCGAGCTGCCGCAATAATGCCTGCCTGCGCGATGATCGTGATGCTAAAATAATATCCAAATGGTTAAATTGCTCGTTTATAGTGTTCATGATCCATAGTTTAAATTGAATAATTGAATGCTCAGAATTCCGGCAACCATAATAATTTTGGCTAAATTACTCAAATCGGCAAAGTCCTTAACAGTTACAGCCTTTCTGAGCTCAGAAAACAGATAAATTAGCGGAACTCCCACAGCAACAGCCAAATAAATTCCCATTTGGCCCCAGTGGAAATGATAGCATAAATATATGGCAAATCCCAGCATAATGGCCATTATCGTAATGAGCATTTGAGTCATAGTTTTTGTTTTCGCCAATCCAAATCGAATTACAAATGTTTGCATACCAAACTGCTCATCACCTTTTTGGTCTTCCACATCCTTTATCATTTCTCTAATCCAGCTAATGATGAAGGCAAAGGCCGAGTAGAAAAGAACAGAATAGCTGATGAATGAAACCGATTTTTGGGCATTGACTAAAAGCATGGCATCATATCGCATGGCGGCCAAATGATAAATCCACACGATGGCAATGCTAAGTGCTGTAAACAGGCTAATTATCAGATTACCAATGAGTAATGTTCTTTTTAAGTAAATAGAATAGTACCACAACCCCACCGCAATAAAAAGATGAATAAGAATAAGCTGCCACATATGAACCATCATTGCGAGGGCAAAAGCTGGAACAAGTGCAAAAATAAGTAGTAAGATAGCAATTTTTTGGGCAGTTGATGGACTAAGTTGATTTCCAACAATTTGCTTGTTTTCCTTGTTTATCCTGTCCACCTGTTCGTCGGTGATGTCGTTGAAAACATAACCAAAAGCGGCCATGAAAACGGTACTTATAATCAGGAGTGCCACTTGTAATCCATTGAGCGGAATGGGAACGTGAATGAGCCGCAGCACATGACCAATGAGCAAAAAATGCAACATGAGCTGAGCTAATATAATGATAATCAGATTGGGCCATCTGACGAGTTTTAAAAATGACAGTAGTTTCTGTGGCATCATTCCGGGGTTCTGAGCGTGGGTTTTATCATTCGAAAATCAATATTACCAGTAGAGGGCGTCCTCATCAAACCATTTCCCCTGAAGTTTCATCACTTGGCGAAGAACATCGCGCACGGCACCTTTTCCTCCGGGTTTGTGGCTTACATAATCAACAATTTCTAAGATTTCTTCAGCGGCATCGGAAGGACAAGTGGAAACTCCGGCGGTTTTAAGCACTTCATAATCAGGAATATCGTCGCCCATATACAACACTTCGCTGGTATTGAGCTCGTATTTCTTCAAAAACTCGTCAAACACTTCTTTTTTATTGCTTACCCCCAAAAAAACATCTTCTATTTTCAGAGCTTTCATCCGTTGTTCCATAGAAACAGATTTTCCCCCCGAAATAATGGCTACGCGGTAACCTTTTTTAATGGCGTGTTGCAGTGCATAACCATCGCGCACATTTCCCGCCCGCATCATGTCGCCATCGGCAGTTGGGTAAACAGTTCCATCGGTTAAAACGCCATCGTAATCGAAAATAAATGTTGTAATGTGGTGAAGTTTTTCTTTGTAATTGGACATTGTTATTGATTTCTTGATTTGATAATTTGTTGACTTAACAGTTGATAGATTTCGCGGTACTCAGGCATTTCTTCTAAATCTTTCAGATGAATTTTAATGGTTTCCAGGTCGTTACGAACCGCCGGACCCGTTTGTGCGTGAAAAGGTCGCAATTCTTTAATTTTTTCGGTGGTTTCTGCTATCAGGGGTCTGAGCACGTCGAAAGGAATATTCTCCTTTTCAAGGAGCTCTTCGGCCACATGGAACAAGTAGTTTACAAAGTTTGACGAGAAAATAGCCGCAATATGAATTTTTTTCCTTTGCTGACTGCTGATGAAGTAGACATGCGAAGTTATTTTTCGCGCAAGTTCCCCCAGCAATTTCTCATCAGATTCATTATTGGCTTCAACCATCACCGGAATATTTTGGAAATTGACCGATTTTGAAGCGCTAAATGTTTGCAGTGGATAAAAAACCCCGGTTCTGGAACTGTAGGATTCCAAAATACTCATGTCGATGCTTCCCGAAGTATGAAGAATCAGGGTATTGCAAGCGGGAATTTCCTGAAGAACAGCACTTATGGCGTGGTCGGGTACAGCAACAATAACCGCGTCGGCATTGCAGGTTTTCAATTCGTTATAAGTTCCCCACTGCGAATGATAAAGGTTTGCCAGCCTGCCAGCCGATGATTTTTTTCTGCTATAAAACCCAACTATGTCAAGGCCTGCATTGGCCATAACTTTGGCCAGATGTGTGGCTACATTTCCACTACCGGCAAAGGCAATTTTTATTATTTCTGACATGTGACAAAAGTAGGAGATTTTTAAAAGCCACAAGAATCATCAGGTAAAGAAATGTTTTTGTTAGCATGAAATCAAAGCTAAGCAACCCATGGCTTCAGCTCATTTTTATTAACTTTGGCCGCTTAAAAACAGAATCATGAACCTGAATAGAATTGCCATTATTGGGGGATCGGGATTAGAAAAACTCGATATTTTTCAATCCTTCGAAACCATGAATCCATTGACCGAGTACGGATATTGCAGCTCACCCATTCTTATGGGAAAAATAGCGGGGAAGGAAGTTTTTTTTGTGTCGCGGCATGGGTTCGACCATCAGATTACACCCACACATGTGAACAATCGGGCTCATATTCAGGCTCTTTACGATTTGAACTGCGAAGCCATTATTGCAACCACAGCTTGCGGAAGTCTGCGGCAGGAAATAAAACCCGGAGATTTGATTTTTCCCAATCAGGTGATTGATTTTACCCGATTTAGAAAAAATACATTCTTCGATACTTTTGAAAACGGAAATGTTCAGCATATTCCATTTGCCGACCCCTTTAACGGGGAATTAATTGGCAAGTTAAGTCAGATTGCCAGGGAATTGAATATTCCGCACCATCATAACAAAACGGTTGTTACCATCGAGGGCCCGCGTTTTTCGAGCCGTGCCGAGAGCCATATGTTCAGGCAGTGGGGCGCCGACATTATTAATATGAGTACCGCACCCGAAGTTATTCTGGCCAACGAGCGTCAGATTCCTTATGCTGCCATTGCCATGAGCACCGATTACGATTGCTGGCGTCAGGAAGAAGAAGCGGTAAGTATGGAAGCGGTATTTAAGGTCTTTAGAGAAAATGCCGGCAAAGTTACCTCGCTGCTAAAAGCCTTCTTAACTTCGAAAAACTAAGAAACAAACCTTTAAAACAAGACCATGGAACAACATTTATACGCAGTTTTATTGGGCGGGAAGCTCAAGGAAAACAACCTGATGGAAGACCATCATCTGGTTTTTGTGGTAGCCGGAACCGAAGCCGAAGCCAGAAAACTAGCCAAAAAGAAATGGGAAGCCGTTGAAATTCACGTGGATGGAACCCAGCGAATTGATAAAGTGGATGGATATGAAGTGAAGCTGAACAAATTGGTGGATCAGGAAAGTGAGTTCAGAATAAATCCAAAATATTCATCATGATTTTTTTGGGGATTCTTTGACATAAAAAAACCGGAAAAATCTTTCCGGTTTTTTTATTTGGAATAGGCAATGTTTAGTTGCCTAGTTTTTTAATTTTCAGCAAATTAAGAACCACTTTAAACATCACTCCCCACACAATAATTACAATGGAAAGATAGGTAATTAATAACCAAACGGGTACGCGGTTATTATGAGCCCAAAGTGCTCTTGTGGCATTAAAATCATCGATATGAACTGGTTTCAAATGAATGGGAGCCGATTGGGTTAATTCACCATATCTTTGAATATCAACAGGATAGGCAACCAACTCGCCCAAACCATGTTCGCCACTTTTTAAATCGGTGGGATAGGTTACGGTGATTTGTCCCATTTCGTTAGTGGTTTCGCCCGCTTTCATAATCGGAAGATTTTTGAAATAGCGTTTAATTCCCACAAAAACTTCGGCATTGGCCACTGCGGCTTTTTGTCCGTTAAAAGTTCCGAAAAGGGTAACAACAGCTTGACTGTTAGCACTATCCACGGCTATCTCTAGGAAATAGGGGGCAGTAACTTCGTCGGAATTGGCTATTACAGTTGTAGCAGCACCACCAGCCGAAGGAGTAAAGTTGGCATCGAAAGAACGGATATAGTTCACCACATTCCACCTTTGATCCACTGTTAGAATGGCAGCATAGGTTGGCATGGTAGCACGACCCTCGGTCATTTTTTGGAAAATACTTCCATCAGAGTTCAGGTCAAGAAATGCTTGCAGACCAAAATCTGTGGGTTTTGGAACGAGTGGTAAGCCGTTGTTTTTAGTTGGATCACCGTGGCATGATTTACAATTGGCCAGATAAATGGTTTTCCCTTCATTTACACTTTGATCGGAAAACGCGATGGGGTTGGTCACTTTCTTTTGAGCATCAGTAACGGTCCATTCGCTTTGCGCAAAGGTGCTAACCGGAGCCATGAATAACAGTCCGATTGCTATATTATTAAGTATGTTGCTTGTTTTCATAATCATTCAATTAATTATGGTTTTCAAATTCTTCGGTTATTCCTTTTTCTTCGGCCAATTCCCACAATGGAATAACGGGGAATATTTTCAGCAGGATTGTAATGATGGCCAATGCCATGGCGATGGCACCACCGGTTACAGCCATTTCAATCCATGTGGGGAAATATTTGTGGAATTCATCGGGTACATTTTGTATAGGTAGATGTGGGTGAAGCAAGGTTGGAACAACGATAATTATACGTTTCAAAAAAGCAGCAACCATCACAATCGAAGCGATGAAAGTAAGGTTATTGGGTTTTCGTCCTTCCTTGAATATCATGAATAAAATAGGAAGTCCCATGCCAATAATTTGAACAATCCAAAACAATCCAGCCCAGGCACCATGAAACAAAGTGTGTAAATGAACCGCTTCTCCGGTTTTCATTTTATAGGCAGGAACTAAAAACTCATTCAAATTGAAATAGGCATAGAGTAAAGAAACCAATACCAATAATTTCCCCATCATATCGAAGTGATAATCAGTGAAATAATCCTGAAGTTTGTAGCTGCTACGGAGAATATACATAACAATAATAACGGCGGCTGTACCGGCAACAAAGGCTCCTGAAACAAAATAGGGTCCAAAAACGGTGCTATCCCAGCCCACTCTTAGCGTGGCTGCAAATAACCAGGAAGTTACAGTATGAATGGCCAAAGCCACAGGAACAATAATAATGCTTAACATTCTGATGCTTTTATGAAGCAACTTGTATTGCTCGGGAGTACCTATCCAGCCCAGGCTCAGAATATTATAAAGCTGATATTGCCATGCGGGCATATCTTTCATTCTGTTTTTAATGAAGGCCAAATCGGGGAGAAGAGGTAAAATAAAGAGCAACATTGAAATTACGGTGTAGGTAGTAATTACAGTAACATCCCAAAGGATAGGCGATTGCAGACGTCCGTGTAAAAACAGATTCAGAAATCTGTCGGGACGACCCATATCGGTGATGATAACCAAACCGGCTATCATAACAAAACCCAGTGCAATGACTTCTGAAACACGAGTGATGGGTTTTACCCATTTTTGATTCAGTAAACCCAAAACCGCGCTAATTAACATGCCCACCAAACTTGTGGCCACAAAAAACACGAAATTGGAAATATATAAACCCCAGCTAACATAGTCGCGCATGGCAGTCACACCCAATCCATCGCGTAGCTGAATGAAATAGGCGTAGGCAAAAACGGCTATTACCAGTCCCAGAAAACCCATCCAAAGGTAGAATCCCTTGAAGCTTCTCATGGGTCTGATAGTATCCTCGGCAAACTTGTCAAGAAGTTGTTTGGCTTGTTCTTTTGATAAAGACTCAGACATATCTTATATTTTTAATTGATTAACGAATTTATTGATTAGCTGTGATGGTCATCTTCCAGAGTGGTTTTTCCGTTGTACTGGAAAGGGAACATTCTGTTTTTTGCAGGAAGATAGTACACGTTGGGTTTCGTTCCCAGTTCGGGAAGTAGTGTGTAGCCGGCATTTTGTCTGACGAGTTCACTAAACCGAACAGTCTCGCCTGAAGTTCCGTTTGTAACGGCATCTTCGTTGAGATCGCCAAAATAGTAAACGCCATTGGGACAGGCCGATACACAATAGGGGAGTTTCCCTTCGCGCAATCTGTCGGCACTAAACAAACACTTGCTGATGGTTCCTCTTTTCTGTGGAACATTGAGCTCAACATTATAGAGCAGGTCTTTGTCTTCTTCGGCATGTTTAGGCTCAAACCAGTTGAAAACCCTGGCAGAATATGGACAGGCTGCAATACAAAATCTGCAACCAATACAGCGCTCGTTATCAATCAATACAATACCATCCTGGCGTTTCCAGGTTGCATCGACCGGACAAACCTTTGTACAAGGTGGGTTGTCGCAATGGAAACAGGGTTTTGGCATGAAATAGGGCTCGGTGTTGCGGTCGTCCTGCATGCGAAGCACATTGATATGGTGTTGCTCTTCGCGCAGGTGGTGCGCATTTTGGCAAGAAGCCATGCAGGCGCGAACGTTGCGGCAACGTGAAAGGTCGATTACCATAACCCAGTGGCGGCCCGGAATACCTTCGCGTCCTTGTTTTTGCAAAGCGCCTGTATAATCCTTTTTCTGAACTGGTGTTAACTCGCTCACTCTGATTTCTGCCAATTGTCCGTCTTCGGTGAGAACTCTGATTTTTTTCTCAGCCTCCGACAATTCAGGTGCTGCCATTTCTCCGTGGCCTGCTTTGCCTTCCTGAGCAGCAAAACCAGCATAGGTTGCAGCTCCGGCAGCTACAGCTCCCAGCCCGATTAATGAACCAAGCTTAAGAAAATCCCTTCGGGAACTGGCTTGAGTATTGTTTTCTGACATATATGAATGATTTGATATTGTTATTCCTCCGTGAAATTAAAAAAAAAGTTAAGAAGATGTAAAAATAATCCCATTTATCTTAATCTGCTTTTTTTTAATTGCATTTTTTTAAACACATTCGGTATAATTTAGCCTAATATTATCTAAGTTTTTGAAATAGAGTACTATAATAATATTTGTTAGTCTAAATTAATTGACGTCCAAAAATAACCATACCTCTCATTTTTCCAAATAGAAATAAGTAATAAGATACCTAAATTAGATAGGATTTAATTTAGAAGGCGAAAAATGGAGTATTTGAGGTGCGAAGCGATGAAAAACCTAAGGAATTCGCATGTATTTATGGCTTTGAATGGAAATTCTCCATTGCGGATGGCTTTTTACATATTCTGTAATGGGAATCATCATTTTATTCACCTGACTCCATTCGGGTTGAAGAAAGAGAAGACAATCTGAGCCCACCAGGCGGGCATTTTCCTCTGCCCAGGCAAAGTCTGCTTCGGTTTCTATAACCACTTTGAGCTCGTTGGCTCTGGAATAAACCGACTCCACCGGGGGCGATTTTTTCTTGGGCGAAACACAAATCCAGTTCCAGTTTCCCGAGAAAGGATGTGCTCCACTGGTTTCGATAAAACGGGTAATTTGGTGTTTCTCCAGTTCCTGGCACAGATAATCCAGATTGTTCATCAAGGGTTCACCACCGGTTACCACCACAGCTTTTGCTGGTTGTTGGGCAGCATTTTGAACTATGGAATCGGTGAGTGTTGGGGGATGTAGTTTCCTGTTCCAGCTTTCCTTCACGTCGCACCACCGGCAACCCACATCGCAGCCCCCAATTCTGATGAAATAGGCCGCTAAACCTGTATTAAATCCTTCGCCCTGAATGGTATAAAACTCTTCCATGAGCGGGAGCATTTTTCCCTGCTCTAATAAAATATCTTCTTGTTCCTTTGAAATCATTCGCTGATATAAACTTTTTGAAATCCTATGTTTGTCCCCTGTTTAATTCTGATGAAATACAGCCCTTTGGTTAAGGGTGTTGTGCTGATTTCAATTTGTACGGTGTTTTGAAAATCGGGCTTTTCGAATCCAAATTGACTCACTTTCTGCCAGCTTAGGTTGTATAATTCCAGATCGAATGATGGTGATACAAGGCCGTTAATTGCTACAGACAAGGTTTTGTTTTGAACATCGAAAGTTGGGGTAATAGTGTAAGGCTTAAAAGGTTCGGTGTTCGATTTAGGAGCCGCGATAACTTTTGGCAGGCTTAGTTCATAAATTCGGGGAGGAAAAAAGGAATCTTCGGAGCTCAAGATAACGGTGCTGTCGTTAATATAGCTAATTCCTTCTGTTTGAGCTCCCTGAATATAAGGGAAATCGGCGCGGCGCTTGTTTCCGCTAAAGAACTTATCGCTGTCAAAATCCCACATAACCCAAACAAATGGTAAAAAGTTTTCATAGCCAACAAGAGCCAAAGTCCCCGAAGATTTGTTGTATTCAGCCCCGGTTATGAGTCCGCGGGTATCGAAATCGAAATATACTTCGGTGGTATAGGTACCGGGTTCTTTGGGTAACCGATAGCATTTAGTAAATTCATCAACCCAGTTTTTGCTGAACAGATAAAGGTATTGGTCGGTGGCAACAATGGCTTCGCAGTCAAAATTATTGTTTCGGTTTTTCTTTTCAAAACTGGTTTGGTCGGCAAAATTGAAGTAAATCTGACTGGATTCTATTTGTGCATCACCAGAATCAGGTATTACGGATTTTGCAATTTTGTGAATTACTAAATCCTGTCGTGTCCCATAATTATTGCCAAAATCGCCCAGATAGATAAATTGGTCATCCTGAGTTATGTCTTCTATATCATTGTTCACCACATTGGTCAGGCGGATGGTTTGCAGTAATTCCCCCGATTTGATATCGAGTTTATAGATGGCTGGCTCACCGCCAGAGTCGTTATGAGTCCATACAGCGTTATCATAAACAATGATTCCGCTGGTTTCGTTCACCACGGAGGGCAACTCGCTCACATATTCTTTGGGTTGCAAAATCACCGGTTCATAAATGCAGGAGCCATCGTTAATATTGGCTTTCATATTGTAGTTGATGGCGTTTACATCGGTACAGCCCGATTGCGACCAGGAAAGAAAAGTGGTAAAAATAAAGGGGACAATAAGAATCCTTTTCATGTTGGAATAAAATTTGTCTTAAAAGTTAATGATGCGTCAATTAAGGATAAACAGTTTTTTGGGCGGCTTTGAGGGTATTTTGCAATAAAGCTGCAATAGTCATCAGCCCAACGCCCCCTGGTACAGGAGTAATATGCGATACTTTTTTTCTCACTTCCGCAAAGTCCACATCGCCAGTAATCCTATACCCTTTCGGATTTTTTTTATCTTCAATTCTATGGATTCCCACATCGATAACCACTGCACCTGCCTTCACCATATGAGCTTTTACAAACTCTGGTTGTCCGATGGCAGCTATAAGAATATCAGCCTTTGACGTGATTTCTTCCAGATTTGCCGATTTGCTGTGGCAAATTGTTACTGTTGCATTGCCAGGATTGGCTTTGCGGCTCAGTAGAATAGAAATGGGTGTGCCCACAATATTGCTTCGGCCCAAAACAACCACATTTTTTCCTTCGGTTTCAATTTTATATTCTTCCAGCATCATTAAAATGCCTGCAGGTGTGGCTGGAAGATAGGTTTCGGCTCCCAGCACCATTTTTCCAATATTCATAGGGTGAAAACCATCCACATCTTTTGCCGGACTGATTCGGTTGATAATATTTTCAACATTAATATGAGCGGGGAGAGGCAGTTGAACAATAAAACCATCCACATCGGGGTCATTATTCAGAAAATCAATAACTTGCAATAAATCTTTCTCGGTGGTTTTTTCCGAGTATTTATAAACAGACGAAGTAATTCCCACCGAATGGCAGGCTTTTTCTTTGCTTTTAACATAGAATTCGCTGGCAGGATCGGCACCCACAAGCACAGCCACCAAATGAGGCGCTTTATCTTCGTTATCAATCATTTTAGCCACCTGAGCGGCAATTTTGCTTTTAATTTTTTCGGAAGTAACTTTTCCGTCGATAAGGATGCTCATAATTTTATCTATTCCTCATGTTATTCATGGCATTCATCATATTTTTTCCTCCGCCGGTGGTCATCATTTTCATCATTTTGCTGGTTTCGGCAAATTGTTTCAAAAGCTGATTTACTTCTTTCACCTCGGTACCGGCACCCGCTGCAATTCGTTTACGGCGGCTTCCGTCTATAATTTTTGGGTCTTCGCGTTCCGCGGGGGTCATACTATAGATTATAGCTTCAATTCCTTTGAAGGCGTTGTCGTCGATATCAATATTTTTCAAGGCCTTTCCCATTCCTGGTATCATGCCCATCAAATCCTTGATATTCCCCATTTCCTTTATTTGTTATATTTGATTGAGAAAGTCGTTGAAGTTGAATTGGTTTTTGGCAATTTTCTTCTGAAGTCTTTTGGCTTCTTCCTCGTCAAACTGTTCCTGAGCTTTTTCTACCAGTGAAACAATATCACCCATCCCCAGAATTCTATCGGCCATACGAGTGGGGTGGAAAACATCCAATGCATCCATCTTTTCGCCAATACCCACAAATTTTATGGGTTTTGTTACAATGGATCTGATGGTAAGAGCAGCACCACCGCGGGTATCGCCATCGAGTTTTGTCAGGATTACCCCGTCAAAATCGAGTTTATCGTTGAAAGCTTTGGCGGTATTCACAGCATCCTGGCCGGTCATGGAATCGACCACAAACAAGATTTCGTTTGGTTTGATGGCTTTTTTAATGTTCGATATTTCCTCCATCATTTGCTCATCAATGGCCAAGCGACCGGCTGTATCGACCAAAACCACGTTGTATTTGCTTTCGTGGGCCATTTTAACAGCATTCCGGGCAATTTCCACAGGGTTTTTGTTGCCTTCCTCAGTATAGACATCCACTCCAATATCAGCCCCAAGTACTTTTAGCTGCTCAATAGCGGCAGGACGATAAACGTCGCAAGCCACCATTAATGGGGTTTTTCCTTTTTTGGTTTTCAGGTATTTGGCTAATTTGGCGGTATGGGTAGTTTTACCCGAGCCCTGCAAGCCAGCCATGAGAATAATTGAAGGATTAGAACTGATATTGAGCTCGGTAGCCGTTCCACCCATGAGCAATGCAAGCTCATCGTGAACTATTTTTACCATCAATTGTTTGGGCGAAACAGAAGTCAACACGTTTTGACCCATGGCTTTATCCTTAATGGTGGCCGTAAAATCTTTGGCGATTTTATAGCTAACGTCGGCTTCGAGCAGGGCTTTGCGAATCTCTTTAATGGTTTCAGCCACATTGATCTCGGTAATTTTACCTTGACCCTTCAAAACTTTGAACGACCGTTCTAATCTGTCATTTAAACCTTCAAACATATATTTATGGAATTTTTAGGGCTGCAAAATTAGCAATTTTCTGTTAGCAATTTATTTAGAACTAAAATGGGAAATGAGCTGAAAGGCAGTTTTGTTATTTCAGGTCAGTAATAATTTGTTTTGATTAACAAAGTGCTAAAAATCAATTATATATTGACTTTCGTTATTTCTTTCCTGATACCTTGATAAACCAATCTTTCATCAATCTGCTTTACTTCATCCAAAAGGTCTCCTGCGGTTTTTACCTAAATCATCGAATATTTTATACTTCAAATCTCTTCGGACACAAATATTTGTAATTTCGTTGCTTAATTGTTTATCCTTAAACGATTAACCTTATGAAATTCCCCCAAAGGGTATTTTGAACAGCAAAAAAGATTAAAAACTAAATAGCAAAATCATGAAATTTAAAGCTTTAACCACAATGCTCATTTTTATTGTGATGCATTTTGTGTCGTTTTCTCAGGATGAATCACCTGTTTTAACTCCAAAAATGATAGGTCAGGGAACTTATCACGGTCAGGTTGGTCCCTTGAGAGATATTCCTCCCATGACTGAAAGCGAAATGCAGGAGTTGGATAAAAAAGAAGCGCTAAAACGAAGAAACCTGAAGCTGCGATACAGGGCTTATCCGAATGCGGAAAATGCATTGCCAAAAGGCGACGATGAAGCATGGCAGAAAAGCATGGGGGGATTAAAAAGCGTCGATGCCATCATAGAACACTGGGCTGGCCAGACTTCCACATCCAATCCGCCGGACGATAATGGTACTGCAGGCCCCAATCATTACATGCAAACCATCAATGTAAAATACACCATTTACAACAAACAAGGTACTTTGTTGGCTGGTCCTACCAATCTGAATACTCTTTTTTCAGGAGTTCCGGGAGCGAATAATAATGATGGTGACCCCATAGTATTATACGATGAACAAGCCGGACGATGGCTGGTGGCTGAGTTTTCCGGAGTGTCCAGCAGTCCCGATTATATGCTGATTGCTGTTTCAGCAACCGACGACCCAACGGGAGTTTGGAACCGCTGGTCGTTTGTAATGAATGGATTTCCGGATTATATGAAATTTGGAATTTGGCAAGATGGTTATTATATGGGAACAAACACCACTTCGGGCGATGATATCTACATTTTTGAAAGAGACGAAATGATGAACTCCGGAACTTCGCCCCAAATGGTGCAATTCAACAATCCGAACCGCCCCAACAGTGGTTTTCATTGTGTTCTTCCCATTGATAATGATGGCCCCTTTGCACCTGCTGGTACTCCAGGTGGTTTTATCACCATTAACGACGATGCCTGGGGCGGTGGCGCCGATGCCTTGTGGGTTTTTCAGGCTGATATTGACTGGACAACTCCTTCAAACTCAACATTTCAGAGAACTCAGGTGATTCCGGTTACTTCTTTCGATAGTAATTTTGGAAGCAGTTGGGAGAATATCCGCCAACCCGGAACCAGCCAAAAGCTTGATGCCATTAATCAGATTTTAATGCACCGGGCTCAGTATAGAAATTTTGGAACTTCACAAACACTGGTTTGTAATCATACGGTGGATGTGGACAATACCGATCATGCGGGCGTTCGCTGGTATGAGCTTGCGTGGAACGGAAGTGCCTGGCAAATCCGCCAACAGGGAACCTATGCTCCTGATTCCCATAGCCGTTGGATGGCCAGTATTGCCATGAACGGCAATCACGAAATTGGACTTGCCTATTCCATTTCCAGCTCCACAGTATATCCTGGCATCAGATATACCGGACAATCAGCTTCAGCCAATGCTTCGGCCACTGGAATCATGGATATTGCAGAAGAAACCATATGGACAGGTGCCGCTTCGCAAACAAGCAGCGAGCGTTGGGGCGATTATGCTAATTTGGCTGTTGACCCTGCCGACAATGCTACTTTCTGGTTTACCACTCAGTATAACATATCCGGAGGCACCAAAGGTACCCGAATCGCTTCTTTTGCACTGTCGGCTGCCAATCCTGTTGTGAGCGATTTTGTAGGCAGCCCGCTTGAAGTGGCAGTTGGTGGTTCTGTTGCTTTCACCGATTTGTCAACCTTTAATCCCGACACCTGGGACTGGACTTTTGAGGGGGGAACTCCCGCAACATCAAGTCAGCAAAATCCAACCATTACTTATAATACTGCTGGTGTTTACGATGTTTCGTTACATGCCACCAATGTTAACGGGGGTAATACAATGACAAAAAATAATTATATCACCGTGATGGATAATTATTTAACTCTTTCGGCCAACGCTGCAAACGTAAGTTCATCCTCTGGAAATAAAAGTTTTAATGTCCAGTCGAATATTAGCTGGACTGTTAGTGAGACTTGTAGCTGGCTCACCCTGGCACCAGCGTCTGGAACCGGCAATGGCACCATAACTATTAATTATCAGCAAAATACAGATGTTGCCGAAAGACAGTGTGTTATTACTGTTCAGGGGGGTGCTTTCACCGAAACTTTTACATTAACACAAGCTGGTGCAGCTCCATTTTTGAATATTAGCCCAAATGCTGCCAATGTGGGATCAACTGCAACATCGGTTTCTTTCAGTATTACAAGCAATTTAGACTGGGCCGTAACTGAAAGCTGTCCCTGGGTAACAGTCGCTCCCGGTTCAGGCTCAGGCAATGGAACAATAACTGTTAATTTTCAGGAGAATACAGATGTTATTGAAAGACAGTGTGTTATTACTGTTCAGGGGGGTGCCTTTTCCGAAACTTTTACATTAACACAAGTAGGCGCAGCTCCGTTTTTAAATATTAGCCCAAACGCTTCCAATGTGGGTTCACAAGCCTCATTGGTTTCTTTCAGTATTATAAGCAATATAAACTGGACAGTTACTGAAAGCTGTCCCTGGGTAACAGTGGCCCCCGGTTCAGGCTCAGGAAACGGAACCGTAATCGTAAATTTTCAGGAGAATACAGGCTTGACAGAACGCCAATGCCTAATCACCGTTGAGGGAAGTTCGCTTACTCAGATATTTACCCTGACCCAGGGAGGTACATCCCCCTATTTGAACATCGATCCAACATCCGAAACTGTTGGACCTAATGCTTCAACAACTTCCTTTACTATTTCGAGTAATGTAGATTGGAGTATTGCAGAATCGTGCTCGTGGGTGAGTGTAAATCCCGCTTCAGGTTCTGGCAATCAAACTATTGTTGTCACCTACATGGCGAATACCTCCTTTGTAGGGAGAGAGTGTGAGATAATAATTGAAGGAAATTCCATAACCAAAACCTTTGTCTTAGACCAGCAAGGAATATCGCCCTATTTAAATATCGATCCAACTTCGGAAACAGTTGGCCCAAATGCCTCAACAACCACCTTTGCCATTTCGAGCAATGTAGATTGGACTATTACAGAATCATGCTCATGGGTGAGTGTAAATCCAGCTTCTGGTTCTGGCGATCAAACTATTGTGGTCACTTACATGGCAAATACCTCCATCGTGGAGAGAGTTTGTGAGATAACAGTTGAAGGAAATTCCATAACCAAAACCTTTACCTTAACCCAACAAGGCTCAGAACCATATTTAGATGTGAACCCAGCTGCTGAACTTGTAGGACCTGAAGCATCTTCCACCACATTCAATATAATAAGCAATGTAAGCTGGACGCTTAGCGAAACCTGTTCCTGGGTTACCGTGAGTCCTGGTTCGGGCTCAGGCAATCAGTTAGTTACTGTTACTTTTAGCGAAAACACAACCATAAACCAAAGGGAATGTGAAATAACAGCCGAAGGAAATAGTTTGGTGGCAACCTTTACTTTAACTCAAGGCGGTGCTTCTGAATTTTTAGATTTGGAATTTTATACAAAAGATGTCACTTATCCTGCAGGAAGTTTCAATGTACAAGTGGCCAGCAATACAAGTTGGGTGGTTTCGGAGAGTTGCGATTGGCTAACTGTAAGTCCCGCCTCGGGAACTGGAATTGTCAATTTAACTGTGAACTATACCCAGAATTTGGATATTGCCCGCAGCTGTCAGATTTCTGTGGCCAGCTCAGGAATTGAAAAAATTCTCACAGTGAATCAGGATGCATTTCCCATTGGAGTTGCAGAGCTTGATGAATCTAGCATTTCCATATACCCCAATCCTGCTCAGAAATTTTTCCATGTGGAAACATCTGTCAACATTGATAAAATTGAAGTGATAGATGCTTTGGGAAAAATAGTGTTGGAGCTGGAAAAACCAGCGAAGAACCAGAAAATTGATGCCGAAAAATGGGAGAAAGGCTCTTATTTCATCCGATTAACTAAAGGAGACATTGTTATAACTCAAAGTATCCAGGTTCAATAGTAGATTTTTGTTTTATAAACTGCTTTTTTGCAACATTATTCTTGCAGAAAAGCAGTTTTTTTTTGCCCCGAAATACGAAAATTTCTTTCCCAGTTTCTGGCACAAAAAAAGGTGCGATAACAAGTCGCACCTCAAACACAAACCATAATTAACCAAAGAAATACTTGTTCAGTATTTCAGCTGCGAAAGTATAATCTATTTACTTCTGGACGTTAAGTAATGATTAAAAGCAGGGTTTTATTGATTGAATGATGACTTCTATTGATTGAATGAGTTTTTTTAAGCATTTTCGAATCATTCAAACCAGTTTTATGATGGGTAAAATGGCGCTTGAGCAGGTAAAACAAGGGATTCCAAGGGTGTATTGATACTTTTTTTGGTTAGATTTTGATGCTTTTCTCAGCAGAATTGCCCACTTTATCGCCAATTTTGATTTTCAGCTCGTTTTTCTCCTGAAGTTTCCCCACAAGATTGATGGACATGGTATTCGTTTTAGGATCCCAGGCCATTAAAATCCATTTGCCATTGAGCCAGGCATTGTATTGGTCAATTCCGCTTCCTGAATCTTTTACAGTAATTTCAAGGATGGAAGGTTTTGGGGTTTTCTTGAGATTGGTTTTCAATTGAATAACAGGCGAAATAGTATCCACAAGGATATGATAATTGCCAAAATTTCGCGTTTTAAAGTTCAAATCATCATTGCTCCAATTCACCGTATAAGGCTCATATTCATTGTTATCCCATTCGGCTACATAGGCTTTTTTACGCAAATTCTCAGATAAAGCTATATTCTCGAGTTCCACAAAAACAGGTTTTTGCAAAGCAACCTCGCGACGGCCAATCTGGTATTCTTTACCATTGATCGATTTGGGATTTGATTTGATTTTAACATTGAAGCTCAGAGTATCGTAAAGACTAAAGGAAGGAAAAACAATGCTGATTTGCTCGTCCTTATAAATATTCTCGTCCAGCGGGTTATAAACTTTCTGGGGGATGGAAGAATCAGTTGCAGTAGCTTCTTTGGTAAAAACAGTGAACGAGAGCACCGAGACATTTCCAGCCACATCTTTCACTTCATATTGCAGCAAATGCCAGGCATTTTTTTCAAGCGAAAACACGCCACGGAAGCTATTCTTTTTATAAATGGAGAGTTTGTTATTGGGACTTTTGTAGGTTCGTTGGTAGCGGGTATTGTGCTGTTTATAGTACTCAAAATCGATGAGCGTATTGATATAGCGCGAAACGGCAAAATCCACCTCATCCATCTGTTGATGATAATAAAGAACCGAATCCACAAATACTTTGATTTCGTAAACGCCATTCTCGTTTTCGCTATCGTTCTGTTTGTCAAGAGTATTGATGCCGAGATAGAAATCCCCTTCCACCGTAATACTGTCTTTTTCCTTGAGTTTGTAGTTTTTCCCCCAGCCTTTAAGTTCGAACGATTTGGGTTTTGTTTTTCCCGCAATGCGCGAATTTTGAGTGGCAGGATAAATTCTAAGTCCTTTAATGACAGGGGTTACGAGGTCTTTTATTTCAAAACCAAAAAGCAGTGGATTTATAGGAATCTGGCTTTTAGTTTCACGGATTTCGTAGTGGAGATGTGGGCCTCCGCTGCTGCCTGAATTGCCCGAAATGGCTACAATGTCGCCTTTCTTTATCGGAAATTTGTTTTCGGCTAAATAAATATCAACTTCAAAGCTCTGTTTTTCATATTGTTGCGAAAGGATATAATCGGCCACAGCTCCTTTGAGTTCTTTCAAGTGCCCGTAGACCGTTGTAAATCCATTTGGATGATCTAAATACAGAGCAATGCCATAGCCAAAGGGCGAAACTTTAACGCGGCTCACCCATCCATCGGCTGATGAATAGATGTTTTTGCCTTCCACACCACCGGTTTTGATATCAATTCCCCCGTGAAAATGGTTGGGACGCAGCTCGGCGAAAGTGGCAGAAAGATAAATTCGGCCATCCACAGGCGAGCGGAAATAGGTTTGGGGGTACAGTTCTTTATTTTGTGAATAAACGACAGTAAATAAATTAGTTATGAAAAATAGTAGAAGGCTGGTTCTTGATAACATGAAATAAATCAGATTTTTGAATGGGCAAAGTTATCAATAAAAATACTATGGTTCTTATCGAATTCCAGCCATGCATTAACATGGTTTGGTTAATATTGACGCTTAAAATCTGGAGAAAGTTTTTCCGATGTAATTGAATCTGGCGTCAACTTCTTAATTTAGCCATCAAAATCTTACCCTATGAAGAATATTTCTGTTTGCATACTCTTTTTTGCACTGCTCAGTACCACAATCTTTGCCCAATCCTTTATCGCCATCGGTGGAAGTGCTTCTATTCCAGTGGGTTCTTATGCTTCTTCCGATCTTAATAACGGCTGTTTCACATCTCCTGGAGTAAGTTTTGGAGTGGATGGAGCCTGGGTGTTTTATAAAAACTTTGGTATAGGTGCCGATGTGGGCTATAGCGCTCACCCTGTGAAAGCCTCGGAATTGGCTACAGCTTTGGTTAATAATGATCCTTTTTTGAGCGATATGTATGTGCGCTCCGATCCCTATACTTCTATCATAGCCGTGGCTGGCCCATACTATGTCTGGCAGCTTTCCAGGCGAATGGTTCTGGATTTTAAGGCTTTGGGCGGAATAATGTATTCCA
This sequence comes from uncultured Draconibacterium sp., assembly GCA_964293475.1. Lineage (GTDB taxonomy): Bacteria > Bacteroidota > Bacteroidia > Bacteroidales > UBA12170 > UBA12170. Next base: position 86,949 of record CAXYYJ010000013.1, read on the forward strand.
AAACTCCCTTCCAGCTTTTCGAACCGGAATATTTCATGGTGGGCCCCGATTATTATAAAACCACTTCGTCGACTGATAAAAGCTTTGCCTTGAAAGGTGGAGCAAGATTTCAGTACCAAATTACACCCACCATTGTTTTAGGTCTTTCCGCCAATTATGTGTTCTCCAAAATGAGCTATGGATTCTATAATTCTCAGGGATTGTATTATAAAAACCGGAATATCAGTTTTATAGATTGCGGATTGAATGTGGTGCTGAAGATTTAGCCTTCCAGTTGTACCCGCGGATCAATGATTTTATAGAGAATATCTACCACAATATTCACAATCACCAACAGCACTGCAATAAACAGTACGGAGCCCATCAACACAGGGAAATCATATTTTTCCAGCGAATCCACAATCACAAGACCCATTCCTTTCCAATCGAAGATATATTCCACGAACACCGCTCCGGCCAGCAGCGAAGCGAACCATCCGGAAATAGTGGTAATGATGGGGTTTAGCGAGTTTTTAAGGGCATGTCTCCGCAAAACCTGCCATTCTGTGAGTCCTTTGGCGCGGGCAGTTCTGATGAAATCGCGGGCCAATACTTCCTTTAAACTCGACGAAGTAAGCTCTGTAATAATGGCCAATGGCCTGATACCTAAAGTTATAGCGGGCAAAATAAGATTTTTTAGCGCCAGATATTTTCCATTTCCTAACTCGTCGACTTCGTAAAGCGAGCCAAACAGATTGAGCCCGGTATAGTCGGCAAGTACGAAGGCAAACAGCCACGCAATAAGAATGCTGGCAAAAAAACTGGGCAACGACATGCCAAAAATGCTGAGTCCGAAAATGATAGAATTCAGGGTTTTATTGGGATAGACAATGCTTAACATGCCCAGAAGAATTCCAACCACCAGGGCAAAACTCATTGAAACCGTTGCCAGAAGCAGGGTTTTGGGGAAAGCCTCGGCCAGAATGGCGGTCACTTCGCGGTTCGATTGAAAGCTTCGGCGGAGGTAAGGTTTTTTTAGCACCAATTGTTTCCCCAGAATTTTTGGCGAAATAGCCAGCTTCCCTTTGGAATCACTTAGTTCAGCAGTACTGATAATTCCAACGGGAGCCAAATCGGCCATAAAGTTTAAGTATTGAACAATCAGTGGTTTATCGCGGCCCAATTCCTTGTTGATGGCTTCCAGTGATGCAATGTCGGCCCGTTGGCCCAACATCATGCGGGCTGGATCGCCAGGCAAAATGTTAAAAAGAAAAAATACCAGACTCGCCACTCCCAAAAGCACATAGAATCCATAAAGCAATCTTTTGAGAATGAATAGGGCCATCAGCTTTATTTTTTAACTACATCTTCATAATCAGGTAAATAGCCATGAGCCCATTGCCCCAAAATCACTCCGTCCTTCAGTACAATGAGTCCCGGATTGGAGCGGATAATGGTTTTTAAATCAATATCATCGCTTTGATAAACTTCCACATCTAATTGGTTTTTAGCTTTAAAAGCTTCTACAGTTTCCTCCGGACTGGCGGTGATAAGGCTGAAGGAGAAACCCTCATTTTCAGCTAAGGATTTCAGTTTTTGTATATCTTCCAGGTTTTTCCAGTTCCCCAATTCCACATCATAGGAAACCAGCAAAAAATGGTAGTTCGGATCGCCCAGAATAGGATCTGTGACATCATTGCCCCGCATATCGAAAAAACGAATATCGGTGGGCCGGTTATTGGGATCAAACACGCGCATATCGGCATACTCCCATTGCGACATCCAAACGCTGTCGTTAAAAGGATAGTTGGGCGACAAAAACTCCTGAGTTTCTCCGTTCGATTTATTCTTGTAAATAAGGTAATATTCAAGGGGTTGCGGGTTATCAACAGTAAGTTTGGTGCCCACTTTCCAATCGCGGAAATTAATAACAGGCAAATGATATATATTGTAGGAGTTGAAAAGGGTGAAAATAGATATGGTTAAAATGGCTATCCCAAACTCCGTTATCCTGGAATAAACATTTTCGAATCGGTTTCGGGTGATAAAAACCACGATTAGGAAAACATCAATCACTATGTTTTTATAGAAAGTTTCCCAGTTGGTGAGAATAATAAAATCGCCAAAGCAGCCACAGTCGGGCACCGGATTATAAATGGCATCGTTGAGGGTGAGAAGTGTAAAAAAGCCCATCATCAGAAGCGTAATCCAGGCAGTGAAGTTTTTAAAAATATTGAAAAGCAGGAATACCCCCAGCGAAAATTCTGTTACACAAAGTAATACGGCAAGAGGAAGAGCAAGCGACATGGCCCAGTCGGTTCCAAAGGCTATAAAATAGTCTTCAATTTTATAGGCAGTTCCCAGCGGATCAACGCCTTTAACAAATCCCGAGAAAACAAAAACAATTCCAAGTACAAAACGGCTGATAATTCTTATGGTTCGCATGAATTAAAATTTGAAGTCTGCAAATTTGCACATTTTTGCAGAGAAAGAAAATTCTAAAATCGAGGCAACGCCTTTTTTTTACCCAACAACTCTTTTTACTAATTAACTGGCCAATCTGATTCAATTTCCCCCCAAAGAAGACTAAGGATTGTTAATCTTTCCTTTTAAAAGGGATAAAAAACGAAAAACTTTCCTTTTAAAAAGGAAAAAAATACGAAAAATGTCCTTTTTAAAAGGAAAGATATTATCTTTGCATAGAAATGGAAACAGAAAATTGCGTTATTTTTATAAATTTCTGGTGCATTATTCTTCATTAAAAGGGGCTGCCATTATGAAATAAGCATGATTAAATAAATCATTAAACACCCACTGTAAGGATTATTTTAATCATGCGATTCCATCTGACAATTAAAAAACAAATTATGAACAGATGAAAACAATATTAAAGGAAATAATTCTATCGAATCAAAATCTGAAGTTTAATGATTTGATTACAAGAGATTTAAAGCTGCCTTTGGATACCCAAAAAATCATTTCGGTGGTTGGGGTAAGACGCAGCGGAAAGACTTATATTCTTTTCGACACCATGTTGCAGTTGATGGAAAAGGGGGTTAAAAAGGAGCAATTGGTTTTCATTAATTTCGAGGACGAGCGATTGAGCTTTGATACCATGGATATGGATTTGATTTTGCAGGCTTATCGGGAGCTATATCCTGAAATTCCCGAAGATACCATCTATTTCTTTTTCGATGAAATTCAAAACATCCATAGCTGGGAAAAGTTTATCAGGAGAGTTTACGATTCCGTATCTAAGAAAATCTTTATAAGTGGTTCAAATTCATCATTTTTAGCTCGGGATATTGCAACATCATTACGCGGCAGAACTTTAACCTACGAGGTGTTTCCGTTTTCGTTTAGTGAGTATGTCCGGTTTTCTGAACTGGAAAACAATCCTTTTATCCCCCAGAATAAGGCGATTTTGATAAATTCATTCAAGGAGTATTTACAGAAAGGTGGTTTTCCGGAAACTATAAAGAAGGAGGAAAGAGTGGCTCGCGATATTCTGCGAAATTATTTTTACGTGATGCTATACAAAGATTTAATAGAACGTTATAATATCAGCTCTCCTTTGATATTGAAGTATTTAATTGAGAAATTGGCTGCCAATGTGACCAGCTCTTTTGCTGTAAATAAAATTTTCAACGAATTGAAATCCCAGGGTTATGCATTGAGCAAGAATACCTTATACGATTTTTTATCTTATATAGATCATGTTTATCTGGCCTTTAAAATCAACAAATTCGATTTTTCCTTATTGAAACGCAACGCAGCAGAGAAAAAAATATATTTCATCGACACCGGATTGCTCAACATGCTGGTTCTCAATACAAGCAACGATTGGGGAAAGCTTTTTGAAAGCGCAGTTTTTATAGAGTTGCGGCGGCGATATGGCGATTTTCTTGAACCCAGCATCTTTTTTTATAAAAATAAGAGGGAATGCGATTTTATAGTGGTTGACGCAGACAAGAAGTTAAAAGCTATTCAGGTTAGTTTTTCTGTTAAAGACAAGGAAACTCTCGACAGAGAAATAAGCGGGTTAAAGCTCGCAATGACAGCACTCGAACTTCGTGAGGGGTTTATTCTAACTATGGAAGATGAATTTGAAATGGAAAACGAAGTCGGACATATAAAGGTTGTTCCTGCCTGGAAAGCATTTTTAGATAAAAAGCTTTTTTAATCTCGCTGGCGAATTAAAAATTTATCCCAATCAGGAATGGCGTGGAGAAGACCCCAAAATACCTGACAGTGCGGTCTGAGTTTCCTACAAACTGGAATCCTGCAGTTAGTTTTGTCCCCACATGCATTTTCCAGAACTGATAAAAAATTCCTGCTTCAAGCCCTGTTGAAACGCCTCCATTGGAAAAATTCTGATTCGTGCCTTTGAAAGTGTCTAAGTAGCCATAGGATACATAGGGACCCAAATCAAAATACAAATGGTCGCCAAGAGTTGGTCTGTAAAAGAGCTGGAGCTTTAGCAAATCCACAAAATAGTCTCCAAATTTCTGACGATCAGCTAATAAGGTTTCGCTGGTATTGGAAAGAGCAGAATCACTAAAAGCAAAATCAGAGCCTGTGAGATAGTATTTGTAGCCAAATCCCACCTGAAAAGTTGCGCCAAAAATAGCTTTGGAACCAAATTGATGGGCATAGGAATAGGAGATGGCAGCAAATTGTGCAGAAATACTATGTTGATTCACTTGATTGTTAAAGCTTTGATTGCTTGGCTGCCCATAAAGACCGACAACAATTAAACCGAAGATTGCAATTAGAAACTGTCTCATTTTCGAATATATTTTCAGTTAAAACGACAGATTGAATTAATTATTGCTTTTCCTCAGAAAGCTTAATCAAGGCAAAGAGAGCGTAATTGATAATGTCTTGATAGTTAGCTTCTAATCCTTCAGAAACTAAGGTTATGCCTTTTTTGTCCTCTATTTCTTTTGTGCGGTGGAGTTTCATTAAAATAATATCGTCTAATGAGGAAACCCGCATAACACGCCAGGCTTCGTCGTAGTCGTGATTTTTGTTTTCCATTAAAGATGTGGCAATACCTATATGCTTGTCGTACAACTCGTTCAACTCATCTTTGCTAAGGTCGCCGGGTTGTCCTGTTCCTTTTTCAAGCTGAATAAGAGCCATAACAGAGTAGTTTACAATGCCAATAAACTCAGGTTCAATTCCTTCTTCAACCATGCTGTTTCCTTTCTCCTGAATGGAGCGGATTCTGTTGGCTTTAATGTAAATCTGATCGGTTAACGAAGTGGTGCGAAGAATGCGCCATGCACTTCCGTAATCCTGCATTTTATCGGAAAATACTTTCTTACACCGGGCTATGGCTTCGCTGAATTGTTTAGCTGTTTTGGTCATTGTTTTTTATCTTTTTCAGCCCCAAAAATATAAAATGTAAATGGAGCAAAACGAGTCAGTGGGAATTATTTATTCACGAATTTTGGTTTATGGGACATATCGCTAAGCTGATTTTAATACAAAAACCCAAACAACCACAGCGGGATTTTGTGCCCCGACCCAATTTCAATATCATCAGCTGCAATAAAGCTGTTTTCCAGATTTGCAATTTGGGAGAAGTCTTTTGATTTTCCGCCGATTTCGAATATAAATTGTTGATTAATAATAAAATCCCCTTTGTCAATAATATTAACAGAATGTGATTGTGCCAGTTGATTTCTAAAGAATGTCTCTCTAAGGGTTCCTGTATTGGGCTGAATAGATCCAATGGAAAAGGCAAAATTAGTGTTGTTGAGATAGAGTTTATCTGGTTTTTTCAACAGTCCTACTCCCACCGAATCTCTGTAAACAGAGCTTAAAATCTCGGCATCACTCAGGTAGTTTATTTGCTCCAAAATACTGTTTCTACTGGTTCCGAGCATACTGGCTAATGAGGTAATATTGGGTTTGAAAGGCATATTCATCGATAGGATGTATAAAAGTTTTTTAATGCCGGGAATCATTGAAATGGAAGTGTTTCTAAGCGATGGGATCTCTATTTCTATAGTCATTTGTATCATTTCCTGAAGCCTTTTATGGTACCAGATGTCCGATGTTTTATAGAATGGGAAATACCCATTTTTAAGGTAGTTTTGAAAATGCTGAAGAGGCTTTATTTGCTGCAAAACCGCAGAGCTAATTTCCAGATGATGGAGCAGTATGTCTTCCAAAGTATAGGATGGAAAATTCGCTGGGATTTGGGAATTGATGTATTCTCTGAACGACAAGCCCTGAAGCTGAAAAACGAGCGCTCTTCGGCTCAGATCGCTGCGCGAATTTAAAATCTCGAGGAGTGATGAGCCTGTGAATACAACTTTAAGTTTTTTAAAGTAGTCGTAAATATTTTTAAGCTCAACCGACCAGTTGGGATATTTATGCACCTCATCGATAAATAATTGCTCACCCCCGCCCGACAAGAAATCCTCGGCCAAATCAACCAGATTGTTTTGGGTAAAATACAAATCATCCAGCGATATGTAAAGCGCTTTCTCCGATAAACCATACTGCGATTTAATGTATTGTAGCATCAAGGTGGTTTTTCCAACCCCCCGCAATCCTTTTATACCAATCAACTGCTCATTCCAGGGTAATTGATCATATAAATAACGCTTAAAATCGGTATCTGTTTGATTTATAAGTAGGTTATGATATCTTCTTAATGATTGCATAATTACATTTGTTGAATTAATTTAACAAAAATACGAATTAATGTTAAACGAAAACAACAAAAAATGAAAAAAATGTTGAATTCAGGCAACAAAATTACTTTTCATCTTTTTTCTTTTATGGCATGATAAATAATTCCCCCATTCTTCACTAAGCAAAGTATGAAATCCGAATCATTAGGAGCTATTTCCTTAGCTTTGCACAAAAATCAGTTTCATGCAGATTCTTTGTAATCATCTTACCCTTGATTTATCGACTCCAAAAGTAATGGGAATCATCAACCTAACCCCCGATAGTTTCTATGACGGGGGAAAATATCTGAGAGAAAAAGCCTGGATGGCCCGAGCAGCCCAATTGATTGAAGAAGGAGCTCAGATTCTGGATATTGGTGCAGCGTCCACGCGGCCGGGGTCAGCGCTGATTGGCAGTGATGACGAGTGGAAAATTCTCGAAAATCCCATCAGACAGCTGCGAAAAATATACCCCCGGATTTTAATTTCTGTCGATACTTATAATGCTGGTTTGGTGAGCTTGTGTGCCGATTTGGGGGTGAACATTATCAACGATATTTCGGGCGGAAGCTGGGACAAACAAATGTTTGCGCAAGGTGCAAAATCCCCAATGGCATATGTGATGATGCACATTCAGGGTCAGCCTGCCAACATGCAGCAAAATCCGCAGTATGAGAATGTAATGGATGAATTGAAAGATTATTTCAAAGTTCGGTTGGAACAATTAAGGCAGTTGGACTTTCATAAAATCATCATCGATCCTGGGTTTGGCTTTGGAAAGACTTTGGAGCATAACTATGAAATATTGGCCAGAATGAACGAGCTGAACGAGCTGGGTTTTCCAGTTTTGGCAGGATTAAGTCGTAAATCTATGATATTTAGACCTTTAAATATCACTCCGGAGCAATCACTCAACGGAACCACCGCGCTCAATATGCTGGCATTACAACAAGGCGCAAATATTTTGAGAGTCCATGATGTTAAGGAAGCGGTTGAAACCATTCGGCTTTTTACTCTGTTTCGGGGGGGTAACTGAGTTAATAGATAAACAGAGTCAACAATGCTATTTAGATAATTGAAGTTTGTAATCAATTAATCTAAGTAAATAGAATAATATAATGTCGTATAATGTTGTATATATGAAATAATAAT
>CAXYYJ010000014.1:0-93319 GCA_964293475.1 uncultured Draconibacterium sp.
AACGGAGGGATGTTGTGGAACGATAAGGAAAAGAAACTGTTTGACGACGTTAGCGACAGCTAAAAGGAGGAGTTTTTCTTTTCCCGTTCCACAATATCCCGTAGTAGCCTTTTTGATGCAGCGGTGATTTTTGCTCTCCTTTTTCTAAAAAAGGAGAAAAGAAAAAGATTTCCTTTCTTTTCCTTACTTTTTTCTTGATAAAAAAGTAACAAACCTCCCTGCCCACGGTATTTCAGAATGTAAATCCATAGATAGGTTAATGGGTTTTCTCATCCACCAGTTTGGCATCGCAACCTGGCAAGTTTCATTCTGTACCAATGACAACTTTTTTTTAAATGCTGTATATTAAGCTAATATAAAAATGGTGGTTATCAATTCCTGGAAGATCTCTCATCCGCGAAAAAGAAGATATCGAGATGATAGGTTGGCGCTCTAGGATTTGTCATCATACTATGTGCGCCCCTTTTTCCGGGTCTTTCTACTCGAAATGACTCGAAATCAATCCTAAAAACGAAAAAAAGGGCGCACAAACGCAACTAATAATTTAAAGGGTGTTTGTGCGCCCTTTTTTATAACCCCCATATTATCAAGTCATTTCGAAAGAGCCGAATTTGTTAGGCGATTGAGAAATCTATATTTAGGGAATCTCCTTTTAACTGGTTCGGGATTTTATAACTATTCATATAGACTAAATCTATCAGTCTATCAATATTATTGATTTGACATATATCTCTTTTGGCTATAGTTTTGCCGAATAATTAGAAAATTCAACAAATAAATAAATCATTCATAAAAACGAAAAACTATGTCACAAATTGGAAAACAGATTGTCGATTTCAAAGTTCAGGCTTTTGCCAACAACGATTTTAAAACAGTAACAAAACAAGATGTTCTTGGAAAATGGTCCATCTTTTTCTTCTATCCCGCCGATTTTACTTTTGTCTGCCCCACCGAGCTCGAAGACTTAGCCAACATGTACGACCAGTTCAAAGCCACCGGAACTGAAATTTACTCGGTTTCTACCGATACTCATTTCGTTCACAAAGCCTGGCACGACACCTCCGATACCATCAAGAAAATCAAATATCCCATGCTGGCCGACCCAACAGGCGTTTTGAGCCGCGGATTCGATGTGATGATTGAAGATGCAGGATTGGCCGAAAGAGGTACCTTCATCGTAAACCCCCAGGGGGAAATTGTTGCCTATGAAGTTATTGCAGGAAATGTGGGCCGCAATGCCGACGAGTTGCTGCGCCGATTGAAAGCTCTGCAATTTGTGGCCGCTCACCCAGCTGAAGTTTGTCCCGCCAAATGGGAAGAAGGCAAAAAGACCCTGAAACCAGGAATTGATTTAGTTGGAGTTATTTAATCACGTTAAACACTTTTGGGAGGCTGATTTGGTCCATTGCAACCACCTTCAGCTTCCTTTTTTAAAACCAGATAAGCATGTTGGAACAAGCTATAAAAGAACAAGTTACCGGAATTTTTGAATCACTCAAAAACCAATTTACCTTTAAAATTCAAACCCATCCACAACATCCGCAGGCTCAGGAGCTGAAAGATTTGCTGGAAGATGTAGCAGGCTGCTCCCCAAATATGGAGGTTCAAATGGCAGGGGATGAAGGTTTTTCGTTCGAAATATTTAAAAATGGAAACCCTGCGAACATCGTTTTTAAAGCCGTTCCAACAGGACATGAGTTCTCGAGCTTTTTGGCCGCCATTCTCAATCTCGATGGCATTGGGAAAAATCTTCCCGATGAGATGCTCAGCCGCCGAATTAAAAACCTGCGGGGGAATATTGAGCTGAAAAGCTATATTTCGCTCACTTGTACCAATTGCCCCGAAGTGGTGAAAGCTCTGAATGTCATCACCATACTCAATCCAAATATCCGCCATGAGATTATTGATGGAGGTATTTTCCGCGAAGAAATTGAAAAGCTGAACATTCAGGCGGTTCCAACAGTCTATGCCAACGGACAGGTGCTGCATATTGGCCGGGCCTCATTGGGCGAATTGCTCGAAAAACTCGAAACAGCTGCGGGCTCCGACTTTCAGGCAAGCTCTGAAATCAGGAATTTCGATGTGGTGGTAGCTGGAGGAGGTCCTGCCGGAGTTTCAGCGGCCATCTATTCTGCCCGCAAGGGATTCTCTGTGGCTTTGGTGGCCGAGACCATTGGCGGACAAGTGTCTGAAACCGTAGGAATTGAAAACATGATTTCTATAGCCCAAACCACCGGCAAGGAACTCTCTGCAAATCTGAAAAAGCATTTGCAGGACTATCCCGTTCAGATTTTCGAAAACCGCCGTATTGAATCTTCCGAAATAGTGGAGGGCATAAAATATATTACCACCACTTCGGGGGAAAAATTTTCGGCTCCCGCACTCATCATTGCCACAGGTGCCAGTTGGCGCCGGCTGGGAGTTCCCGGCGAAAAGGATTATATGGGCTCTGGGGTGGCTTTTTGTACCCATTGTGATGGCCCTTTCTACAAAGACAAAAAAGTAGTGGTGATTGGCGGAGGAAATTCCGGTCTCGAAGCCGCCATCGATCTGTCAAATCTGGCTTCGCATGTTACCGTACTCGAGTTTTTGGATGAGCTGAAAGGCGATCAGATTTTGCAGGACAAGTTGAAAAGCATGTCCAATGTGGATATTTTTCTGGGCGCCGCCACCACAGCCATTTTGGGCGATGGAAGCAAGGTAAATGCGCTTCAATATACCGAAAGAGCCACCGGTGAAAGTAAAACCATTGTTACCGACGGGGTTTTTGTGCAAATCGGGCTGATTTCCAACAGCTCAGTTTTCAAGGATATGGTCGATACCAACCGAATGGGTGAGATAGACATCGATGCGCATTGCCGCACCCGCGAAGCTGGAGTTTATGCTGCCGGTGATGTTTCGGTGGTGCCCTACAAGCAAATCGTCATTGCCATGGGCGAAGGCTCCAAAGCAGCGCTATCGGCCTTCGAAGACAAAATTAAAAACCGCCTGCTGAAAAGATAAAAATCGATTTCCAATACTGACATTTTTAGAAATCACCGGCTTCTGTGGAACTCTCTGCGGAAGCCTTTTTTATGGATAAAAGAGTTTTTTATTCAGATGTTTATTAGTCTTTGTAGAAATGTTTTTATCTTTAGAAGTCTTCTTTTTCGATCTGGAAACAAGTCCCACCGAGCTCTCCATTCATAACGATACGCTCTGGTTTATCAACCGGCATATCTATCGCCAATCCATTTACGACTCTCAATTACCCGACAAACCCTTCATTTCAAGCCCCTATCCCGACGATTATGGTGGATTTTATGCCTTGGGAATCGACCCTGTCACTTCTCATATTTTCGTAGCCGATGCCATCGATCATCAGCAAAACGGAATTGTTTTCGAATACAATGGCCATGGGGAGCTTTTAAAAAGCTATCAGGTTGGAGTGAATCCGGGGCATTTCTGGTTTAAAAAGTGAAAAACCAGATTTCGATGATGTTATTAACTCACCAATTCAAAGCTTCCTCATAATCCGCGTCGGTTATTATATATTCAAATCTATAGGTTCCACTCTGTGTTTCTCCACCCACCCACGATTCTCTGTAAAAAAAGTTCCGAATACTGTCCTGTCCTTCAATCCTGTAATGAACTATATTTATGGTGTCATTAAATGATATCACTACCGAATCTCCCCAAAATGGGGGCGGGCTTGGAATACAGCCTTCACATTCGTTTTGATATTTTGCCTGTTCTCCGGTATTAAGTATATTCTGCCTAAGTATTACACCATCAAGAAACTGTTTAAAATCAACCTTTTGATTTGATTTGTTATTGATAAAATACTCACCCAATCTATTGTCGGGCTCAGGTGAACACGAATTAGAAATCAGAATAATCATTAAACCAAAGGAATACTTCATTAGTTTATAAAAAGAAGTGGTTAACCCGGTTGTATGTTTAACCCTTTTCGATTCGAGATGGCTCATAATTATTCAGACTAAGGGATTGCTAAAAATTTGTTCACCAAAATTAGGACAAACTTTGCAAATAAATACGAATCAGATTTTTTTTCCAGAATTGATTTCTTATCATCGGCAAACCTGTCTGACTGCGCAGCCAGGTAGATCCTGACCATTGGGCTAAGGGGGGCAAAATAAGGACCATTTATATTAACGTTCCCCCAACCTCAGTTAACATTTTTTAAAACAGGCTTTCTCGTACATCATTATATATTTGCGCAACTAAAAAAAATACCAATGATGCAGACTGATATTAGAGAATTGAATGAAAGAATCAGATTGGAAAGTTCTTTTATTGATGTATTAAATCTGGAGATGAATAAAGCTATTGTAGGTCAAAAGCATATGATTGACAGTCTTTTAATTGGCCTGCTCTCCAATGGTCACATCCTTCTCGAAGGGGTGCCCGGCTTAGCAAAAACCCTTGCCATTACTTCCCTTTCCAAAGCGGTTGATGGTAAATTTGCCCGTATCCAGTTCACACCCGATTTACTTCCCGCCGACTTGTTGGGAACCCTCATCTATAGCCAAAAGAAAGAGGAATTCCAGATAAGAAAAGGCCCCATATTCGCCAACTTTATCCTGGCCGATGAGATTAACCGAAGCCCCGCAAAGGTGCAATCGGCCCTGCTCGAAGCCATGCAGGAACGCCAGGTTACCATTGGCGACGAAACTTTCCCGCTTCCACAGCCCTTTTTGGTGATGGCCACTCAAAACCCCATTGAACAGGAAGGTACCTATCCGCTTCCCGAAGCCCAGGTGGACCGTTTCATGCTCAAGGTCATTATCAATTACCCCAAACAGGAGGAAGAAATGCAAATTCTTCGTCAAAATATCTCCAACACCTTCCAGGTAATCAATGCGGTGGTTAAACCCTCCGATATTTTGAAAGCCCGCGAAGTGGTGAGGGAAGTTTATTTGGACGAAAAAATCGAGAAATATATTACCGATATCGTTTTTGCAACCCGTTATCCCGAAAAATACAAACTCGAAAAGCTCAAACCACTCATCAGCTTTGGGGGCTCTCCACGTGCTTCCATCAGCCTGGCTCTTTCGGCCAAAGCCTACGCCTTTATCAAACGCAGAGGCTATGTGGTTCCCGAAGACATCAGAGCAGTGGCCCACGATGTATTGCGCCACAGAATTGGTTTGACCTACGAAGCCGAAGCCGAAAACATTACTTCCGAAGATATCATCAACGATATTCTGAACATGGTGGAAGTTCCTTAGTGGAGTTTCTGGCAATGGAGACCGGCTCTTTCAACAGGCATAAAATTCTCATTGAGAAATTTGCATCTGGAATAAACGGCTCAAAATCTTGATTTTACGGTTCAGAAAATTCGTAATATGCTATTGTAATTGAGAATGAACATTAAAAACCTAACACATTGACTGCAAAAGAGATTTTTAAGAAAGTTCGCAAGATTGAGATAAAAACCCGCGGGTTGAGCAATCATATTTTTGCCGGACAATATCATTCCTCTTTTAAAGGCAGGGGGATGGCTTTCAGCGAGGTACGCGAATACAACTATGGCGACGATGTGCGCAATATCGATTGGAATGTAACCGCCCGCTTCAATAAACCTTTTGTCAAAGTTTTTGAAGAAGAACGCGAAATGACCGTGGTGCTGCTTATCGATGTTTCTGCCTCGCATGAGTTTGGCACCCTTCAGTCGTTCAAACAGGATGTAATTACCGAAATAGCCGCCGTTCTTTCTTTTTCGGCCATTAAAAACAACGATAAAGTGGGGGTGATTTTCTTCAGCGATAAAATTGAAAAATTTATTCCCCCCAAAAAAGGGAGTACTCATATTTTAAGAATCATCAGGGAATTGGTCGATTTTCAGGCCGAAAGTAAAGGGACCGATATTGCCGGAGCCCTGAAGTTTCTCACCAACGCCATTAAAAAACGTTGCACAGCCTTCGTTATCTCCGACTTCAAAAGCCCTGCTTTTATGGATGCTCTTAAGATTGCCACCAGCAAGCACGACGTGATGGCCGTCCGCATCTTCGACCAAAGGGAATCGGAAATGCCCAATGTGGGTCTCATTCAAATGGTGGATGCCGAAACCGGCGAAACCCGTTGGATGGATACCTCCGACCGGTCCACCCGCGAATTCTTTAGCGAAAAAGCCCGGATTGAAGAGCTTCAGGTAAAAGAAGTGTTTAAAAAATCGGGGGTCGATATGGCAAATATCAGCACCGGAGAAGACTATGTAAAACCTTTGGTGGTTATGTTTAAAAAACGAGAAGCACGAGCCTGATGAAACAACCCTGGTTTTTAAACACAACGAATAGGTCAAAAAATCTCTGTATAAGGGAGTTACATCATTCCTTTAAAATCAATTTTGATAAGATGAAAATGAAAAAACTGATTTTTGGACTAACCATTTTTCTGCTGAGCCTGCCTGCATTTGCTCAGCAACCCGAAATATCTGTTTCTGCCGATACCAATGCCATTCTTATCGGCGAGCAGGTTCGATTAGACATCAAAGGGGTTTTTCCTTTGAAAAGCAGGGTAGCATTTCCCTCTTTCAAGGATACGCTCACCTCGCTCATCGAAATAGTTTCGGCTTCGGCCATCGATACTGCTATTAATAAGTCTGATAATACTCAAACACTGAGTCAGCAATTGATAATCACCTCTTTCGATACAGGTTATCATGTGATTCCCCCGCTGGCTTTTGGGGTTCTAAAAAGTGGCGATGTTAATTTTGAAAACTTTGAGAGCCAACCCCTGTTGCTCAATGTCTTCACAGTGGAGGTCGATACCACCAAGGAGATAAAACCCATTGCCGATCCCATGGGTGAACCCTATACCTTTAAGGAATTTCTTCCTTATATCGGTCTGGCTTTGCTTTTGGTTGCCTTGATTGTTGGCGGAATCTATTTCTACAGACGGTGGAAGAAAAAACAACCACTTTTTGTTAGAAAAGAAAAACCGGCACTTCCGCCACATGAGCAAGCCATATTGGATTTACAGGCTTTGAAACAGAAAAAGCTTTGGCAAAACGATCGTCTCAAAGAGTATCATACAGAACTCACCGATATTGTTAGGATTTATATTGAAGGACGCTTTAATATTGCCGCAGTCGAAATGGTGACATCCGAAATTATGGAGTCTCTGAGAGCAGAAAGTGTTAACAGTCAGGTTCTTTCTAAGATAAGAGCAACTTTTGAACTGGCCGACCTGGTGAAATTTGCCAAATCGGGTGCCACAGCTCTGGAGAACGATACAAGCTTTAATAACTGCTTCGACTTTGTTCAGGAAACCAAAATGGTGATGCCTGAGCCCATGCCCGAAAAGCCTGAAACCAACGAAAAGGAGGTAACCCATGTTTCATAATACTGAATTTGCCAACCCTGAGCTTTTCTGGTTATTCCTTCTCATACCAGCCTTAGTGGCCTGGTATATCTGGAAATACCGCGAGAACTATTCAAAAATGACCATTTCGGGGCTCAGCCATTTCAAGGGAGCTCCGGTTACCTTGCGCCAACGATTTATCCACTTGCCTTTTGTGCTTAAAATTCTGGTTTTGTCGCTTTTAATTGTGGCATTAACACGTCCGCAAAGCAGCAGCGAAAGAGAAGATGTGTCTATCGAAGGTATCGATATCATGATGGCCATAGATATTTCGAGCAGTATGCTTGCCCAGGATCTTCAGCCCAACAGGCTCGAAGCCAGTAAAAAAGTGGCCATCGATTTTGCCAAAGGCCGTCCGAACGATCGAATGGGGCTCGTCATCTTCAGCGGGGAGGCTTTCACCCAATGTCCTCTCACCACCGACCATCAGGTGCTCGAACACCTGTTTACCGAAGCGCGCAGTGGAATGATAGAAGATGGAACCGCCATTGGCGACGGATTGGCCACAGCCATCAGCCGGCTCAAAGACAGTCAGGCCATTAGCAAGGTCATCATTCTCATTACCGATGGAGTGAGCAATATGGGAGCTCTCGATGCTTCCTCTGCTGCCGAAATAGCCAAACTTTATGGCATTCGCGTTTACACCATTGGCGTGGGAACCATGGGAACTGCCCCCTATCCTGTTCAAACTCCCTTTGGGGTTCAAATGCAGCAGGTTGAAGTTAAGATTGACGAGTTATTATTGCAGCAAGTAGCCGATTTAACCGATGGAAAATACTATCGCGCCACCAGCAATAAAAAGCTTCAGGAGATTTATCAGGACATTGATGCTTTAGAAAAATCGAAAATCGATGTCACCGTTTTCAGTAAAAAGAGCGAAGAATTCCATCGTTGGGTTTTGGCCGCCGCCTTGCTGTTCCTGCTCATGATTATTTTAAAATACACCTGGTTAAAAACATTACCATAAAATTTTGCAAATGATAAAATTTGAAGACATAAGCTTTTTGTATGGATTGATTGCCATTCCAATTTTCTTTGTGCTTTTCTATTATATGATATTGCAAAGAAAAGCCCGATTGAAAAAACTGGGAGATTTGTGGCTGGTAAAACGACTTATGCCCGAACAGCCTACCTCCAAACTGTGGTGGAAATTTACCACCTGGATTTTTATCTATGCCCTTTTAGTGGTTGGATTGGCCAACCCACAAATTGGAAGTAAACTCGAACAGGTTGAAAGAGAAGGAGTTGATCTTATGATAGCTCTCGATGTGTCCAACAGTATGCTGGCCGAAGATATCAAACCCAACCGCCTGGAACGAGCCAAACAAGCCATCTCTAAATTGGTGGATAATTTGCAGGGCGACAGAATCGGGATTGTGGTTTTTGCCGGACGTGCCTACACGCAGCTGCCCATCACCTCCGACTACAGCGCCGCCAAGCTTTTTATCAATACCATCGACACCGATGTGGTACCCACACAGGGAACCAGCATAGGACAGGCCATCAGCCTGAGCATGGAAGCCTTCAACAACAGTAAACAAGAGAAAGCCATCATTGTGATAACCGATGGTGAAGACCATGAAGACGATCCAGTTTCCGCTGCCGAAGAAGCCGTGGAAAATAACATAAGTGTATACACCATTGGTATCGGACTGCCCGAAGGAGCCCCCATTCCTGTTTACAGCAATGGAACCCAGGTGGGATACAAAAAAGACATCAGTGGAAAAACTGTGGTCACCAAGCTCGACGAAGTCACCCTTCAAAAAGTTGCTGCTGCGGGAAATGGCATTTATGTGAGAGCCAACAATACTTCAGCTGGTTTACAGGATGTGTTCGACCGCATTAATAAAATGGAGAAACAGAAATACGAGTCGAAGATTTTCTCCGATTACGAAGATAGGTTTCAATATTTTATTGGGTTGGCTTTTCTTTTGCTTGTTCTGGATGTCTTTATCACCGATAAAAGAAGCAAATGGGCCGACCGGTTCAATTTTTTTCAAATTAAAAACCCCAACGACAATGAAAATCAGATATAATCAATGGATATTTATCGCGCTTCTGGGCTTGTTGTCATCGAATATATGGGCTCAAAGCGACAAGAAATTAGTTCGCGAAGGAAACAAGGAGTTTTCAAATGGAAATTTCAGCGAAGCCGAGATAAAATACCGCAAGGCTATTGAAAAAAATCCCGCTAAAACCAATGCCCAGTTCAATTTGGGCGATGCCTTGTACAAGCAGGAAAATTATGAAAAGGCTGCAGAATCTTTTTCCAAAGTTCCTGTGGAGAATGCCACTGCCGAGGACAAATCGAACACCCAGTACAATCTCGGGAATTCCTATCTGAAAGCTGGTAAGCTCGACGAGAGCATTGCAAGTTATAAGGAAGCACTCAAGCTAAATCCCAAAAACGAAAATGCCCGCTATAACCTGGAGTATGCCCGTCAGAAACAGAAAAAGCAGGAAGAGAACAAAGACCAGAATCAGGATAAAAACCAGGACAAGAATCAGGATCAAAATCAGGATCAGCAGCAGCAGGATCAAAATCAGGACCAGCAGCAGGATCAGAAACAGGATCAGCAGCAAGACCAACAGCAGCAAAACGAGCAGCAAAACAGCAAGGATAGCAAACAGGGTCAGCAAAACGAGCAGCAAGCCCAAAAAATCAGCAAGAAAGATGCTGAGCGAATGCTCGATGCGCTGAAGAACAACGAAAAAAAGACCTTAGAAAAGATAAATAAAGAGAAAAAGCAAAATGCTAAGGTCATAAAATCGGAAAAGGACTGGTAATGAGCTGGTTAAAATTGTATTTTAGAGTATTTTAGGAATTGTTTGGGTAATGATTACTTTTGCAAATTAAAATAGAGAATAGGAAAAATGAAACGAATTGTTCTGTTATTGATCGTTGTTTTAAGTTTTGCCGGATTGTCACTAAGAGCCGATGAGGTAGATTTTAAAGTCTCTGCACCAGCTCAGGTGAGCATGGGCGAGCGTTTTCGTGTTACCTATCAGATAAATGCCGAAATTGATGAATTTACGCCCCCATCGTTCAATGGGTTCAATATTTTGAGTGGCCCCAGCAAGGGTCAAAACAGCAGCATCCAGATTGTCAACGGAAAAGTAACCCAAAGCATCAGCATCAGCTACACCTATATTCTTGCTGCAGCTAAGGAAGGCGAACTGGAATTGGCCGCGGCCACAGCAAGGGTGGGAAATAAAACCTATCAAACCAAATCGAAAAAGATTCAGGTATCGGCCTCCACAGCGCCAGCTCAAAATCAACAAAACAACACCCGTTCCGAAACCGATTCACAGGGGCAGCTCAAAGCCGACGATGTTTACATCAAAGCGTTTGTAAACAAGAAAAGTGTTACTCTGGGCGAGCAGCTCATAGTCACCTACAGAATTTATACCAAGGTCCCCGTGAGCAATTTAAGCATCGATAAGCAATCGGCTTTTGGTGGATTTTGGAGCGTAGATTTATTGGAGAACGATGGAAATTTAAAGCAATCTACCGAAGTGATTAATGGGGAAGAATATATTGTAGCCGATTTGAAAAAAGCAGCCCTTTTCCCCCAAAAAACCGGAGAGCTCGAAATTGATGCCATGACCCTGAACTGCCTGGTTCAGGTACAAACCGGTAAAAAGAGAACCACTTCCAACGACCCGTTTTTCGATAGTTTTTTCAACGATCCCTTCTTTAGCAACAGTTTTAGAAATGTTGAGAAATCGCTGGTTTCAAATAAGTTAAAAGTGGTGGTTAAAGATTTGCCGGCCAGCCAGAAACCTGTTTCATTTACAGGCGCTGTTGGTCAATTTTCCTTAGGCTCCAATATTGACCACAAGGAAGTTTCGGCCAACGAAGCCATCACCATTAAATATACCATTAGCGGAAATGGAAACATCGATTTGTTGCCTGACCTGAATGCTAAGTTTCCGGCAGATTTCGAGGTTTACGACCCAAAGATTTCAATAAAAACCAAGAAAGAAAAGGATGGAATATCGGGGTACAAAACCTATGAATATACTGTAATTCCAAGAAGTGCAGGTGATTACGAAATTCCTTCGGTGGTTTTCTCCTACTTTGATCCTGCAAAGAATTCCTATATTGAGCTCACCAGCGACAACTATGAGGTTAAAGTTGATAAATCAACCCAATCGGGACAGCAAAATATTACTTACGGTGGCGATTCCAAACAGGACATCCGGTATTTGGGAAACGATATTCAATACATCTTTTTAATGCCTTTTCAGGTAGAGCCTTTCGAGCATTTTTTCTTCGGGAGCTGGTCATTCTTTTTGCTTCTGTTAACGCCTTTGATTTTGGCTTTGCTCATTTATTTTGTTTGGAAACATGAGAAAAAGAAAAGGGGAAACACCCATCTCATGCGTAACAAGAATGCCACAAAAATGGCAAAAAGGAGACTGAAAAAAGCCCACGATTTTATGAAAGCCCGACAAGAAACAGTGTTTTATAACGAAATGGCTCAGGCACTTTGGGGTTATGTAAGCGATAAATTCAATATTCCCCTTTCGGAATTGTCCATTAACAGTGTTTCTGAAAAACTGACATCAAAAGGCGTTGCTGAGCCTATTATTCACGAGTTTGTCTCAACTTTGAACAATTGCGAGTTTGCCCGCTTTGCTCCCGGCGATAAGGAATCGATGATGGAAAATGTTTACCAGCAAGGGTTCTCCATTATGAGTAAGATAGAAGATGAGTTAAAATAGATTTATGCAAAACCAGTGTTTTATTCTTAATGATAATTTTAAAAGGTTAATACATGAAAATTAAGCATTTCGTTGGGTATTTGTTCATTCTGCTGGCGTTACCGGCCATGTCGCAGGATTTTAGCTCCAAGCTTTTGAAAGCACAGGATTCTTATGCCAGATCGCAGTTCGATTCAGCGGCCTTAATTTATCAGTCAATCATTGACGGAGGTTACCAATCGCCAGAATTATACTACAATCTTGGCAATTCCTATTATAAACTCGGAGAAATCCCAAGTGCCATTCTTTATTACGAAAAAGCTGCCAAGCTAAACCCAAACGACGAGAACATTCAACACAATCTGGAGCTTTGTAACTCCATGATTCCAGATAGAATTGACCAGTTGCCGCAACTTTTTTTCGTGAAGTGGTACGTGAGCCTGTATAACTATTTCCCCATTGATACCTGGGCCTATATTGGAATTTTATTGATTTCGTTATTCAGCATTTTTTTATTGGTTTTTTTGCTAAGCGACAGGCTGTTCATGAAAAAACTGGGATTCTGGTTCTCCGGATTTATGTTAATTCTTGCCTTGTTTGCATTTTTTCTTACATATCAAAAGTACAGCTCCTTTAAAAAACACAACGAAGCCATTATTTTTACGCCCAGTATTACTGTTAAAAGCTCCCCGGCTCAAAACAGCGTCGACCTTTTTGTTTTGCACGAAGGAACCAAAGTAACTATTTTGGATCAGGTGAGCGGGTGGAAGAAAGTAAAAATTCAGAACGGAAGTATCGGTTGGATTGAGGGGGATAAGCTGGAAATTATCTGATTTTATACCCCGATTTATTACATTTTTTATCGGTTTTTTTGGTTTTTGTTGCCATTTCGTAGTCAAATCGCAATACACTGCTCGTTGGAACCATTAAATTTATTGAAAAAAATGGCTTTTTAGGCCCGAAAATCTACCTTTTCTGGGGGCTTTGGCAGGTTTTTCTATCAATTATATCTCAGAAAAACACTGAAACTTTTTTATCCAGTTTCTGCAACTGTAACTAACATAAATAGAGATATTTGGATAATAAAAAAACAATGATTAAGGTTAAAATAGACCATCTTCTCTGCACTTTTTCTTTATCTTCAGACCGAGGCATCCAAAAACCTTAAATATTGTTAAAACAAAATGAGCTGGAAAGTTTGTTATCATTCAAATTTAATGTAACTTGTGCCACTATTTTAGAATCATTCAGAAAACAGTACAAATAAAAACAAGTGGGTATGAAAAATAGATTTTTACAATTTACCTTTTTAGTTTTTCTTACAGGATTAGCAACAGCAGTATTTGCAATCCAATTTGATGGCGGCCAAAATACAACTTCTTCGAAGAAAATGAAATCCGGAGAGTATTTGCACAAGATAAGAAGTAACCAAAACACAGGTATGATTTCTGTATCGGATGTCATCAATGCAAGAAAAGCTTCTCAGGAGTTAAGTTCCAACAAAGGGGCACAAGCTGCTTACGAGTGGAGTTCTTTAGGTCCTTTGAATATGGCCGGTCCAACCAAAGCAGTGATTATTGACAACAGAGATGCCAGTGGAAACACCATGTTTGTTGGAAGTACTTCCGGTGGTTTGTTCAAAACAACCAACTATGGTGCCACCTGGGAAAAAGTAACTATGGACAATGTGCTTAATGTGGCTACCATGTGTCAGTCGGCCAACGGTACCGTTTATGTAGGAACCGGTGTTAGCCTTGAGCCTGCATCTGATGGTTTAT
This sequence comes from uncultured Draconibacterium sp., assembly GCA_964293475.1. Classification (GTDB taxonomy): domain Bacteria; phylum Bacteroidota; class Bacteroidia; order Bacteroidales; family UBA12170; genus UBA12170. Next base: position 13,851 of record CAXYYJ010000014.1, read on the forward strand.
CCGAAGGAAGCACTATCGGTAAAGGTATTTTTAAATCAACCTCGGGAGGTTCCTTCGAGCTTATGGCCGGAACTGCACCCACAGGATTTGATAGCAATGGCGAATGGTCATTTATTCAAAAAGTAGCCACCAATTCCAGCAACCATCTTTATGCTGCCACAAACACCGGCTTAAAGTTTTTTGATGGATCTGCCTGGAGCTTTGCAAAAGCCGGATCACAGGAACTGCTCGGTATGAGCTGTGATATTGTTATTGGAGCCGACGTTATGGTAACTGCTGTTGCAGGAAAAACATACGTTTCCACTTCGGGAGCTACTGGCTTTGAACTTAAATCTGGCAGCGAAGACGATGGCTTATTACCCGATGGTTCTTTCGGAAGCATTAAATTTGCCATTTCATCAAGCAATACAAATTATATCTATGCCAGCTATGTCACCCCAGCAGGCGCTCTTCACAATATTTATCTCTCCACCGATAAAGGAAATACCTGGCGCGTGGTTTATCCCGGCGGTTCTTCCTTAGGAGATATTTTCAGCGGTCAGGGACTTAGAAATAACGCCATTGCAGTTGACCCTACCAATGAGAAAACTGTTTACCTTGGTGCATATGATGTATATAAAGGCTATGAAGCCCAACCAACTGGATATTATAGCTGGTCACAAATTACCAATGGTTTCGATAATCCTTATCCATCAATGGGAACTTCCAATTATGTTCATTTTGGTGTTAACAACCTTGTTTTCAATCCAGCCAAGCCCAATCATATTATTATTGCCAGCGATGGCGGTTTGAGCATTTCCAAAGATGGTTTTGGTAGCACTCAGGTATTAAACAGAGGTTATGTTTCAAGCGAGTATTTCACCATCAACTCATCAAAAAGTGGTGTGGTTACAGCTGGTGCTCATTTCAATGGCCTTCACCTGATTTACGATAACGGAGCCAATCAGGCAATTGAATTATTGAGTGGTTTTGGTGCTCCAAGCCCCGAAACAGGCGGCTTTAGTTATATCAGCTTTATCAACCCGGAATTCTATGTAGTTTCTACTGCCGAAGGCACTTTTGCCAGAACAGAAGACGAAGGTGAAAACCTTAGTTCCGATATTCTTTCAGGAATAACACTGGGAACAGAATTTATTACCCCCATGCTTATCTGGGAAACCACCAACGACCCATTCCCTGTTGATTCTGCTGAGTTTGTTGCAAATTCAGACCTTACCACTGGTGATGAAGTTTGGGTAAAAAGTAATAATTATGATTATCCATTTGTCGCTACACTTACAGCTCCTGTAGCCAATGGTGAAACTGTACTTATCCCCGATGTTGTTACAACTAAAAGCTTCATCGCAGTAGAAGGTAGTGCTACAGCAACAGCATTTGAAGGTGGTGTTTATATGACCACAGGAATGCTCGATTACACTGCATCGCCTGCATGGTGGCAAATTGGTGCAGTAGAAGGAATTCCTACCTGTATGGCTTATTCCAAAGATGCAAACTATTTATGGATTGGTACACTTGAAGGAAAACTCTACCGTCTTTCCAATATCGCCCGCGCCAATACTCAGGAAAAAGCAAGCATAACAAGCCCAGCTTGTATCATTGCCAATACTGAAATGGTTCTTACAACTACTCAAGCCATCACATCCATTGCAGTGGATCAGAAAAACAGCAATAATGTTATTTATACTCTGGGAAATTATGGTAACAACGCCTATGTATTCGCTTCAATCAATGGAATGAACGACAATCCAACATTTGCATCTATCCAGGGTAATTTACCTAAAATGCCTGTTTATGCATCTTCATTCGAAGTTAATAACGATGGCATGGTCTTCATAGGAACCGAAAACGGTCTTTTCTTTACCAATAATTTCGAAACCCAATCTGTATCATGGACCTACGAAAATTCCAGCTTTGGAAATGTTCCGGTATTTGCCATTAAACAACAAAATATCAACTGGCCCTATACTGCTATGCCAATCGGAGATAGTTATCTGATTTATCCAGCTTCAAATAATTATGGTGCTATTTATATCGGTACTTTTGGTGCAGGTGCATATGTAACCCGCGATTTTGTTGGTTTCGATGAGTTTAATGAAAAACCAGTAAGTGCCAATGGCCTGAATATTTATCCAAACCCCGCAAATCAATCAGCTCAGGTTTCCTTTAAGGCATCTGCAGCTAATAATGGCATGGTTAATATTTATGACCTAAGTGGTAAATTGGTTTATCAGCAATCTGTGCAGGTACAGGCAGGTGCTAACACCGTTGACCTACAGATTTCTGATTTAGACAATGGATCCTATATTGTTAGAGTACAGGATGGTCAAAAGAATTATCAGTCAAAACTTGTGATTTCTAAATAGTTTTTAATATTAAAATGATATAATGATGAAGAAATTTTACGGAATATTATTCATAATGATGATGGTACAATTTTCATTTGCACAGAAAGTTGGTGTACCACAGCTTAAATCACCTGTTGATGGATTTGCCACTGCCATGCCCGATGCAATTTTAGACTGGGATGCGGTTTCAGGTGTAGGTGAAATAAAGTATCAGATACAATTGGCCACAGATGAAAACTTTTCATCCATTGTACTTGATTTAAGCAATATTCAAATAACAGCATACTACTGCGAGAACCTTCTTTTTGGTCAGGAATATTTCTGGAGAGTTAAATCTGTGGATCAAAGCAGCACTTCTGCATGGAGCACCACATTTTCTTTTACCACTTTCTCGGCTGTTGTTTTAGATAAACCCAGCAATAATGCCGACGAGCAGGATTTGAGACCCACCTTTAAGTGGAAAAATAAAGTGAACAATGTTTCAATTACAGGCGTGCATCATTACGAATTGGAGATTGATACCGTTGATACTTTTAACAGTCCCTATTTGCATCAGGATATGGTGAGCGGGGAATTGTTCGAACATGTATCCAACTATCTGCTTTTTGGCACAAAACATTACTGGAGAATGCGTCCGGCCAATGCCAACGGTGCAGGTGAATGGAGTGAGACCAGAGCTTTGGAAACTCTTTTTGGAGTAGAAGTTAAGTCTCCATCCAATAATGCTTCTAATCAGGCATTGGATGTGGCCATTGAATGGAAAACCCTTGAGGCCAATAATACAGATATCTTTGATTATACCGTAGAAGTTTCCACAGATGCCGATTTTACAAATCCCGTAACTTTTATCACCACAGAATTAAAATATTTACCTACTTACCTTAAATTCAATCAGGAATACTGGTGGAGAGTGAAAGCTACCCATGCAGTAGATGGTTCTGATTGGTCGGAAGCCAGAAAGTTTACTACCATTCCTAAGGTTACTCTGGTTGGTCCAGCAAACGAAGCAGTATTGGAAACTGTTCGCCCAACTCTCGAATGGACTGCCATTGGTGGTGTTGATGGATATCAGGTTCGTATAGCTAAGAATGCCGGCATGGCTGGTGCAATCTATTATACCACAGCTGGAAATAACTATCCACTTCCTACTCTGAATAAAGATGAAGATTATTATTGGTCGGTGAGAGCTTATAAAACTGCCGATACCTGCGAATGGGCCAATAATTTTAGTTTCCATATCCCCTGGAATGTTGGGGTTAATGAAATAGCCAGTATTTCTGAATCGTCTGTGTATCCTAATCCTGCAACAACTCAGGTTGCTGTTTCATTTACAGCCAAAAAAAGCGGAGCCCTCGAAATAACAATTACCGATGTTCTGGGACAAAATGTAATCAATGAAACTATGGATATTTCAGCTGGTAAATTCAGTAAATCATTTGATGTAACTCAACTGAATAAAGGAATTTATTTTGTAGAAATACAACAAAATCAGGATAAAAAGGTACTAAAATTTGTTGTAAAATAGATTTTTCCACTTTATCTAAAAAAGAGCTGTTCAGCAATGGGCAGCTCTTTTTTTATTTTGTCAGTACTATAACGCCACATGATTCGTTTATCAACATCATGATGTTATCATTTAAACCAAGTGGTTAATGTCATTTCTTTTAGAGTTGATAAATTCGCAATATCAAATATTAGGTCATGCAAAAACGATGGTTATTTAGCTTTTTATCCTTTGCCTTATTAAGTCTTATCTCTATTTCGGCCAGAGCTCAAAGCCCTTTAACCGGACAGGATTTCAACACCAATCTTTTGTTGGCTCAACAGCTCATGGAGGAGAATCGTTTTATGGCAGCAAGGGTATTGATAAATCAATTGCCACAGGAACAGCTCACAGAAACTCAACGAGCCGAGATGGAATTTTTAAAAGCCTCGGTCGCCCTAAAAATGGATGAGAAAGAAGCCCCCGAACAAGTGGATCAATTTGAGTTCATGTATCCCACATTCAGCAGGATAGAGGAGCTTCGAAATGCGAAAGGCGATTATTTTTTCAATCATGGCAAATATAAAAATGCAGCCGAAGCCTATGCTGGGGTTAAAGCAAGCCTTTTGAATACCGATGACCGAAATGCCTATTTTTTCAAATATGGCTACAGCCAGTTTATGCTCAATAATCCAAAGGAGGCCAAAAATCTTTTTTACAAAGTGAAAGACTCCAAGTCAACCTATGCTCCTTCAGCAACTTACTATTACGCTCATATCAATTACGATGAGAAAAATTTTCCTTCGGCCCTGAAAGGATTTCTCTCATTAAAGGACGATCCAACGTTTAAAGCCATTGCACCCTACTATATTTGTCAAATATATTATCAGGAGAAAGACTATGAAAAGCTACTGGAAATAGGTCCGCAGCTTTTTAAAGATGCACAGGGTCCACGTAAAAATGAAATTGCCAAAATACTAGGCGATGCTCATTTTAAACTGGAACAATATCCGCAATCCATTGAATACCTTGAGTTTTACAGAGCAAATAGTCAGGGGGGATATCAAAAATCCGATTATTACCAGTTGGCATTTGCCCATATGAAAGCAGGCAATAATACCGAAGCCATTAAGTATTTCGAGAAAGTGGGAAACAAACAGGACTCATTGTCGCAATACACCTTATACAATCTGGGTACCTGCTATCTGAAAACCCAACAAAAAGAATTTGCCGGAAAAGCGTTTTATGCTGCCTACCAATTAGATGTCAATCAGGAGATTAGAGAAGATGCGCTGTTTAATTTTGCCAAGATTTCATACGAGCTTAGCAACGACCCATACAACCGAGCCATTACTGCCATAAACTCCTATCTGGAAGCCTATCCAAAATCCACCCGCAAAAAAGAAGCCTATTCCTACTTAGTCAATCTGTTTTTATCTTCAAAAAACTATAAAGGAGCTTTGGTGGCCATTGAGAATATTGAAGATAGAACCCCAGAACTGAATAAGGCTTACCAGCTTATTGCATTTAACAGAGCCATAGAGCTTTACAATGAAAGCAGATTTAATGAAGCTCAGGAATTACTGGAAAAACCGCAGAAATTCCCCCATGATTATATGCTAAAACTCCAGGCTAAATATTGGTCGGCAGATTGTTCCTATCAGCTCAAAGAATACGACAAAAGCATTCTGATGTGGAAAGAATTATACAGCGATCATAAAGTGAAGCAGCTTAACGAGTTCTTACAAATTCCCTATAATATAGCCTTTGCATATTATGTTCTTAATGCTTATCCATCTGCCATTGAATGGTTTGATAAGGTGATTAAGGGGCCAGGAGTTCCCAAATTACTTTCGGATTCTTATCTGCGCACCGGCGACTGTTATTACCTGATGAAAGACTTTTCGAAAGCTGCCGATTTTTATTCACTGGCTCTTCAACTCAACGATGCCAATGCCGACTATGCCATGTATCAAAAAGCCCTTGCTCATGGTGGACAAGGAAATCTGGAGCAAAAAGCGGAGAATTTGGAAGCCTTTCACGCAAGATTTCCCAAATCAGATTTGGCCGACGATGGGCTCTATGAGCTGGGAACAACCTATCTGATTTTTGAGAAAAATATGCCGGCTATTTCCACTTTCGAGAAATTAGTGAACGATTATCCCCATAGCCCTTTTGTTCGGCAAGCTCTCCTAAAAATTGGCTTAACCTATTATAATACAGAGCAAAATCAGGAAGCACTAAAGGTTCTGAAAAAAGTAGTTGAGAATTATGCAGGAACCAAAGAATCGAAAGAAGCATTGATAAGCATTAGAAATATTTATGTGGAATCCAATGCAGCAGACGAGTTCTTTGTTTATGTAAAAAACATCCCCTTCGCCAACATGACCAATAATGCTCAGGATTCCATCAGTTATATGGCTACCGAAAACGTCTACATGAATGGTGATTGTGAATCTGCAATTCCAGGCTTTAGCAATTATTTGAATCTGTATCCAGCAGGAGCATTCAATATTCAGGCACATTTTTATCGGGGCGAATGTTATATTAAATCCAATGAGCCAGATTTAGCACTTAAAGATTATGAGTTTGTTCTGGAGAATTCAGGTTCAGCATTTCGGGAAACTGCCTTACTAAAATCGGCTCGCATTCTGCGCTACAACAAATCGTTCGACAAGGCAGCAATTCGCTTTAATGAGGTGGTGGAGCAGGCTTCGAGCGATGCTATACTTGGCGAAGGCCTTGAAGGCTTGCTGGAATCTAATTATCAGTTGAAAAACTATGATAAGGTGATTCAGAATGCCAGGAGAATCCTGACATCAGGCGCCAGTAACGAGAGTTCCATTGATAAGGCCCATTTATATATGGCCAGAGCAGCCCTTCAAACAAACGATTTGGTGCTGGCAAAAAGAGAATATTCAATTGTAGTGAATCTTATCTCGGGGGAACCATCTGCCGAAGCTAAATATCAGATTGCCAATATCGAATTCCATGAAGGAAATTATAAAGAGTCGGAAAAAATCATTTTTGAACTCATTAACGAGTATGGTTCCTACGACCTTTGGGTGACCCGCGGATTTATTCTTTTGGCCGATATTTATGTGAAATATGACAATAGTTTTCAGGCCCGTCAAACACTTCAAAGCATTATTGACAATCAGGAAGATCCTGAGTTGGTAAATATGGCCATTCAAAAGAAGAAAATATTGGACGAAATGGATGGAGCCGAATCGAGACAAAAGAATCAGGTTGAAAACGACACTGTTTTTCTGGAACATGAGAAACGCTAATCATTTAAAAAAGAATGAAGTATGCAAAGGATGAGATTAATAAATAGGAAACACAATATCTTGTATTTTTTTCTGATTTGTTTGCCCTTCGGGGTTCAGGCTCAGGTACAGGAGCTCAAAACAAATGAGGAGGTCATGGTTATTGCCCCCTTCAACCCAACCATCAATAAAGCGCAAAAAATTCAGTTTAGCCCGCAGCCCGATACTACCAAAACTCAAAAACTACCCATTGACTATTTTACTCAGCCCAGGTTGTATGAAACCAATTTTTCGGTAGAAAAACTAACTGCCGCCAAATTTATCGACCGCAAAAATATCGCCTATGCCCAGAACTATATTACAGGGGGTTATGGTTTGTACAACTCAATTTTTGGAGAAGCTTTTTTAAATACAAAATTGGATAAGCAAACTCAACTTGGGGTGCATTTGCAGCATTTTTCGAGTCAGGGAGGCCTTAAAGAAATGGCTTATTCGGGCCAATCGTTCAGTGGGGCAAAAATATGGTCACAACATCAGTTCACGGGTTATCATTTAAACCTTGCTGGCCAGTTTAAAAGAACTGCTGTTCATTATTATGGCTTTCATCCGGAGGATTATCCTGCTGAATTTGCTCTGACCAACGACAGATTCAAAGATGAAACAAAACAGGTTTACTCGCTGGGAGGTATCAGTGCCCAATGGCGAAAAGACCATAAACCAAAAGAAGCCGATTGGGGAATAGATTTGAAATACGAGTATTTTCAGGATAAATTTAAAACCGCTGAACATCTGTTCTATTTAAACGGTGAATACAGTTCCCCCGTAGATTGGCTGGATGTGGATGACCAAAGTATTGGTTTTAAGCTAAATAGCCAGACTTTTCAAACCCAATTTGACTTTTCCGGATTTTTCCCAACCATGGATACTACGGTGGGCTATTTTCATGGCCTCTATGAATTGGCGCCCTATTTTCAGCTTCAGCAGGGGGATTTTAAATTGGTGGCTGGAGTAAAATTTGGTATGGCTCTCGACAGTAACTCAGCCGTGGGATTGGCGCCCATGGTAAAGGCTGATTTTACCATGCTGGACGAGCAATTAGGGTTATATATCCTGGCCGATGGGGGGTTTAGGAATAACAGCATGAGCAGCCTCACCACAGAAAATAGTTTCATCAGTCCCATAGTGCCATTGAAATATACCAAAACAAAATATCACCTGCAATTGGGTGCCAAAGGCCACGTAGCCAATTATATCGACTATCATATTTATGGCGAAATGCGCTCCTTCGACCAGTTACCCATGTTTGTCACCGATACCAACAGCCGGTTCGACAATAGTTTTATGGTGATTTATGACGGAGGTCAGCAATGGGGAGTGGGTGCCGAAGCTTCCTTTAAAACGGAACGATGGAATGTTGATTTATCGGGTAAATTCCAATCCTTCACCATGGATACAGCCACCCGCGCCTGGCAAAAACCCTCGCTGTTGTATCAGCTCAAAGTGGGTTATTACATTCTGGAGAATCTGAATGTCACAGGATTATTGCTGGGTCAGTCGAAAATGTATAATCTTTATGATGGAGAAAAAGTGGTGGAACCCTTTATGGATTTTAGCCTCCACGTAAACTATCATCTCACCCCCAATTTGGGCTTCTTTATAAAAGCCACCAATATTTTCTCAGATGAATATCAGTTATGGTATAACTATCCGGTGCAAAGTATTGGATTTATGGGCGGCGTGCATTTTGCATTCTAAAAGCAAGGCATTACAGGCTTCTTTAGCAAAATAAGACTTGAATTATTTTAGCAATCGGGTAATTTCAACAAACTCACTCACCGATAATTGCTCAGGTCGCTTCGATGCCAAATGTGACAGCTCGGCGGTATGTTCTTTAAACCCCATACTTTTTAAGGAATTTGACAGTGTTTTCCTGCGTTGGTTGAAGGCCGTTTTAATCACATTTTTAAACAATTGCTCATCCACTTCCAATTGGATAGTGCTATTGCGCTTAAGTCTGATGACCCCCGATTTTACTTTTGGAGGTGGAATGAAAACATGCTCGGGCACTGTGAACAGATATTCAATATCGTAGAAAGCCTGGAGCAGAACACTCAGAATTCCGTAGACTTTAGATCCTGGTTTTGCAGCTACGCGTTCGGCCACTTCCTTTTGAAACATACCCACCACTTCATCCACTCTGTGGCGTTCGTCCCAAACTCTAAAAAGAATCTGTGAGCTGATATTGTAGGGGAAATTGCCAATAATGCTGAATTTGCCAGGGAAAATATCATCGAATTTAAGCCGCAGAAAATCGCCTTTTATCAATTGATTTTTGAGTTGAGGATATTTAAAATTCAGAAAATCCACCGATTCTTCATCAATCTCGATGATTTTAAAATCCGGAAAATTTTTGGTTAAAATAATATCGGTTAAAACGCCTGTCCCCGGGCCAATTTCCAATAGATGTTGAGTGTCGGGATGTATAGCTTCCACTATATTTGCAGCAATATTTTGATCGTTCAAAAAATGCTGCCCCAGTCGCTTTTTGGGTTTTACATAATTCATGGGGCGAAAGTACGAAAAAGCAGAGGGTTCCAATCATCAACAAACAAAATATCAATACCTTTGTGAGGAAAATACAATAACACAGTTAGTTTTCTTAAAAACCCAAACCATGAAGAATATTTTTTTATTCGTTTTTCTGACCCTTTTTTCCGGAGCCCTGATGGCTCAAAGCGAAATGGTGGTTAAATTAGTTTCCCCAACAACAGCGCAAATGGATATCATTAAGGCTGCCAAATACGAGATTACCGCTCAGAGACCGGGCGAATATGTCGATTTTTTTGTTAGCCCTGACCAGTATCAAAGTCTTGCCAACCAGGGGTTTTCCTTAACAATCACTCAGACCCACGAGCAAAACAAAATCAATCTTTCTGCTCAAAAAGATATTGCAGGCTATCAAACCTACGATGAAGTGGTGGAGTTTTTGCAGCAAATAGCAACAGATTATCCTGAGCTTTGTACCTTGACCGATATTGGCGACAGTTATGGAAAAATAGCCTTTGCCAATGGTGTGAATGGTTATGAGGACTATCAGCACGACATTTGGCTTCTCAAAATATCTGACAATGTGAATGAATCGGAAGATGAGCCTGCGGTATATTTTATGGGAGCTCATCACGCGCGTGAACCCATTTCAACAGAAGTTGTTTGTGGAATTATTAGTCATTTAACCGACAATTATGGGTTTGATGATGAGATAACAGATATGATTAATGGAACAGAAATCTATATTGTTCCCATAGTAAATCCCGATGGTCATGAAGTAGTTCTGGACCAGCTCAATACCAACTGGCGCAAAAATGCTGCAGATGGCGATGGAAACGGGTTTTTTAACTATAACAGCGGAAGCTTCGATGGTGTTGACCCTAATAGAAACTACGGATGGGAGTGGGGAGGCGATGGCTCTTCAGGCGATCAAACTGCTGAAACTTACCGTGGTTCTGTTCCGTTTTCCGAACCAGAAACTCAGGTTATGAGAGACTTGATGGCTTCGCACCATTTCACCACTGGAATTTCCTACCACAGCTATAGTGAGCTGGTTCTTTGGTCCTATGGCTATTCTCAGGACTGTTTAGCACCCGATAATTCTGCTTTGGTTGAATTGGGAACCCAAATGGCTATGAGCATCCCTAAAATTATAGGTTCCGGACATTATTATCCTGAGCAAGCCAACGATTTGTACAGCTCATCGGGAACTACCGACGACTGGGCTTATGGAAAACATGGCGTTTTTGCATTCACCGTGGAATTGGGTCAGGAATTTATTCCACCATCGCCACAGGTTCCTGCCATTGTTAGTGATAACATTCCAGCTGCCATGTTGCTCCTAAACCGCGTAAATCGTCAAACTCTCCGCGGACATGTTTACGATGCAGCTACCAGCGAACCTGTGGTTGCGCAAATTGAAATAGCTGGAATAGATGGTTTGAACAGTCCCCGTGACCCTTATATGAGCGATGCTGAATTTGGAGCCTATTACCGCCTGCTTATGCCCGGAACAAAAACTGCCACTTTCTCAGCCTATGGCTATATTTCGCAAACAATTAGTGACCTGGAAATTCTCACCGATGAAGCCACTTATTTAGATGTTTATTTAGAAAAAGCGCCTTTTGGACCTGTTTTTGGGAGCGTACTCGATGGCTCAACCGGGTTGAATATTGAAGGGGCAGAAATAACTATTCAAAATACTCCATTATTGCCAGCCTACACCAATGCCGAAGGATATTACAACATGGACGAAGTGAGTTATGGTACCTATAATTTCATGGTTTCAAAACCAGGTTACTCTTATCTCATCAGCGAGCAAATCATCAGCGAAACCAATCATATTGTCAATTTTGTGTTGCTTCCCTCCGAAGCCATTAGCTTTGAAGAAGGCGAATTTGGCGATGATTTTGCCATGAGCGGAAATCAACCCTGGGTTATCGATAATAATGTGAGCTGGGATGGAGATAATTCGGCCGCTTCGGGCAATATTGGCGATAGCCAGTCTTCGACCATGACATTAACAGTGAATGATTGTCTGGCCGGAGTTTTCAGCTTCTACAGAAAAGTATCGTCGGAAGATGGATACGATTTTCTGAAGTTTTATGTGGATGGCGTGGAACGCGACAGCTGGAGTGGACAAGCCGACTGGGCTAAAGTTGAGTTCCCCATTTCTGCCGGAAATCACCAGTTCAGATGGACCTATACCAAAGATTCCAATACCATTGGCGGATCGGATAAAGCCTGGGTAGATTATATTGAAGTTCCTGTGATGGCTATTACCTTGGTCAACGCCGGCCCCGACCAAATCATTTGCAAAGACGAATTGGCATCGCTCAATGCCTTTGCCATGAATTATACCAGTTTACAATGGACTACTTCGGGCGATGGGGTTTTTAGCGATGCAACCAGCCCCGCTTCATCGTATACACCTGGCACCAACGACATTGCAACTGGAACAGCCACTCTAACCATTGAAGCTCAGGGAACTCAAACCGCTACCGATGCCATGACCCTGACCATTGATGCATGTCTGGGTGCTCAGTTTTTGGAAAACCAACCTGTTTTCACTCTTCTGCCCAATCCTTCAACAGGAATGTTTTCGTTAGAGCTTAACAGTTCAGGAATTGAGAAAATTGAGATTTTTAGTGTTTCGGGCCAGTTGATTTATTCCCAAGCAACCGAATCCGCTACCAAAAACTTCAATATCGATGGAACATCGTGGGAGAAAGGCATTTATTTGGTTAAAATGACCAGCACCGAAGGCAGTTTTTCCACCGAAAGAATGTTGATCCAATAAGATTTAAAAAAAGAATTAATGAAAAAGCCCTTCAATCTTTCGGATGAAGGGCTTTTTGGGTTTTATAGAAGGACAATTATTTCACTTCTTCGAAGTCTACATCGGTAACTTCGTCTTGTCCGCCGGCTTTTTGACCGCCTTGCGACGATTGGCCGGGATTGGGGTTGGCACCTGTCTGCTGCTCGTTGGGCTGCTGATACATGTGCTGGCTGGCTTCCTGCCAAATTTGATTCAGCGTGGCCATATGAGCGTCGATACCAGCAAAGTCTCTTTTTTGGTGAGCCTCTTTTAAATCGGCAGCGGCTTTTTCAATGCCAGCTTTTTTGTCGGCGGGAAGTTTATCGCCATACTCTTTCAGCTGTTTCTCGGTTTGAAAAACCAGACTATCGGCCTGATTGAGCTTGTCGGCTTCCTCTTTCATTTTTCTGTCCACATCGGCATTGGCTTCGGCTTCCTGTTTCATGCGTTTGATTTCGTCGTCGCTGAGACCCGAAGAAGCTTCAATTCTGATGCTTTGTTGTTTGCCGGTTCCTTTGTCTTTGGCACTTACGTGCAGAATACCGTTGGCATCGATATCGAAGGTAACTTCGATTTGCGGCACGCCACGTGGTGCTGGTGGAACTCCGTCGAGGTGGAAACGACCAAGGCTCTTGTTTTGATTGGCCATGGGGCGCTCGCCCTGAAGGATATGAATCTCAACCGAAGGCTGATTGTCGCTGGCGGTGGAGAAAGTCTCCGATTTCTTGATTGGAATGGTTGTGTTCGACTCAATCATTTTGGTCATAACACCACCAAGGGTTTCGATACCCATGCTTAGCGGAGTAACATCCAAAAGCAGTACGTCTTTCACGTCGCCCGAAAGCACACCCCCTTGAATACAAGCACCTACAGCAACTACTTCGTCAGGATTTACACCTTTGGAAGGCTCTTTGCCAAAGAACTTCTTCACCACTTCCTGAATGGCAGGAATACGGGTGGATCCCCCAACAAGAATTACTTCGTCCACGTCGGCCGCTGTCATGCCGGCATCTTTCAAAGCCTGACGACAAGGTTCAATGGTTCTCTCCACCAAACTGTGAGTGATTTGGTCGAATTTAGAACGGGTTAATTTCTTTACCAAGTGTTTTGGAACACCGTCAACTGGCATGATATAAGGCAGGTTGATTTCGGTTTCAGAGGATGAAGAGAGCTCAATCTTAGCTTTTTCTGCGGCTTCTTTCAAGCGTTGCAGTGCCATGGGGTCTTTCTTCAAATCCACACCTTCATCATTTTTAAATTCCTGAGCCAACCAGTCGATAATCACCTGATCGAAATCATCACCACCAAGGTGGGTATCGCCGTTGGTCGATTTTACTTCGAAAACGCCGTCGCCCAGTTCGAGGATGGAAATATCGAAAGTACCGCCGCCCAAGTCGTATACGGCAATTTTCTGATCGATGTTTTTCTTGTCTAATCCATAAGCCAAAGCCGCAGCTGTGGGCTCGTTGATAATTCTTCTCACAATGAGACCGGCAATTTCTCCGGCTTCTTTGGTGGCTTGACGTTGGCTGTCGCTAAAATAAGCTGGAACTGTAATAACAGCTTCAGTAACTTCCTGACCAAGAAAATCTTCTGCAGTTTTTTTCATTTTCTGCAAAATCATGGCCGAAATTTCCTGAGGTGAATATTTACGATCGTCGATTTGAACGCGGGGTGTATTGTTGTCGCCTTTTACCACTTCGTAGGGCACGCGGCTTTTTTCCATTTGCACTCTGTCGAAGGTTTCGCCCATAAATCTCTTAATAGAGAAAATGGTTTTTCTTGGGTTTGTAATCGCCTGACGTTTAGCAGGATCGCCCACTTTTCGCTCTCCATTTTCGGTAAAAGCTACAATTGATGGAGTGGTTCTGCGACCTTCGCTGTTTTGAATAACAACTGGTTCATTACCTTCCATAACTGCAACGCAGCTGTTGGTTGTACCTAAGTCTATTCCAATAATTTTTCCCATTTTTTGTCTCCTTTGTATATTTTAATGTTTTTATAATTTCTTTAAAATCACTGTTTTTCTAAGCCAATGGTCAATATCTATGCCAAAGGCGGGATGGCAATTTTGTTGTCATTAATTGTGTCAAAAAGGCAGAAGCTTAAAACAACTATTTTACATTAAGTCATATTTTGTCTGGAAAAATCGACAATATATGGACAGAATTTCATCATTCTTATTCTTGCTACTGGATTTTAAATGAGTGCTTTTATGTTTCGGGGGGGGCGATGATTTTTAACAGTTCAGAAAATTTTTAATTCTGGAATCTCCAGTTTTTTAAATGCATATTTGTATCAGAAATTGTTTTGAATGATGAAGTCATGGTAAGGAGTAACGAAATAAAAATAGGAAATATAGCAGTTGGTGGGGAAAATAGTATCGTCTTACAATCCATGACTTCCACTTCCACCAAAGACATTGGGGCCACCTATGAGCAGGTAATCAGATTGATAGAAGCGGGCGCCCATTTGGTGAGAATTACTGCACGTGACCTGGAAGAAGCTGATAATATTGGAACCATAAAACAAATGTTGCTGAAAGCCGGGCATGATATTCCCTTAGTTGCCGATATTCATTTTAATGCAAAAATTGCCGACAGAGCAGCAACATTAATAGAGAAAGTGCGGATAAATCCGGGAAACTATCTCGATAAAAGAACTGGGAAAATTCAGTGGACAGAGGATGAATATCGCCAAGAGCTTGAGAATATTAGGATAAGATTGAGCCAATTGGTTGAAATCTGTAAAGCCCATGGAACAGCAATAAGAATTGGGGTGAATCATGGAAGCTTGTCGGAGCGCATAGTTAGTAAATATGGCGATTCTCCTTTGGGAATGGCCGAAGCTGCCCTGGAGTTTGCCCAGATATTTCAAGAGCTCGATTTTCACAAATTGATTATTTCGCTTAAAGCCAGCAATGTGGGAGTGATGGTAGCAGCCAATGAGATTTTTGTGGAAAAGGCAAAAATCAAAGGATTGAATTATCCGCTGCATTTGGGTGTTACCGAAGCGGGGAATGATGAAGATGGAAGAATTAAATCGGCCTTGGGAATTGGCTATCTCTTGAGTTGTGGAATTGGTGAAACCATTCGGGTATCGCTCACCGAAGAGCCTGAAGTGGAAATTCCTGTTGCCAGAAAAATTGTAGAAATTGCTCAAAAAAATCTTTGGCTTAACAATATTTCGGTCACTTCAATCTATTCGCGGCGGAAAAGTTTGCCAGTACTAAATATTGGTAATCAACTAATTCCAATGGTCATTGAGACTGGAAAGGGTGAGAATATTACCACTGAAGCTGATTATTTGGTGGACAAGGGGAGCTTGGTTTGGGAATCTAAATCCGGTATAATTTTCCCCTTGAGCTGGTCAGAATTTTTGACTCATGAACCCGTTAACGAAAAGAATTTCTATGTGACACTGAATCCGCTAACATTCACCGATGCTCAGTTATCCTTACTAAAGCAGAAGCAATTGGTGGTATTGGTGATTCATAAAACCCCCGAAAAACCTGTTCAGGCAGTTCATGATTTAATGAAGAGAATAGAACAGTTGGGAGTTGAAAACCCAGTTGTGCTCAGAATAGACAGCGAAGAAAAAGACTATGAAAACCTGATGCTCGAAGCTACCATTTTGTCCGGTCCCTTTTTGCTTCATGGTCTTTTGGATGGCTTGTGGATAAATTCCCCCGGTTTTAATACGGCATCCATAAGTTTTGGTATACTGCAGGCCAGCCGTCAGCGCATAAGCAAAACAGAGTATATCGCTTGCCCTTCCTGCGGTCGGACTCTTTTTGATATCCAGGAAAAGCTGCGTGAGATACAATTGAAAACCAGGTCGATGGCGGGTTTGAAAATTGCAGTGATGGGTTGTATAGTTAATGGTCTGGGTGAAATGGCCGACGCCGACTACGGTTATGTGGGAGCAGGCCCGGGCAAGGTAAATATTTATCACCGCCACGAACTCATCAAAAAAAATATACCACAGGATCAGGCAGCGGACGAGCTATTATCGCTTATTGACGAAACATATATTATTAATTGAAGCAGTGAATAGTTAAACCTTAAAATGGCGAGCATGAAAAATATACTATTGGTAATCTTTGGAACTTTTTTGCTGGTTTCGGTAAATATTGCACAAAACATTCAGTTGATACATCAAAACCATCTCCTGCAGAATGGCGAAGAAATTATTCTATTGGGACAATCTGATTTATTCGATATGGCCATTGATTTGGAAGTGAAAAACAATACGCTGAATACGGCCAGCATTAGTTGTAAGCGCTATGAGCTCGATACTCTCACCATGTCGGCGCTATATATGTGCTGGGCCAATTGTACTGTTTTGCCTTTTGGAGGCACTGTTACTCTGGGTCCGCAGGAATCATCGGAATTGTTTAGTGCCCACATCAATCCCAATGGACATTTTGGGGTTGAAAGGAATCTTTATACTTTCTACAACGAGCAAAATCCTGCCGACAGTATGAGTTTTATTGCCGTTTTTACAACCACAGATTTTGTCCCCGTGGATGAGCAAGGTGAGCCAATGATTCATCAATCGGTTGAGTTTTGGGGAACGCCCGAAGCAGAAATTGCCTTTGACGGATTTTTTCTTAGCAATTTGAGTGAAAATGAATTGGAGATTGTGGTGGAACAGGAAATTGTTGAATTGGCCGATGGAGCGGAGGTGAGTTTTCAGTGGGGAGGCTCAACATATAATCAACTTTCGCAACCGGTAAATTTGCCGGCATTTTCTATTGATTCTTCTTTTTCTGTTGATTATCATGCGGGTTCTGCATTGGGAATCAGTATTTTAAAGTATCATTTTTTCGAGGAATCTAACCCCGAAAATGCTCATCAACTCACATTGATTTTTAATACAACATCGGTAGGCCTGGCAGAGTCTGAAACAGAAAATTTTAGGGTTTATCCCAATCCATCCCTCGGGATGCTATTTTTTGATTTCGGGAATGTGATGCAGGATGGCGAGCTTCAGATTTTCAATTCATTGGGAAGTCTTATTACTCAAGCACCCATTTATGGTTCTAATGGCGTTTTGACCATTCAATTGGCATCTGGTCAGTATTTTTGCAGAGTGATGCGGAAAAATGGGCAGAGTGAATCGAAAAAAATTGTCATCTACTAAATCATTCTGTTAAAAAGCGGATTATTATTAATTGTTGAAAATTTTCGGCCCTAAGCTTCAAACGTTTGCGGAATTGGGATAATACTATAAAATGCTGATATACAGTATTTTAAATTCATTGAAAATATTCGCTATTATTTCAACTTTTCTCATTGGGATTCTTTTAAATTTGGAATTTGTATTATGCTTGTGATGGCGAGAAATGTTGTTTCTCTATATTGCCTGGCAACGGTTTTATACAAAGCCAATCCCACGGGGGAAAAGAATCAGATACATCGCTTTTAAAAGATAAAGCCCATGAAAATAATCATAGCAGGAGATGGAGAAGTTGGATTGCATTTGGCGAAACTTTTGGCTGATGATAACCATAATATTACCTTTATCGATCCGCATGAGGATATTATAAATACAGTATCTGCCCACACCGATTTAATGCCTTTGGTGGGTAGCTCCATTTCTGTTGATGTTCTTGAGGATGCCAATGTTAAAAATGCCGATTTGCTTATTGCTGTGCTTCACGATGAAGCCATTAATTTGCTAACTGCCATCCTTGGGAAGAAACTGGGGGCAAAAAAGACCATTGCGCGAATATCGAACCCAGAGTTTTTGAGTAACAGGAATAAAGCTTTATTTTTGGAAAAAGGGGTCGATATTCTTATCAATCCAGAGCATGTGGTTGCAAATGAAGTGGTTCAATTGCTCAAGCAAACTGCGGCCACCGAAATATTTGAATTCTCGGGGGGAAAGCTTCAGTTGTTTCTTATAAAACTCGACAAACAGGCCTTGGTGGTGAATAAAACCCTCACTCAGATTGCAGCAGAATTTCCAAAACTCGATTTTAGAGCCGTCGCCATTCATAGGAAGCGTCAAACATTTATCCCCAGCGGAAACGATTATTTTCTCGAAGGCGATTTAGCCTATGTTATCACAAAACCGGGTGGAGTTGAGCTTCTTCTCGAATTGGGTGGAAAAGAGAATTACAATATCAGAGATATTATGCTCGTAGGCGGAGGTCGAATTGGCCGGTTAACTGCTGCGCAACTTCAGCATAGCTTAAATATCAAACTTTTCGAAATAGATCCCAAAAGAGCTATGGCATTAACTCATGAACTCGATAAAACCCTGATTATTAATGGAGATGCGCGTGATATGGATTTACTGGAAGACGAGGGAATAAGAGAAATGGATGCCTTTATAGCAGCTACCAATCATACCGAAACCAATATTCTTACCTGTCTGCATGCCAAAAGCCTGGGAATAAAGAAAACCATTGCTCTGGTTGAGAATATTGAGTATATAGATATTGCGCAAAACATTGGTATTGATACCATTATCAATAAAAAACTCACAACGGCAAGTGCCATAAACCTGTACACCATGGATGCTCAGGTAACCACGGTGAAATGTCTAAGCGGAATCAATGCCGATGTGATTGAGCTGGTTGCCATGCCCAAATCGTACGTCACAAAAAAACCACTGAAAAATTTAGTAGTTCCTGAAGGAAGTATTATTGGCGGAATTATCAGGGCAAATGAAGGCTATATTGCCACCGGCGATTTCCAATTGCAGGAAGGTGATAAAGCCGTAGTTTTTGCGCTTCCACATGCCATTCATAAAGTAAACAAACTTTTTAAAAGCTAAGAAATGCGCAGGCAATCCATGAATTTCAGAATGATTTTTAGGATCATTAGTCTGCTCTTAATTCAGGTTGGACTTGCCATGCTCACAGCTTTAGCCTTCTCGCTCTATTACCATCCTGAGGGAATTCACGATTTTCAACTTTTTAAAGGCACTTCTGAGTTTTATCCCATTTTGATGGCCGGGTTACTAACTGTTCTGGTGGGTGCTTTGGGAGCATTTGTTAACCGGAACGCGCCAAAAACCACCACCCGAAAAGAAGCCTATCTTGTGGTTACTTTTAGCTGGATTGCCATTTCGTTTTTTGGGAGTCTGCCCTTCTATTTTAGTGGTTATTTTAATTCGTTCACCGATTGTTTTTTTGAAACAATTTCGGGCTTTACAACTACTGGAGCCAGTATTTTAACCGACATTGAAGTGATACCTCATGGCTTGCTTTATTGGCGTTCGCTAACCCATTGGCTTGGGGGAATGGGAGTTATAGTTCTCTCCTTAGCTATTTTGCCCTTGCTTGGAATCGGGGGAATGCAGCTTTTTTCCGCTGAAGCGCCAGGACCCACAGCCGATAAAATCCATCCCAAAGTAAAAGAAATGGCAAAACGCCTTTGGGGAATTTATACTTTGGTAACCATAGTGCTCATCGGCTTGTTGATGTTGGGCGAAATGAATTTTTTCGATGCCATTTGTCATGCTTACGCCACCATGGGAACCGGTGGATTTTCCACAAAGAATGCAAGTATCATAAATTTTTCAGCATATACTCAATATGTAATTATCTTTTTTATGATGGTAGCTGGTACAAATTTTAACCTGGTTTACTTTGGTTTGAAGAGAAAGTTTAGCAAAATAAGAAGCAATGAGGAGTTCTTATTTTATATCGCCATTATTGCCATTTCAACACTGTTTATCACCGCTGTTTTGTGGTTTCAGGAAGGAATGGCTATTGAAAAGACTTTTCGCGATAGCTTGTTTCAGGTGGTCTCAATTATAACCACTACAGGATTTGTAAGCTCCGATTATTTATTGTGGCCCTCGCAATTGTGGGTGGTGTTATTTTTGCTGTTTTTTGTTGGAGGGAGTGCAGGTAGTACAGGCGGCGGGGTAAAGGTAATCCGTATCTTGCTCTTGATTAAAAATAGTCTGCTAGAGTTTAGGCGACTCATTCATCCCCAGGCCATTATACCTGTTCGGCTCAACGGGAAACCCGTAGCTTCAAATACCATATTTTTGGTGTTCTCGTTTTTCCTTTTTTATATTTCAACTTTTGTATTTGGGGTGGTATTGCTGATGCTTGTTAATATGGATTTTGTTTCCGCGATTGGAGCATCTGCCTCAGCATTGGGAAATATTGGTCCCGGATTAGGCAGTGTTGGTCCAGTATTTAATTATGCCCATATTCCAGCTTTTGGTAAGTGGGTTTTATCTGCACTCATGCTTTTGGGTCGATTAGAGCTATTTACTGTCCTTATCATATTTTCCCCCACCTTCTGGCGAAAATAAACCCCTCCCATATTTTAAATTACGCTACTCGTTGTGTTATAAATTGGCTGATTTACTGATTTTGGTCTTGCCTCAACCAGTATAATAGTGCTTTAGACTAAGTTCTTGAATTACAATATATTGATTTTCAATTATTGGATAATTATTTTATCAGAATTAGTTTTTTGCAGCTCAGATAACTATCTATTTTCATGCAAACAAAATAAACGCCCGATGATAATTGGGACAAATATTGTTCAGGTATCTTAAAAGAAAATATACCTGGCTGAAATTCTGATTCTGAAAATATTATTATTTCTTTATTGCCTGAGGCATCTTTTATTGACAATTCTATATTTGACGATTGTTCAAAGAAGGCAGAAATAGTAATCTGGTCTTTGGCCGGATTTGGATACATATTGAATGAATTACCTTTTTGAATATCGAAAGAATTGCCTGCTATAATTTGCCCACCTTCCAAAAGTGTGTAGGTGTTATTTACATCGAGGTCTTTAAAGGTTTCGTATATTGGTGGGCTTACAGGCCATTTCACAACAACAGAATCAATTGTTGAATCACCAAGGCCAAAATGCAGGGTATAAGGATCTCCCATCCTGGCTCCCCGACCTGTATAAACTTCTCGGGTGAGAATTTGACCGCCGGCATAAACTGTTGCCCGGGCACCAAGTGAATAGGTATTCCCACTGGATGATTGAAGCAAGAGCTTGATATAATGGTTGTTTCCGGGAGCATTGTTTTTGAATAAAGTAACATATCTGTTATACTGTCCGGTAACAAGGTCAAGTTTGCCATCGTTGTTAAAATCAAACATTAAAGCATCTTCTCCAGTATTGTAATATTGATTTGGTAAATAGTATTGCGTTTTGAGTTCGAATTTGTGATCTGACTTCTGAATATACAAATCGGAGAATCTGCAGTTGTAAAAATTTGTAATGTAAAAGTCGAGGAGCCCATCGTTGTCCACATCGCCAAAAACAGCCCCTGCATGGGTTTCTTCAAACTCAATATCATCATCTGTTGTGGGACTGCCAATTAGGTCTGTAAATTGGTAATCCGGGGGGCCTTCATTCCGATAAATTGTTGTGCCTCTGTGGTCATAAAGTACAGCATATGAAGGGTGTGCAAACTGAGGCAGTAACAAATCCATATCCCCGTCATTATCATAATCGGCCCATGCTACACCAGTGCCATGATTGGAGCCCGTTGCGTTTACATCAATCCCTTTTTCCGCGATAATATTCGTAAACGTTCCGTTACCGTTGTTGTGCCAGAATTCATCTCTTTCAAGATAGTAGTTTGTAACAAATAGGTCTTGAAACCCATCATCGTTGTAATCAACAAATTGAGAAGCCCTTGTTCGGCGTAGATTCTGATCTGATGTAGAATAAAGCGTGGTGGTGATATCGGTTAAAGTAAAATCACCATTGTTTTTGTAAAAATAATTAGGAAGAGGGCTGGGGTATGTTTTCCACAATCTGCCAATAAAAAGATCCGGAAATTTATCATTATCAATATCAGCTACGCTAAATGTTTGGGTGCCATCGTAGCCATAACTTACGCTGGATGTGGCAGCACAAAAATGAGTAAAAGTTTCATCGCCATTGTTCCGATAAATGATAACAGAATCAATTAAAACGAAAACAATATCAAGAAGCCCGTCGTTGTTCATATCGGCAAAGGCACTGGCATAGGGGTTGCCAGTAATGCCTGCCGATTCAGTAATATTTACAAAAGTGCCATTCTCGTTTTTATATAGCAGATTTCTGCGGATAAAATCATCCCATCCATCATTGTTAAAATCTCCTACCGATGCCCCGCGGTTTGAATAGTCATCAGAAAGAATGCCGCTCGCGCTGGTATATTCTTCGAAATATGAAGGGTAAGGAATAGATTCATAGTCAATAATAACATCAATTTTAAAAGCATTTGTTCTATAAGTGGTTGTTCCGGCATTGTTTTGCAGATACTCGAAATAAAAATCTCCCCCGCTGGACCCGGCAAGACAGAAAGGGGGGTAGTCCACATTATCCGATGCAAGCATTGCCCCGTTCTGAAAATTGTCGATCCAGATAAAAAATTGATTGTTATCGACATGCACTGGCGATGGCAAGGTGATTATTATATTTTCATCTCCTGCCATTGTCTTTTGAATTGTTATAGGGGTGGTTAAATTCTGTTTTAATTGGGGAATTATATTACCCCCTTCATGTCCGTAAATATTCAGAATCGCAGAACCGTCAGGATTATCACCCCCCAGAGTGATTATCAGCGAAATTATATTCCCCGGATTGGGTAAATTAAACCGAGCAATCTGATTGGGATACGTCTGATAATAAATAGATGGAGTTCCAGGGGTATAGTGTCTGAGGGTGTCAATAGACGAAAAAGCGGGTGAGCTTAAGAGAGCTACGAGCAAGGCAAATATAAATTTTTTCATAGGTAAGAGCGGAATTGAAAAGTCAATAGTTATATCTTATCCATGCAAAAATAGGTGTCGTCATTTTAGTTAAATTGTAAAAATTTAACCATCACCAAGAAATATCCAGTTAATGGTTCCCTCGTGACTTGATTTAAGTTTTTTGAAAAATTCCCTTGGCGTATACCCTGTTAATGATTTAAAATCCTTAATCATATGTGATTGGTCGAAATAGCTTGATGCATAGGTTATGTCAGTAAGATTATTATGGCAGTTTTCAATAGCCTTTTGATTTAACGCATTCCTGAATCGAACAATTTTTCGGAAATCGGATGGGGTTTTGCCAATATGCTTTTCAAAATGCTTTATCAAAGTTTTTTGTGTAATTCTATTCTTTTTGGCAATTTCTGCAATAGATAATTCATCATTATTTGGTAACAGCATATCGTTGAGAGCCTGAAAGAGAAATGGGTGATTTACGCCTTTCAATTTGTTCATCCAATAAGTTTCCATTGCAAGAATCTTTTCCCCATCATTTTGAAGTTGCATAACCGATTTCATGTTTTCCAGATAGTCGTCGAAGGGAATAAAATTGTCGTTTATAACTTTATTATTCGCATAGTTGATAATAGGATGTGATAGAAATGCATTGAGGCCTAAAGGTTTAAAGCAAATAGTGATTTCTTTGGCAGCACCGGTATATTCAATTAACAATGGTTGTTTATATCGGACAGCAAGTCCTGATTCAACTTCGTTATTTGCATCAAATTCAACAATGATTTTGTTACCAATGGCTTTAATAGCAGCGTTTTGACTAATGGATACCATTGAATAAATATTGGGGAATGTTAAATAATGTATGACTCCTTCCTCTGCTTGTTTCGTGAGAACATAGAAAAATTCAATGAAATTTTTCAAAATAATATTGGATGGTTTGAATAGCTGTATCTGCATATCTTATTGAGCAAGTATCTTATGAATGAGCTCACTGTTGTAAAATCGGATTAGAAAAACCAATAAGGATTCTAATAATGCGATTGGTAAAGTAATCATTAAATTAAGCTGATGAACGTTAAAAAAAAGACTTAAGCATCAAATCATAGGGTTTTTTAAGTCCTTTTTAATAATCAAAGCCAAGACAAAAATAAGAAAATAAATTTTGCAAGGTGCCTGAATTATAAAGAGGAAAGGTACTTGTTTCAGATGATATGCATTGCAAGTTGAATATATGCATCAGACGAACCTGAGTAATTACGTGGTTTTTTATGGTTAATGAATTATATAAATTTCAGTCAAAGCTGAATGCTTTTTCCATTTTTTCTTATTTAAATTAGGACAAAATGGGCTTTTTATACTTAAAAACGACAATATGGCATTTTGTAATTGTTATAAAGTGACATAATGGCGCAATAAATTCTAAATATTACCACTGGCACAGGAATTGAAAATCTCCCATCAGAAATGAAAACAAAAAAAAGTAATAAACAAACAAAATAAAAACAGGAGGTTATTATGATGAATTTAGTTAGAGTGCACAGAAATCCCTTATTCTCAGAATTATTCAACGAGATGTGGAACAATTTCGAAACCGAAACCAAAGTAAAGCCAGCTGCCAACATTTTAGAAAGCGAAAAAGAATATACCATACAAGTAGCTTTGCCAGGCTGGTCGAAAAATGATGTAAAGGTTGAAATTGACAAAGATTTACTCACTTTGTCCGGAAATGCTGTAGAAACCAGAGAAAATAAAGAGGAAGGTTTTTTACGCAAAGAGTTTAAACTTGCTTCTTTTGAGCGAAGCTTCACACTTCCCAAAGAGATTGATCACAAAAGCATCAAAGCTGAACACCGTGATGGAATTCTCGAAATCGTTATTCCCAAGGATTTGGAAGAGCGTGAAAAAATGAAACGATTGATTGAAGTGAAGTAATCAAAAAAAAGCGCCGTATTCCGGCGCTTTTTTTTGCCTTAAATCTATAATTCGTGTTTGGAAACCGAACGGTTATGTCCAATGATTACCGAAGCCCTGTTTTGTGAAACATCTACAATATATCCCAGACTTCCTTCAATGGTTTTGTTCATAAATCCCCTGGAGTCAAATAGATAGAGTTGCCCGCCAATGCTATCAAGAACAGTAAGAATCTTTTCCCCGGAAATATTAAACATTTGAGGCTTTGTAACAATTTCATGCTCGAAAACATAGGTGTAAATAGGGTTTTTGTCCTTATCAAATACCTGTAATTGTTGCCCGTCAACAAAAATGAAATTGTATGGAGCAGCGGAACTAAACTGGTCGTAGAGAAAAAAGTGATTGGGCGAAAACTTCCCGAAATCATCTGATTTTATGGCTCCTTTTTCCGGAATAAACGCAATTTTTCCATCGGAGCTGGTAGTTAAAAGATGTCCTGGATGGGTGTTTTGTCCGCTGTAAAAATCAGAGCCCAATGCATTTTGAAAAGATTGTTTGATTTCCATGCGAATGTTTCCTTTTCTATCGTAGAAAAATACATTCCCGTTATCGGCTTCGGCAATTAAATAATCTTTGTTGGCTGTTACCAAATGTTTTATGGGTTTAACAATTTTTCGGCGGGTGTTTTTCGCTTTCCAGTCTTTTAGAAGTCTTCCGTTTTTCTGATAGTTATATATTTCTCCATTCTGGCAGGGGATGAAAATTCGATAATCCTTGTTATTGCTATAATCCACCACCGACAGCCCGGCACTGGCTTCACTGTTGAGTTTCACAGGATAATTGTCCACAAGCTCGCCGGTTAGGTCAACAAGATAAAGATAGTTTTCGGTGTTAAAAAGATACTGAATTTTGCCATTTTTGTAAAAGTCAATTTGATAAACCTGACTCATGGCATTTTCTTCGAGCTGCTTTTTCCATACCACATCTCCTTGTTCGTTAATGAGATACATTTGCCTAAAATCATCAAATACGATATACTTATGCGTCCCATCTGTATGATCGGTGATAATGCTGGGCGATAGAATCATTTTACTATCGAGAAGCACTTGCCATTGCGAGGTGTTTTGGGTTCTTTTTCCATCAAATCCGCCATAAATGCTCGTATAAACCATATTGTTTTTCCAGTTGAACTGGGCACTAAAACCACTCAAATCGTTTTTAAATAAAGTGCATGATGTCAAGCTTTCCACAAGCAACTCATCAAGTCCAGGCAATATTTGTAAAGGAGTTTTGGGGGAATTTAGGAAATAAGTGAAGTTGGAGTTTTTCGACAGGTTGTCGGAAAAGGCGATGTACGATTCGTTTTTTTGAAGTATATAGCCCTGTTCGAGCAAATCCACATATTCCATTAATTCGCTGGTGCTACGGGCAAAGATGATCATATCTTCCACCACGGAGAAATATGTTTTTTCGAAATTTTTAAACCAGGGACCAAATTGAGCAGCCAGAAACCAGGGGAAATTTATCTCTTTGATTTTGTAGTTCTTATATTCCAGACTAATAATTTCGGGCTGCGAAAGATGGGCAATTTCCGAAAGACTTAAAAAGCTTTCCTGTCCTTTTTTCGCCAAAAACACGCCATATTCCTTGTTTCTGTCGGTTTGTACCCAGGCCATTTCTCCTGCCCACCAACTTTCGGTTATGGCAGCAATGTCTTTTGTGAGTTGTTTTTGTATCAATTCCCCTGACTGGAAAATTTGCTGATATAAACCAGTTGCCTGCATATAGCCTTTCCAGCGCTGCAAAAACAGGTTATAATCGCTGATGCTCAGATGATAAAACCCGCTGGTACCATAGGGAAAATGGTCGGAGATAGTCATGCCAACCGATTTTTGATTTTCCAAAATGCTCAGGAATGAGGTACTGTTTTTTTGGGGAATGCTGTATCCATTCAGAAATATTTCATTGGCATTGATGCTGAGGTCAAGTCCTGCCCAAAGTGCAATTGAATTGGCTTTCTTCCATATATTTTGTTCCGAATCGTTAGCCACAAGGGGTAACAAACTCTGGAGTTCCTGAAAGTTAAGGTAAACATGGGCATCCGAACGTTTGCCACTCACCTTCAAAAGCTCCTGAAAATCGGCTGATTGAGTGAAGGTATTTGGTTTTTGTGTTAAGCTAAGAGCTTCCAAAGCCAGTTTTGAAGACGAAGAAACGAAATACCAGCCTTTATTTTCGCTCAGGAAAATAGTTTTTTGAGCGAAGGTGAGCTCTGCAAGCCATTCTCCAGCAATCTCTTTCTCCACGAAAACGGGTTTTGGAGAAACTGAAGGAAGGAGCTCTTCCTGCAATTCGCCCGGCGAAACTCCTGTGGATGGTAAAATCAGCAGCCAGTCATGTTGATGAAAGGAAAGTAAAAGTGAGGGAACCTCCCAGAGTGCAAAGTTTTCAGTTTTTGCTTGAATATGCTGCAATACCTGCGGTAGAATTTGGTCATATTCCTGCAGCGAAGGCCACTCTTCGAAGAATTTATTGTAAACATAAGTGCTGTCCCAGTCGTCGTTAAATTTCTTAAAGTCGGGAATTTCCACAATGAGCGATGCATGATCTGGCACTAGGGTCAAAGGGTCTTTAATGTTTTGAAAAAGAGAACGATAAAATAAAAATCCCCCTATAACAAAAACGACAATAATGAGGATAATTATTAAGTATGAGATTTTGTGACTCATGATTTATGGAATGTATTTTTATTGATGCCTAAATTTACAACGACATCAAGGGCCAGTCACATTAAATATTGAATATCATCAACAAAAACTTGTGAATTACCCGCCAGACCGGCATGGCTTCAAAATTCAAAAATCGATCAAGAAAAATCGCAAATTTTCATGTCCGATTAGTCGTGATAAACCCCAAAATGCTTTATCAGAGCAGCTTTTCTGTATTCAAAAATCTCAAATATTTTTCTCTTAATCATCACCCGGTTGGCTATATCACCAATAAACCCAAAGGGCGGCTGATAGGTAATCAAATCGCGCATTAAAACGCCTTTTTTTATGGGCTCTATCATGTGTTGATGATGCCACAACTTGTATGGGCCAATTCGCTGCTCGTCAACAAAGTATTCATAGTCTTTCATGTGGGTTATTTCGGTCATCCAATCGGTTTTAAACCCGCGAACAGGACTCACCTTATAAGTTATAATCATGCCTTGATACATTTTTTCCGACATGCTTTGAGAGGTAATATCGAAACCCATATAAGGCGGTGTAATCTCTTTTAAGTTTCGCGGGGAGGAAATAAAGTCCCAGATTTCAATGATATTGGCATTGATTTTTTGTTCCTGATAAAATTGAAAAAAAGCCATTTTGTCTACGAGTTGATTAGTTAATATTTTAGATGATTAGTTGATATTCAGATGATTATTCCATAGAAATTTAAATTACCTGAAGTTTGATTATTTTGCTTCCTTTTTGCGAATATAGATAAACTATGTAAATGCCCGACTTCCAGCTACTGGTTTCAATAGACAATCCGGGCTCAGCTCTGCCATCGAAAACAATTTTGCCGTCCATACTTACAATTCTAATTTCCGATGGCTCCGCAATTTTTACATTCACAAAATCACTTGCAGGGTTTGGCGTTACTTCAGCTTCCAGGTTTTCCACAACTGAAACCCCAACCGGATTGATCCACATGGGGTCGAAAAATACTTCGCCCAAACTCAAATCATCATTCAGATGAAAGATAAAATCCTCCGCTTCTGCCAAATCTACAGTTCCCCAGAAATTGTTCAGGGCATTAATGGAATTGGGGGTATTGTTGTAAAGCGCATAAATCTCACCACCATTCCCATTGTTAATGAAACTGTTATGGCCTGGGCTGTCGGAGCTGCCATCGCCCAGATTGGGTTGTGCATTTAGCTGAATGGTAATTCCCCAGAGATTATCCCGAATAATATTGTTCCTTATAATGGCCACATTGGTGAACCCGCCGTAGCAGTTGATGCCGCTTCCGCCCAGCATGGGGTCGTTCTGAATATTGTTTCCTATAATGATGTTCTCAACTACTTCTGCATTTATATCGCTACCAATCAGTGCTATACCATAGCGGTTATCATAAACTTCATTATTTCGCACCAATGCGTTTAATGTTCCACCTGCCAAAGTAGAAAGTGCAATTCCCCCCGAATTGGTATACTGCCCGATGATTATGTTGCTGTCGATAACTATGAGTTCCATGCCGCTGCTTGTTCCCAGATTTATTTGCGGATAATTACCGTTGGAAGAAACATTTCGGCTGATGGTGTTGCCTGTAATTTGAGGGCTCGATGCACCGTTGGCTCCCGAAGCAATGGCGGGGCCAGCATTGTCGTTGATTGTGCAATGGCTTATGATGGGGTTGGACTGAAACAAATCGATGGTGGCTGTTGAATAATCCTGCCCAAAATGATGAAACTGACTGTTGGTAAACCGAACATCCGATTCCACAAGTTTTATCCCGCCGCAATCGGTAATATTTGCGTTATTGATGCTGCTTCCCACCGAATTCTCGAAACGGATACCCTGAAAATTGGCAAAACCATTGATGTTTTTAATTTCGAACAAGGGCTGTCCATCAATAATCAACACTCCGGCAATGGTCCACAAAAGCCCTTCGTTAATCGTTAAAACGCCTTGTTGAATAATGGTCAGGGTATCGGTAGCACTGATGGTAATATTCTCATGAAACTGATAATACCCAACTTCGGAAGTCACAGCTCCGTCGGATATATTTACCAGATCGTCAAGAGTATAGGAGTTAAAATTGCCAGGGGTTGAATACTGAGCAAACAACACGGTGGATAATGCAAGGGATAGGAAAAGGAATATTTTTTTCATAGGAATGTTTTTTAGTGGTACTTTTGCACCCACAAAGCCATAGCAAATTTAATAAAATGAGTGATCAGATCAAGCATGAATGTGGAATAGCTCTTTTACGATTGCGTAAACCATTGGAATATTATCTTGCCAAGTATGGAACAGCATTTTATGGGTTAAATAAAATGCATCTTCTCATGCAAAAACAGCATAACCGTGGGCAGGATGGAGCCGGAATTGCCAGTATTAAACTCAATCAACCACCAGGACAAAAATATATCGACAGGCAACGGTCCAACTCCACAACCCCCATAAAAGATATTTTTTCGGCAGCCTACGAACCTTTTCAACTGCTCGAAAAGGAAAATCCCAAGCGCCTTAACGATGTACAATGGCTCAAGCAAACCATGCGCTTTACCGGCGAAGTTTTCATGGGCCATTTGCGTTACGGGACTTTTGGAGCCAACGAAATAGGGAATATTCATCCGGTGCTACGATCGAACAACTGGAAAACCAGAAATTTGGTTTTAGCGGGCAATTTTAATCTCACCAATGTAAACGAGCTCTTCGACCGGTTGGTAAGTTTTGGCCAATTTCCTGTCGAAACCAGCGACACCCTGACCATGCTCGAAAAAATTGGTCACTTTCTCGACGAAGAAAACGAAGAACTCTACCGCCGATATAAATACGAAGGCTATTCAAAAAGCGAAGCTACTGCAAAAATTGCCGATGCGCTCAATATTAAAAGCATTCTTCGCAGATCGTCATCCGATTGGGATGGTGGATATGTGATTACTGGCCTGTTGGGTCATGGCGATGCTTTTGTTTTGCGCGATCCAAATGGAATCCGTCCCGCATTTTATTATGCCGACGACGAGATTGTGGTGGCTGCATCGGAGCGACCTGTTATACAAACCACCTTTAATGTGAAAGCGGAACTGGTAAAAGAGATAAAACCAGGTCATGCCCTCATCATTAAACACCAGAATATTCTCGAAGAAGTGGAAGTTAAACCAGCAAGTAAGCCAACTGCATGTTCCTTTGAGCGAATATATTTCAGTCGTGGTACTGATGTGGATATCTATAAAGAACGAAAAAAACTGGGGGCAATTATTACTCCTGAAATTCTTAGAGAGATTAATTATGACCTGAGAAACACAGTTTTCTCCTACATTCCCAACACAGCTGCCGTTGCTTATCAAGGCATGGTTGAAGCTGTCAATTCCTTTTGCAATCAAATAAAATCTGAGAGAATATTGGCTTTGGGGCCAAATATTAACAAAGAAAATCTTGAAGAGATTATGCTTTTCAATCCTCGCATGGAAACTGTAGCCGTGAAGGACATGAAGCTTCGCACTTTCATTACTCAGGATAAACAGCGCGACGATTTGGTTGGGCATGTTTACGATATCACTTACGGCAGCATTAGAGAAGGAAAAGATAAACTCGTGATAATCGACGATAGTATTGTGCGCGGAACAACTCTGAAACAGAGCATTATCAGCATTCTCGACAGGCTGGGTCCCACCGAGATTATTGTGGTTTCTTCAGCTCCACAAATCCGTTATCCCGATTGCTATGGCATTGATATGGCACGTCTTGGCGATTTTATTGCCTTTAGAGCCACCATGGAATTGCTAAAAGAAACCCATCAGGAATCGGTGATAAATACAGTTTATAAAAAATGTAAAGCTCAGGAAAATCTCCCCAAGGAAGAAGTGGTGAATTATGTGAAAGAGATTTACGAGCCTTTTACTCCTCAGCAAATCAGCGACAAGATAGCTCAGTTAGTGAGCCCGAAAAACGTAAAAGCTAAAGTTAAACTCATGTTTCAAAGTATTGAAAACCTACATATTGCGGTGCCAAACAATACTGGCGACTGGTATTTTACCGGAGATTATCCAACCCCCGGTGGAAATAAAGTGGTGAATACCAGCTTTATCAATTATATAGAAGGAAAAACAGCCAGAGCTTATTAAAAGCACTGGCTGTCTCTACTAATATTTCATTTTATTTTTAGAACTTTAAGCCCAGAGTAACGCCGTAATAACTGGTTTTGCTTTCAGTATAGGCCGCATTCACAAAATTAGGATCGTAGATATAATATTTCTGATTGTTAAGCTTTTGAAGGAACGAGAAATCAAGAATCATAGGTCCCGAACGGTAACCGAAACCAAAACTATATTGATCGTGGGTCATTTTATTCAGTGACTCATCCACTGGACTGGTGGAGAAACCATAACCGCCCCGAACAAAGAAATTGTTCAAATTCCATTCGGTACCAATCCTGATAGTGTGAGTGGCCAGAAAATCTGTTTTAATATCCTGATTTTCATCAGAAAAGGCGTAGTCGGCTGAATTGAAAGAAGCATTACTATAATCCATATATTCATAGTCGGCACTCACAAATCCCATTTGGCCTATTACAAAACTAATTCCCCCCGAAGCCTTGAAAGGCGTGGTCATGGTATAGTTGAATTTGCCATTGGGCGACGATTGATAGTATTTCTGGCCGTTTGCCATAAGGCTTTCCACCCTGGAAAAATAGGTGTCGGTCATGTTGTAATACCAGGTAGGCGTATGCACCGCTCCGCTGATTCTAATGGCTGGAGTAATCATGTAAATCAACCCGAATTTAGCATTGATACCGTTTCCGCGGGTTCCAAGTTCATCGAAATAGCTGAACGATTGAAATTCACCCGGATTGGCTGTTTGCAGTGCACTTTCGGTTAATGAGTAGGATTTGTAGTAGTTGAGAAACACAAATGAAACACCCATCCCCAGAAAAAGTTTGTTGTTATAATTGCCCGAAAAAGCAAAAGTCATTTCGTTTTTATAACCCTTACTGCTGGCGTTGTATTTTTGATAAACACCGTCAATCGGAACAGCGGTAACATAATCGGTCGGATAGCCATTGAGTGTGTCGAGTAAATAGGTTTCCCAGGCTAAGTTGCTGCCAAAATAATTCAGATTCTCCGGAAGGTTTCCCTGTGCATCGCTGCGCCACTCGTTTACTTTCGACCCGCCATAAGAATTTCCTTCAATGGTAATGTCCGATCTGTAATTATCAACTCTGTTCACCGAAAATCCAAATTGAACATATTTCCAACCCGGAGCATCGGGGTTTAGTCTGTTGGTCAGGGGCATAGATGTTACCAAACCCAACATGCCAAAATTTATATTATCGCGGGTGTCGGTTCTCATTTCGCCACTGTAGGCTGCATCAACTTTGTTATACAGATACCTGGGAGCAAAAATATATTCAGATGTTTTATAAATCCCCAGACCAGCGGGGTTATAATTGATGGTGGTTAAATCTCCACCAATGGCACCCAGGGCGCCCGATAGTGACATGAATCGGGCGGTACCTGTGGTTGATGTGGAGCTGTATCTAAGCGCATCCTCAGCATTTTGAGCAAATAGCGTTGTTATGGTTAACAGTGCCATGCTGGTGAGCAATATTTTTCTGAAGTTCATGACTTTGAGTTTTATTGATGTTAAAATTGCTGAATTATCCGATTACCTGCGACCACCGCCGCCGCTGCCTGAGCGGGAAGAACCACCGGAGCTTCCTCCGCTGCTTCCGCCACTGCTTCTTGTGCTTCCGCCACCACTGTTAGTTGGCGACGAGTAGCTGCTGCGGCTTGGTGAAGAGTAAGAACGAGTGCTGCTTCCGGAGCCAGAGCTGTTGGTAGTTCTTGATGGTGTTGAATAGTTGGTGCCAGTTGATTGGTTGTTTCTGCTGTTGGTTGGTGGCGAATATGTTCTGGTGTTTTGACCAGAGCTTTCTCTGTTGGTATTGGGTCTTTGGTAAGTAGAGCGGCCTTGTGCACGGTCATTATCTTTCCTTGTTCCCGAAGTTCCGGTTGTAGTTGTTGTTCTGTTTTCGCCTTGTGGACGGGTATATTTTTCAGATTTTCCGCGTTCGGTATCCTGATATTTGCGGTAGCTATAGTTGGAGCGGTTGGCATCGGTGGTTCCGGTTCTCGAAGCACCCATGCGCGATGAGCTGCTTGCATCGGCCTCGCGGCGGGTGTTAGTCCTATCCTGATTTACTTGTCCGGTGCGGTCGGCTCTGCCCTGAGCGTTTACAGTATTTTGGCTGCGGGAATTGGCGGTTTGAGAAGCTCCACTGAAGTAGCCATTTCTGTCGCTATTAAAATCGCGGTTGGAACGGCCTTGTGTTCTGCTTGCCATATTTTCTCTTGAATTCTGATCGGTTTTATAACTATTTCCAGCTACAGATGATCTGTTTTGGGTGCTTCTGTTGGAGCCATAGGAGTTGTAACCATGATTTCTGTTGCCATAATAATGGCTGTTCACGTCGCAGGGATTATAATGCCCCCAGTTGCTGCCATCGTAATAGCCATTCCAGTAACCGTTGTTGTAACCGGCCCAGTATCCGCCACCATAATATCCACCCCAGTAACCGCCCCAATAGTTAGGGTAGCCCCAGTAATTGTAGCTATAATATGGTGAATACCAGGGAGAACCCCAGTAAAAGCCTGAATGAACTGGATAGTAGTAGGAATAGTTATAATAAGGATATGCATAATCATAACCTATATAAATGGTTGTTCCCCAGCTCACAGGATTATAATCGTAAAAATATCTGTTGGTATAATAACTATCATAATAGCCCACTCCGTCCATAGGTTCATGGAATCGTTTTATTCTGGAGGCGTAGGCGTAGTCGTAATAATCGTCGCTAACGAACGAAGTTTCGTAATAGGGTTCGCCCTCGAGTTGCACAATCTGATCCTGATAAACAGGTTCAGAGTACATGGCTTGCTGTTGCGAGTAATCATTGGGGTTCGATTTGATTACTGTTTCGCTGGCCTGACTATAGGATTCTTGGGCATCTTGAGATACATTGGCATTGGATTGTGCTTGGGAATTTTGATTTACCACCTTTGCTTTTGGTGTGCCAAAAGAATAAACATCGTCTTGAGCATCTGCCGATTGAAAGGATGAAGCACATGAAGTGAGCGACAAAACTGTTGCTACACTCAGAATTCTAACCAGGGTTTTCATATTCACCTCCATTTAACTTGTTTAATAATTATTTGCCGACATTGAAATTATGTTGTTGTATAATTTTCTAATTTTGTCGGCGATCATTAAAAAGCAAATACTATACCACAAATCAAAATGGCTAAAAATTTTTCAACAAGAGAAGAAAATTATTCGCAATGGTACAACGACATTGTGAAACATGCCCAGTTGGCCGAGAATTCATCGGTTAGGGGATCCATGGTTATCAAACCTTATGGCTATGCCATCTGGGAAACTATGCAGAAGGAGTTGGACCGGATGTTTAAAGAAACAGGTCACGAAAATGCTTATTTCCCGCTGTTTATCCCCAAATCCTTCTTTAGCAAAGAAGCTTCTCACGTGGAAGGTTTTGCCAAAGAATGTGCCGTTGTAACTCATTATCGGTTGAAAAATAGCCCCGAAGGTATCATTGTTGATCCCGATGCAAAATTAGATGAGGAGCTCATTGTGCGTCCTACATCCGAAACCATAATCTGGGATACCTATAAAAGATGGATTCAATCGTACCGCGATTTGCCCATTCTTATAAATCAGTGGGCCAATGTGGTTCGCTGGGAGATGAGAACCCGATTGTTTTTACGTACCGCTGAGTTCTTGTGGCAGGAAGGTCACACGGCCCATGCCACTGAAGCTGAAGCCATTGCCGAGGCAAAGCAAATGCTCGAAGTTTATGCAACATTTGCCGAAGAATGGATGGCCATTCCTGTGTTAAAAGGAACAAAATCGCCCAACGAACGTTTCGCAGGCGCATTGGAGACCTATTGTATCGAAGCCATGATGCAGGATGGTAAAGCGCTGCAGGCGGGCACATCACACTTTTTAGGTCAAAATTTCGCCAAAGCTTTCGATGTGAAGTTTCTCAGCAAAGAAAACAAACTGGAATACGTTTGGGCTACCAGCTGGGGTGTTTCTACAAGATTGATTGGGGCTCTTATTATGACCCACAGCGACGATAATGGTCTTGTGCTTCCTCCAAAACTTGCTCCTATTCAGGTGGTTATAGTTCCTATTTACCGCAAGGAAGAAGAACTGGCGGCCATTTCGGAGAAAGTTAAAGCCATAGTGAAACAGCTCAGAAGCAAAGGCATCAGCATGAAGTATGACGATAGCGATACCCAGAAACCAGGATTCAAATTTGCCGAGTACGAGTACAAAGGAGTTCCGGTCCGTTTAGCCATTGGTCCACGCGATTTGGAAAATGGCACCGTAGAAGTAGCACGCCGCGATACTCTTACCAAAGAGGTGGTAGCTATGGAAGGAATCGAAAACCACATAGAATCACTGTTGGAGCAAATCCAGATAAATCTCTATACCAGAGCTGAAAAATACCGCAACGAAAACTCCCGAAAAGTTGACACCTGGGAAGAATTCAATGTGGAAATAGAAAAAGGCGGATTTTTATATGCCCATTGGGATGGAACTCCAGAGACTGAGCAAAGCATTAAAGACGAAACCAAAGCCACCATCAGAGCCATACCTTTAGATGCGGAGATGGAAGACGGGAAATGCATTTATTCCGGGAAGCCTTCGAAATACAGAGTGGTTTTTGCCCGTTCATATTAGCAGAAGCCTGAGCAATGAGGCTCAGAAACAGCATTTTCAGAAGCTTGTTTCAGCCAGTATTGCCCAATTGCGGTGTGGTGTCGGCGAATAAAATAAAATGCAAAAAATGACTTGGCAAAATGATAATTTATTTATACTTTTGCAGCCCGAATTTTCAAAGAGAATCCAATGAATGTATTGAAGGATTATAATATTTCCTATACAGGATTGAAAAATGGCGACCATTCGTTCGATTTCTTTGTTGATGATAAGTTCTTTATTTCATTTGAAAATACCCGAATCGTTCACAGTCGCATTCAATTGAATATTGAATTGCTAAAGCAGGAGAATATGCTGCAATTTCAATTCTTTTTCGATGGCGAAGTTGATGTGGAATGTGATCGCTGTCTGGAACTTATTACTCATCCTGTTGAATTTGAAGAACTGCTCATTGTAAAATTTGGGCCGGAAACCATTGAAGAAGGAGAGAACATACTTATTCTGGACGAAAAAGAGCATCAGGTGGAGTTGGCCCAATATATTTACGAATTTGTAAGTTTGAGCCTGCCCATGCGATTCACCCATCCCGATTTGGAGAATGGTGAGCCTGGCTGCGAATTAGAGTATTTTGATAATGAAACCCATGATGAAATTGCTCCATCCGACGATGAAATTGATCCACGATGGGAAGCACTAAAAAAATTGAAAAAAGATAAATAAAAAGATAAAAAACAAGGAAAATGGCACATCCTAAGCATAAGATTTCGAATACCAGAAGGGATAAAAGAAGAACCCACTACAAAGCTACAGCTCCACAGCTGGCTATTTGTCCAACCACAGGCGAAGCTCATATTTATCACAGAGCTTACTATGTTGATGGCGACTTGTATTATAAAGGCAAACTTATAGTTCCTAAAAAGGCTTAATTTCACCTTAATAGGCGATTTTAAAAGATATTAACCTCGAAAACGTAAGTTTTCGGGGTTTTTGTGGTTATTTTAGCCACCTGTGCTGCTGGTATTATTTTCTAAAATCGCTGCTATTCAAAATAAATGACTACAGAAAAAACCCTTGGTATTGTATTGAAAACTACTAAATACTCCGAAAGTAGTATCATTGTCAAGGTTTTTACCCAGGCTTTCGGTATGCGTGGTTATATAATTCCCGGGGTTCGGAAAAAGAACGCCAAAAATCCCTATAATCTGTTTCAACCCCTGAGCCTTTTGGATATGGTGGTCTACGAGAAACCTGGCCGCGATTTGCATCATGTGAAAGAGCTCAAACTGGCCCATGTTTTTCAAACAATTCCCTACGATATTAAGAAATCTTCGATGGTGGTGTTTCTCAACGAGCTCATCTATCAGTCCATCAGGGAGATTGAAAAAAACGAATCCATGTTCGGGTTTATTTACCATTCGCTGCTTTATCTCGACGAAATGAAGGAACAGTACCAGAATTTTCATCTGTGGTTTATGCTTCACTATACGCGTTATCTGGGTTTTGAAGCTACCATGAATCTTGCCCCGGCTCAGGAAATTTTCGATTTGATGGAAGGCAAATTTTCTTCCCTTTCACTTCCTGATGAAATCAGTATACAACCACCACTGAGTCAGATATTTAAGGAACTGAATTTAAGCGATAATTTTGGGGTTTCTGTGATGATGACCAGACTGCAGCGGCGCCAATTGCTCTATAAAATTCAGCAATACTACCAGTTTCATTTGCCTGGTTTCGACGACCTAAAATCGCTGCCTGTGATGATAGAAGTTTTGGATTAGTCTATTTTCTTTTGCTTTCTTCCGTTTTATCAGCTGATGCTTCATTTTTGGGATTTCTTTTTACCGTGGGAACCCAAAAACCCATGACCAAAGTACCAACAATACCCACTAAAATTACTCCAATTTTAATGGAATCCGACTCAAGAAAGCAGGTTACTGATAAAATAAGCATGAACCACATAATGGAAATTGCAGATATTTTTTGGCGGAGTGACATCCCTTTAGCTTCTTTATAATCAACAATATAGCTCCCGATAATGGGATGGGAAACAAGCCATCTGTAAAGTCTTTCGGAGCTTTTGAGATAGAGAGCGGCGGCCAGCAAAAGGAAAGGAGTGGTAGGAAGTCCAGGGATAAAAATACCCAGCACACCCAGACCTAAAGCCAGAGTTCCGAGCAAAATGAAGAGTATTTTCCTAAGTGTCATAAAGAGAGCATCATTAAATTATAGATTTCCTTTTTGGCAAAAGTGAATTGAATAAAAATAAAGCGGGGGCTGAAAAAAAATCTTCACAGACTTTTAGGTTTTGCGTTTTTGTTTTTTTGCTGCGGGGAAAAGCACATTGTTCAAGATGAGTCTATAGCCCGACGAGTTGGGATGGAGTCCCAAATCGGTGGCAGGATCACCCACCATGTGACGGTAGTCTTCGGGGTCGTGGCCTCCATAAAAAGTCCAGGTTCCCTCGCCAAATTCCCCATGAATATAACGCGTTTCTCCCAATGCTTTGTTTTCTCCCAAAACGAGTACATTGGGCTTCAATGTGTTCTTATTGAAGGCGGTGGTTTGTCCCATAAACCCCCTTACCACCATTTCGTGGTTTTGGCAAAGCATGGTGGGCACAGGGTCCCATTTGGCAGAGAATTCGAAGAGGGTGAACAGATCGTTTTTTTGTTCCACTCCGCGTTTTATAGGATCAACATCAATGTTGGATATTTCATACTCTTGTGGATTCATGCTGATTTTAAAATTGGTGAAGGCCAGGCAATTGTCGAAATTGAGTTTTTGCTGTGCCTGTGGATCAGCTGGGTCGCCATCGAACATATATTCGCAAATATCAACTCCTTCTGCGGCTAAAGCTACATCGAAGCTATCGGGAGCAGAACACATGGAAAACATATAGCCACCCCCCAAAACAAAATCTCTTATTTTTTTTGCCACAGAAAGTTTAAGCTGCGAAACTTTTGTAAATCCCAGTGATTGAGCCGTTAGTTCAGCTTCTTTTTGATTTTCGATATACCAGGCAGCATTTCGGTAGCGGGCCCAAAATTTACCATACTGACCGGTGAAATCCTCATGATGCAAATGGAGCCAGTCGTAGTTGAGCAATTTTTCGCTCAGTACTTCTTCGTCATAAATTACATCGTAAGGAATTTCGGCGTAGGAGAGGGCCAGCGTCACAGCATCGTCCCAGGGCTGTTTATTTTTTGGCGAATAAACAGCAATTTTGGGGGCTTTATGCAACTTCACAGCATCCATATTCATGTCGGGAGCAGCAATATCTGTCAGAATTGAGGCTGCTTGTGCATCTGCAATTACCTGATAACTTACGCCTCTTATATTACATTCATCTTCAAAAACAGAGTTGTGAGGAAATAAAAAGCTACCGCCCCTATAATTCAACAACCAATCGATGGTCACATTCTTCGATATAACCCAATAGGCTATCCCATAGGATTTTAGGTGATTGGTTTGGGTTTCGTCCATGGGTATCAATATATAGGCAC
Organism: uncultured Draconibacterium sp.; assembly: GCA_964293475.1. Lineage (GTDB taxonomy): Bacteria > Bacteroidota > Bacteroidia > Bacteroidales > UBA12170 > UBA12170. The sequence continues at coordinate 53,879 of CAXYYJ010000014.1, forward strand.
CCTGAGCCGAGCGACTTACGAACAGCAAAAAAAGAATCCCAATTACTGCAAGTCTGGTTTTGTATTTAAAATTGTGGATATTGGTCATTGGTAAGTGGTTGTTCTGTGAAAGATGGATCGTCGGGTATATCGTCCATTTTGCTTTTTACCCGCTTTGTATTTCCCGTGGATTCGAAATCATCGTTGGGATTCATGGAACCATAAGATTTAATTTCGAAGGAATTCAAATCTGTAAATTTGATAAATTGGCCCACAAACCTTAGATAAACAGAATCCAGAGAACCATTACGGTGTTTTGCAATGATGATTTCGCCTTTTCCTTTGGTGTCGACATTGTTATCGTCTTCGGTAATTCCGTAATATTCAGGGCGATAAATAAACAGAACAATATCGGCATCCTGTTCAATGGCACCCGATTCGCGAAGGTCGGAAAGTTGTGGCTTTTTCAACCCGCCGCGGGTTTCAACCGAGCGGTTGAGCTGCGAGAGCACCAAAACCGGTACATTGAGCTCTTTGGCCAAAGCTTTAAGTGAGCGTGAAATAGAACTGATTTCCTGTTCACGGTTTCCGGTGTTATCACCGGCACGCATAAGCTGAATATAGTCGATAACAATCAATTGAATATGATGCTGTTCCTTGAGTCGGCGGCATTTGGCCCGAAGTTCGAAAATGGAAAGAGCAGGAGTATCGTCGATAAAGATAGCGGCGTCTTCGAGGGCTTTAATTTTTGTGTTGAGTTGTTTCCATTCGTCTTCGCGCAGTTCTCCTTTTTTGAGTTTTTCTCCGCTTATTTCAGTTTCAGAGGCAATGAGACGAGTTGCCAGCTGAACCGACGACATCTCCAGAGAGAAGAAAGCCACCGGAGAGCCTGCAATGGCAGCATTGCGGGTGAGAGAGAGTGCGAAGGCTGTTTTTCCCATACCAGGACGCGCAGCAATAACCACCAAATCCGATTTTTGCCAACCCGCTGTAAGCCTGTCGAGTTCTGTAAATCCCGAAGGCACCCCGCGAAGTTTTCCCTCGGAGTTTTTGGCTTTTTCAATTTCTTTAATGGCTTCGAGAACCAGAGTTTTCATGTCGAGCGATTCGCGGCGGAAATTGTTCTCGCTGATGTCGAAAAGCCCTTGTTCTGCTCTGTCCAACAGGTTGAAAACGTCGGTTGAATCTTCGAAAGCATCCTTAATGGTGGAAGACGAAACACGAATCAATTCCCGTAAAATGTATTTTTGAGCAAGAATGCGGGTATGAAATTCAATATTTGCTGTGGAACCCACCCGATTTGTCAGCTGCGAAATGTAGAATGGGCCACCCACTTCTTCCAATTGTCCAATAACTTTGAGTTTATTGGTAACAGTCAAAATATCAATGGGTTCGGTATCGGCAAAAAGAATGCTGATGGCTTTAAAAATTTTCTGATGGGCTTCTTTGTAAAATATTTCAGGTTTTAAAATGTCGATTACAGAGGTAAGGGCATCTCTTTCCAAAAGAAGAGCTCCCAAAACAGCTTCCTCCAAATCGAGGGCCTGTGGAGGTATTCTACCCAAATCGAATGGACTTGGGGCTGTTTTATTTTTTCGCGGAGAGCCCAAATCGGTTTGAGTCAATCCATTGTTTTTATTTTGATAATTCTGATCTTCCATAGGTGCAAAAATACGGGATATCCAATTTTAAAAACTTGACTACTTTGGAATTTTATAAACATTGGACAAGTTTTCGGAGAAAAAAAGTCAGAGAATTGTTTCCAATCCCCTGACTTTCAAAAATCCAAAAATAAATTAATCCTGTATTAAATCCTATGAAATATCCATACAAGAATCTTTACACAAACAGGGATTGTTTAACATGGATATTCCATCTGACAGTTAAAAATAAAATTGTAAACAGATGAAATTATTTCGTGTTTTGTTTGTTTAAAATTCTGTAAATTACTGTATTTTAACGATTTTAATTTTATCGGTGGCCGAAACTCCTTCGAGCACTTCTATTTGAATACCATCGCTCAATCCGGTTTTAACCCACCGTTTTTCGAATTCCTGCGGACGGGTTTCTATTTCTACATAGGCGCTGTCTTTCTCGAATTGAAGCAGGCTTTCGTTAATAGAAAGTACCTGATCGCGGCGATCGAGAACAATGGCTGCATTGGCGCTATATCCAGCTCTGATAAACTGGTCTTCGCGAAGTTGTACTTTGGCTCTGATTTCGAATTGAACGGCTCCATTCTCCTCTACACCTTTGGGTGAGATATGTTCTAAAAGTGCATCGAATTCAGTATTTTCAATGGCACCAATGGTAAGAATGAGCGGCATTCCTTCTTTAATTTTCCCCACTTCCGACTCGTCAATTTTCCCTTCGAAAATCATTTCGCCCATATCGGCCACAGTGGCTATGGTGGTTCCATCGTTGAAAGTATTGCTTTCGATTACGCTGTTTCCTTCTTCCACAGGAATTTCCAGAATCATGCCTTCGATGGTGGAGGTTATCAGAGTGTTGGTGGTTGATTTTGCCTTGCTTGTTTGACCATCGCGAATGAGCTCCAGATTGCCAATGGCGGAGTTAACCTCTTCTTGCGCGTTTTGATAGTTGGTTTCTGCCTCGTCGAATTCGGAGCGGGCAATCACTTTTTTCTCAAACAACTCTTTTTGTCTGTTATAAACTGTTTCGCTGAATTTCAGCTGAATACGAGCTCTTTCCACCCGCGATTCCGCATTGTTCAAATTCACCATATCGGGAATTATGGTAACACGGGCAATGAGGTCGCCTTTGTGCAGAATTTGTCCTTCTTCCACAAATATTTCATCGATGATACCCGAAACTTTGGGTTTGATTTCGATTTCTTTTCGTGGCTTAACGGTTCCTGTGGCGGTTGTTTTTTTAATGATATCCATCTTTGTGGCCTGAGCAGTTTCGTAAATCACAGGTTTTTCCTGCGATTTGGCCCATAGAAAATACAAGGTATAACCAAAGATTCCCAGGATTATAATTGCGATAAGTATTTTAAAAAATGCTTTCATTGAATTTGGTTTTTAATCATTTTACAAAATTTCATATTCGTTTATTCGTCGCGCAAGGCGTCGATGGGTTTTATACTAACAGCTCTGTTGGCTGGAATCAATCCGGCCAAAGCGCCCGAAATAACTAAGAGAACCAGTGCCAGCACAGCCTTTTGAAAGTCAACTTCGGGGTTGTTAAACATTTGGGTATTGGCGCCAAATTTTATCAATAAATAATTGATTAGTTCGAGAATACCAACCCCCACTACCAATCCAAAATATCCGGCGAAGGAGGTAAGCATAACAGATTCAATAATAATTTGCTTCCTGATTTGCCAGGGAGTTGCCCCCAAAGCCCGCTGAACTCCAATTTCTTTGGTTCTCTCCTTAACAATAATCAGCATAATATTGCTCACCCCAATTACGCCTGCAAAAAGAGTTCCGATGCCCACAATCCATATGAGTCCGCTGATGCCTGCAAAGAGGCGCGACATTTTCAGAAATTCTTCTTCCACATTAAAGGAACCGATGGCCCGATTGTCGTCGGGAGCAATGGCGTGGCGGCTTTTCATTACATCGGTTGCTTTTTCGAGCACCTGAGCTGCCGAATATCCCTCTTTGGCAGTTATGGAGTACCAGCCCACATTGTTTCCCATATTGTAGGTGGTTTGCATGGTGGTGAAGGGCATAAATATTTGCTGATTTTCCTCTTCAGCCTGCTGATCGTTTTTCTTGCTGCTACTCACTCCAACTATCTGAAAGAAAACCCCATTGATTTTTAAATAGTCACCTATTGGTTCTTCACCGGGACTGAACATTTCTTCGGAAACTCTTTTCCCGATGACGACAACTTTTCGTTTACCAGTAATATCATTGTCGTTGATAAAACGACCTTTAAGAATGTTTGATGGGTCAATTTTGTTGTAGTCGGGGTAATCGCCCTGAATGCTGTAGGCGGCGGTGCGTTCATTCCGAACCACATTGTTTTGTCCTTCAGAAGCAAAAACCTGTAGCCTGGGGGCTAAATATTCTATTTCTGGAATTTGATCTTTAAGGGCCTTTGTATCATCATTATCGAATCTAACCCACCGTCCTCTCACAAAGCCTTTATAAGGCATGGTGGTTCGGTTTCCCCACATGAACATGCTGTTGGTGGCCATATCGCCCATGCCAGTGCTCACTCCATTGTGTAAACCTTTGCCTGCGCCAAGCATGACTACCAGCATGAAAATGCCCCAGAACACTCCAAATGCAGTGAAGAAGGTACGCAGTTTATTTTGTTTCACTGTGAACCATATTTCCTGGAGTTTATCGCTATTTATGAGTTGCATGGTATCGTTTGTTATAATTATTCATCTCTTAAAGCAACCACTGGTTTAACCGATGCGGCTTTTCGCGCTGGCACAAAACCGGCCAAAGCACCAGCAACAATGAGAATAAAAGTAGCTCCCAAGGCCACATTGATATTTACTTCGGGGTTTGCAAAATAGCTGTCTCCCTTAAAGTTGCTGCCAACCAGTTCGAGAAGACCAACACCAAGCACCAATCCAACATATCCCGCAAAAGCAGTAATGGCAATACTCTCCTGGAGAATGAGACTGACAATGGAGAAAGGAGTGGCACCCAATGCTTTTCTTACTCCAATTTCTTTAGTGCGTTCTTTCACCACAATCATCATAATATTGCTAACGCCTACAATTCCGGCAATGATGGTTCCTATGCCAATAAACCAGATAAAAATGCGGATGCTGGCAAATAAATCCATAAACTGCTGGTAGTTTTCGATGCTGTTGAAAATGAAAAGTGCTCTGGTATCCTGTGGATCGAATTTAAACCGCTCGGCAAGCGTTGATTTAATTTCTTCAACGGTTTTTTGACTTTCTTCGGATGAGGCATTGCCCAGCATTACCTGAATGGAATTGATGTCTTTTCCCATGCCGAAAACCATTTGTCCTGTTGATGTGGGAATGTAAATACGTTGTAAATCGCGGTCGGAGCCCGGATCGTTAAATATTCCCACCACTTTGAACGGAACGCCGCCAATATTGATATAGGCATCAATGGCGGGGCCGCCTTTAAATAATTCTTCAAAAACAATGCGCCCAATCACGGCAACTTTGCGGTTTTGGTTTTGATCGAGCTGATTCAAGAATCTCCCCTGAACCATTTCAAGGGCTTCCACATGGCCATATTCGGGGGTAATGGCAAAGATGTCGAATGTTCCGTATTCGCTTTTATAATTTACGGTGCTCACCTGCCAAATGCGGGAGCGGTTACTTGTCTTTTCTACATGGCTCAGGCTGGCCAATAAATCTTCGTCTTCGTTTTCGAACTCGATAAAGCGTCCTGGCTTCATGCCTTTATAGGGTTTGCTGGTCACACCGCCGTTTATGGAAATATAATTTACGGCATCGCCGGCAAATTCTTTGCTAACGCCGTTTTCCAGTCCGTAGCCCGAGCCAAGCAGAATTATGAGCATAAAAATTCCCCAGGCCACGCTAAACCCTGTTAAAAAGGTCCGCAGCTTGTTCTTTTTAATGGTCTCAAATATTTCCTGCCATTTATCGAGGTCGAACATATAGTTTGTTTTACAGATTGTGGGGTTGAAATAGAGCTAAATTTACTTTTTGCTGAAATACAGTGTATTGGTCAACTTTTAAATCAACCTCTTCCTGCCTTGTTCTTTTGGCATAGTGCAGGTAAAACTCCCTCAACAACTGTAGTGTATCGGGAGCATTACTTGCCTGATTTGTGTTCAAAGTTTGATTGGTTTTCATGGTGATGTGTCTGGGGTTTATATAATTATTTCATGGTTCTGTGGTTTGGGCATCCCTTCGGACCGCAGGTTTTCCTCGCGAAATGCCTTCAGGTCGCCGTTGTAGATATTTTTCTCGATAATGCCATCCTTAAGCCAGATGATTCGGTTGGTCATGGCGGCAATATCGTGTTCGTGGGTAACCAGGATGATGGTAATACCGGTTTCGTTGATTTCTTTTAAAATCTTCATCACTTCGTAGGAGGTGGTGGTATCGAGAGCACCGGTGGGCTCGTCGGCCAGAATAACCTTAGGTTGACCAATAAGAGCACGGGCAATGGCGAGACGTTGTTTTTGTCCGCCGCTCAACTCGTTGGGCATGTGGTTGGCCCATTCTCTCAGCCCCATTTTATCGAGATATTCCATGGCAATGAGGTTTCTTTTTTTGCGGGCTACGTTCTGATAGTAGAGCGGAAGTGCCACATTTTCCATGGCATTTTTAAAAGAAATCAGGTTAAAAGATTGAAATACAAAGCCTAACATTTTGTTTCGGTAATAGGCAGCCTTTTTCTCGTTGAGGTTTTGCATTAGGGTTCCATCCAGGTAATATTCACCCTGATCGTAGTTGTCTAAAATTCCTAAAATATTCAATAAGGTTGATTTTCCGGAGCCAGAGGAGCCCATAATGGAAACCAATTCGCCTTTTTCTATTCCCAGATTGATGCCCTTGAGCACATGCAGGGAGTTTGAGCCGGTGGTATAACTTTTATTGATATTTTTCAGACTAATCATTTTTCAAGCTTTTGTTCTAATGGTTCTACAATCGTGCCGTTTTGTGCAAGTTTATGTTATTCAGAGAGTTGCTATTATTGTTGGGGATGATTTAACATTATTTATGTTCATTCACTAACAACAACTGTTCACTTTCGTTCATTTTTATTTCTCCGGATATTCCATAACTTACTCGATACTACTAAGAAGCGTAAGTTGAAAGAATGTTACATGAAAAACTTATTTTTTTTGTTTTGTAAGTATTTTTTAAGGATTGGCTTAGAATAGGAAATATTCCACGACTACGATTAGTCATTTCTTGCATGCTTTTTTGGCTAATACAGTTTCATCATTATTAAACCAATTCCAATTGATAGGTATTTTGATTAAAATTTTATAAGCCCATGAATAATTAACCATTTATAAATAATTGATTCTTGCCACATCTTTTCAATCGCAATTCCCTTTTCCGTGTTACACTGAAATAACCAAAATGGGGTTTTTGGTAGGATTCAAAAAAAATATATCCGTAAATTTGGCCTCCCGAAAAATAATAGAAATTTTATCATATGAGAAAAGTTAACATTCCCCAAATTCTGGGAAAATTAGCTATAAAAGAGCTGAATATGGGTGTTTCTACCGGAGCTCAGTGGTTCGAAACCAAAGGTGATATTACCAAAAGTGTATCGCCTATTGATGGTAAAGAAATTGCCAAAGTGCAAAATGCCACCATGGAAGATTACGAAATGGTGATGACCAAAGCTCAGGAAGCTTTTAAAGTTTGGCGCAATGTTCCAGCTCCTTTGAGAGGCGAAATCGTTCGCAAAATTGGATTGGCTCTCCGCGAGTACAAAGAAGAATTGGGCGCTCTGGTTTCTCTCGAAATGGGAAAAATATATCAGGAAGGATTGGGAGAAGTTCAGGAAATGATTGATATCTGCGATTTTGCAGTGGGACAATCCCGCTTAATCAATGGTGTGAACCTGCAATCGGAACGTCCACAACACCGCTTGTCGGAACAATATCATCCGCTGGGCATTGTGGGAATTGTTACTTCCTATAACTTCCCCGTGGCCGTTTGGGCATGGAACAGTGCTTTAGCAGCCATTGCCGGTGATGTTGTTATCTGGAAACCCAGTTCTAAAACCCCTATTACTGCGTTAGCTACTCAACATATTATAAAACAAGTGCTTATCGATAACGATGTGCCAGAAGGTGTTTTCAACCTGGTGGTGGCCAAATCGAGCGTTATGGGCGATAATTTCTTAGCCGATAACAGAATTCCATTGATGTCGGTTACAGGCAGCACCGCTGTTGGTAAACGCGTGGGCGCCATTGTTGGCAAGCGTTTGGGCAAAACCATCCTCGAATTGGGCGGAAATAATGCCGTAATCATGACCCCAAGTGCCGATTTGCAAATGGCCATCATGTCAACCGTTTTTGGAACTGTTGGAACAGCTGGTCAACGTTGTACTTCCACCCGCCGAATCATCATTCACGAAAGCATCTACGAGCAAGTTAAAACCCGCTTTGTGAAAGCCTATGAAGGATTGAAATCGAAGATAGGCGATCCATTGGACGAGAGCTATTTGATTGGTCCGCTCATTGACCAGAATTCGGTGAGCCTTTTCCTTCACGCCGTTGAACAGGTGAAAGAGGAAGGCGGAAACGTTGTTTTTGGTGGTTATGTGATGGAAGGCGAAGGATTTGAAAGCGGAAACTATGTGATGCCTTGTATTGCCGAAGCTGAAAATCATTATCATATTGTTCAGGAAGAAACATTTGCCCCCATTGTTTATTTAATAAAATATACTGGCGGAATTGAGAATGCCATCGAAATTCAAAATGGTGTTCCACAAGGCCTCTCTTCGGCTTGTTTCACTTTAGACATGCGCGAAGCCGAAACCTTCCTTTCGTTAGCAGGTTCCGATTGCGGAATTGCCAACGTAAACCTGGGAACTTCGGGCGCTGAAATTGGTGGAGCTTTTGGTGGAGAAAAAGAAACTGGTGGTGGCCGCGAATCGGGTTCCGATAGCTGGAAAGTGTATATGCGCCGCCAAACCAATACCGTGAACTTTGGCACAAAATTGCCTTTGGCTCAGGGAATTAAGTTTGACATTTAGTAATTAATACAATTAATTTTTCCGACGCCTTCATTCATTTGGAGGCGTCTTTTTCGTATAATAAGTTTTATTAGATTTGCGTTATTATAAACATATTCAAAAAAACTTAAAACAATTAAACATGAAACGTATTCTTTTATCAATTGTGGTTCTCTTTGCAATAACCACAGCATTTGCGCAGGAAGAAATCAACTACTTCCAAAAAAAGCATGAAATCAATGTTCAGGTGGACGATATTTTCGAAGATGTGAATTATTTGTCCTATGCTTATTATCTGAATGATGATCTCGATTACATTTATTACAACCCCTATTTTAACTCAGGGCCCAGCATTGGAGTTGGTTACAAATATCATTTTGCGAAAGGAGCATTCAGGGGAAAAGTAAGCTTCAATGGCCAGTCGTTTAATAGCGTAGACGACGACAACGAAAACGTGAAAGTTACGAGTAAAACGAATAAGGGTGGGCAAAAATTCGCTTTGGGCTACGAGATGCACACCAATATTAAAAGAATGCAGATTTTCTATGGAATCGATTTGACATTAAGTCGCCAAAAAATCAATTCTGAGAAAGAATACGACTATTCAGATAACTATAAATACCATGAGGATTATACTGTAACATCTACACAATCAATCATTTCCTATGGAATAAAACCTTTCCTGGGATTTAAATATTTTATTGTTCCACAGTTTTCGGTATCCACAGAGTATTTTTTCTCCTATCAGCTTTACAAAAACTCTTATAAATATGAGCGGACGAACACAGATGAAACTGAAGAAAGCAAATCCGATGGCTATCTAACAGAATTTGGGCCTTTGGGGCAGATTACTTTTAGTTTCCATTTTTAACAAATCGTTGCAGTAGATCGATTTTATAAATCCTTAATTTTGTCACATGGACAAAAACAAAAAAGAAGGCCGCTATCAGCGGCTTTTTTCGCAAATAGAACAGCTTATGCCCAGCTGTGCCGACGAGTCGTCGCGAAGGGCCACCATTATTGCCGTGTTGCATCATAAAATGGAATATTTCTTCTGGACAGGCTATTACCTGTTAAAAGACGAAGCGCTGTGCGTGGATCATTATCAGGGGCCGGTGGCTTGCATGAAACTGGCCAAAGATAAAGGAGTATGCTGGGCTGCCATCAACAGGGGAGAAACCATTGTGGTTCCCGATGTGCACGAGTTTCCAGGCCACATAGCCTGCGATAGCCGCTCCAACAGCGAAATTGTAGTTCCACTGAAAGACAGCGAAGGCCTGATTTATGGAGTTTTGGACGTTGACAGCAGCGAGAAATATTCTTTCGACGAGGTGGATGCTCATTATCTGGAACTTATTCTCAATCTCCGGTTTAAATAAACGATAGATTTCCCTTTGGGTTAATGCCTGTTCAACGCGTAAAAACGACTCTGAACTTTCCGCAAAATATGTCCCAAAATCTAGTAAATTTGCCGCTCATAAAGGTTTTTAAACAATGCTAACACTGTATTTTAAAGAAATCAGCTCATTCTTAAATTCCCTCATTGGATATATTGTCATAGTGGTTTTTCTGCTGGTCAGTAGTTTATTCCTTTGGGTTTTCCCCACGGAGTTTAATATCCCCGATTTTGGCTATGCCAGTCTCGAATCGCTGTTTTTGCTGGCTCCCTTCGTGTTCCTTTTTCTCATTCCTGCCATCACCATGCGCATGTTTTCGGAGGAGAAAAAAGCAGGAACCATCGAGATTTTACTCACCCAACCACTCACCGATTTACAAATCATCATGGCAAAATATCTTGCCGGATTGAGTTTGGTGGTTATTAGCATCGTTCCAACTTTGGTGTTTTTTGCCACCGTTTATGTGTTCGGTTTTCCCCAGGGAAATATGGATATGGGGGGAACCTGGGGAAGTTATATCGGACTGCTTTTTCTGGGAGCTTCGTTTGTGGCCATTGGGCTGTTTGCTTCATCTATCACCGACAATCAGATAGTTGCCTTTATCGCTGCCATTGTGCTCACTGCATTCAGCTATCTCGGCTTCGAAATCATCTATTCGCTCGACTTGTTTGGCCCAGTCGATTTGTTCATCAAGTCTTTGGGAATCAGCTCGCATTATGCTTCCATGAGTAGGGGAGTGATTGATACCCGCGACCTGGTTTATTTCATCAGCTTTGTGGCTTTCTTCATCATTCTCACCCGCATAGTTTTAGAATCGCGTAAATGGTAAAGCATATGAAGACGAAAAGCAATCATTATAAAAGAAACAATCTGATCCAATTGGTTTATGGGTTGGTGATTATTGTTGCCGTGAATATTATTTCGAACTATGTCTATACCCGAATCGACCTAACCAGCGAAAAAAGATACACCCTCGCGCCTGCAACCAAAGACATGCTCAAAAACCTTGATGAATATGTGTTTTTTAAGGTTTATCTGGAAGGCGATTTCCCTGCCGGTTTCAAGCGATTGCGCAACGAAACCCGCGAAATGCTCAACGAGTTTAGAGCCTACAGCCGCTTTGTGGAGTTCGAATTTGTGGATCCCAGCGAAAGCAGCGACGAGAAAGAACGCAATAAAGTGTATCAGCTGCTGGTGGAAAAAGGGCTTCAGCCCACCAACCTGAAGGTGAACGAGAAAGAAGGCAACTCCGAGCAGCTCATTTTCCCTGGTGCCATAGTTTCGTATCTCAACAACGAAAGTGCTGTTGATTTGCTGAAAACCCGTCTGGGGATGCCCCCCGAAGAAGTGCTCAACAGCTCCATAGAGAATCTGGAGTTTACCTTAGCCAGCGTTATCAGACAACTGGCCGTAAAGACCCGTCCAGCGGTGGCTTTCATCGAAGGTCATGGCGAGCTGAGTAAGATAGAAACCGCCGATATTGGAAATGCACTGGCCGAGTACTATCGTGTGGAAAGGGTTCGAATGAACGAGCAGCTGGGCAGTCTCACCGATTTTAAATCGTACGACACCACCGGACGAATCATCATCCGCAATAAATACGACGCCATTATCATTGCCAAACCCGACTCATCTTTTAGCGAGAAAGACAAGTTAATTTTAGACCAGTATTTAATGCGGGGAGGAAAAATCATCTGGTTCTTCGATCCCGTTTATGCCACCATGGATAGTTTGCAACAAACCAGAACTACATTGGGTTTTGGCATGGATTTAAATCTCGACGACCTTTTCTTTAAATATGGCGTTCGTTTCAATCAGGAATTGCTCCTCGATCTCAATGCCCGTCCAATTCCCATTGTTACAGGCATGGTGGGCGACCAACCCAAGCAGGAGTTTTTGCCCTGGTATTATTTCCCGGTAATATCCGCCAGCAGCAAACATCCCATAGTGAACAACCTGAACTCCATCATGACCGATTTTCCCTGCACGCTCGATACCGTTGCTGCAGCGGGATTAAAGAAAACGTCGCTTCTGGCTTCCTCATCCTACAGCAGGGCTGCCAAGGCACCAGTACTCATCGATTTGCAAATGATGGACAATTATCCCAAATCGCCCCGGTGGAATCAGTTTGCCAGCACATTCAATCTGCCTCCGAAAATGGTGGCCGTTTTGGTCGAAGGAAGTTTTAAATCGTTGTTTGCCAATAGAATACCCCCGCAATTGGCCAATAACGACAGCATAGGTTTTAAAACAGAAAGCAAGGAAACCAGCCAGATTTTTGTTTCCGATGGCGATATTGTCCGCAATCAACTTCATTATAGCAAGGGCTATCCACTGCCTCTTGGATTCGATCAGTTTACGCGCGAAAACTTTGGGAATAAGGACTTTGTACTCAACGCACTGAATTATTTAATAGATGAAGATGGTTTAATCAGCATCAGGAGCCGTGAAATAAAAATCCGTCTCCTCGATAAAAACAGGCTGGACAAGAAAATGGCATTGGTAAAAACCATCAACGTTTTGGTTCCTGTGCTCATCATTGCCTTGTTTGGTTTCGTTTTGCAATGGCGCCGGAGGAGAAAGTTTGTTGTTGGCCAAAAGCCAAAAAAAGGACAGTGATATAAATATTGACAAAAATAAATCTGAAAATAGAGGCCAATTGGTATGACTGAAGCCCATGCTTACTGCTTAGCCAATTTCCTGTAGAAACAGAAATATTTTACCTTTGCCATTAATAATTTGTATATGGGTATCATCAGGTTATTTGAGAGTAAAAAAGTCCGCTCTGAGTGGAGCGAAAATGAGCAGCAGTGGTTTTTTTCGATAATTGATGTCATTGAAATCCTTACAGAAAGCCAAAGGCCAAGAAAATACTGGGCTGATTTAAAGAAAAAGCTGCTGCAAGAAGGGTTTGAGCAGTTGTCCGAAAAAATCGGACAACTGAAAATGGAAGCTTCTGATGGTAAAAAATATCTTACTGATGTTGCAGATGTAAAAACGTTACTTCGTATAATTCAGTCGATTCCATTATCTCAAGAGGATTTTAGCAAAAGGTTCTACTTTTTGTGAACAAATTAAGAACTAAAATATCCAAATTTGTTAAAATATGACTTGAAAAGCTAATATCTAACCCACAAGAAAGTAATGACAAATTGTTGAAAATATGATAAATAAAGAAATGATATCGCTAGAAAAGAAAAATGTGCAGTTAGAAACAGACGATTGCTATCGCCGGAAAAACAGTTGCCTGGTTGAAAGCGGCATGTCAATAAAAAGCTTTATTCTTTATAAAAACCAATGAGTGGGGTCTACCCCTTATATCAAAAGTAAAACGTTAAGTAAAAATAATTTTTTAAAGCAATCATCGTTTATAACCTGTTGAACCACAACAATTATTTGATTTTTAAAAGCAATATCAATGAATAAAAATAAAATATTTCTTATCATAGTTTTGGTGCTCATTGCGGTGGCAGCGAGTTTTGTAATTACCGATAAAACCACAACCTTATTTGGCGAAGACTCAGGTTTTGCAGTAAAAGATACGGCCAATATTGTAAAAATTTTTATGGTCGACAAAAACAACCAATCGGTATTGTTTGAGAGAACTGAGAAAGGTTGGTTGCTCAATAAGGATCAAAAAGCCCATGAGAAGAATATGGCTATGTTATTGAATACCATTAAGAATCTGGAAGTTAAGTATCCTGTTCCGCAAAAAGCCCATAATAATATTGTGAAAGCCATGGCCGGAACTGCCGTTAAAGTGGAGGTTTACACCAACGATTATTACATCAAAATAGGTTCTTTGCAGCTGTTTCAATATGTGAATAAGGAATCCGTGTTCTATGTGGGTTCGGCCACTCAGGACAATCAGGGAACTTATATGCTGAAAGAAGGAGCCGACAGGCCTTATGTGGTTACCATTCCCGGTTTCAGGGGTTTTGTGGCTGCTCGTTTTACCACACAACCCAAAGACTGGCTCAGCCACGAAGTTTTTAAAATCCCCTATCAGCAAATTGCCGAAATTTATATTGAAACTCCCGAACAACCTGCTAAATCATTTCAAATCAGAAAATTAGAATCAGGGTATGAAATTATGGCTTTGGCCAACCGGCAAATCCTTCAGGGTTATGATACCGTGGCTTTATTCACTTTCCTCGATTCCTTTAAAAATGTGAATTACGAAGCGCTGCTGGACGATATGCCTCAGACCAAAATCGATTCCATCCTTGGAAATCAACCCGTTCATATAATCAAGGTAACCAAAACCGATGGAACTGTGAACGAAATTAAGACCTACAGAATGTTCAGCCGCTACGACCAGGAAGAAATCTACGGTTATAAACCCGAATATGATTTAGACCGCATGTATGGGTGGCACAATAACCGTATGCTAATGATTCAGTATTTTGTTTTCGATAAAATTACCCGTCCCATCGACTTTTTCACGCCCTCCGGAATAAAAACAGAATGACAGTTCAAGGTGTAAAATCGGGTTTTTTTGGCCCTGTTCTTACCATCATGAGCGGGAGCACGCTGGCACAGCTCATTCCCTTGCTCACAGAACCCATTCTTGCCCGACTTTTTACCCCAATGGAATTCGGTATTCTAGCCCTGTTTCTGGCCGTAGCTACCATTTTTGCTTCTGTAGCCACCGGGCGCTACGAAATGGCTGTGGTTTTGCCATTGAAAGATGATGAAGCCATAAACATTGTTGCCTTGTCGCTGATAATCACCATTTTCATGACCTTGCTTTCGGGTCTGATGGTGCTATTTCTGGGGGAAAACATTGCCCGCTGGGCCGGAAGTCCCGAGCTAAATGCTTTTTTAAAATGGGTCCCCCTTTTTGTATTTATCAGCGGATTGTTTCAGACATTCAATCAGTGGGCCACCCGAAAGAAATCTTACCGAAATATTGCAGCATCCAAAATCAGTCAAAGCTCCACCAACGGGGCAATGAGTGTTGGGGCTGGTTTTGCAGGATGGGGAAGTATTGGGCTCATTTTCGGACAAATAGCAGGTTGGTTTATGGGATTCGTTCCACTTTTTGTGAAGTTTTGGAGAAACGACCGCAAACTCTTGTCCCTGGTTCAAAAAAATGAAGTTAATAGGTTAGCTAAAAAATATTCCGATTTCCCTCGCATCAACTCCATGCATGTTTTAACAGATATTGGTCAACAGAGTTTGGTTAATTTCATTATTTCGCGGTTCTATTCGGGCGAAATTCTGGGATTCTACAGCCGCATGATTCGCATTGTGAAAGTTCCCGCAGGGTTTATTGGAGCTGCTGTGGGTCAGGTTTTTTTCCAGCAAGCTAGCGAACAATGGCAGAAAGACCAGAACATCAGAAACCTGCTTACAAATCAAATGAAGATAGTTGGGATTTTTGGATTGCCGATTTTTATAATTCTGGCGTTGTTTGGCCCTCAGATTTTCGGCTTTGTGCTGGGCGATGCCTGGATGGTTGCCGGACAATACGCACAGATATTGAGCCCCTGGTTGTTTCTGAATTTTCTCATCTCTCCATTTTCTCACATCCCACTGATAGTCAACAGGCAAAAGAGATTTTTCATGTTCAGTTTTATTATGAATATTTTGGTCATTCTCGCCTTTTTATCGGGCTATTTAATGAAAGAGGATATTATTTTCAGCCTGATTCTGGTAACTATTATTCAGGTTGTATTTCACCTGTATCTGGGGTGGTGGTTCTATAAAATTTCAAAGGCTTAACATTTTCGCGGTGATGTGGAGCCCGGGGTTTGTAATTTTTTTCATCAAAAACATCGGGCCATAGTTCGTGAACGATGGCTTTAAAGGCTTCAGGGGTCACGGCATTTTCTATGGAGAAATTACCAATGCGGGTGCGGCGAAGCGCAGTTAGATGAGCACCCGAGTTCATTCTTTGCCCAAAATCACGAGCCAGCGAACGGATATAGGTCCCTTTGGTGCAAACTACCCTGAAATCGACTTCGGGCAATTCGATTCTTGTTATTTCAAACTCTTTAATTTCGATGGATTTGGGTTCGAGCTCCGGGGTTTTTTCTTGTCTCGCCAAATCGTAAGCACGTTTTCCTTTTACCTTAACCGCCGAAAAAATTGGGGGAACCTGCAATTGGTGTCCCAAAAAAGATTCTGCTGTTTGCCTAACAAGTTCAGCAGTAATATGTTCTGTTGGAAAATAAGCATCAATGGCCTTTTCCTGATCGAACCCTGGTGTGGTGGCTCCCAGATAAAAAGTTCCCGTGTATTCCTTTTCCTGAGCCTGATATTTCTCTATGTCTTTGGTGGCTTTTCCGGTGCAAAGAATCAGCAATCCTGTGGCCAAAGGGTCTAAAGTGCCCGCATGTCCAACCTTGCTGCGTTTAACGCCTGCAATTCTCGAGACCAAATAGCGCACCGAGCTCACCACATTAAAACTGGTCCACTCGTAGGGCTTGTCAATCAACAGCACATGGCCTTCTGTAAAATCGGGTTTTTGCAATGGTGTAGATTTTAATGGTTTATGGAAATATTATTTACGGTAAGAGCAGAATAAAAAATCGCGTAAAATAAAACATCCCGCTATTGCGGATAGGGCGTGGATAATCAGGCAAAACTGAAATAACTAAAGGCAGTCGATGGATTAACTGCGCTTCATGATGGCATAAATTTCTACGCCAAAACCGGCCAGAATTAATATTGGAGCCAGAGTTAAACGTTGAAAATTAAACACGCCCGGATTGAACTGATCGGGGGAGCTAGAGCCACCGCCAATCATTAAAATGAGCCCCAGGAGAATGAGTCCAAGACCGATAAACAGGAATTTATAGTTTTCCTTGCTAAAGATAAAATCGTCTTTTCTTTCCACATCCTGTTTTGGATTTTCTGTATTGCTCATGGCACTATTTTTTTCAGTTTTTTTATTGATATAATTCATCGGGTCTTGCTTTAAGATATTTATTTACTGCATAATAATTTGAAAGCCAGGTAATAAGAACCCCTGCAACCACCACAAAGGCAAATAACATGGCAATAAGGGTGAAATCGCTCAAGGTGACCAGCTCAGGAATTTGCTGGAATAGAAAGTATAAAATCCCAACCAAAGCCACGGAAGCTATGAGAGCCGATATGAGTCCGTGAAGGATTCCGGTGATAACAAAGGGCATCCTGATAAACGATTTGGTGGCGCCCACAAGCTGCATACTTCTGATGAGAAAACGCTTGGAATATACCGAAAGCCTGATGGTATTGTTGATGAGTGCAATGGCAATAATGAGAAGTAAAGAGCTGAAAATGAGAATAAAAAATCCTATTTTACGAACGTTTTGATTGATTAGTTCCACCAGCGATTCCTGATAATAAACCTCTTTAATGTCCTCGTTCAGCAGCAGTCTTTTTTCAATAACTTTTAGGCTGTCGATATTGGCATAATCGGCATTCAGATGCAAATCGATGCTGGGCAACAGTGGATTATAGCCCAAAAAGCCAATAAAATCTTCCCCCAGTTCCTTTTGCAATTCCTTGGCGGCATCTTGTGGGGTAATGTATTCGGTAAATTTCACAAACTCCGAAGCGTCCAAAGTCTTCTTCAACTCCATGATTTTGGCTTCTTTCACCCCCGAATTCATAATGATGCTAAAGCCAATATTTTCGCGCACATGATCGCCTAATTTCTTGCTGTTCAATATCAAAAGGCCCAATAACCCCAGCATAAACAACACCAGCGTGATGCTCACAATGGTGGTGAGGTAGGAGGATTGCAGTTTTCGTTTATTGACTTTTCTTTGCGGTTTCATCGGGGTGATTTAGTGCGCTAAATTAATAAAAACTGAATTATATTAAATTTAATAATTGTTAAGCCAAAAGACGATACCTAAATTTCAAACCTGGGGTTGATTTTATCCGGTGTTTCAAAATCAGGAAACACGCGTAAGATGAGAATGCTCCACAAGAAAACGAGCTTTTGCGGGAACTATAAAAGCTTCACTATTTGAATTTTACAAGCTGGGATAGGTTCTGAATTTCTCTATTTTCTCTCCTTCGGCGGTGGTATAGTAGCCGCATAAATCGGCAGAAAGACAGCTGTGAACGGGTAAAATTTCGAGCAAGTCTCCTGGTTGAATTTGGCGTACAAAGTTTTCGTTGGCCAAAATAATACCATGTTCCTGACTTAGCGAAATAACCGGAAACCCATCCGCAATTTTCCCGCCTGGCATCACTGCCCAGCCAAACACTTTTCGGTCGGCAAAAATCATCGAATCCTTTGATAAATGAACTGCGCCACCATAGATAACTATTTCATTACGATGGGGGTAAACTCCAATTACCGGACAGCGAACCCGAAAGGCAATATCTGATTCTTCGCACGATTTCAATTCTAATTGCATCAAATCGTTGAACACAAAATTTCCGGGTCTCCACTCGTCAATTCCTTGAAAATGAGATGCGAACGCCGATGATGGGGTGTCGCCCATGCTAATTTGCAGATTGGGGTATTGTTCTGCATAAGTCTCCTTGAGCCAGACCATAATTTGCCGTGCTTGTTCAAACTGCTCCTGTCCCATCTCCCTGTTTGCAGCCCCGTAATTATTGCCCGTATGACTCAAAAAACCACCAAAACTCAAATGGCTGGCTTCATTTAAAATGCTCAGCAAGGCATCTATTTGTTGTGTATTTTTATAAAACACCCCGCTTCTTCCATAACCGGTGTCTATTTCTATAAAAATGGTCAGGGGATTTTTAACCTGCTGTTTAATAGCCAACAAGCTCAAAGGATGATCCACTGTAAGGCTCAGGCTGGCTTTTTCTGCCAAGCGGTTGGCTGTTTCCAACTCGTTCACGTTCACAGGAATGGCCACGCAAATATCTGCCCAGCCATGCTCAAAAAAGTATTCACCCATGCTCAGCGACGAAACTGCGCAACGATTCACTCCGGCTTTTGCAAACCAATCCGCAATTTCGGCCGATTGATGTGTCTTGAAATGTGGGCGGAAAATAACATCGTTTTTGGCGCACAATTCCGCCATTCTAAGTATGTTTTTCATGGCAATTTGCCGATCGACTATAGGAGAAGGTTGAGTTAACATGGATTAAGTTTTGGCCAAAATTATAGAAATATGAAGCTCGGGAATGATTTGATTGAGTAAAAAATTTAGTCGGGTTGGAACAGGTTTATTTCTTTATTTTGCCCCATGAACGCAAAACAGAATAATAAGTCAGTAATTGGAGCCATTTTAGTAGGCGTTTCGGCCATGCTCTGGGGCTTTGATGGCATTGTTCTCACACCCGGTTTGTATAATTTGCCTGTGCCTTTTGTGGTTTTTGTTCTGCATCTTACCCCTTTTGTTCTCATGAATTTTTTTCTCTACAAAAGATATTCGCATTTTGGTTTGCTGAACAATACCGAAAAATTTTCCTTGCTCATGGTGGCTTTTTTGGGGGGATCTCTGGGCACCATGTCCATTGTAAAAGCTTTGTTTCTGGTTAATTTTCAGCAGCTTAGTATCGTGGTGCTGCTTCAGAAGCTTCAGCCCGTTTTTGCCATTTCGTTGGCAGCAATTTTCCTGAAAGAGAAAATCAGTGGAAATTTCATATTCTGGGCAGTGGTTGCTCTAATAGCTGGTTACTTTTTAACTTTCGGAATGGAGTTACCACATTTTCAAACCGATAAAAACACCATTTATGCGTCACTTTTGGCATTGTTGGCTGCCTTTAGCTTTGGAAGCTCAACGGTTTTCAGCAAGAAAATTCTAGGCAAACTCGATTTCGTCTCAGCCACATTTTTCCGCTATGGATTAACATCCGCAATCATGTTTCTGGTGGTTCTTAGTCTTGGATTAACCGCTGAATTTCAGAATATTACTTCCCGAAATTTACTTCTTATCATCATCATAGCCATAACAACTGGCAGCGGCGCCATTTTTTTGTATTACTATGGACTAAAAAACGTGAAGGCCGCAATGGCCACGGTAATGGAGCTGTTATTCCCGCTTTCGGCCATAATTTTCGATTACCTTTTTAATAACCACATATTATCGCCTTTGCAATGGGTAAGTGCAGCCATTATGGTTTTTGCCATCATCAATTTAAATGCGCAACCCAATATAATTAAAAACCTTTTTAAAAAAATTCGCTGATATTGAATGCTTTGGGGTTAGTTAATCCTTTATTTTTAAATAGGTAAAATCTCCTTCAACCGAAAAATACTATTTTTGCAACCTAATAACGAAAATCATTAAATGAAGAACATAAGAAATTTCTGCATCATTGCCCATATTGATCACGGCAAGAGTACTTTAGCTGATCGTCTGCTCGAGTTTACCGGCACCATCTCCGAGAGAGATATGCAGGAACAAACCCTCGACGATATGGATCTGGAGCGCGAGAGAGGAATCACCATTAAGAGTCATGCCATTCAGATGGATTATGAACAGGATGGTCAAAAATATGTTCTCAATCTCATCGACACTCCCGGCCACGTGGATTTTAGCTACGAAGTGAGCCGCTCTATCGCAGCCTGCGAAGGGGCTTTGCTCATTGTAGACGCCACACAAGGCATTCAGGCTCAAACAATTTCAAACCTTTATCTGGCTTTGGATCACGACCTGGAAATTATTCCGGTACTCAACAAAATGGATTTGGCCAATGCCATGCCCGAAGAAGTGAGCGATCAGATTATCGACCTGATTGGTTGTAAACTCGACGATATTATTCCTGCCAGCGGTAAAACCGGTTATGGCGTTCACCTGATTCTCGAAGCCATAGTTCAAAAAATTCCTGCTCCAAAAGGCGACCCAAAAGCTCCTTTTCAAGCGCTTATTTTCGACTCGGTTTTTAACTCCTTCAGAGGAATTATTGCCTATTTCCGTATCATGAACGGAGAAGTGAGAAAAGGCGACTATGTGAAATTTATGGCCACTGGCAAAGAATACAATGCCGACGAAATCGGAGTGCTTCGAATGAAACAGGAAGAACGAAAATTTATGGGCACCGGCGATGTGGGCTATATTATTTCGGGGGTTAAAACTGCCAAAGAAGTTAAAGTGGGCGATACCATCACCCATGTAGAAAATCCCTGCACCACTGCCATCAGCGGCTTTGAAGAAGTGAAACCCATGGTGTTTGCCGGTATTTATCCGGTTGATGCCGACGATTACGAAGAGCTTCGCGCTTCCATTGAAAAACTCCAGCTCAACGATGCTTCGTTAACCTGGGAACCCGAGAGCAGTATGGCATTGGGATTTGGTTTCCGCTGCGGATTTTTAGGATTGTTGCACATGGAAATTGTTCAGGAACGCCTGGATCGTGAATTCGATATGAATGTGATTACCACCGTCCCCAACGTTTCCTACAACGTAATCACGACCAAAGGGGAAACTATGGAAGTGCACAACCCCAGCGGTTTGCCCGATCAAAAATGGATTGACCATATCGAAGAGCCTTATATCAGGGCGCAAGTAATCAGCAAAACTGAGTATTTGGGTTCTGTCATGAAACTTTGCATCGACAAGCGCGGCGAGTTAAAGAATCAGATTTACCTGACCAGCGACAGGGTAGAGCTCACCTTTGAGTTGCCTTTGGGCGAAATTGTTTTCGATTTCTACGACAAACTCAAGAGTATTTCCAAAGGATACGCATCTTTCGACTATCATCTATCGGGCTTTAAGCCAGCCAATCTGGTAAAACTCGACATTCTTCTCAACGGCGATCCTGTGGATGCGCTTTCAACACTTATCCACCGTGACAATGCCTATGATTTTGGAAAGAGAATTTGCAGCAAACTCAAGGAATTGATACCCCGTCAGCAATTTGATATTGCCATTCAGGCGGCCATCGGACTCAAAATCATATCACGCGAAACCATTAAAGCGGTGCGAAAAGACGTTACCGCAAAATGTTATGGGGGCGATATTTCCCGTAAACGTAAGCTGCTCGAAAAACAGAAAAAAGGTAAAAAACGGATGCGTCAAATCGGTAACGTAGAAGTTCCCCAAACCGCATTCCTTGCAGTGTTGAAGCTGGATTAATTTTGGGGATTACAAAAAGAAAAAAGCCGGAGAAATCCGGCTTTTGTGTTTAAAATTAGCTCAAAATCAACCTGCTATAAGTCAGGTTCCATGTATTTTTAGCTCATCTTCAGCAACTACATCACAAATTTAAACTGCTCATAAACCTTGCCATTTCGGATTAAAGCTGCAATGTACATGCCTTTCATATAGCGATTGAGCACGATGGAGTTCTCTGCTTTTGCCGATATAATTTCCTGTCCCTGAAGGTTATAAACTTTCACCACATCGTGGTTTTCAATATTCTCAAGTTTCAGGCTTTGGGTTAGTGGATCGTAGGTTTTAAAGATTTCGAAGGTAGTAGAAGGAATCTTTTCCACATTCAGCGGAGAAGTTCCCAAAGCTCCATCAATAAAAATATTCTGACCCATCACGCGGTCGTTGCCCAGCATATTATCGCTCCAGCAAACCACCGATTGATAATTAAAAAATGGGCTCATATTGGCGTGAGTTCTGTCTAAAGTGGCGTTGGCCATCTCCACATGCGCTGGCCACACCTCGTTACCAATGGCATCTAAAGCCACCATATTATAGCTGGTATAGTAAAATTGTCCTTCGAGGAAATTGGCATAAAGATAGAAAGTGCTATCGCCAATTTGTGCCACGCCGAGGCCGTTTTGTAGTCTGTCGTTCATGGCAATAATGGTTTTTCCGGCATTGGTTTCCAGCAGTTCGCCCGAGGTATTGATTCTTTGGTAAACCAATGAACCCATACTCTGATTGGAATTCAGCCTGTTCCACAATACTACAAATTCGCCTGCATTGTTAATGCCTGCTGGGGTTTCATAGAGTTGATGTCCACTGGTTTCAATGGAAACCATAACTCCGCTGGGTGTATATTGTCCTTCGCCATCGGGTAAAATATGCTGGGCATAAACTTCGTAGGTATTGTCAGAAAAACGGTCGTCGTGCCATGCGAAATAGGCTCCGCCATCGCCATTGGCGAACATCATCAGGTCGTCCCAGGGTGAGATGCCACCTGCCAGTGTTACATCTGCCTCCAGGTCCCACAATAAATTGCCGTCGGCATCGCAGCGGATGGCCGAAATATTACGTTGGGTGGCTGGGAAATTTCCGGTTTCTTTGTAGTAACCCAGGGTAAAACCGCCGTCTTCATTGGCTGTCCCCACAGGTACCGACCAGCTCACGCCTGCTGCTCCGTTGTATTTTTTGCCTTGAGATCCCCAGGCAAGGGTTCCATCGGCAAGAATTTTATGAACAATAATTTCCCCGGGATCGCCATTGGCATAGCTTGTACTGTGAAATACAAAAACCGAATTATCTGTGGCCACAACACCCTTAGGCTGATAATCTTCAGAGGTGCTCAAATCAAAGAAAATACCATCATCACCCCAAAGCTGATTGCCCAGCGAGTCAACCTTATATACCGCCACATTTTTAACCCCGGTTCTGATATCCGAAAAAATAACGATGGCATTGCCTTCAAGGTCGCAAAGCAGGGTATAATCATCAACCCATGTATTCTGCGGATGGCTTGAAACTGTTTTGGAGCCCAGCGGCCATATTTGAACCCCACTATGGTCGAAATAAGCTAAGTTCATATTTAAATTAGAAGTGCCGCCATACCAGCTGAAGAAGTAGTTTCCATTGGGGGTTAGAGCTACTTTTGGAACATATTTAGCCCCCGGTGTAGAATTAATTACTGTGTTTACTGATGGGTTATCCACCCATTGTGCCATTGTCAGCATTGGAACTAACAGCAGCACCATCCAAAGATTTTTCATAGTTTATGTATTAGGTTTGTTCTTTAAGGAATGCCTTAAATTGAATTTGTTGTTCTAATGCATAAAATTAAAAAAAATATCATCAAGTATTGTACTTTAATTCTAAAGATGCTTTTCAATCATTTCTGAATAAACAATAAAAAAAGCAACCCCCGGACCAAGCCGGAGATTGCCCTTCAATGAAAATGATGAGTCTTAAAATTTATAGGTCAGACCCAAAATGAAATTACGTCCGGGTTCCCAGTAAAGACTCGAAACAGCCTGACTTTTATAAGCTCTGCTCAGATGTTCTACATAGTTCACATCCAACATATTATCCACATTTAAGCTTAGGTTTAATCCTTTAATGATGGCATAGCTGGCATTAAAATCCACAAGTACGAATGCTGTGGATGCCGATTCGTTAAACGAAGTTGAAATACGGGTTTGCTCGCTCACAAACCGCGATTTAATCTGCGCTTGCCATTTGGTGGCTTTATAACCCAATCCGGCTCTGATTTCCATGGGCGGAATTTCTGCCAATGGCTCATCATCGGTTATATTGTCGCCCAAAGTATAAGTCCAGGAAGCGTTAACACCTAATCCTTTCCAAATCAATAAATTGGCATATGTTTCAAAACCATAAAGCCTGGCATCGTCGATATTGCCAAAACGTTTGGCATGGGCTGGAGGCATACAGGCCATAAATTTTTTAGGCAGGGTGGTGTCTAAACTGGCTTGTATATAATCCTTGATTTTAGCATAAAACAGGGTAGCTTCAAATTGGAATTTCTCTTTGTTGAAATTAAAGCTTAGGTCGGTTTGCAGATTTTTCTCCATTTTTAAATCCGGATTTCCCACATATTCATAGGCATCTACACCCACCTGCATGTGGTTGATATAGAGTTCGGTAATATCAGGATTTCGCTGTCCGTATCCCACTTTTAATTGAATCGAAGCGGGTTTGCTAATCATGTATTTCAACTGAATATTTCCCATAAAAGCTACATCATTCGATTTGCCCAAATTGGGATAGAGTGCTGCAAAATCTGCCGCTGGTTCTTTCACTTCAGAATTTACAAAGTCTGCCCGAAGGCCTGCAGATGCTATAAACTTACCCATTGTTCTGTAGCTTTCCAGAAACACACCAAAATCGGTTTGATAGCTGTTTTGCCAAAGCGCATCGACGAAAAGTTTTGCAGGATCCACAACCATTTGAGTGCATTCGTTGAAAAATACCAAACGCTCGCGATCGCCTTGTTTGGCCACTTTTTTATAGTCAATTCCCAAAAGCAGCGGTTGTTTTTCGCTAAGTTTGAAATTGAACTCCCCACGGGCACCAAAGGTTTGTGACTGCAGCTTCGATATGGCCTGACTATTCACCCAGGCTGGCCTATTGCGATTGCTCATCTGATGGTCGATAAAATTGCCATAGGCTTTTATATCAACATTGGTCAAACGGGTTTTTTCGTTTTTATAGCTGTAGTGAAGCGAACCGGTGCTCGATTTGTCGAAGTCGCTATCCATGGGCAATCCGGCAAAAAGAGCATCTTCGGCTTTTGCTTGACGCCAATCCAAAATCACCTGATGGTGAGCATTGATAAACCAGGCGCCTTTTACACCATAGTCCGAATGTTTAAATTTGGACAGGATTTCGGTTCCATCCCCACTTTTATAATTTCCAAAGTCTTTCATTCCCCCGGAAACCTGCAAATAGTATTTCTTGTGACTGATGCTTAGCATACCTTGTCCGTCTTTGGAATTTCCATTGGTTTGATAGAAAAATCCCAGATTTCCGTTCACCGTAAATTTATCAGTGGCTTTGGGACCCTGAGATATATAGTTGACAACACCGCCGGTATTCATCCCATATTTAACACTGTAGGGACCTTTGATAATTTCAACCGATTCTAAGTTATTCATGCTGATTTGCGACGATGGAGCGTCCATTCTGTTGGGACAAGCAGAACTTGTTTGAACAAAACCATTGGCTAAAAGCTGAAGCTGATCGTATTTAAATCCCCTGATTACCGGGTCGTAGGCGTAATTACCTTTTTTAATTAAGCCCACATTATTTACTTCCATCAAAAGTTTACCTGCATCCTGCTGGCTACGATTATTGGGGTCTAAAGCCACTTTCTCAGTGCTTTCATCCGTTGTTCCGAACACTTCTACCCCTTGAATTTGTAATGTTGTATCGATGGTTTGGGCAGCCAATGGAAAAACAAGGCCTGCAAAAACCAACAACACAAAAATGTATTTTGCGTTTTTCATTCTTTATATATTTGATAAATAAATAGTTATAGCTTTTCTATTCCGATTGTTGCCGGAGAAAAACATTTCAATTCCGTCACCTGTGGGCATAGAAATACCCTACAAATGAATTTTTTGTTGAAAAATGATATTTAAATATCTGAATCCGGGGGATGAAAAACACTGCCCAAATGAGCTTGTGAGAATGAATGTGGAAAACCTGCAATTTTATTCAGGTCTAAATTATCAAATAAGCTGGAACTCTGTTTTTGAATAAGTATGCCAATAAGTTCAGGATAAAAGGTGGAGCCCGTAGATTTTGAGAAAGGATGTGTTGGTTCGTCGGGTTTTTGCTGGGCCAATTGCTTATTCAGGTGGCACTTACCATTACAGGCTGGTTTGTCGGGGTTGTTTTTATTTTCGCACAAAACGTTTTTGTAATAGTCAAGGCGGATATAATAATTCAGGTATATCAGTGAATGATAGGCCTGGTAAGAAAAAAATGCCAGCAATAATAATATGGATAAAGATTTTTTCACCATAATCGAGCAAATGTAAACCGAAAAATTCAGGTATGCAAGTACCTAAAACAGTTACATTATCTCTTTTTGTGGATGGGGTTGAAAAAGACTTTCCTTAGCCACCTGGGTAAAACAAAGGCGCCAATAATGAGGTAGGGGTAATAGCTGATTAATCGCCACATAAGTGCCAGAGGCACTGCCCATTCTATGTTTGGAAGTATGTCGCCCAGAAAATCTTTAAAAATAAACTCAGCAATACCACTTCCTCCAGGGGTTGGACTGATGAGCAAAAGAATCCACATGGTGAGCTGTCGGGCATAAATTAGAAAATGATCGTATACTCCCAGATGATGGAAAAAGAAAGCCATGAATAGGAAATTTATCACCCAAAATCGACTTGTCCAGCTTAAAAAAGTAGCTCCAAAGGCTTTCAGCCAAAACATGATCCCTTTTCCCTTAAACTCTTCCGAAGTGATAATTAGCTGATTGCTCAGCTTGCGAACCTTCAATCGCCAGCGTTTTAAAAAAGGTAACAGGAAAATCCATGAAAGGAGTTTTTTAATGGTCAAAGGGTTGATAAACAGTGCATAAATGAGTATGAGTGTGTAAAAGAAAATGATACTGTATCCAATCCAGAAATACATTATCAAGTTTCCAAGAAACGATATTTTTTCGGCAGGAAAAGCCAATTCTCCAAAAACCAGAATAAGCAAAGGCACCATAAGAATATAGAAAACCTCGTCGAGAAATGTTGCCGCCAGTACCACGGCGGTGCTCTTCCCCAGATTTATTCCCTCCTTATAAATGAAATAGATGGCCGGGCCGGTTCCTCCAACCACACTGGGACTAATTGCCGAACTAAATTCCCAAAGCATAATCACCTGAAAGGAATTTCTCCAGTTTATTTTTTTATCGGTTAGAATCCGTAAACGCCACATATACGCCAAATCGCGCACCACCATCATAAGAAACGCAATCAGAATCCAGAAAAATGTGGCACCTGTCCAGCGAAAAAAGCTAAAGGTCTCGGTAGATATCTCTCGTGACATAAGCCAAAACACCATACCCAACCCCAATAAAATAGGAATGACCATTTTTATTGGGCTCAAATTCTTCTTGAGCTTGGCGTATTTTTCTCTGTCTTCGGCGTTCATGCTTTGCAAATGTAATTAAATACCAATGCTGACAGGTGCAGCTAGGTAAATTATGGGATATAATTTCATTAATATAATGTAAAAATCCTATGCTACTACAGCTTAAACTTTGGTTTTACCATATCCCGACTGAATGATTCGTGCCACCCGCAGAGAATTGGCATATATGGTCCAGGTGTGGGGAATGCTTCCACCATTGGGAATCCAGCTTCCATCGGTAATATAAAGATTTGAGATATCGTGGGCTCTGCAATCGGAATTTAAAACTGAAGTTTTGCGGTCGTTACCAAATCTGCATCCCCCTGCTACTAAATTGGGGGGTGGGGCAGAGGTTATATGCGAAACAACATTGGATGCTCCAATACTCCTTATAATATGCTCCGCCTTCTTCGCAACTATTTTCCCTACTTCCACATCGTGTGGATGGCCTTGAATCCTGATTTGTGCCACCGGATCGCCCCACTTGTCTTTGACAGAGTCGCCGAGTTGAACAAAGCAATTTTCGGTTGGCAACCAATCCACAAAGACTTCGAAGTTTATTACTTTAACCTGAGTAAAATGATGAAATAATTTTTTCTTAAAGGGGCTTCCATATTCCAGTTTCCCGTCCGAATCCCATTTTTGGTTGATGGCTCTTGTAATCCCATTGGGATGTTCCATAATAAAATCTATGGATCCGCCTTTTACTGGTTTATTAAATGGTTCTTCGTTTAATTGATACCATTTTTGAGTGGTTCGGTTGAGAAAAAGCCCGAATTTATTCAGATTTTCCCAGGTATCGGCGCTCATCTCATTTTTATAAAATTCTCCACTTCCGCTTCCACCACCTGCGAAAATCAGATTTTTCCCAACCTGATGGGTGTTGTTGGCCAGCCCGTTTGGAAAGTTTTTGCTGGGGCTCATCAGCAGAAGTCTGCAGGTTTCAATGGCCTGGGCAGCAATAACGAAAACATGGGCTTTAACTCTTATTTTCTCATTCAATTTATTGTAAAACCAGACCGCTATCACTTTCCCGTCTTCTTCTTCCAGCCTGAACACTTTGGAATCGGGTAGAATGGTTAGGTTTCCACTGGCCAATGCTTTTTCCAAAACCGCAACCCTGCTACTGCTTTTGGCATCGCTGCTACATCCATAACTGCCGCAGTAACCCGAATAATAGCAAGCTTTTCTTTCGCCAACTGGTTGACTTAGTATAGCTCGGGGCAACGGAATAATTCCAAATTGATGCTTTTCGCTGGCTTCGTCGAGCCATTGTGCCAGAATATTTTCCTGAAGTGGGGGATAGGGAAAGTCTGAAGTGGAGCGAGGTTCCTGCCAGTCGTGGGGCATTACTTTGCCCGAAATACCAATCAGACTTTCTGTTTCGGTATAAAATGGTTCTAATTCTTCGTATCCAATGGGCCAATCCACAATATTGGCGCCATCAATAGGGCCATAGGTCGATAGAAGCTTAAAGTCAGATGGTTTCAGCCGGCCAAAATAACCGCTCATAAAATTGGTTGATCCGCCCACGCAATTGCCATTCCACAGGTCTTGCCCGGTTTCCTGATTCGAACGGGCTTGCCATTCTCCGTCAGTGTTCACCTTTTCTATTACCTGGGGCTCGTCATTCAGATTGGTAGTATAAACACTTCTTCGGCTCGTTAAAATTTCATCTTTGGTAAAATCCTTTGTTTTTATCCAGGGACCCTTTTCCAAAACCAACACCTTCAGGCCAGATTGAGCGAGCTCATAAGCCAAAGGCCCGGCCCCGGCTCCGCTGCCAATTACACAAATATCAAAGTCTAAATTCTGAGCCATTTTCTAAATGTTTTAGCCATTTACGATTTAAGGAAAACACCATATTTTTGTCTTTCTGTGGGGCGTGGCAATCCCGGATTATGCGACAACCATGACCATCCCGACTTGTCAATATTGCTACCGTAAATGGGATCGGACAATAATGCCTCCAGAATGAAATTCATTAAAAGACTGTACCAGTGAGCTCCCCAATCTTCATTGGCAATATGTTTTAGCAACTCATCGACGGCTGGAGAATTGAGATTTTTAAAGTCGGAGCCCTTAAGCTCGTTAGCTGTTTCCTGTGTCCACCGAATCCCTTTTAGTACATAAGCCCGCTCATCGGCATCATAGTTTTCATCGGCCAAAACCCATTCAAGATATCCGTGTGCATTAATCTGATGTGCCCCGGGTCCATTTCCATCGCCAGGAAAAAGAAATTCCTGAACCCTCATGATTAATAATTTCTCATCATCATTAAGATATTTTGAACCACCATCATCTTTCAAGGACCCACATGATGAAAGCCAGCCAGACATTTGGCTCAAAGCCAATCCCGCTCCCAATAAAGCCAAAAACCTGCGGCGGTTTAGGAATAATGGTGCAATTTTCAGAGGCTTTTTTAATAGGGCTTTTACAGTGATTTCCGTTCTTATCATCAGGGTTAGTTGAGTTAATCGGATTGCATCCGGGCAAAATGTAAAAATATTAAAAATAGCGTAAGTAAAGATAGTTGTGCTTTAATCGATTCGTGCGACTACAATTAAAGGTGATAACAGGGGCGTTTTTTTAAGCTGGTGAAGCTTTGAAATACAATGACTTTTTTTTGATTTTAGCTATAATCCAGTAGCTTAAAGTTGCTGAATTTATAGGATTTATAGCAATTTCAGGCACTGAAAAAAATATTTTTAAATTATCTAATCTATTGTACATTTGCAGCTTGTAAAAAAAATAAGTTTTATGGCCGCAATAGGACAAATTAGAAAACACTATGCATTACTCGTAGCAATTATAGGGATTGCTCTTGGCGCCTTTATTCTGGGCGATTTATTTAAAGCTACACCTCAGCAAGCTGTTAATATAGGGGTGGTTAATGGAGAAGAAATAAGCTATCGCGATTTTAGCTTAGAGGCTGAAAAAGCCATGGAAGCAGAGAAAAAAAATAAACAAGCCGCTCAGCTTTCTTCATCAGAAGTGTTCAGGATTAAACAAAGTACCTGGACTAAAATGGTGAAAGAGATTATCATGAAAAATGAACTCCAGGAACTTGGTTTAACTGTTACTACAGATGAGTTATTTGAATTAGTTCAGGGCGATCGTCCCCATCGTTATATCACTCAATATTTTACCGATCCCGCAACAGGTCAGTTTAACGGTCAGCTTGTACTTCAGTATCTTCAAACTTTAGACCAAATGCCCCGCGAAAGCCAATTACAGTGGATTGAGTTTGAAAGAGCTATCAAAGAAGACCAATTATATACAAAATTCAACAACCTGATTTCAAAGGCTTATTTTGTTCCTAAAGCTCTGGCTAAACTTGCCGACTCCAAAAGAGAAGCCGAAGTGCAGGTTCAGTTTGTAGCTCAGGCTTATACATCGGTGCCAGATAATGAAGTTACTGTTACCGATGCTGATTATGAAAAATACTACAACGAAAATAAGGAAGATTTTAAACAAGCCGAAACACGCGATATCGATTATGTGGTTTTCGAAGTGAAACCATCTGATGAAGACCGCGAGTTTCATAAAGCTAAATTCGACGAAACCTATGCCGAATTAAAAAAACTTGCTTTAACTGATGTGCCTGTATTTGTTAATTCTGCCTCCGATAAGAACTATATCGACAAATGGTACAAACGTGGCGAACTTCCGCTTCAGGTTGAAAATTTAATGTTCCTGGGCGAACCCGGTACCACCGTAACTCCTTATCTGAACAACAACGCCTATAATTCTGCAATTCTTTTGGAAAAAGCATCGCGTCCAGATTCTCTTAAAGCTTCACATATTCTTATTGCTTATGCCGGAGCTACCAGTGCCAGCGAAGACGTGAAAAGAATTAAACCTGCAGCACAACGTTTGGCGGACAGCCTTTTGAATGTGGTTAAGAAAAACCCGGCAAGTATCGAGTATTTAGCTATTGCTCTTTCTAATGACGGAGCCGTGAAACAAAATAAAGGTCACTACGATTGGTTCCCCGATGGTCAAATGGTTCCCGAGTTCAACGAGGCAGTTGCCAACGGTAAAGAGGGTGATGTGGTGCTTGTTGAAACAGTTTTTGGTTTCCATGTTATCAGAATCGACGGTAAAAAAGACGTTTCCGAGAAAGTTAAAGTAGCTCTTTTGGAAAGAAAGATTGAAGCCGGTAATCAAACCTTCCAGGATTTCTACGTGAAAGCCAACGAGTTTGCCAGCAAATGCAAATCTTCAAGCTTCGATAAAGTAGTTCAGGAAATGGGATTGAGCAAAAGAAACCTTACCGATTTATCTGCCATGCAGGAAAACATTCCCGGTCAGGTTGAAGGACGCCAGGTAATTATCTGGGCTTTCAATCAGGAACGTCAGATTTCCGATTTGAACCTGTTCGATATGGGTGGAAGTTATATTGTATCAACCCTAACAAAAATCAAACCTGAAGGTTATGCTACTTTGGCCGATGTGAAACAAAACATCACTGCTGCTGTTACAAACCTTAAAAAAGGCGATGTGATTATCGAGAAAATGAAGAAATCAGGAAATCTGAACAACCTTTCTGCTTTGGCCTCTGAGTTCAATGCTACTCTCGATAACGCCAATCTTACCTTCGACGCTACAACCATCCCAGGTTTTGGTCCCGAAGCCGAAGTTATTGGTGCCGCTATGTCACTTGAAAACGGAGCAACTACTGCCCCAATAAAAGGAAGCAAAGCAGTATTCGTTTTGAAAGCAATAGATAAACGTCCTGCAACTGTTAAAAGTAGCTATGATGATATGGTTAAACAAATGACCAACAGATTTATTTCTGCAGTAAATTTCAGAATGTACAAAGCCATTGAAGACGAAGTTGAAATAGTTGACAACCGTCACCTGTTCTATTAGTCTTTCGCGCTAACAAGTTATATAAGCCTCCCCGGAATTTCCAGGGAGGTTTTTTTATGCCCTTTCATTTCTGCCAATTGAAAAATGAGATGTTAGATATGTTTCTTAAATACATTTGAATAGGTTAAGTTTTCATAGAATAGCGAGTCGAATCATGTATTCTTTATTTATCTTTGATGCTGTATAAGCGCAAAACAATAACTCAATATTAATTTAACAACCTGTTCATTCATGAAACGAATAATGCTTTTCCTTCTCATGGGGTTTATTCTCCTAAATTCGGGCTATTCTCAAGATACAACTCATGAATCTAAGCGAATATCAATAAACATTTCCCCAACACCTTTGTTCGACTCTTATTCACGGTTTCGATTTGGTATGGACTATAAAATTGGCTCAAAAATGGCGGTTGGCCTGGATTTTGGAATAGGCAGCTCCGATTTTGTTTCCTTCAATTCAACCGATGTGAATGGAAATTTCAGTAAAAAATACCAAAAAGTATTTGAAATAAGGCCTGAGATCAAGTTGTATTTGACCAATAAAAAATGGTCTTCCTGGTATTTGGCCACAGAGTTTTTCTATATAAACAAGGAGCGAAAATATACCGACGACTATTTTTATCCCGAAGAACCTGGTATTGAAATACAATATGACAGCGCTTTATTTCACAGCGAGAAAATGGGGATGCATGTGAAAATAGGATTGGAGTTATTGGCTGGGAAAATAGTGAAATTCGACATATTTGGGGGCTTGGGTATTGCAAGCCGAAACAATTATTATACACAGGTGGCCTATAGAGAAGAGGAGTATTTTTCAGACGAAAAGGGCTTGCTTCTTTTTAACAACTACCGCTATGAAGGAAGTAAAATAATCCCCCATATTGCTTTGGGCTTTCGGATAGGTTTTATAGTGTTTGAAGATTAAATGCATTTTTTTGAATTCAATAATTAGCTATCATTTTATTGTAGCATAACTTTGAAAACTAACCTACTTTCAAAGGTGAAATTTAAAATAAATCCTTATTCAAGAAACGGCAGCATTTCTCTCAATCTATTTTCCCAAACTTGATATTCGATGCTGTCATGATTGACTCTGCAAAAATATTGCAATTCTTTTTTAACTTCTAAATCTTCAGCTTCTGCACTATTCAAACGTGATCGAGTACGTATATTCCCTTCAATAAAATCTTTGATTTTAACTTCCATGCGTTCTAGATCCTTTTCATTACATTTAAAAATATGGGTAGCTTTCGATTTTTCAAACTCAACGCTTTCCCATATTAAATATACAAGGCCTTTTCTGTTGGGTATAGGGAAAATAAACGAAACGTCCCTACGTAAGGATCCGAAATCGTCAGTAACCAACTCTTGAACATCGAGAACATTATACTCAAAGTTTTGGCGTGCTAAAAAGTTAATACATTGATTTCGAGCAGATATATTGTGAATGATTCTTGAAATTTGGCTCGCAGAAATGCTTGTCTTTTTATCAGTTGTCCCATGTTTACGAACTTCTGCCATGACAATTTTTACTTCAATATTTTCCAAACCAGTAATTTTTGTAATGAAATAATTGAGATTAACGGTTACTATTATATCATCAATCCTTCTGCTGTTGAAATATTCTTGAGTTAGTAAATTCCATTCTTCACGAGCGGGAGACCAATGATAATCTTCTGTGGAAATTGTTTTATTCAAAAACACTTGGATTGAACCATTTTTGTAATATAAATTTCGCCACTTGCATTTAAACGTTCTAGTCGATTCTGTTTTTTCAATAAGTACAACCGCGGGAATTTGGCTTAGAAATTTCTCTAGTCGTTCATCTTTTGCCTGTTCTTTAATCTTTAAATTTAATAATCTTCTCTCATCATATGACAATTGCCAAGCTACCTGTAAAAATTCTATATAGTTATAGTACGGATTTAATTTTTGCAACCATAAACGAAGTCGATCTAATTTAGAAATTTGAAAATAAGTATTATAAAATAAATTATTATACATCTCTGGGTTGGTTTTTATAATAGAAGATAGTAGTTTATAATTTGAAATATTAGCTAGTAAATCAAAATCTATATTGATATGTATCAACTTATCAATTATCATTTTACATCGAAGTTCATTATCTGCTCTGTCGAAAACTGAATTTATAAATTTGTCTAATACATTTATGTTAATGGGGTTAGTTTGAATAATAGACCTAATTTCGTAATAAAATTTATGTGTTTCAGATCCGATTTTTATCAGGTATTTTTGAAGTAACTCATCTTGACTAGTAGGAGATTCTTTTTCGATATCAATCAGTTTATCTACAAAAACCATTTTGTAAAAGAAATGAATATCTAACTGGTCGAAAATAGAATATAAGAATTCTGTTTTTGCTAAATTTGAGATTTTATCTGAGCGGGAAATTGATTTAATTTGTTTGTAATTTGAATTAATTCGATTTTCATTTTCAAACTTGTATTTTTTCAGAAGTAATACTTGTATTTCCTCTGATAGCGTGATTAAACCATCTCCTAACATTTCGCATTGAGAATTAGTATCTGCTTGTTCAAAAATGGAATTTAAAAAAAATGTTTTTATTAAATCAAGGATTTTGTCAGTTTGAGCAATGAAACTTATCTCATTATAATAGTGTTGATAATCAATTTTTCCAAGCTTTAAAATATATTTTTGTATTATTTTTTTTTGGCTTTCGGATGTTTCTTTGTGAATATCGATTAAATTATCTTCAAATAGAATTTTATATTGATATTCTGGTTGTGCTATTTCATAAGCATATTTGATGAACACATCTTTTGATTGGTCAGAAATCTTTTCGGAATGGTAGATGAATTTTATTTGTTCATAATTCGAAAAACTTACTATTTCGAGCTTTAGAAGATACTGCTGTAAGATATAAATTTGTGCTGAGGGGATTTCGTTTTGAATATCAATAAAGTTATCTACAAAAAGAAATCTATACATATCTCTGGCATCTGCTAATTTATATGCAGATCTAACAAAATTCTGTTTCGTGGTTTCATCTATTTTAGGCGACATAAAAACAGTCTTGATGCTATCGAAGAAAAAAGAATTACCTATACACCCTATTAAAAATTGATTTAAAATTTTTTCTTGGATTTCTGGACTTTCTTTTTGAATATCAATTAAATTATCTTCAAATAGTATTTTCTTTTGATATTCAGATTTTGCATTTCCAAATACATATTTTAAAAAACCTTCTTTAGCTTTAGTATCAATTCCATCAGTTCGAGCGATTCTCCTGATATATTCATAATCAGTATAATTAAATTGATTATGTTTTAATAAATAATTTTGGAAAAATTCAATCTGGCTCTCAGTTTTTTCATTTTGAATATCAATCAGCTTATCATCAAATAGGATTTTGTATTGAAATTCTAAATTCGCTAAATCTAAGGCAGTTTTTATAAAAGCAATTTTTACTTTCTCTGTAATTTTATCTGACAATGCAATAGACTTTATTTGTGCATAGTTAAAATGGTGCAAATAAGTATATGTTAACATATGGTTTTGCAACATTTTTATTTGGTTCTCTGAACTTTCTTTATCAAAAGGTATCAATTCGTCAATAAATATCAGTTTATACTGATATTGTGAAGGTAATTTTTCGAATGCTGATTTAAAAAAATTATTTTTTACAATTGCATTAATTGTAGTAGAATTTCCAATATACTTGATTTGATCATAAAAATGGCTTTGGTCAGAAGATTGTAATTTATATTTATCATGCAACCACAATAAATATTTTTCTAAAAGAATATTTTGTTTTTCTTCTGGGAGTATAACAAAACCTATAACGAGCAGTTTGATTTTTGAATTTAGGTCCACTTTTTCAAATGCTTCTTTCAAAAAAACAGATTTAGCTGCATCATCAATTTTAGCAGATTTTGCAATTGAAACTATAATATCAAAATTGTCGAAACTCGATAATGTGAGCTCTTTTAAATATTTGTCTAAAAGAATAATTTGCTTATCACTTGTGAAAGTAATTAATCCATCCGCAAGCATTTTACATTGATAAGCAGTTTCTGCTTTAGAATAAGCTGAATTTAAGAAATTAGTTTTAGCTATTTCGAGAATTTTAGAAGATATTGCTATAGATTGGATTTTATCATAATGATACTGTATTTTAGAAAATTTGAATAAAAATTTTTGCAAAATTTCAATTTGGGTTTCCTGATCTCTTTTTTGGATATCAATCAATTTAATATCAAACAAAATTTTATATTGGTCATCTGATGATGCCATTTCGAAAGCAGATTTAATAAATGTAGCTTTAGTTCCTTCGTCTAATGTATCTTTAGTAGCAACCGATTTTATATGTTCAAAATATCTGGAACTATTACTAAGTACATCCAGATATTGTTGCAACAGTATTTTTTGTGTTTTGGGCGGAAACTTACTTAAAGCTGTCATAAAGGGTTGGCAATTAATTGCGGCACTTTTCCTCTTGTATAATTTCTCTTCAAAAACAACCACGTCACCTTCATAAATTGATGAAGTAGTTATTAAATTAGATTCATTTATATAGAAATCAGTTGTTTTTTTTGAAATGAATCCAAAGCCCTTTAGATCATCAAACCATTTAACTATTCCGACCAAATATTTCGGCTCAATAGTTTCTGGGGATTGTTTTTCTATTCTTTTTATTAATTCAATCCTACATGCAACTAACACACCCATTTTTTGTTTTGAAAGCATTAACTGGAATTCAACTTCATCCTTTTTCTTTGGAATAAAGCCTTTTTTTAATTCATTTCTATGGAAAAAAGTTTCTCCCAAAACAGATGCGATAAATCCAAATCGACCATTAAAACTTTTAATCTTGCCAGAATAAATTATATTATCTATTTGTTCCATTGTATCTTTCCTCTAAAAATATTTCATAAAATAAAGTTATTCAAATTTTTTATGTAATGATTGGATAAAAAAGAAATCATTTTCATGCATTTTACTAGATTAGGAATTTTTTGCTAATGCACCTATGCTTGATTTTAGTAGATATAATAATTTCTACGTTGCAAGATTAGAATATGTGGTTTAAAGTAATATTAGGAAATATATATTATACAATTATAAATAATTCTTCAGGAAAATTCAAAAGAAAAAGGATGGTTTCTACGGTAACAATCTACTCTATAGCTAAGCGTCACTTAATTTTAACATTGAATTAATTTAATTAACATTACATATCTTAAACTATCTTTTATTTTGCTGTTTAACAAATATTAGACACTTTAGTAACAAAGGGTGCTCCATTTTATAAGCAGTTCTTTTGATTAAAATTTAGATGAGTTTCGACTCGCATCAATAATTGATTATTTTTTTTATGAAATAACTTGGCAGAGGAATCAAAACCTTCTCTAATGCAACTGGCTAATACTCTAATGTCCAAAGGTAAATCTTGTTTATTTATTCCAACTTGCTGTGCTTTTTCAATAATTATCATAGTTACTAAACCAAATCCAAAGCTTAGCTCAGGAACAAGTCGAGTTACAAAATTTCTGGCCTTTATTAAATAACCTGTATTGTCCGCACGATTAACATCTGGAATATTTGCATTTAATTCATTTAAAGGTTGCCCATGAACATAGACTTTAAGTATATTAGCTAATAAATTGAGTTTAGGAATAATTTCTGTGGTGGTTGTTTCGGGTTTCAATCCGACTGCTTTCTTTATTTGAGCTATCGTGGATTGCTTTGTAAATATTTTCTCGATAAAAGAATCATTAGATATCAACCATTCAAAGAACCAATCAATTATTTCAAGAATAGATTTGGACGTTATGCTCTTAATTCCTTCCAATTCTATTGCCATATCTAACTCATAAATTATTAATGGCTCCAAGCCAGTTTTAATACCAATTTCTTTTTGCCATAGCTGTTCTTCTGATAAGTTGTCTAATTCATTTCTTATGTCTAGCAATCTTCTAACTTGGGCACTAAATTGCTCTGTATTGCCTGCTTCACTTGCTTTGAATGCATATAAGGATTTACTAAGCAAATTTTTTGTATCTGTAGCTGATAACTTCTCTGGTTTAAAGCGACATAATATGTTTGTTTCTTCAACAGATAATTCATTAATATTTTCTTGTAACGAATCTAAAATATATTCTAAGGGATCTTTTATTGTAAGACACTGGTCTCCCTTTGAGAATACTTCGTTCTTCAATTGCCACCACCGATTAGAAATAGTTGAATCTTGGATCGTAATAATTTCCCCTGGTATTAGAATTACAGCGCCTTGCGAGGACAGTCCTGCTCTTCCGGCTCTTCCTGCAGCATTTAACAATTCATGAGGTTTTACTCGTTGTCTATTTTCTTCATCTTCATCAAAACGATCATCCCCTGCTATAATGACCATTTCCGCAGGCAGATTAATTCCTTGAG
Organism: uncultured Draconibacterium sp.; assembly: GCA_964293475.1. GTDB lineage: Bacteria > Bacteroidota > Bacteroidia > Bacteroidales > UBA12170 > UBA12170. Next base: position 92,857 of record CAXYYJ010000014.1, read on the forward strand.
CAAGTGTTGTAGTTGCTACAAGCGCTATAGAGCCATTAGCAGATTTAAAATAATTTTCTATCAATGTCCGTTCTTGTGGTAATAATAGACCATGATGCACACCTACATTTCTGCATTCATAGAAATAAGAATGTTCAATTTCACCTAGCTCAAGGCCAATGCTGGATATAATATCTTTATTTTGATTTATGTATTCTTCGTAATTATTTATTCTTCTTTTAAGTGATTCTGCAATAGTACGTGATGTTGAGTTAGCTATTCTTGGATCATCCACAAATATGAGTGTTTTAAGTCCAAGCATCGAAAATTGTATTGCAATTCTTGCAGCTATATCATTTCTGTTACTAGTAAGCTGCCACCATTGGTTTATACCTAGTGGAACATTCCGATCAAGAATTTGTGTTTTAAAATCATTAGTGTCCGGTAAAAAAAATAAAACCGGGTCGCACCTTTTATAGAACCA
>CAXYYJ010000015.1:0-92379 GCA_964293475.1 uncultured Draconibacterium sp.
ATCCGTTGAATCCGCGGAATCTGTGTTCTTTATTTCTTTTGTCCACGGATTATCATGGATTATCACGGATTCTTCGAGACTCTTGACACTGGATTGGGGGTTGCGCTTGCTCTGCGTCGCTTTTAATCTATCTCGTTTTAACCAAAAACCGTTTAACCTGATTTTTAGCGTTTTGCAAAACAAATTCTTTTGACCATAAAAACCAATTATCGGACCATCTTTGGGGATGGAAGGTGAACATGATTTTGTTGGGGAGGTTGGTTGTTCTTTGCTCTTTGTTCGTTGTTCGTTGTTCTTTGTTTGTTGTTCTTTGTTCGTTGTTTGTTGTTCTTTGTTCGTTGTTCTTTGTTCGTTGTTCGTTGTTCGTTGTTTGTTGTTCGTTGTTTGTGGATGGATGGGTGCTTTGGGGTTCTGTTGTTGAATTATTTGCTGCCTGAATGATGTCCTGGGTGCTTTTGAAAACCAGGCCTTGTTTGGCCCATTGGTCTTGCTGGGGTACTTTATCGCGGATACTGACTTTCCAGCCGTCCCATCTTCTGCCTGTATCGGTGAGGTAGAAGAAATCGTTGAAATTCATGTCGTAGTAGGGTTCGCCAAGAAGACCCAGGGATTTGTAATTGTATTTCTCCCAAATGGCTTTGTTGTCGTATTTGGCTCGTGGACTCCCATGCATGCAAATGGTTTTGACGTCGACGAGTTTTCTGAGTAGGTCTAAGTTATTTAGAAAATCCTGATAGGCTAGGTCGATTAGGTTTTCGGGGTAGTTTTTGTTCGTTGTTTTTTGTTCTTTGTTCTTTGTTCGTTGTTCTTTGTTCGTTGTTTGTTGTTTGGTTTTTGTTAGTAATAAAAGGGCGGTGTCCATATTTTCATAATGATACCCTACCTCGTGCCCCAGGGAGGCGATTTCACTAATGACTTTCTCATCCCAACTCTCTGGAACTGCTCTGAAATAATAGGAGCCTTTAATGCCCATGGTGTGTTGTATTTGGGCAAATCGAAGAGAATGCAGGGGCAATAAATCGACATCGTGTCTTAGTATAATTACCTTTTCTTGTGGTATTTGCAGAGATTCTGCAAAAGTTTGAAAAAAAAAGCCTGCATCTTGCAAGCTTTTTAAAAGATTTTGGTAGGTTTTTATGGTGAAGTCCATTTTGATTAGTTTTTAGTGGTTAGTCATTAGTCGTTAGTCGTTAGTGGTTAGTCCTTTGGGGATTGGGGTTGTTTTATTGATTTGATGAGGCCTCTGATTATTCTGCCAACTTCATTGGTGTTGTCGATGGCTTTATTGGCGGAAATTGCGTCAATATATTTTAATCTGATAGATAAGTATAGCATGGAACGCACTTCGCTTGTTGATGAAAGTGCATAATATAAAAATCTTTTAAAATCTGCATCGCTATTTCGGTCGAATCCTTCGGCTATATTATTGGATATGGATACTACAGCTCTGGTAATCTGGTCTTTAAAACCATAGTCTTTTATTGTTTCCAAGTTTTGATAAATTTCTACTGCTAAGTCCTGAGCCTTTTGCCATGCAATTAAATCTTCGAACTTTTGGAGTTTCATTTTAGTCGCTAGTTGTTAGTCGTTAGTTTGTTAGTCATTAGTGGTTAGGAGGAAGATATTGGTAGTTAGTAGGTAGTGGGTTAGGTGCTACTAATTATTAAAAAACAGTGAACCAAAACTAACTGCTAACTACTAACCGCCAACCGCTATTTACTTAAACCTGTATTGATAATCTGGGTTTTCTTTCATAATCTTAGCACTTTCGGGGTAGTTTTCTATGAACCAGACCATGAAGGCGGTTAGGTCTATTTTTTCTGATAGGAGTTTTTCACGTTTTTGCTGGAAAAATATGCGGCTATCGGGTTGATCGATAATCTTGTCTATTTTTTTTAGTGCTGAATCAAAATTATGGGGTTTAAAGCCAAAAGTTAATTGATAAGTGTGCTCCAATTCTTCTAAGTAGGAGATTCTACCAACGAATGTATTTATTCTTACTGATGGAATGCCCAAAACAGCGGCCTCGGATGCTACTGTTTGGCTGTCGCAAACGAGAATACCAGCGAAAGCCAATAAATGATGGAAATGTTCAGGGTTTTTTAATGCATATGGTTTCAAAATGGCAGGTAGCTCTTTTTCCGAAGATATTAGAACTCTGCCCTTACTTTTTAGCTTTTCAAGAATTCTCAGCGACTGCTCTGATGAAATACCCTTTTCGCCTATGTCGTGATGGGCTTGCAAAGCCGATAACCTGACAATGCTTAGGTAATCATCATTTTTTAAGGAGTACTCATTTAGAACTGATTGACTTGGAGTAAAAATACTGGGATGAAGATAGGCTAACTCATGCAAACTATGGTGGAAAACATCTTTTTTTCCGTTTCTTTCAATTTGCAAAACAGAAGGAGAAAGCACATGGCTTGCAAAACTATGGGCCATTAATGCAAAAATGGGTGTTACCATTATATCATCATCATCAAAAACAAGGGATTTTGTTTTAGAAAAAAGTGCTGCCTGAGCTATAAGGGCAGAGACCCCAATGGCCAAATCTATCTTTTCTGATTTGTAAAACTTCCGCAGCTGATGTAAATTTGCGAAATGGCTACAGACTTTGCAATTGTTTTTTTTAAGTTTAACATAATCCCATTCAGCATATTGCAACAAATCTGTTAATATATCTTTTCGTCTGGCTGTAATAAAAACTTTATGTCCCTTGGTATTTAAATTTAAGATGGTGTTTTTAAACAGGTGAAAATGCGCCGGATGGTTCAGGTCGAATAGAAGATTCATTTAGAAAGAACTTAAAACATCCTTTAATTTTGTAGCGACTTCATCCCTAACCTGAATAGACCTTTTTAATTCGGGTTCTTCTTTATTTGATTTTATTGTAAAGTCGATAATATCTTCGGGTTTTCTCGAGAAAAACATTTTGCCTTGTTTTATCATTTGCTTGTCAACTGCCAATAAGGTATTTCCAGCAAAAAAAGATACTGATGGCACCCCTAAACAAGCTGCTTCTCTGGCAAATGTGCCAGCTCCTGTTAAAACAGCATTACTAAAAAAAGCAGCATCTAACCCATTCAAAGGTTGATCTGGAATATAAATATTTTTTATCCCTTTGGCATAATCCTTATCAAAATCATAACGAGGAAGGTATAATATATTAAAGCCTCTGTTACTTAGTAATTTTAATAATTCAGGTGTAATGGTATTAGCAGAATCGTTTCTAATGTAATTTGCCATTATATTTTCTGGCCTGACAACCACATAGTTAGTGAAAGGGATTTTTGAAAGGAAACTACTATCAGGTTTATAATACGACAAATAGATATCTTCTTTATATCCATGATAAAGATATAACCTATTATTTTTTAGCCCCTGTTTGTTTAATAAAGTCCTGTTAATGGCATCGGGAAAAAAGGAAAAATCAACAAAATGGCCATAAGTCCATTGTCTTGCTGTATCATTATCACCGAATGCTATCGATTTTTTTCCCCGTAATTTGGCTGTCCAAATGGCATTTTCACTGCCGTTTGAAATGGAAACATCAAAATCAATCCTCTGTTGATATACTTTTTGAAAACGATAGAATAGCCCAAATATTTTCTTAATATAGCTTTTCCCATAATGGCTACCAATTGTTACAAACGGGTCATTAAGTTTTTGGCTTAATAATTTCGATGTTTCTGAGAATTCTCTCGCTGAAAAAACAAACTGATGTTCATTCTCCAATATAGATTTAATCCCTAGTAAAAAATGGACTTGAGGGGTATTTGTTATATCAAACCAAATCTTCATTATCTGTTTTTCAAAAAGTTCAACATTAAAAAGGCATATTTGAAGAATGGTTTAGTATCATCAGCCGCATAAAGCGAGTCTACGATTTTACCGCGATTTCCTTCAATTAAATTACGAAAGCTATAAACTCCTTTAATGATGCCGACTATACTAAAAACCAAATCGGAAATTGGATTTCTCCACTTCAAACCGATATTGTATGATGCAGGATAATTAAAAGGGATATTATTCAAATAATTATAAGTCATTAAGGGAAAGTTAACTCCATTAGCTACTGCATGGCCCACCCATAGCCAGGTTCTTGCATTTATTTCTATCAACTTGAAGTCCCCATCACTGGGGTCTTTTAAGAACTCTACTTCGCAAATGCCAGTATAGTTCAACTCTTTTAATAATCGACGCGATGAAACCAAACAAGCTTCTTCATAGATGCTTTCGGTAAAAGTTGCTGTGCCAAACTGAAGTGGATGTTCCCTTAATTTGGCACCCATCCAATAGGATTTTATTTCTCCATTTATGCAAAATGCTGCCAATGATATTGTTTTATTGGTACCATCAAAGGGTATTAGTTCTTGAGTAAATGTATTTTCTAAAGGGAAAACTTCACCAATAGTTTTCAATTGTAATTGCAATTCAGATTTGTTATCTGATAATAATGCTTTTTTACCCAGTGTTTTATAGAAGTCCAAACCTTGTTTTCCTTTGGTTAGAACTGGATATTTCAATGAGCTCTCCTTTACTTCCGAAATTTCAGTGAAATAGAAAGTTTGAGGTATTGGAACCTCCACTTTTGATGCAATAGCTAATAAATTGGCTTTATTATAGATATTGTTTATGGTAGTTAAATCGGGAATGGTGGTTTTAAATATTGACAGGATGCGGTTTAAATGCTTTGAAATACTATACACTGCATGGTCGTTGGAAGGTAACAAAATCCAACCTTTTAGGTTCTTTTCTGCGCCTAATTTTATAAGAAAATCGACAAATTCGTCTGATTTATAATCGGGACATTGATAGAAAGCCCGGCAATACTTAGATGATGATGCCACGCAGGAACCTCTATCTACGACAATAACCGGAACTCCCTCTTTACCAAGAGCACGGGTATTGGCTAAACCTTGTACATGGCCTTCTATGATAATTGCGCCTTTTTTTTCTCTACTTAATGACATCCCAATATACTTTTTCTATTCTTTTAGAAATGCTAATACTGTCTAGACCCAAGCTTTCTATTCTTTTTCTACCAATAGTATTTTTAAAAATTTTCGCATAGCTAATCGCCTGTTCTAATTTATTGGCCATATCCTCTGGAGTAAATTCTGATAGATAATGACCAGCTTCATTTCCAAACAGCCACTCTATATCTCCCACCTTTGTAGCAACAATTGGTCTGTTACATGCCATTGCTTCTTTTATAATATTTGGACTACCTTCCCATAAGCTTGTAAGTATTATGACATCTGCAGCGTTTATATAAAGTGGGACCATATTTGGCTCAATATCAAAAACAACTTTAAGTTCTGTATTTGGGGAATTTAAAATATTGAACGATCGCAAAGCTAATTCGTAATTCTTTTCCTGTCGAGAAGGATCGGCCATAAAAAGAATTTGTTTCTGGTCAATCTTCCAAAGTAATTTTCTTTTACATTGCTCTTGGTCAAGCGGCCTAAACTTATTTATATCAACCCCATTTGGAATTATAATTGCTGATGAAAGCCCAGTTTTTGTTTTTAAACTTTCTGATTTAACTATAATTCTTTTCCAAAAAAATTTTGCAAAAAAAAATATAAGTATTTTTCTTAAACGACCTCCTTCTACATCACTACCCATAAGACTAACAACAATAGAAGATTTCATATAAGTTAAAGAAGCTAATATTCCTGAAAAGGAATAATGAGCATGAATTAGGTCGGGTTTAAGATTTCTCAAAATTGAAAATAAATTAGGTATGCACTTAAAATACGACAATATTCCCGTGCCAACTACTGGGAAAACATAGAATTGAATTCCTGAAATGTCTGAAGAAATTGAATCAAATTGATTTTGAACTACTGGTTTAAAAATGGTTTGATTACCAGATCGTGCAACTATTAGAACTTTCATTTTTTTTCTAAAAAACTTACTATACTGTCAACATAGCATTCTTCTTGAGAGAGTGTGTTAGGAATTGCGACCCATTCACCATTTTCTTGTATAAAATATTCATCAGAGTACAAAATGCCGGCAGTGCCAAAATAAACAAACTGGTACTCAATTAAATAGAAGTCTTTTTTATCAAAAGCAATATCAAAAGATGCATTTGGAACCGAGAATAATGAAAACAGTGATTTAGCATAATCTAACAAACCATTTGGTATTTTAGCATTATTGCCATAGAAATAATTTTTATAACCACCGCCACTAGCTTTAAATATTCTATGTTTAAAAATAGGTCTATAAAAAACGAAATATTTTTCACCAAAAACGTAAACCTTCCAATCATTCTGAAGATTTGGAATAAATTTTTGAACAATAAATTTGTTTCTATATCTTGATTCCTTAGAATACCCTTTATGCTTTATTGACCGGAAAAAGTCCCTAATATCTTCTTTAATGTGAGGAGTAAAACTAATTTTTTTTGCAACTTTAATCAATTCATCTGCTGTTTTTGCAAGAAAAACTCCTTTACCCATTGAACCAGATGATTTTTTTAGCACCACTGGAAAAGTAAAATTTTTGATATTTAATTGCAGCTCTTCTAATGACCCATAACACCAACTTGACAACCCAACAATTTTTTGTTCCGGTATGCCAGCTCTTAATAATTCCATTAACACCTTATTATTGTTTGCTTTCAAATAAGGGAAAGTTGGTATAACATTGGCTCCTCTTAAACTAAGCGCGAATATAATATCTTCTATATAATTCTTATAATGAAGACCAACGTCTTCTGATGATGTATAAATAACGGCTGCATCATCTAAAACTGACAAATCTCCAGCTTCCGATAATTTTACAAATTGAAGCTGGTAATGTTTTTGCTCAAAAAATTTGGATAACAGTGTTTTATCCATCCCACTTCTATAAGGAGTGCTATTGTATTTAGATCCAAAAAATCCTTTATAATCTGTTAGTGCAATAATCTTTTTCATATCTTAAAAATTAATAGGGATAAATTAAAAACTTGTAATGTTTTTATAAAATTGTTCTCTAATTGCTTTTCGAAATTTTTTTAATTGCAAGCAGAGCTCCCGCTAAGTTTGCATGTTTCTTTTGCTGGGATGATGATAAATTAATGTAGACATTTTTGTCTAAATGATATTTAAAATCAATAAATTGAATCGAAATATTTTCAGACCCATTAACTATTTCTTGAATTACAATATCTCCATACCAATTGTCATAATGATGAGGTTTAGGATATTGCTTTTTATTTCGTTTCAAAGCATGACTTTGAAAATAACCATATCCAGCACGAGGCAATCTAACCATAGAACATAAATCATTAAGTCTATATAATCTGTCAAATTTCGTTTCCCCAAGCCCAGGATAAATAAACTTGATGCATTTTGCGTAAAAAACCTTCGATTTAAAATTATTAATCGGATTATGCTTAAACAAAGGTTTTAATAAAAAACTAACATCAGAATGCAATAAATAATTTAAATAATTGTAGTTCAAAAATGGGACAACTAAATTGCTGTGATTTTTGAAAACTTTTCCAATTGTGCCAAAGAATTTGGAGTACTTTTCATTAATCATAAATCTAAGAAGATGCGTATTATCGTTTATGTAAAGATATTCTTTAAGAGTATTTAAATAATCGACTTTAAAAAATTCAAGTTTTTCCTTTTTCATAAAACCCAAATTGCCAACAATGTTATCAAACTTAGGAACCAATTCTTCAACACTATTTGAAGAAAGTAAATCAGCAGCAAATTCAGTAAATGTAACAAGTGCTCCAATTGATTGACCCTGCATAGTTTCTCCACCCATAAACCCAGCAATAATATTAGAAGGAACCATTTCATCTTTTATAAGGGCATATTGAGGCAAATCCAATACAGTAGGATTGTCCAAATTTGCTTCGATAAATTGATCTAAAATCTTTGGTAATGATTTTATATAATAATCATTTAATTCGAAAAAAACATGCTTTTGTGAGTATTCATCAATAAATGAATTAACCGTTTCTATTTCGATATTTCCTTTTTGACCAAAAGTAAAAGAAGAAAATGCAATTCCTAGATTGAGGGTTGAAGCCAATAAAGCTCTTGAGTCAAACCCTCCAGTCATTGTTACATTTACGGGGTACTCTGCACATATTTCATTCTCAACATTGGATAAGAATATTCTTGAAAATTCCTTCACTTCTAGTTTATGTGCCTTGCCCAATTTGAAATTTTCTGCATAATTATTTTGAGTCCTAATAGCTATTTCATCAATTTTTAATTCGATTACCGAGCCCCCTTTTAGCCTCTTTATATCCTTTAAAAGTGTTCTATCAAGCAAAGTATAGTTAAACAATATTAAATCCAAAATTGCATAGTCATCGAATTGGCTATTAGAATATTTCAAAAGACTGGCAAAATCTGTTGAAAAAATACTCAAATCATCAGATGTATTACACCTGAATATATGATAATAGCCAAATATATCATTAAAGAAGGTCAGTTCTTTTGTTTTATTTACATAAACTAATAGGAACCCGTTTGTTAACTTATTAATATTTTTTTCAATATTTGACCGAGAAAAGTCTTCTTTTAATTCTTTCAAAAATGAAATGTTAATATCACCAAAAAGCGAAATATTGTCATTTTCAACACATATTTCCCGAGCAGAAAACTGGTTATTTGGTTTTATATAAAGATACCAATTCCCTAAAATTTTCGGCTTATGGTCTGATTCAATTGGAGTAGGGGATAAAACAAAATGCATTATTATTATGTTTATTGATTATTAATTAATTTGTTTATATTGTGTTTTTGGACTTGTTGGATAAAAAAACAATAATCCTATCCAAAAAACAATATCTTGAACAAAACGGAATAAGAGATTTTCTAAAAAAAACAGAATTTCGTTATTGGCCTGAACAGAAACTTTTTTTGTAGTTTTAGAAACTCTAAATATAATCGCCAATAAATAAATGAAATAAAATATGATAGAATAATAAAAATTAATAACCATAACAGAAGCAGATAAAAGGAGAAATATTGCTGTATATTGCCTCCTTAACGTATGCAATGTCTTTTTTATGTTAAAGAAATGGTCACGTGCTGCCATGCTTGTATAAAACAGATGACCTGAAAAAAGCATTTTCCACATTCTGTTAGAGTTTCTGTAGTCAATAGTATGATGCAAAGCAATAATATGAGGGATTCTCACTAATAAAATACCTTTATTAGCTAATCTTGCAGAAAGATCAATATCTTGATTTCTTTTATATTTAGTTTTCATTCCTCCTACTGATTCCCAATACTTCCTTCTAATCAAAAAAATACCCCCATTAAAAGATACAATTTGCTCCTTTTTGGGCAATGAAGTATCGTATGTATTAGAAACAACACCTTTTTTAATCCAATTTGAATCATATAACACATCATCCAAGTGCCCCGATACCCTATCGTATTTTAATTCTTTGTTGTCATCCAAGACTTTTGTCAAAAAGATGCTTTCTATCTCCATATCCCCATCTATAAAAAACAAAATATCACCTATCGATTCTTCTGCACCAATATTCCGAGCTATTGCGGCATTATATTCACCGGTAATTTGATAAACTTTAATACCTGTGTAACTTTTTGCTATCAAAATACTTCTATCAGTAGATTTAGAATCAACATAAATTATTTCATAGAAGAGTAAACTATTTTGTTTAATTGCTTTAAAAATACTCGAAAAGCAAATGTCCAACTTAAATCCTTCATTTCTGCCTATAACTATGAATGAAATCATACTAATCTCTTTCTAATTTTAATAAACCTTCTGCAAAAAAATTGGCGGTATTAACATCTAAATCTGTTTCGCGATATAAATATTCTATAAACTCTAGAAATCCATGATATATATTTGGACAACTATAGAGAACCCACGGGTGTATGCCAATGCATCGAATTTCTCCATAATTAACAGTCTCTATCATATTTTTAAAATAATGAAAACATTCGGTGGCTGTAAAGCCCTTGTTATATAAACCCCAATCATCCCCCAGGGTATAAAGCCTAATAAGTTTGTTCTTACGCAGTTTTAAAAGAGATGCAACTATATTTTTACTTGACACAGATTGACTGACAACATCGTAATTATATCCATTTTTTAATGTATTCTTTAATGATTGAAAGCTCCACATTCCATTTGGAGCGTGGAAACCTAGAATTTTTACAATACCTGTCGTGGCAACATTATATTCCAAAAAATCATTCTTTACGTAATCACTTGAAGCGAGAAATGGTGGAGTATGATTATAAGTGTGAGATGCAATTTCATGGCCATTATGTAATATCTGGGCAATTGAATTTGGATAATATTTAAAAATCTTTCCAACTGTAAACCATGTAGTTTTTAATTTATATTTATTCAACTGAACTAAAATTTCCATTATCTGTTCATCACTGATTTTAGCTGCACTATTGCCAAACTCTCTTTCATAATCAAAGTACAGAACTATTCTTTTCCGAGTCGCATCATTCTTTCTATTAAAATTAGTTTGAGATACAAGGAACTTGCTGACAAAAAAATAGTATACCTTAATAAAAGCTCTATTTTTTAATCTAGTGATTTTTGATTTAACAAATCGATTTTTCATACTTTTAAGCCAAATTTTTCAAACAAGTAACCTGTAAGACGGTTAATTTTTTTTCCATAAATTGACATATATTGAATATGATCCCCCCCAAAACCATGCTTAAACCTCCACATGTCAAAACTAGGGTGTTCTTCTATGGGAATTGGCCCAGGGCAAAATGCCATATCGTAGACTTTCAAACCTTTTGCTTTTAGATAATTAATCATAACCCATTGCATATAATGGCCAGGAGAAGGGCAGCCATTTAATTTTTTGTAATCTGGATTTAATGCACCATGGTAGTATGAAGATATCTCAGTTGTCGTAGCAATAGCAACATTTATTATCGTTCCCTGATATAAAAGAAAAAAAAGGGCTGCTCCTTTATCAAATAACGCTTCAGTTTCCAAAAAAAATCTTTCCTTAGAAAGAGTTGAAAACTCTTTCCTTTTACCTAATCCACTATAATACTTGTAAAAAATTTCTAACTTTTCGATATTGTATTTTTCAGTTATTTCAACTTCAATACCTGCTTTTATAGCTTGTTTAATATTTCTTTTGGTTTGTGAGTTTAAATTTTTAAATAGTTGTTCCTCTGATAAATTCAAATTTATCCAATATGTATGCCTTCCATTTGCTATTTCTCTAAACCCTTTAATTGAAAGATATTCTCTAATTATTTCCAAATATTCTGCTTTTGCTGAATAATTTATAATTGGCAACCAAGGAGATATTCTAATATAGGATACTTTCTTAGTTCTCGAAAATTCAATAAAATGTTCTATGATAATAGTTAACAACTCGATATTAAAATCCTGGGTTAAAACAATTCCAGAAATAATATCAGATGTGCTTATTATATTTAAATATGATCTTTTTATCGAACAGTGAAAGCCTGCAATATCAACACCTTGTTTCGTAAATACAAAAGTATAAATATCTCTACCTAAATACTTCTTAATATACTCATATTTAATTGATTGCATATAATTAGGATAATGAGAATTGCTTAAAAGCTTATTCCATCGTTGAGAATCATCAATTAATGAGATAGTAATTTCGCTTTTTAAACTCATTTAAGCAGTGTTTTAAAAGGGTTTCTTAAAAACGATTTAAAGTTTCGCCATACATTGAAAACTGGCCATTGTATCAATAAATCAGTTTGTAAATATTTGTAGCCCAAACCTAAATACACATCCTTTCCCTTTAAGTTACTAGTTAGAGGTTGCGTATATATTTTTAAAGCCCCTTGCTTTACACAGAAATTGATTCTTTCTTGCTCCATCCTATAGCTTAAACCTCGGTGCCGATATTTAGGCACAACGAAAATGTCTTTTACCATAAAATCACCTTTTTTCATAAATACCCCAAATTCTTCAAAATAATCAATGCTTCTATTAACAACCCAGCTTAAATATGCTATTTCTTCTGTCCTAGTATCAATTGCCGCCAAGCCAACAAATTTATCGGAATTAATTCGTGATGGTACTTTTTTCGAAAAGGACTTTTTCCCTCTGTAACTGTGGTATTTCTCAAGCAAGTCTAAATCATTATCAGATATTGTTCGAATCTTAAAATATTCATCTATAGGTTTTAGGCTAGAAATATATTGTGGATCATGAAGAACAAAAGTGTCAATTTTATGCCACCTAGGCATTAGACTTCCAACGAAATAACGAAAATCATCAGGTAAGATTTTTCTTAAAGTATTTTTAAACATTTTTTTTATAAATTTTTGTTATTGAGACTTTTGAATAGCTAGCATTAAAATGATTGAAAATAAGTCCAATCAAAAATGCAATATCTACTGGCATATAAAATGACACCATACTCCGACTGGTAGAATGAATCGCCATTATAATAATTAATGCTAAAGAAAATACAATATAACCTCGCCCTGGTTGATTCATTTCCTTCATAAAAAAGAAAACAGTTAAAGCTATTACTGTTAGCCAAATAATTAATAATGAAAAGTATCCTCCAAATAACAAAAGACTATGATTCCCCACATGCTCATCAAAAGAAGTAGCTGTAATTTTACTATATCCAAATCCTAAGATTGGGCTTTGACTATAAATTTCCATAACTGCCGGTATCCGTGTTGTCAATCTAGGGCCACCCGCATCCATATTCCCTTCGCCGATTTCATCAATAGTTTCCAATCTTGCAAATGCTAAATCAAGATTTCTCTTATAGGAAGAAGGTAATATAATTAATCCAATAATTATAAATAAACTCACAATCATAATAGATCGCGAGGACAGCCGTGCTTGGAAAAAGGTGAAGAAGAGAAAACCCATAATTAATATAGTGCTAGATATCATCCATCCACGTGTAGCACTACTCAGAATAACTACCCATGATAACAATATAATAAACCACAAATAATAATCTTTAAATACTTTTTGATTCTTATTAATCACATAATATAAACCAATAATCATAACATAAAGATGAATAGTTATACCTCCAACAAATCTTATAAGTTCATCACCTACAGCCACTCCTATAATATCTTTCCCGAAAAATAAAACATTCATAAATGCACCTTTTGTGATAATTTCGATAAAAGTACCGGCTGCATGAATAATTGAAAAAGAAAAAATGATTTTATTAAAATAATCGAGGTCTTTGTGTGAAAATAATTTAGGGATTACCGCAAAAAGAAGAAAAGCTGGCAAAACTTTAAATAACTTAAAAATAGCAACAAGATCATAGTCCCAATAAAAGCCCCAAAACACAAAAAAGATGATAAAATATAAAATTGGGGGGTAAAATTTTTTAAAAATGTCAACTTTCAGTGCGACTTTACCAAAAAACATATACTTAATAAAGATTACAATTGCGAAGATTGTTACATATGATAAGCCAACATTAGATGAAAGTTTAAAATACCATTCATAGGGAACATAGTAAAACAACCCCCACGGGTTCATTAGCATTATAAAAAAAACAACATTCCAAAAAATGTAATTTTTTGATCTTAAATACATTACGACAATAAGCGTATAATATAAAAAATTTCCTAAACTGCTAGATATTCCGTTAACTACAAATGCGCCGAAAAGTAAAATAAATAAAAGTGATGTTATTTGTTTGAATAAAGATTGTTCCGTGTATTTATATTCCATATTGATTCATTTATTATTAATATGCTGTATTATTCGAATCATTTACTACTATATTAACCATTTAACGCCTTATTCTTTTTATTATTGAGAATATAGAACAACGCCTTTATCATTGTATAGAAATATATTATATATATAAATCACACATCTTGAAACAAATTTATTGAATTTTAGGAAAAACAAGATCAATTTGCATATTAGCTAATTAATTCAAATAAGGGTTTCTGCCAGTATTTTTATTCCTTTTAAACATCCAGCGAATCCCCCAAAAATAACCTCTAAATAAGGCTATTGATTGACTACGTAATTCTTTTCCCCCGAAAAAAATATGATAAATCAATTTGATAATATTTCGTGTAACACTGATAATAAAATATTGAAGTTTTAAATTTCTAAACTGAAAAACAAATTGACCTTGACCCCTCCAATAATATACGCTTAACGCTTTTGGATTACCTTTCCCAGTCGTCATACTTTCCTTATGCCATAATTTAGCGTTTGGGGTGAATATCAATTTATATCCTTTTCGCCTAGCTCTTTGAGCGTAATCACCCTGTTCTGCATATAAAAAAAAGTATTCAGAATATAATCCTATATCATTGATGATTTTATTTGGGATAAGCCAAAAAACATCATCTAAAGAATCTCTGACTATGTCCTTATCAAACTGTCCTATATCATGTTCATTTCTGCCGGGATAAATCGTAGTCATATATTTCTGGTTTTTAAATACAACACCTGTGTGCTGTAATATGTTCGGATGGCTATGATAATATACTTTGCCAGTTACAATTGCTTCATTGTTGTTCTTTAGCGCACAATCAACTAAGTAGCCCACCGCTCCTTTATCAATAATAGTGTCATTATTCATTATCAAAAAATAATCGGAGTTATTTTTTAATGCCGTTTCTAATCCAAAGTTTACACCGCCTACATAACCACAATTAGTATCAATACGCAATAGTTTTACTTTTGCATTATTCCTATATGTATTCATCAAAATATTATAATCATCAAACTTTGAGCCATTATCAATTAAATAGATTACATAATTCTGATATAAAGAATCAAGTAAAGAGTTTACACATGGGATAGTTTCAGATGAAAGATTATAATTGATAGTAATAATGGCTACCATTTTTCTATTTTTTTAATAAATTCTTGAAAATAATAACTGTGGAAATTACAAGCTCTTTGTTAATTAAATACTCAATTAGTAAATAGGAGGATATTGTAACTAAAAAGCCAGACATTAACAATAATAAATTATTATGAAAAAAGCTGCTTATGTATATTGCTAATAGAGCTGAAAAAATACCACCAACTAATATCTTGTATATATCCTTGACTTGATTTAGTACTCCATACCCTGTGTATTTATTATTAAACCAACCATTTATAAAGAAGAAAATAATAGAAATTAGAACTTCTCCGAAAAGCATATAGATAATACCAAGCTTAAGTGTAATTAAAATATTTATAAGACGCATAGCATTTCTACCTAATTCAAAATAGAAACTTATACTCCCCTTTCCTAGGGCTATAATAGATTGTGCGTTTATTTGATTCATTGGATAAAGTAATCCAGCTAAGCAAATAATTTGAAAATAAGGAATCATGGTAGCCCATTTTTCTGTAAGTAATATAATAATTAATGGTTCAGCCACAACTATTAGAAAAATTATCAGAGGAATTATAAAAAACATGGAGTGTTTGATAAACCGTTGCATTGCCCTTTGCAATTTTTCTTTATCATCTTGTAAACTTGCATAAACGGGAAAGGCTACACTTCCAATAGCCTGGGCAATTTGATTAGTTGACAATTGCGCTAATTGTTTTGCTTTAGTGTAAAAGCCAAGTTGAGCAACTGGAAAAAACTTGCCAATAGCGAGTAGATAAATATTGTCAAAAAAAGTCCTGACAATATTTGAAAACAACATCCATGAGCCAAATGAAAACATTTCCGTAAAAGATTTTTTTGAAAAGCGAAGCCTTGGTCTATAATCAGAATTATACCATAAACCGATTCCTATAAAAAAACGACTAGCTAAACTTTGAATAACTAAGGCCCAAACCCCCATACCAAAAAAGGCTGCTCCAATCCCAAAAGCACCAGATAATAATGATGAAAACAAAGTAACCTTTGTTAACTTTTTAAAACTTACATTTCGAATAATTTGTGCCCTCTGAATAATATTAAACGCATTGATAATAATTACAAGGCCTAATACTCTTGTAAGTTCTATTAATTGTGGCTGATTATAAAATTTTGATATTACGGGGGCAAGAATAAACAAAATGCAGAAAAGGATTAAACTAATTATTAAGTTTGTATAAAAAACAGTATCAGCATCTGCATCATTTATTTGCTTTTTTTGTATATAGGCCATGGCAAAACCACTTTCTACAAATACTTCAGAGATTACTAAAAATATGGTAATCATGCCTATTAAACCAAAATCATCTGGAGTAAGTAATCGAGCCATTACAATACCCAAAATAAACTTTACGCCTGTAACACTAACCTTCTCAGTGAATGCCCAGATTACCCCTGAAACTGATTTTTGTTTTAAACTACTCAATTTCTATTTTTTTTATAAATTTTGCAGGAACTCCACCTACCATTGTACTGTTTTCTATATTCTTTATAACTACTGATCCTGCAGCTACTCTAGAATATTTTCCAATAGTAACATTTTGACTAATAATCACACCTGAATAACAAATGACTGAATCTTCAATTTCTACTGAATTAATTATATCTATCTCGTCTTTTCGATCATGCGACCAGTTTCCTGTATGTGTCCATATCTGACAGTTTGCACCAAATGCACAATTCGATCCTATATTAATTGTTGAAGTCAAATCTAAAATCATGTTATGACCCAAATGTGTATTGTTGCCTATTGTAAGCTTTCTAATATCACTCTTAATCTTTAATCTATGTAAAATTAAACCTCTGTCAATATCAGATCTTTCACCAATAACTGCACCATAATGCAATAATATGTCTACTAAAAATATTTTTGGAATATTTTCTATTGCAAAGGACAAACCTTCTCCTCCTTGAGTATTATATAAAATAACACATTTTAAACGATAATAAGAATAGAAAATGAAATTGATAATTTTCTTAATTTTCCTTTTATAGCTCATTATTTCTATATTGTTAATATTATCTACTTATTATAACTTATTTACGATTCTTTTTGATTCTTGAATCAATCTTGTACCTATTAAAATAATTTCAACAGTTGGTTTTCTACTTCTTAAAAAAAATTTAAAAATCGATAGCCAAGGTGTTAATATGTAATTAATTAAAAAATTATTATTTGATCGAAGTATAGTCCAATAAAGATTTTCTGCCCAATAATTTCTCGTAAATTTATACTCAAATTGAAATTTACTTTGTTTTGACAATATCGCTTCAATCTCAGAAAAAAGTGGTATCCCCATTTCTAAGTGCTCAATGGTCCATTTATTCTTTTCTAATCCATTCTTTTCTAATGCAGATAAAAAATTATGACATAATTTTTCAGCAAATATTCCTTCCGGAAAATTTAAGAAAACACCTTTCTTAGAAATTCTTATCATCTCTAGAATAAAGAACTCTCTTTGGTCTTTTGGAATATGTTCCAAAGTATGAATAGAAATAGCATAATCAAATGAATTATCATCATAACTAATCCTTGATCCTGTCCCAACTACTGCATTTTTGAAACTTTGGCTGGCAATTTCGATTGACCTTTCATCAAGGTCATAAATAGTAACATCAGTTCTATTCAACCTTAATTCGAGTCGACCTGTACCTCCCCCCACATCGATTATGTTCAATTTTTTTTGGGGGTCTATTTCATTAAAAAATCTTTTGATTGGACGCATCCTAAGCCAGGTTTCATTATCAAATAAAAAAGCTGAAACCTTTGGCAGGAATCTTAATTCAAAAATATACCGTATGAGTTTTTTCATAGAATTTCTTTATTAGTTATATGCTTGAAGTTGACCAACAATATAATTTATTTCCACTTCTGTCAAATCCGCATGCAGCGGCAAAGTGATAAAGCTATCTGCCTCTTTTTCTACAAAAGGACAATTATTGCCCCATTCTTTGAATAATGGCTGCACGGATAATGGTGTATAGTGGCAACCTGTGGCAATTCCTTTAGATTTGAGATAAATCATGAGTTCATCTCTCTTTTCAGCTCTTATGCCAAACATTTGATAAACGTATTTATCTGGTTCGTAGGGCAAAAGAGGCTTTATTCCGGGGATATCTTTTATGCCATCCATATAGGTCTGAATGATGTCGGAGCGTCGCTTATTCATGGCTGGCAGTTTTTTCAATTGAGCCAAACCTATGGAAGCTGCCAAATCATTCATATTGTACTTGTAACCTAATATATTGAGCTCATAAAACCAATGCAAAGCATCGTGATTGGAATGGGTATAGGCCTGGGCTGTTTTCCAATTATCCTTATCAATACCCACCCAACGCATGGCTTTAACGTCTTTGAATAAATCTGGCTGGTTGGTAACCATCATGCCACCATCACCGGTGGTCATGAGCTTTTTCTCCTCAAAACTATAACAGCCAATATCTCCCCAGGTACCTAAGGCCTTGCCTTTATATAAAGCTCCGGAGGTATGCGCACAGTCTTCAATTACTTTTAATCCGTTCTCTTTAGCCCAGGGCATTAACTCATCCATGGGGACAGGATGTCCGGCATAATGAACGGGCATTACTGCCACCACATCCTTATCGAATTTTCGCTTCATATCATCCAAATCCATTCCAAGTGTTTCCGGATTGGAGTCGACAAAAACAGGAATGAGCCTGTTGTATAAAATAGCTGAAGCTGTTGCAGAGAAGGTTAATGATGGAACCAATACTTTTTTGCCCACAGGGAAATTGAAAACAGCGAGTGCCAAATGTAAAGCAGCTGTTGCAGAGTTGAGACCTATGGCCAATTCGGCTCCAACAAACTTTGCCCACTCTTCTTCAAATTTATTAACGTTTGGGCCAAGACCCACCCAGGAGCGGTCGAAAGCATCTTTAACCATTGCTAATTCTTCGGCACCTAGTGATGGTTTAAATAATCTTATGTTCATATTGATAAGGATAAAAGTTTTTTAAGATAAAAGTAAAAAGATAAAAATTTAATGTGAAAAGATAAAAGATAAAAGTAAAAAGTTTAAAGAAAAAAGTACAAAGTTTAAAGGTAAAGGTTTAAAAGATAAGGTTTGTTAAGGGTTAGGAGGTTTAGGTCTTGATTTTTGGACTATTGCTCCCAGTATTAATTTAAGTTCTTTTGATTCTTGAATTAAGGCGTTAAGATTGTCATCTTTTGGAATTACTTTAATATTATCGATAATGCGAAGCCAATAATTTGATTCTCTCATTTCTCTTAATGAAATTCTTACTTTATTGGTGAAATCTGCCTTTGACGATCCTGCTTGTGCTTCTTCGTAATTAGCTCCACTTGATGTTGAACTCTTTATTAATTGATGCTTTATGACTTTATATTCTGTTTCGGAAGGAAGAGTCCGAGTAAATTTTATCACACTAACAGCGAAATTAAAGAGTCTCTCTTCCAAATCATTCATCAAAGCTGCGGTTTTTTCTTAATTCTTTATCCCTTTATCTTCAAACATCAAATCACCAATCCAACTTTAGTCTTTCCCCTTTTATCTTTTGACTTCAAGCCTCAAATCTAATCCATCAGTCCTGACAATACTTTTATCTTTCCTCTTTTTCCCTTTATCTTCAAGCATCAAATCACCAATCCAACTTTATTCTTCTCCCTTTTATCTTTTGTCTTCAAGCATCAAATCACCAACCCCTCTTTTGTCTTTTCACCTTTTATCTTTTATCTTCAATAAATTGATAACTATTCACAAATTCTTGCAATGATAAATTCTGTTTATCCTTCTCCGATAGTATTGGATTCGTTACGGGCCATTCAATTGCAACTTCAGGGTCATTCCATAAAAGTCCTCTTTCGTTCTCTTTATTATAGAAATTATCAACTTTGTAAACTACTTCACTGATTTCTGTGAGTGTACAAAAGCCGTGGGCGAATCCTCTGGGAATAAAAATCATTTTTTTATTCTCTGCGGATAATTCTATGCTGTCCCATTGCCCAAATGTTGGGGAGTACTTTCTTAAGTCGACAAAAACATCTAAAACTGCTCCGTTGATGCACCGAACTAATTTCGTTTCAGAAAAGGGCGGAAGTTGAAAATGAAGGCCTCTTATAATTCCTTTTTGTTCGGATCTGGAGTGATTTTCCTGAATCCAAATTCGTTCTAAACCAGCATTCTTAAAGATTTCGATATCAAATGTTCTCATAAAAAACCCTCTTGGGTCTAAATGAGGTTTCAATGTGATTTCGAATACTCCTTTTAGTTTTCGCTCTTTGATTTCCATAATTCGGTATAGTTTTCAATCTGCTCAAAACAGATTTGCTGAGCGTCGCGATGTTTATAATTTTTGTACCAATCCACAGTGAATGAAATGGTTTGATTGAAATCGAGAACTGGCTGCCAATTCAATCTGCTTTTCGCTTTGTTTATATCCAATGAAAGAAGACTGGCTTCATGCAAAGTAGTTGGGTTGGAGGTGTCTTTCCATGAGCCTTCACCATATACCTTGAGCATGGTATCAACTAGTTTACCTACATTCACAATATTTCCTGCTTCAGGGCCAAAATTCCATGCTTCTGCATAGGACAAAGGCTTTTCAATCATTTTTGCTGCAAGAAGCAGGTATCCACCCAATGGTTCAAGCACATGCTGCCAGGGTCGAACTGATTTGGGGCTTCTAACTTCAATAGTAGCTCCATTTTCAATTGCTCTTATACAATCGGGAACAATACGAAAATCTGCCCAATCACCGCCACCAATCACATTGCCTGCTCTGGCAGAGGCAATGGTTTTCCCATGTTTTATATAATCTTTTGGATTGAAAAATGAATTCCGGTAAGAAGAAATAATCAGCTCTGCAGCACCTTTACTTGCACTGTACGGATCATAGCCACCCAATCTTTCATCTTCGCGATAGGGCCATAGCCATTCTCTGTTTTCGTAAACTTTATCAGTTGTGATAAAGACCGCTGT
The DNA here is from genome assembly GCA_964293475.1 of uncultured Draconibacterium sp. GTDB lineage: Bacteria > Bacteroidota > Bacteroidia > Bacteroidales > UBA12170 > UBA12170. The sequence goes on from CAXYYJ010000015.1 coordinate 20,812, forward strand.
TTTGATGCTTGAACTGTTTCTAATAATCTCGAGCATATTAACAGTACCCTGGGTATTGACTTCGAAAGTTTCCAAAGGAGTCTGATAACTTTCTAGCACCAAAGGTTGAGCAGCCAAATGAAAAACAATTTCGGGTTGTTCAATTTCAATTGTATTTCTCAGATTTTGATAATCCCGAATATCAAGACGATAGTCTTTTACCAAATTCCCAACGCCGGATAAAACAAAATTATCCAGTTTAGTTTTCGGATCTAATGAAATGCCAATGACTTCAGCACCAAGTTTGTGAAGCCATAAACTGAGCCAGGAACCTTTGAAACCAGTATGGCCAGTTACCAGGACTTTTTTTCCTTTAAAGGTTGAGAGGCATTGTTCAATTACCATAGTTTCCAAACCGGATTTTCTTTCCACATTTTGTTCAATTGCTGATTGTCTCTGAAGGTGTCCATGGATTGCCAGAAACCTTTATGTTGAAAAACTGACAACTGATCGTTTTCAACAAGAGCGTCAATGGGTGCTTTTTCCAAATCTGTTTTGGGGTCGTCAGGTATTAAATCGAGAAACTCTTTTTTAAACACAAAATAGCCTCCATTGATAGGCTGTTGATGCTCAATATCTTTGAGCTGCTGTTTAAATTGAGAAACCATATCGCCATTTAATACCAAATCGCCAAATCTGCTTGGTGGATAAACCCCTGTTACAGTGCCAATGGTATTTTTCATTTTATGAAATTCCACAAGCTCTTTAATGTTAACAGTTGCCACGGCATCGCCATAGGTTAGCATGAATCGATCTTCTGTGACATATTTCCCTGCCAGTTTGGTTCTAAAACCTGTCATGGATTCATCGCCGGTTTCGACCAGGGTTACTTTCCAGTTATTTTTGGAGCCTTCATTTTCTATTTGAACTGTGCCATTGGATAGGTCGACTGTAAAATCGCGGTTGTATTTATAATAATTGAGGAAATAATCGCGAATCACATCACCTTTATAGCCCAATGCTAAAATAAATTCATTGTGGCCATAGAAAGAATAATGTTTCATGATATGCCATAAAATGGGTCTTCCCCCAATTTCTACCATGGGTTTTGGTTTATATTCTGTTTCTTCGCGAAGGCGTGTGCCCATTCCACCGCAGAGGATGATTGTTTTCATAGGAATTAATTGTTATAAATTTGTTGCAAAATATCTCGGGCTACCTGAGGTCTAAAATGACTGGCGTCGTAGAAGTTATATAATTCATTCGAATAGATGCCTGGACCAGAGAAATCATAAACATTTTCTACGCCAAAAATCTCATTTAGAAGGTTTTTTTGTTCCTCACATAACTGAAATTGACTGATAAATGGATTACTTATTATTTTATACTGCGTTTTATGTTTCACCAGAATGGCTTTTATTTCCTTTAAAAGTTCTATTTCTTTTTCACTAACTGCCAAGGTCGTATTTTGAATCTTATTCTTCAAATCCAGCAAATGCATTCTTTTCGAATAGAAATCTAAAGAATCGTTTTTTATTTCCTCGTCTAAGCCCAAAAACAAATCTGATGTAGTTGGATCCCATATATTTGGGTATTTATGATTTAAGATTTTACTGCCCATATAGCTTTTGTATTCGCCAGTAAATTTGAATATAAAGTAGCTAACGAAAAACCTGGGTGCAAAAAATGCATACAAAAACTCTTTATGGAAATCAATCCAGCTTTCGTTATTAACAATGGGGTAGTCTAAATACAAAAGGCCCTCCTTTTTGCTAACATCACCCAATAGCATCTGGTCGACAAATATCAATACATATTTTATGGAATCAACTTTGCTGTCCACAAATTTCAATTTGGAATTGATTCCAAACAAGCTTTCAGCATTGCCATCATAGTGATAGGGTCTAGCATCTTTCGGTAAATATTTGACCCAGTCATTGGTTTTGACAGCTAAAGTGCGTGAGCTGCCAAAAATAAATGCGTTATAATTTTCCTTTTCATATTTATTGATGAAATTTTTTCCATTAATAACAGAACGATTTAAGCTAACAAAGTCGTCGCCTTTATAATAGTTATCATAGCTATAGATAATCTTGAAAGGGTCAAAAAATATATATAAGCCTATCAGGAAAAAAGCAGGAAGGGTAAAAACAAAAAGCTTTTGAAGAAAATGACTCATTTTAATTACTTAATAATCAATACATTGTCAGAATACTTGTGTCCTTTGAAAAGATTAAATGCTATCTTTCCAGTGGTAATAATGCCTAAAATAAAAAACATAAAATAGAATGGCATAAAAGGTAATACTCTTCGGCCTTCATCTGCCATCAAAGGGATCATAAGAAAATGAAATATAAAAACCGGCAGAAAAAACCATATTCTTTTTATATTAAAAACCAATCCGATGAAGAAAAAGAAAGTAATAGTGAACCCAAAGAAAAGCGAAATCGTCATTGATATTTTAGTGTCACCAGAGAGAAGCGTAGAAATATTGCTAAGATAGTCCGTTTTCCAAAGTGGCCAAACCAATGCTTTTCTAAAATTCACCTTTATTGCCCGTGTTAGTTTATATTTCGTCATACCAAAGTCAGTTAGGCCTGTTTTCTCTTTGATAATGTTTATAAGTGAATCGGCGCTTTGCTCATAAGAGCCATTAAATGATTTTTCAAACATCACTTTGCCAGGTTCGCTATACCCTGCCACTATTTTATCCTTATAGTTTTCACCCTCTCCATCTAAATTTAAATAGTAGGCCAACGCATATGTATCGTGATATTTCTTAAATTCGTAGGTATAAGAAGTCCCAAAACTTTTGGCGACCCGTATATCTGGTACTTCATTGTATGCTCGCAAAATCCATGGAGCCACTGATATTATAAATACCATGCCAATAATGCTTGTGGATTTTATGGTTTTTTGAAAATTTCTAGATAAAAAATAATGCGAAAGTAAAAAGACTGGGAGGATAAAAACATAAGCCTGCAAAGTTAGCACGAGTGCAGCCGCAATTATTCCAAAGATTACATCATATTTTACAGGAGTAGTGCTTTTTGCAGATTTAATAAACAGCCAGCCCATTAATGTCAGTAGGAAAGTTATTAAAATTTCGCGCTGAGGGAAGGTTATAAAAATGGTAAATGGTAAATAAAAGATAAATGCCAAAGAAATATAAAAGGCCCATTTTTTTTCCAGAAAGAAACTAAGAATATGAAACATCAAGATAGTTGTAAGTAGTGCCAAGATTGCTTGTAGTAGCCGCACTATGTATATTTCCCTGTGCGTTCCTAAATAGGTGCTCTCAATCTCTTCCTTGTAAGGTAAATGTATATTCTGATTACCAAGAAGCGAGTTGATTTCACAAGCAATGGAAAAAAAGAATGGATAGCCTGGTTCTCTAAAGTACATTTTGGAATAAGGAGCATCTATTACACCACTATAGCCGTTTCCGGATGCTATATTTACAGCCATTCTTTGGTAGGAGCGACCATCGGAGCCAATATAGCGCTGATTTATAAAAATGGCAGTCAACAGGTAAACAATCGAAGCTGTGATAACCAATATTTTGATCATTTTGCTTTTGGTAATTCCTTTAATAAAAAAGTTCATAAAATTATTATTTTAAGTCACAGGCTAATTCTCAAACCGACTAAACATTTTTGAAGTGAATAAAAAATTCCATGTCATTGTGAATGGTAAGGGTAGAAGTGAATTGATAAAATCGTTGAAATTAAAAAGTACTTGAAAAACATATAACGATAATAAACCTATCAAAAGGGATGAGCCATAAATAAGATTGTACAAGAAATAGGTAGATATACTCAAGCCTTTTTTAAATACAAGCTTACCATTTAAAAAATACGATCCTGCGATACTGAGAATATAGACCGTAATGTAACTTATATATAGATTTAATTTAAATGATTCAATAAAAACATAAAGAAGAAGAATTGAAAATAGGGTTATAACAATTCCAACAACTGAAAACCCTGAAAACTGAATAATTAATTTTCGCACTAAGATTATTGTTTATTGTGGGTAATGCTTTTCTTCCTTATTATATATCCTGGTCTATTTTTAACTTCCTCGTAAATTCTCCAAATATATTCAGCAATTATTCCTAAAGAAAACAAAATTATACCAGAAAAAAATGATATTATTACAACAGTTGAAGTCCAACCTGGCATAAAACTTCCCCAAAACAAGGGATTACCAAACAATCTTATATATGAATAGAAAAATATTATTCCAAGGGCAAATAAAGAAAAGAACATCCCCAGATTAGTAATTATTTTTACTGGGTACGTGGATGTTGAAAAAAATGTATCCTTTGCCTGCTTTAATTTTTTCCTGAATGTCCATCTCGACTTTTTATTTATTCCTCTAACCCGCTCATACGGGTAAAAATGAGGTTTAAATCCTAATCGAAAAACTTCGGAGAGTATAGATGTATTTATGGGGTGGATTTTTTCATTTACTAAATTAATGACTTCTCTATCAATAAAAAAAGTATCAGCACCACCATCTGGGTATTTTACATCTGATAAAGTATTAATTGTTCTATAGTAGGCTTTGGCCCATAAATCAGTGAAAAAGCCATCATTTCTTTTAGTACGATATGGTATTACAATATTTTCTCCATTTTGCCACAACCGATACATATCAACAATTGTTTGGTAAGGCTGTTGCTCGTCATCTGGAATAGGTACAGCACAATCCCCGTTGCAAACACTTAAACCAGCGAAGATGGCATAATGAGATGTGTAATTCCTACTTAACTGATAGGCAATTACGTTTTCAAATTCCTGCTCTAATTTTAATGCAATGTCAAAAGAAATATCCGTGGACCCATCATCAATAATTATGAATTCGAATTTAATTGACTCAGCATCAAGCAATTCTTTTAGATTGTTAAAAGAATTAACTATTCTTTCTTTACTATAGTATGATAAAAGAATTATACTTAAAAGGCCACTTCGATTTTGCATCATTAAATTATTATTTGAATTTATTTAATATCTCCACAACCTGAGAAATCTCTGGATTTTTCAAATGAGCTCCCATAGGTAAACTCAATACCTCATCATGTATTTTTTCCGTAATGGGGTAATGCATTGTATTGAAATTTGTGTAAGCTAATTGTTTATGTGGAGGTATAGGATAATGAATTAAAGTCTGAATACCGTTTTCAAATAAAAAAGATTGGAGCGCATCTCGGTTAGGATGACGAATGACAAAAAGATGCCAAACGTGCGAGTTCAAAGTTGAAAGTTCAGAGCTCAATGCCGGCAGAATAATATCTGGATGTTGAATGTTTTCAATATAGTATTGAGCTATTTCTCTTCTTCTTTGATTTTCAGCATCAAGATATTTCAGCTTAACAATTAGAAAAGCTGCCTGCATTTCGTCCATGCGACTGTTTAAGCCCTGATAGTCATTAACATATTTTTCTTTACTCCCGTAATTGGCCAAAGCTCTTATTACCTCTGCCAATTGATTGTCGTTAGTTGTCACTGCTCCAGAATCACCAAGTGCACCTAAATTCTTGCCCGGATAAAAACTAAATCCCGCGGCATCTCCCAGTGAGCCTGTTTTTTTTCCATTCCACTCAGCACCTATGGCTTGTGCATTATCTTCAATAATTTTAAGGTTATGCCTTTGTGCAACTGAAATCAATTCGTCACTCCAGCATACTTGACCATAGAGATGAACCACCAGAATTGCTTTTGTTTTGCTGGTGATATTCCTTTCAATTTTCGTAATATCGAGATTAAAGCTTGTTTCGTCTGGCTCAACTAAAACTGGTTTTAATCGATTGTCAGTTATGGCAAGGATGCTTGCTATATATGTATTGGCAGGAACAATAATTTCATCACCTTCCTGAATGATACCCAATTCTATATAAGCCTTAAAAATAAGACGTAGAGCATCCAGACCATTAGCGACTGCAATTGTATTTTTAACACAAAGGTAATTGGCAAGGTCCGCTTCAAAGAGTTTAACCCTTATGCCAAGTAAATACCAACCAGAATCAATAACATCTGAAGCAACTTGCTTAAGATCATCTGCATATTGAGTATTTATTTTTTGTAAGTCTAAAAATTTAATCATTTCCGTGTAATTTTTCTATTTCTTCTGGTGAGAATAACCTAATTAATTTTGCTGGGGTTCCGCCTATAATGGAATAATCTCCAAATGATTTATTTACAAAACTATTAGCTGCAACAATGCAAAATTTACCAATACTGACATTGGGCATTATAATCGCATTTGCACCAACCCATGAATGGTCACCAATATTAACGATACCTTTTTGTAAAGGAAAAATTCTTTGCATCAAATGTGAAGCATTTGGCCCAGAACCGCTTAAGAGATTAATGTTTTGAGCAAAACTAACATATGAACCAATAATTACTTTGGCATTATAGCCTTCAATCAAACAATTAGGTCCAATATAACAATTTTCCCCAATTTCTAATACATGTGTAGTGGAACCGAAAATATTTACATGTGCAGCTATTTTGGTATTAGAGCTAATTGTAACATTATTGATAGTAGAACTTTTGTCAACAAAGACATTTTGGCCAAGGGATATATTTGATGTTATCATATTTGTTGATTCAAAATAAAAGACTCTATAACTTTAAGAAAGAATGTTATGTCGATATTTGTTAAATTCTGATGGCTTGGTATAAAAAAAGCATCCTCACCATAAAAAACACTTGATTGAATACCATGATTCCATAAATGAATTTTTAGGGCTGGTAAATCTTTAATTATACCATTATTTTTAAGCATCATTACAGAAGGAACTTGAAGAGCGTTTGGTGTGAAAAAATATGTAAAACCAAGTTTTAAATATTGTGACAATGCATAACTAAAAATATCACTTCTTTTCTCGAGCAATTCTTCTTTTTTCTCCAAATGCCAATTCAGTACTTTTTCGATATATTTAATTGTTTTTATATCAATTGCAGAAGGTAAATTAAAAGCTTCTTTATTGTTTACTAATAAACCTCCGTTTTGGATTGGGAAAAATTTCGGGAAACTATAAATTGCAAAATCGCCATATTTGCCAATCTTGCCATCTTTATTCTGACTAAAGAATGTCGTGCAACAATCTTCTATAATTGGCAGCCCAGTTGAAACTATTTGGTCCATATTTGGATAAACAGTTCCAAATTCGTGATTAATAAAAACAACTTTTGTTTCGGGAATAATTTCCCTATTCCACTTACAAAACTTTTCAATTTCTTTTGTTACGCAACCGCTTATGTAATAATTTTGACTTGTGGTAATTATGCTGACAACATCTTGTTGTCTTAAGCTATAAGATTTCAATGCTAAATGAATTCCCTCTCGCCCATTCAGTGTATATTGATATGAATCTCCAAAACGATTATTTAAATAATGTTTTAATAGTGTCACATCATCTTGGTCATTATGAAAAATTCTGTGATTTGTTGTCAAATCTTTTGTAGTAAATGGACCTATACGATAAGTAGGGAGACTGTAAGAATCTGGATTTAAAACAAACATAATATCAACTAAGTATTTTTTAAAGTGATTTTAAATTTTAATTCTGTTTTAGCCTCATGAGTTTCTTTAAATCTAAGAAGACCTTCATTGGGAACGCTATTATTCTCTGTAGAAACACCCAAATCTATAAAGGAAAAACCCTTTTGTCGATAAAAACTCCATAGATTAAAACTCATGTAATCCATTGCCCTCAGGGGTCTACCGTTTTCTGTATCTCCCCAAAAAACAGCATATGCAATGTTAGAGGAAAACTGATAAAATATAGCCGCTGCAATTAGCTCGTTACTATTGTTATATACTCCAAAAAAATCCAAAGGCCAAAGCTTCCCAGTATCAATTATATCGCTAAATGTCATATATATAGACCTTCCAAACCTCATGCGATTATCTTTAACTAATTCGTATGCTGCTTTTTTATCATTTTCAATGATTAATTCCTTGAAAAATAATTCATTTCGGATAGCCTGATTATAATATTCCCTACTATTTCTTTGCGAAAATCTATCATTAAATTCTGCTAAATCCACCCAGTTAGTTAGTGAAGGTACTTCAATTTCAAATTGATTTCTAGCTAAAGCATTAATTATCTTAGAGTTAAAAGTAGATCCGTAAATTGATGGGGCAAAAGTTATTTCAAATTTTTTGAACTTATTTAAAATTATATATGATTTTAAGTCTTTAATAAATATTTCTATCTCTCCAATATAAATATTCTCATGCCGGAAATGAAAACCTCCAAATGGAGCTGAAAATGGTGACATGATATAATTATCCTTTAATCCTAATATCAATCCAATTGAAGGCTTAGTATTATCCTGTAAAAGATAAATAACTCTTTCAACCTTATTTTGATTTAATTCAATAAAATCCTTAGATAAAAAAGGGTGATGCTGATTAGTAAAAATACTAAAATAATCTGAATGGGTCACTTCCTTTAGCATGATATTAGGTATTCTTTTGCTTAATAAAAACATTATAGTCACGCAAATAATCACTTTCTTGATAATTATCTGAAGCTAGCACTAAACAAATCGCTCCTGATGAAAACTCCATTAATTCACGCCATATACCAGGTACAACCAAAAGACCATAATCTGGGCGGTTAAGGTTTACAACTTTTTTATTGATGCCATCGTCCAAAAGCACATTAAAAGAGCCACTTGCAGCTACAATTAATTGCCTGAGTTCTTTGTGTGCGTGCCCTCCTCGGTCTTCACCACCAGGTATATCATATAAATAGTAAATTCTCTTAATTTCAAAAGGAATATGTTTTTTCCCTTCAACAATTGTGATATTTCCTGCTCTGTTGTGAATTTTATTTAATGGTAGAATCACACAATCATAAACACTATTATTATTCATGGTTTAGCCTAAAATTTAAATAATCTTTATACTCACGAATATAATCTGCTTCATCGTAATGTGTGGAGCTCAATACAATTGCCAGGGAATTGGTAGAGAAGTTTTGCATTTGCCGCCATAATCCGGCGGGCAGATACAATCCGTAATAGGAACGATTTAAGGAAAATGTTTGTTTTGTGGTCCCATCGTCCACAACCACTTCAAAGCTACCTGACAGAGCCACAATTATTTCCTGCTGAACTTTAAATGCATGTCCTCCTCGGATTTCACCTCCAGGTACATCATAAATCCAGTAGCTTCGTTCTATTTTGAATGGTATGTGTTTAAATTCTTCAACAAAGGAAAGATTGCCTCGCGGATCCTCAAATTTTGGCAAATTGATTATTGTAGGTATTTTCATATCTCAAAGTTTTGGTAGTCTTAAAAAACAAAATTTGTTTTCAATTCATTTTTTTAAAACTGGAAATAAATAAATTGTTGCTCTTCTCCACCAAAATAAAATATTGCAGCTATAATAAGATAGTAGAATGAATATCTAATAAATCGGTTCCATTTTAAACCCAACTTTGCTATTGCAAATTGCTGCTCTCTACCTTGCCATTCGATTATTAAAAATATAATAACTAATAAAGCGATTTTCAAAGCTTGCATCATGCCAGTAAACTGGGGAATAGCAAACAATGAAGCTGAAAAAACAGTAGATAAAATCGAAAATGCATGGGTTAAGCTATCTGCTCTAAAGAAAATCCAGGCTAAAACTGTGAGAAAGAATGTGATGGTCATCATAAAGATTTCTTTCAAACTTGGGAGCATTTTGCCCTGGGCTACTGTTTCAAGATTGTTACGATTCAAATTGGTAAGTAAAAGTGGCAAAAAGTAGATTGCATTCAAGGCGCCCCAAACGATAAATGTCCAGTTTGCTCCATGCCAAAACCCACTAACGATAAAGATAATGAAAGTATTTCTAACTTTCATCCAGGTTCCGCCCCTACTTCCTCCCAATGGGATATATAAATAGTCTCTAAACCAGGTAGACAAAGAGATATGCCATCTGCGCCAGAATTCTGCAATATCTCTGGAAAAATAAGGAAATGCAAAATTTCGCATCAGGTTAAACCCAAAAAGTCTGCTTGTACCTATTGCAATGTCTGAATAGCCAGAAAAATCGCCATAAATTTGGAAGGTAAAAAATAAGGCTCCCAAAACCAAGGTACTTCCGTTATAATCAGCTGAATTATTAAATATTAAATTAGCAAAGACCGCAGCATTATCTGCAATAACAATCTTTTTAAATAGTCCCCAGAGTATTTGACGCATCCCATCAACAGCCTGGCTATAATCAAAAGTTCTTTTCTTATAAAACTGGGGTAATAGATTTGTAGCCCTTTCAATGGGTCCTGCAACCAATTGGGGAAAAAAACTGATGAATGCAAAATAGTCAACCACACTTTTTGTTGGCGCAAGCTTTTTTCTGTATACATCTATGGTATAACTTAGGGCCTGGAAGGTATAAAAACTTATTCCAACTGGTAAAACAATTTGCATTGTGGTTGCATTAAATCGGGTTCCAAACAGAGTAAAAATTTCGACAAAATTATCAACGAAAAAATTGAAGTACTTAAAAAAGCCAAGTATGCCTAAATTTGCAATAATGCTAAAAGAAAGCAAAATTTTTCTTTTGTGTGCGTTTTCCTGCTTCGTCAGCGCAATTCCAACAATAAAATCAACAGAAGCAGAGCCAACCATTAAAAATAGGAAGCGCCAGTCCCACCAGCCATAAAACACAAAACTTGATACTACAATAAGTAAGTTTTGTAACTTGAGATTTCTATTAAAAACAAACCAATATAGTATGAATACTATTGGTAAAAAGATTGCAAAATCTATTGAATTAAATAGCATTGTTTTTTTATTCGTTGTTCTTTGTTTGTTATTCTTTGTTCTTGGTTCGTTGTTAGTTGCTGTCTCCGGACATTGAGCGTAGTCGAAGTGTTCGGTGTTCGGTGTTCGTTGTTTAGGGAATGATGTTATTAATAATCCATATTTTGAACAGGGGGTCAATTATTTTGATGGTTGAATTTCGATGACTTATTATTCCCTGGTCTTTAAGGCTGGCTAATGCTCTTGCAATGTTGATGGTTTTGTTATCTATTGCAGAATACAGACTGGATGTATCGTTGGCAATATGGGTTAACACAATTTTATCTTCTTTTTTTCTTGAAACATCTTCCCAGTTTTTTTCGAGAAAACTCTTTTCTACAATGAGTAATTGTTCAATTATTTGCTCGTGAGAGGCTATTAGGTTGTTGATGCTGAGCTTGAAATTTATAATGAGCTGTTGTAAATAAAGCTGTGTGTAGTATGGGTGCCCGTTTGTAAAATCTAAAATCTGCTGGACTCGGCTTTCATCCAATTCAATATTGTTTGCTTCTGCTTTTTTGTTGATATGGGGAATAAAATCATTTGGCAGAATATTGCCCAATTCTACTATACGTGTCATGCGGTAAAATGGGGAATTTTTACCCACAAATAGCTCATTCATAATGGATTCATAGCTTCCGCTGAATAAAAACACTGTATTTTTCTGTAACTGAATGACCGATCGAAAGAGTTTAACGATATGTTCGCCATCTAATTTTTTAATGTCTCCAAATTCATCAAAGGCGGCAAGCATTGGTTTTTTATTTTTTAAAGCATAGCTATCAATCATATTGATACTATCTTCCAACAACTCAAAGGGAGCTGATTTTGCTTTATTGTTAAATTCAAGAATGAAACTATAATCTTCAATTTCTCCTTTAAAACTTATATTCTTAAAAACATCTGCAAGGTTAACCAATGCCAGTCTAAAGTATTTATCGACCTTATTGTTTGAAAAAACGGATTCAACAATACGTCTGGCAAGAGAAGGAATATTAGAAGTTGAAAATACATCCACGTGAGTGATAAAGAAGTTTTCTTCTTTAAATTGATTTATGAGTTCAATCATCAAAGAAGTTTTTCCCATTCTGCGTGGTGCAATAATTACCACCGACTGACCAGCTAGCAGAAGCTCTTTTATTAAACGGAGTTCCTGCTCACGTCCAATCAAATCTTTTCCTAAAACGGGTTTACCTACTTGATTCATAATTAATTAACAATAGTACACTATTTGTATGATACGGTTGTTGTCTTTTTTTTGTTCTTTGTTCTTTGTTCTTTGTTCGTTGTTCTTTGTTCGTTGTTCTTTGTTTGTCCTCTCATAAAATTGGTTGCTAATAAGTTTAATTTTCTAAACTTTAAGTTAATAACTCAATTTTAATATTCATTTATAATTACATTACTTTGTTTTGTCATTGAGAAGCGGAAGTTGTCTTGTTGCTGGGAACTCAAGGCAACCAGGAATACCTTTGACCAACGAAAAAAGTTGTATGCAGTATTTTTACTTCGTAAAAATACTGTTTTTTTTAGTTGAATGGCATCAACTTTTTTGTTGCTATTCCTTACTAAAAGTTCCCAACTCAGTTTTGGTAAAATCATACATTTCAATTACAGGTCTATTTTCTTCTGATATGGTTTCTAACCATTTTTCAAACTGAACTGGTGTTCTATATCCCAATGCTGCTACGGGTCTGTCATGGTTTATCAAATGCTTTATCTTGTTTAGGATTGTATTTAAATGTTTTACGTCTTTAATTGCATCTATAATATAATCGTTCTTTATAACACTATTTAACTGTTCTGCCATTCCATTTTCCAAGCAATTGTCTGCAATACTCATCTTAATTTCGTCTTTGGCTAAGAGTTTTTTATAGGTAGTAGATTTGTATTGACTCCCTGCATCGGTGTGATGTATACAATGTTTTATGCTTGTCCCACGTAATCTTTTTGCTTGTAAATACGTTCTTACTGCATTGATTGCCATCATGTTATTGCTGCCATAAAGTCCAATTATACGTTTGCTATAGGCATCTTTTAAAGTGAATACATAATATTTAGTCTCTTTGAAAATCAGATAAGTTATGTCTCCTGCCATCAATTGATTGATGTTATTTAGTTTCAATCCGTAGGTTAGATTTTCGTCTTGCTCTTCTCGAACACCATCAGTTGTGATGACACGTTTTTTTAACTTTCTTACGGTTAATCCTGATACGGACACAAAGCTTTCAAATTTGTTAATGCCCATTTGGGTTATTCCTAAATAATGATACATTACTCGTGAACCCATGTGTTTGTGTTGTCTCCTCGCATCTATGATCCGCTGTTTCAATGAACTTGCTTGTTCTTGCTCTTTGCTTTGTTTTTGCTTTTGTTTTTCATAACCTTGTCTTGTAATTCCTGCTGTTTTATAAAGAGCGGTTTTACTAAAACGTCCGACAATCTTCTGTAAACTTACTTCGATTGCCTTGATTTGTACTTTTTTTCAAAATCTTCCCCTGCTAGTTCGTTTGCACACTCTATGACGGTTTCTAAATAGATCATTTTCAGTTGCTGTTGACCTACAACTCTTTCTAAATCAGCTATTTTCTTCATCAACTCAACATTCTTGGTTGATTCGCTTACTTTTTCAACTACTATTCGTTCGGTTTTTGGTAATGTGCTATACTTAGCAATCCATTTATAGACTGCGGTGGTAGTAACTTGATATGTCCTGCTTATCTCTAAAACACTGACTTTACCCTCACTTATCAACTTTACTTTTTCCTTTTTAAATTCTTCACTAAAGGTTCTCACTTGTTTGGTTGGTTTAATTTGTTTTGTTGCCATAAATTTACATGTTTTTGTAAAGTTATCAACTAAACTTCTTAGCAACCTGGGTTATGAGATATCAGTTCTTTGTTCAGTCTCCAGACACTGAGCGATGGTTGCTGAGCGTCGGTTACTGAGCGTTGGTTACTGAGCGCAGTCGAAGTAAGCCGAAGTAAGTCGAATTGTTTGATGGGGGAACACGAATGAAACGGATTTGGCGGATGGACATGGATTTAATCTGTGTTAATCTGTGTTAATCTGTGTAATCTGTGGATTCAGTTTTCTTTTTTTGTCCACGGATTAGCGCTGATTTTCGCGGATTTTTTTTGTAAAGTATTGTAAGGGATGGTAAAGAGTTGTTCTCCGGACACTGAGCGGAGTCGAAGTGTTTGATGGATGAACACGTCTACCTGGCGGCAGACAGGGATGACACGGATTTGGCGGATACTCACGGATTTAATCGGTGATAATCTGTGTAATCTGTGGATCCATTGTTCTTTTTTGTCCACTAATGACTAATGACTAATTACTAGTTACTCTTTCCTAAGGCAAATCCAGTTCTGCACCCGTCTCCAAGTCTCCGAGTCCCGAAGTCTCTCACTTCTCCTCTCTCACAACTCTCCGCTCATCACTCATCTCTCCTATCATCGTTTATCTCTTTTTCCGCTCATTTTACTATTTACCCAGGGATGCTAAGGAAATCACGTTTATTCCGTCGGTTCGTTGATAGCTCATTCCTGTTCCGGTGATGATGTTTAATGATTGGGGTGCTCCCATTTTGATAGGATCAATATTGGATGCAAATTTTTTAAGATTTTGGGCGGCTTCTTCGATGTATCCTACACCGAGCTTTATTTCAAAGGCAGCATAATCGCCATTTCGTTTCTGTACGATAGCGTCAACTTCCAAACCATAAGAATCATTGTAATGAAACACATTTGCGTCATTTGCTTTGGCATATACATTGAGCTCGTGGGTAACCAATGACTCGAATAAAAATCCGGTATATTTTATATCTTTTAGCAACGAATCTTTGTTTAACCCCAATGCTGCTGCAGCCAAAGACGTGTCGCACAGATGTCGTTTGGGCGATTTGCGCAAGGATGCCGATGAACGAATATGTGGATTGAAAGCAGGTTGTTCGTACAAAACCATTAAGCGTGACAGGGCATCAAGATATTCTGTGATTGTATTTCGGGAAACTACATTTCTATCAGATGTTTTTACATCCTGCTCTAATGTTGCATTATCAACAAGAGTGGCTGTGTTTCTTGCGATTGACCGTAATAAACTGCGCACTTTTAAAGGGTCGCGTTTAACTCCCGTAACCCTGCTCATATCTACTTCACAAAGTAAATCAACATAGCCACTATTCATTTTGATGGCGTTTTTTGTGCTTTCGTTCAACAAAGCGGGCCAACCACCTATCAGCATCTTATCAATTATAAAATCGAGCGAAACCCCAGTATCATTAAAAGCAGGAAAAGATCCTTGCAGTAAATCCGAAATTTTAACTATTCCGGTGGAGTAGCCCAATTCCTGCCATGAAAGCGTATCCATTTGCACTACAGTAAAACGCCCTGCCCCACTGTGCATTTTAATATTGTCGTTAGGATTGGCTGAGCCTGTAAGAATAAATTGGCCTTTGGCTTTACGGTCGTCGACTTCGTGCCGTATATAATTCCAGATTTCGGGTTGTTCCTGCCATTCGTCAATTAATCGGGGGGTATTGCCCAGCAGTAAAAGCTGAGGATTTGTGGCCATGATAACCGGAACCTGAATATCGCGATCAATTTCTACAAAGCTTTTTGCATATTGTTTAGCTGTTTCTGTTTTTCCACATGATTTTGGTCCTTTTATAAGCACTGCACCCGAAGCAGATAATTTCTCTATCAGATCTTCTTCAGCTATTCTCTTTAAATAACTCATAATAAAAATTTTAATTTCAAATCAAAGATATAAAAAATATTCTATTGTGCAAATTTAAGGAAATATACTGTGCATATTATGGAATTTTTATTGTGCAGATTGTATGTTTTTTTGTAAAGGATGGTAAAGGGTTGTTCATTGTTCCTTTTGTTCGTTGTTCGTTGTTCCGTCTCCGGACACTGAGCGTAGTCGAAGTGTTTGATGGGGGAACACGGAGGACACGGATTTGGCGGATATTCACGGATTTAATCTGTTTTAATCTGTGGAATCTGTGGATTCAGTTTTCTTTTTTTGTCCACGTCTACCTAGCGGCAGATAGAGATTCTCGCAGATTTACACGGATTCTTCGAGACTTTTGACATTGGATTGGGGGTTGTCGCTTGCTCTGCTTCGCTTGGAGAACACTGATGACACAAATTTGGCGGATAGTCACGGTGTTAATCTGTGTAATCTGTGGATTCAGAGTTTTTTTGTCCACGTCTACCTGGCGGCAGATAGAGATTTTCGCAGATTATCACGGATTTTTTTTGTAAAGAATTGTAAGGGATGGTAAAGAGTTGTTCGTTGTTTTTTGTTTTTTTGTTCGTTGTTCGTTGTTACGTCTCCGGACACTGAGCGTAGTCGAAGTGTTTGATGGGGGAACACGGAGGACACGGATTTGGCGGATACTCACGGATTTAATCGGTGTTAATCTGTGTAATCTGTGGATTCAGTTTTCTTTTTTTTGTCCACGAATTAACGCTGATTATCACGCCTGCCTGGCGGCAGACTGGGATTCTTCTGGTAATCTTGACATTGGATTGATGATTGACGTTTGCTCCGCTTCGCTTGCTGAACACTGATGACACGGATTTGGCGGATGCTCACGGATTTAATCGGTGTTAATCTGTGGAATCTGTGGATTCAGTTTTTTTGTCCATAGATTTACACAGATTTGGTGGATACTCGCGGATTTAATCTGTTCAAATCCGTTGAATCTTTGGAATTCGTGTTCTAATATTCCCCCAATTCCCTTAACTTTGCCGGCGAATTCCAACACGAAATGAACAAAAAAACAATTATTGTTGCAGGGGGCGGATTTGCCGGACTCAATTTTATTAAAAGTCTGGATCCCAAATTATTCGACGTTATTCTCATCGATAAAA
The DNA here is from genome assembly GCA_964293475.1 of uncultured Draconibacterium sp. Taxonomy (GTDB): domain Bacteria; phylum Bacteroidota; class Bacteroidia; order Bacteroidales; family UBA12170; genus UBA12170. The sequence continues at coordinate 37,491 of CAXYYJ010000015.1, forward strand.
TTAACCACCATCAGTTTCAACCACTGTTTTATCAGGTGGCCACTTCGCAAATTGAACCATCGAGTATTTCTTTTCCACTGCGCCATGTTTTCCGCAGAATGACCAACGTACGTATTCGCCTGGCAGAAATTATTTCGGTGAATATTGAACAAAAGTCTATTGCCACCTCCATCGGCAGTTTTAACTACGATTATCTTGTGCTGGCTCTGGGGTGCAAAACCAATTTCTTTGGAAATAAAGAACTTAGCCGCAACGCACTCACTCTTAAAACTACCTACGAAGCCATCTCCATCAGAAACCATATTCTCCAGACTTTCGAAGATATTATTTCGGCGGAGGAAGAGAAAAAGGAAAGCCTGCTCAATATCGTTATTGTGGGTGCCGGGCCAACGGGCGTTGAATTGGCGGGGGCTTTTGCCGAAATCAAGAAAAACGTGCTGCCCCGCGATTATTACCGCATCGATTTTTCACGACTTCGCATCATCCTCATCGAAGGAAGCAAAAACACCCTGAACAATATGAGCGATACCGCCAAAAATGCATCGCGGCAATATCTTGATAAAATTGGGGTTGAAGTGTTTACAGAGACTTATGTCAAAAGCTACGATGGCGAAGTGCTGCTGTTTAACAACGGAAATTCCCTGAAAACCAAAACGGTAATCTGGGCAGCGGGCGTAACCGCCAATACCATCGAAGGTATTCCTGCTGATTCCATGGCACCAGGCAACAGACTGAAAGTGAACAGAATAAACCTATTGCAAAACTCCAACGATGTTTTCGTTCTGGGCGATATGGCCTATATGGAAACACAAAAATACCCCAAAGGTCATCCTCAGGTGGCCAATGTGGCTATCAATCAGGCTAAAACATTGGCCAAAAATCTAAAGAATATTGCCAAAGAAAAGCCAACCCGCGATTACGAATATGCCGACCTGGGCTCCATGGCTACCCTGAGCCGCAACAAGGCAGTGGTGGATTTGTCGTTTGTAAAATTCAAAGGATTTATTGCCTGGGTCATCTGGATGTTTCTGCACCTGATGCTCATTCTGAGTGTAAGAAACAAGATTATTATCTTTATCAATTGGGGATGGGCCTACATTACCAAAGACACCGCGCTGCGGCTGATTTTGAAAGGAAACAGGCAGGAATAGTTGAGTTTCCCTAAAACTAAAGTCCACATTTTTTTCTCTATTTTCCCTTTTGTGGGTCGAAGTTTGGAGGTAAATGCTAAATTTGACCACCTAAATATAAAAGGCAGCGCCTTTGCGGGCAAAAAAATTTAACAATTACTCATAACTTATTGACCATGAAAATAATAACTACCGCTATTCTGCTTATTGTAACCTTACTCGTTGTTCCGGTTTTCTCCTATTTTTTTGCAACCCCGTTGGGGGAGCTCGAATGGACAGCCCTGAATTCATTGATAACACTCTGTATTATATTTATCTCCTACAGTTTTGTGGTGGGGGAGCTTTCGGGGAATAACAGTCAGGTGGACAAGCTTTGGAGTCTTATTCCTTTGGCTTATGCCTGGGTTGTGGCTTATTATGGTCAGTGGAATCCGCGTTTGGTGCTTATGGCCATTATGGTGAGCCTTTGGGGACTTCGTCTCACCTATAATTTCTCGCGTCACGGAGCTTATACCCTCAAATTCTGGACAGGCCGCGAAGATTACCGCTGGGAAATACTTCGCAAAAAGAAAGAATTTCAGCCCCGCTGGAAATGGTCGCTGTTTAACTTGTTTTTTATCTCGGGTTACCAAAACATACTCATTTTACTTTTTACACTTCCCACCATTATTGCTCTTCAATTTGCGGATAGCCCGCTGGGAATCATCGATTATATAGCTGCCGGACTCATGTTGTTTTTCATAGTTTTCGAAACCATAGCCGACCAACAGCAATGGGATTTTCAATCGAAAAAATGGACATTAATCCGCCAGAAGGCTCCATTAGATGCCGATTCCAAGCGTGGATTTCTCAACAAAGGGTTATGGGCTTTGTCGCGTCATCCCAACTATTTCGCGGAGCAAGCCATTTGGTTGAGCTTTTATCTCTTCAGTATTTCGGCCTCCGGACAGCCCTTGAACTGGAGCATAGCCGGAGCGTTGTTACTGGTGGTTTTATTTCAGGGAAGCTCGCAGTTTAGTGAGGAAATTAGCGCATCCAAATATCCTGAATACGCTGAATATCAGAAGAAAGTAAGCCGATTTTTCCCCCTGGGCAGGAAATAGAAAATCTTGTTTTTGCAATCTCCATTTTTAGAAATTGGGGCGTAAAAATTGCAGATATCCTTTTTTATTAAATATTTGTAATATGCCTTTTTGAGTTAGCCTTTCAGGCTGCTTGATTGGTGTTTTGTTCTTTACAAAGTGCGTTGCACCTTGTTGAAATGAGTTAGGCCTTCAGCCTGTCATGATGAGATTTCAAATAGTCAGATTTCTAATTGGCTGTTTTTTAGCTCCCATGCTTTGTGCGACTCCGCTGGAGTCGGGTTTCCATTATCTTCTGCTTGTTTTTATAAACATTTGACCACTCTGTGGTCAGGATTTCCTTTGGAAGTCTTGGAAAGCGAGTACGAAGCGGTTGGGTATATTGGATAACAGCATTTGCCTCGATATGAAAGTGATTTCAGACTGGAAATACTAACAAATTTCACACCTGAGACACTTCGGCAGGAAATAGAAAATCTTATTTCTGTAGCAAACCCGATTTGCGAAGCTGAACTCTAAAAGTAGTCCCCTGATTGATGACCGATTTCTTTACAAAAATTTTCCCCTTGTGGTAATTGGTTATAATCCTGTCAGCCAACGACAAACCCAATCCCCACCCCCGTTTTTTGGTGGTATAGCCCGGGCGGAAAATACTCCTGAACCTGTTCGACGGAATTCCCTTTCCGGTATCAGAAATATCGAGATTTACAAACTGGCTGTCTTCGGTAATCTCAATGTGGATTTTCCCATCGCCCGCCATGGCATCCAAAGCATTTTTGCAAAGGTTCTCTATCACCCATCCAAATAGGGGCTCGTTCACCGGAGCCAGAATACTCATTCCGTTTTCGGCCTTAATATCAATGGTATATTGAACTTTTTTCGAAGTTCGGGCTTTAAAATAATCCACAAAATCGTTGACAAGCAAGCCCACATCGCTCAAATTGAGCTTGGGAATACTCCCAATTTTACTAAACCGGTCGGTGATAATTTCGAGTCGGTGCACATCTTTTTCCAGCTCGTCGAGGGAGCTGTCGTCCACTCCCTGCATTCTGAGTAAATCGATCCAGGCCATCATCGACGATAAGGGAGTTCCCAGCTGATGGGCAGTTTCTTTGGCCAATCCCGCCCAAACCTGATTTTGTTCCGCCTTTCGCGAAGTGCTGAAAATGAGATATCCAAGTATGATAAAAATGGCCATAGCCACCAAAATAGCCACCGGAAAATATTTAAGCTGGGTTTGAAGCTGTGAATCTTTGTAAAGGATATATCGCTGTCCTGACTGTGGCAAATTGATGATAATGGGCGGATTCTGATCCTGCATTTGTTCAATAAGCTCGGCCAAAAGTGTCGAATCTTTTGAAATTTCGGGGGGAATATTTCCGTATTGCTCAATTTTACTCAGGGTGCTGTCGGTCACTATTACAGGTACCGAAGCCGAATTCAACACAATTTCCTCGAGAAATGACTTATTCAAATCGTCGATAATCTGCTGAATTCTGCTGTATATCAATGAATTTTTATAGTACAAATAGAATTTATCCGATTCCAGATACTCCAGCACAATGGGCTTATATTCGCTAAAATCTTCCAAAAGTTGTCCCCGCAGATAGGCTACTGTGTCGCTGGTAAACTCGATATTTACCTTGCTCAGAATTTCTCTTTTGCCATTGGTTTGAATCACTGGAATGGTAGTATTATCGCGGAGCAAATCCAGATAGAAGGTTAAATCTTCGTCGGGAGTATTGGCCGAAATTTTCTGGTAAGCCTTGGCCAGCAACGAAACCCGTTTACGTTCTTCAATTTTCAAAATCCTGAAAAGAGAATCGGTGGAGCTCACCAGCTGGGCTTTCTTCACAATGGTGTTGGCCCACAACTCCATATTGTTGCGCTCGTTAATTCGGATTTGATTAACAAGGGAATTGGTGTACCAAAGCGAAACCGAAACTATAAGAATTCCGATGGCCGATAGTAAAAACTTGAGCTTGTTTTGATGGTTGTAAATATTCATTCCAATAGGCTTACGACAAAGATATTAAATCTTAAACAAGTCATAACGCCAATTTCGGGGGTTTTATTTCATGCTGTATTTGTCAACGGGTTTATGGTTGTTACAAGTTCCGTAGAAAGTGAGCGAATGACTGGTAACGGTAACGTTGAGCAGCTTTTCGATGCTGTCTTTGATTTCCTGAAGTCTGGGATCACAGAATTCCAAAACGCTTCCATCGTCGAGGCAAATAAAATGATCGTGCTGACGAAATTTAAACGACCTTTCGAATTGGGCACAATTATTACTAAACTGATGCTTGGTTACTAAGCTACATTCCAAAAGCAACTCCATGGTGTTGTAGAGCGTTGCGCGGCTCACCCTGTACTTATTGTTCTTCATTTTAATATAGAGCGTTTCTATATCGAAATGGCCTTCGGTATTGTAAATTTCCTCTAAAATGGTGTAACGCTCAGGGGTTTTCCGTTGTCCGTTTTTCTGCAAATATTCTGTAAAAATTTTTTTTACGGCTTCAAAAGTCTCTTTATTTGTTTCGCTCTTCATGGGTTGATTTTTTAAATCGAAAATCTACATTTGATCATCGTTTTTCAAATGAACCACAAAAATAAACAATTTCTTTTATTTAGAATAATTAAAAATAAAAAACAGAAAAATACTGATTAAAAAAAATTGTTCTGCTCCAGAAATTATTTCATATATAGCTTATAATGTTTATTTTACACTCATTCTCGCACGAATAGTTATTCCAAAAAAAATACCAGAGATATTCGCTGTATTCTTAATTTATTAAACAAACGAAATCTTCGATATTCACCGAAAATTTCTAAATTTGTGACTGAATATACAAACAAAAACAATAAAAAATTTAATAATGAATGCGCAACAGATTGATGGTTGCTATTCCATCCAGCAGAGATAGAAGGCAGCATAGGTTTGTATCGTATGGTTTTAAAAAACAATGACAGATGAAAACAATTGATGACATTTCTTTTGCGGGCAAACGTGCTCTGATTCGTGTGGATTTTAATGTGCCGCTCAACGACAAATTCGAAATTACCGACGAAACCCGAATAAATGCGGCCATTCCAACCATTAAAAAAATACTGAACGATGGTGGTTCTGTGGTTTTAATGTCGCATTTAGGCCGGCCAAAAACTGGTCCCGAACATAAATATTCATTAGTTCACTTAGTTCCAACCCTTTCGGAAAAATTGGGTGTTGCAGTAAAATTTGCCAACGATTGTATTGGTGAAGAAGCCGAAAAGCTGAGCGCTGGTCTTAAAGGCGGCGAAGTGTTGCTGCTCGAAAACCTTCGTTTCTATAAAGAAGAAACCAAGGGCGACAAAGATTTCTCCGAAAAGCTGAGCCATCATGGCGATGTATATGTGAACGATGCTTTTGGAACCGCACACCGCGCCCATGCCAGCACCACCATAGTAGCAGAGTTTTTCCCTGAATTCAAGATGTTTGGCTATGTAATGGCCAACGAAATAGCCAGTGTGAACAAAGTATTACACGATTCACAAAAACCCTTTACCGCTATTTTGGGCGGCGCCAAAGTTTCTGACAAAATCGGTATTATCGAAAATCTGATGGATAGAGCCGACAATATCATCATTGGCGGTGGAATGATGTTCACTTTTATTAAAGCTCAGGGTGGCGAAATTGGAAATTCATTGGTCGAACTGGAACAATTAGACGTTGCTACCTCCTTGATGAAAAAAGCCATCGACAAAGGAATCAATATCTATTTGCCTGTGGATGCCATAGTTGCCGATAATTTTGCCAACGACGCCAACCGCAAGGAAACACCTGCCAATCAGATAGAACCCGGATGGATGGGCTTGGATATTGGAGAAAAATCGCGCGAAATGTTCAAAGAAGTAATCCTCCGCAGCAAAACCATTCTGTGGAACGGTCCTATGGGTGTTTTTGAAATGGAGAATTTTGCTCATGGAACCAAAGCTATTGCACTTGCAGTAGCCGAAGCAACCAAAAACGGAGCCTACAGCCTTATTGGTGGTGGCGACTCAGTTGCTGCCATAAACAAATACAATCTGGCCGACGAAGTAAGCTATGTTTCAACCGGTGGAGGAGCCCTTTTAGAATATATGGAAGGACAAGAACTTCCTGGTATTAAAGCAATTATGGAATAATTATCATATTTTAAGTGCCCCCGTCATAACCCGTTGCAACAGTTTGCTACGGGTTTTTTTATTGAGTAATAAACCTTGAAATTATTACGGGCTTATTTTTGAAATTGATACGGGAAAAGAGCTCAATTTTACTAGTTTTTCACCAGGGTCAGGAGTAAAATGAAAAACAGCCATAGTCCGTTACTATTTTCTACAACGCTTGAAAAATCAACATTTTGGCCGAGGCGGGTTGGCGATTGCCGGGCATTTGTGATATGCTTTTTTGAGTTAGCCTTTCAGGCTGCCCGATTGGTCTTTGTTCTTAACAAAGTGCTTTGCACCTTGTTGAAATAAGTTAGGCTTTCAGCCTGTCAAAATCCCAATCAACAAAAAAAAGATTCGTCTGTGGTAACGTAGCTTCAACTCATTGGAATTACATGAGCTTGTGGAATTAATAAAAAACTGTCCAGCTCCTATTATCATAAAGAATTTTAAAAAACAAATCAGCCCTATCTTTTTGTTACCTTTATCGACAAATTACGTCCTATGGACAAATAGTTGGTTTATGATTTATTTAAAGCTGATTCGCGAAAGTTATTTGTTTGCCATAAGGGAGCTTGTGGTGAACAAAACCCGTACTTTTTTATCGCTACTGGGTATTACCATTGGTATTTTTGCGGTTATTTCCGTTTTTACCATTTTCGACTCCCTCGAAAAACAACTTCGGGATAGCGTTAATTCGCTGGGCAGCAATGTATTGTTTATTCAAAAATGGCCCTGGATGACCGACGGAAATGCCCCCTGGTGGAAATACATGAATCGTCCGCAACCCACCTTAGCCGATTTAAAAATCATTGAAAAACGTAGTCAGCTTACCGAGTCGGTGGCATTTTTTGTTCATAACCAAAAAACCCTGAAAAACGGCAACAATATCATGGAAGATATTGAAATTCAAGGCGTATCGCATGGTTACAATATTGTAATGGAAGTTCAGATAGCAAAGGGCCGGTATTTCACCCCCTCCGAAAGTGCCAATGGCCGTCAGGTTGCGTTGATAGGATCTGATATTGCCGAAAATCTTTTCCCCAACGAAGATCCCGAAGGAAAATCGTTTAAAATTGGCGGGATTAAAACCTATGTGGTGGGAGTTTTGGAAAAGAAAGGCGAAGATACTTTTGGAAATTCCCCCGATAAACAAGTAATAATTCCACTCAATTTCACCAAATCGTTTGTGGATCTAAAATACAGCGGAAATATCATCATGGTAAAAGCCAGAGATGGCATTTCGAACGATGAACTGCGAAGCGAATTAACCGGAATTTTAAGGGCTTCCCACAGCCTGAAACCCGGCTCCGACGACGATTTTGCCATTAACGAAACCAGCATCATATCCAACAGCTTCGACCAGTTTTTTGGCATGCTTGCGGGAATTGGCTGGGTCATAGGCGGGTTCTCTCTGCTGGTGGGGGGATTTGGAATCGCCAATATCATGTTTGTTTCGGTGCGCGAAAGAATCAATATCATCGGTATTCAAAAATCGCTGGGGGCTAAAAACTATTTTATACTCACACAATTTCTTTTCGAAGCCGTTTTTCTTTCATTGCTCGGAGGGCTGTTTGGATTAATACTGGTTCTAATACTCAGTCTTTCTGTAACTTATGGATTAGACTGGCCCATGATGCTCAACGAAAGCAATATTATTTTAGGTATCGCAGTTTCTTCTGTCATTGGGCTCATCAGCGGACTCATGCCTGCCATACAGGCCAGCAAACTCGATCCGGTAGTGGCCATGAGAACGCTCTCGTAGACTATGCCGCTCAAAAATAAACACATAGAACTTGCCGAAAGTCATATTAAAAACCTCCTCGAATCGGAAGGCACAGGTCACGATTGGTGGCATATTGATCGGGTGAGAACAAACGCTCTGGCCATAGCTTCGCATTATCCGGTGAATGTTTTTGTGGTTGAAATGGCAGCCCTATTGCACGATATTGCCGACCACAAATTTCATGACGGAGACGAAAATATTGGCCCCCAAAAAGCAACAGAATTGTTGACGAGTATTGGCATTGACCAGGATGAAATACATGAAATTGTTAGCATCATCAGGGAAATATCGTTCAGCAAAGGACTTGTTCCCAGCACTCTGGAAGGCAAAATTGTTCAGGATGCCGACCGCTTAGATGCCCTGGGAGCCATGGGAATTGCCCGGGCTTTTGCCTATGGTGGCCATAAACAACGGCTGATTTATCACCCTGATATTCCTCCAACTCAATATGCATCGAAAGATGAATACAAAAAGAGCAGCAGCCCCACCATCAATCATTTTTACGAAAAACTGCTTTTGCTCACCGATTTAATGAATACCGGGGAGGCTAAAAAATTAGCAACAGAACGACATAAGTTCATGGAGCTTTATCTCAATCAATTCTTTGATGAGTGGAAGGGAGTAAAATAAGCAAGGGGAATGGATTAATACTGCTCTCTCTCGTTGGGGAAATCGCCGGTTTTCACATCCTTAATATAAGCCTGCACCGATCCTTTAATTTCTTCACTCAAATTGTGGTAGCGACGTAAAAAACGTGGGGAAAACTTCTGAGTTATGCCCAGCATGTCGTGTAGAACGAGCACTTGTCCATCCACATGCATTCCGGCTCCAATGCCAATAACAGGAATCTTCAGCATGCTTTGAACTTTCTTAGCCAATTCAGCTGGAATTTTCTCAAGAACCAAGGCAAAACATCCGGCTTTTTCAAGTTTAATGGCATCGCTGATAAGCTGCTCGGCTTCGGCATCTTCCTTAGCCCTAACCACATAGGTTCCAAATTTGTGGATGGATTGGGGGGTTAAACCCAGATGTCCCATCACAGGAATTCCAGCAGAAAGAATACGGTTTATGGATTCCAAAATCTCTTCGCCACCTTCCATTTTTATGGCGTTGGCACCGCTTTCCTTCATAATTCTGATGGAAGAATGCAGAGCCTCTTTGCTATTTCCCTGGTAAGTACCAAAGGGCAAATCGACCACAACTAAGGCACGTTCAACACCACGCATTACACTCGATGCATGATAAATCATCTGTTCCAGAGTAATGGGCAAAGTGGTTCGGTGGCCCGCCATAACATTCGAAGCCGAATCGCCCACCAGAATCACATCGATTCCGGCGCTGTCGAGCAAGGTAGCCATGGAATAATCATAGGCAGTGAGCATGGAAATCTTTTCGCCCCTATGCTTCATCTCATTGAGAACATGGGTGGTGATTTTCCTGTAATTGGATTCTAAATATGCTGACATTCTTTTATTTTTAGAAGGGCAAATCTACATAATTATCCTTCGCGACAAACTTAATCAAGGTTTATGGTGATTCGGAATAAAATTATTCAGGAAAAAAGAGACTCTTAATTCAAAATATAAACCACGTAGGCTAAATAGAGTACAATAAATATAGAGCCTTCAATTCTGTCAATTTTTCTACCCTTTCCTGTAAAAACAAATATAAAGAGCAATATAGTGGCGGCTAATACCAGGAGAATATCGGTATTTACAACAGGATTGAATGGTATATCGGCCATAATTGAACTAATTCCAAGAATGAAAAGGATATTAAAAATATTTGACCCCACAATATTTCCCACAGCCATGTCGGCATTTCCTTTTAAACTGGCTACAACCGACGTAGCTAATTCAGGCAGACTTGTACCAACACCAACTACCAGTACTCCAATAACATACTGACTCATCCCAAGTGACTCTGCTATGGTTGTTGCGCTCTCAACAATAAACTTGCCTCCGAAATACAGACCCGTTAATCCAGCCAGAATTAATAAGGTACTTTTTAGCTTACTCATTTCTTTAACATCGTCGCCTTCATCAGTAGATGTATTGCCCGAGGTTCCTATCACGAAGGTATAGTAGATGAATATGCTGAAAAAGAAAAGAAAAATGATACCATCAGATGCATTAATTATACTCGGATTCGCAGGATTAATCAAAGTATCGTTAGCAACAACAAATAAAATTCCAGTAGCCAATACACTGAGCGGTATTTCGTATCGTACAGTGGTATTCTGAACAAGCAATGGTTTAACGACTGCTGATATACCTAAAATCAAAAGGATATTCACCAGATTACTCCCGACTACGTTTCCAACAGCCAAATCGCTGTTTCCGGTAGAACTGGCAAAAATATTAACGATTAACTCGGGAAAAGATGTTCCAAAAGCAACCACCGTTAAACCAATCATTAAATTTGAAACTTTCATCATTTTTGCAAAAGATGAGGCTCCTTTAACCAAAAGATCGGCTGAATAGATAAGGATTGCCATTCCAAGAATAAGAAAAAAGTATTCCATAATTATGTATTATATTGATATTGATTATTTTAAAATTACAATTTTAAGAGTTTCAATCTTTATATTTTTCTGATGGACCTCAAAAAGATAAATTCCGGGGTCAAAATTAGTTAAATCCAGCTCAGTATTGGATAAATTATTTTCTAATGTAATGATATTTTGACCACTCATATTACTAACTTTCAAAATTTTATATTCCTGATTATCAGTAATTAAATTCACCTTCCCATGGGATGGATTGGGATAAACCAGCATCTGCCTCTTTTCATTTTTCTTATCATCCACAGCCACATCGTGATTCAGATAAACCGGCAAAAGGATTTGTGAAGGCATTTGGGGAGCGTTATAAATTTTTTGGGTGGCCACTCTGGGGGTCATTTCCGAGCCGTTGTAATTGTAGGTTTGGCCATCCAACACATCTCTTCTAAAAAATTCTCCGCTCTCTATGGGTAAATTGGGGTTCGATTGATAGCGAGGATAGTTCGACGAGCTTACCAACAACTTCATCTTGTGATCTTTACCGAAAGTATACGCCATGGGCATCATTCTAAAATTCAGCTCATAAATCTGCCCTGATTCTAAATTTGTGTATTCCACAAATGGGTTGGGATTTCCCTGGGCAATGGAATGGGCATATTCTCTGGCTCGCCCGTTTACCGCGCCTTCCGACACATAAAGCTCTCTTCCGTCGGGATAAACATCCAATATCCTAACGAAGAAATCGGTATCTGTGGGACCTCCGCCATCAACTTCGGTACTCACAAAAAGCTTCATTTTTGGGTATCCTATCACGCAAAGACTGTCGGCAAAAGGTTGCGTTTCAAACTGAAGCACATCGGGCCTATCCATGGTGAGTGGCGCCCATACCGGATTGGCAAGATTGAGCGGACCTGCATTGGTTTTTTGTATTATGGGGGTGGTTAAGGTCAGATTTCCCCCGCCAATAGTTTGAACAGGATTTTCGGGGTCGTGCAAATACATCAACGGTATTTGGTCATCCAATAGTGGTGTTGGAACAATGGACTGCGACTGAAAATCGAAAAACAAGGGCTGCTCCAACACTCCGTGCGCCAACGGAAAAACATCGGTCTCCATCCAGTAATTCCCCAGATTTTCGTTACCGCTCACCCCATCGTTTACAGGCCCCGGAACATAAAACCTGATATTCTTTACCTGCCTGAAATCAATTACAGGGGTAGCAGGATCGTTAACAGGTTCACTATTAGGAACCTGAATGGATGTATCGGCGGGAATATCGATGGTGAGACTGAGCAGAGTATCGGGCATTTGAAGATCAATGGGCAAACCAATCAAATCTTCGTGTCCGGTAATGAAATTGATGAATCGTGGAAAACGAACATAATAATTGGCCGATGGAATCCTCAAAAGATAGGGGCCATAGGTTTGCCATTGATGGCTTTCGGGTATTAAAATTTTAGGCTCGTCCAGATAGTTTTCATCGCGATAATTCAATTGTTGCCGAAGGTATGAAAGCACTTCGCTCTCTACAATTTTATCCACTCTGATATTATCGGGGTTGTCGGAGATATCTCCGTAGAGAATATTGATGTCGAAAACACTTTCGGGGTAGCGGACATCGCCCACCGAATCCATTCCAATGGTGCCATGGGTCCAGGGGCCAATGACCAATTTCTGAAGCTGCCGATTGGGTGCTGAAGTATGATCCATGATTTGGTGGTAGGTGTCAATCTGCCCATCCACAAAAATATCCCACCATCCACTCAGGTGATAAGCTGGAACTTCCATATTGGTGTAGCGGCTGTAATTTCCGTTGGCATCGGACTCCCCTTGCTCGTTAACAGGGGCAAAACTTGCATCCATATCGCAGCGTTGCAAATAATTGGGGTACATGGCCGAAAAACCATTGTCATCGGGCAAAGCAGAAAACTGATCGATGGCTAAGTTGATAATATCATCCGGCTCCAGATTTCCATAGTCGAAAGTGGAGTGTATATTGTTCTGAACATCGGTATCGTTGGGATTTACCACCGCCACATCTTCCATCTGTCCGCTTAACCAATTGGTAATGAGTGCCTGGCGAAAAACACCATTGTGTTGAACCACGCCATCGAAATATTCCAGAGTGGCTACAATGGGAACAATGGCTTTTAAATCGTTGTTATCAGGGTCTTTTTTATAGGCTGCAACTGCCTGATATTGTGAATTTCCCATGGCCGAAGCGCCAAACATGGCCAAGCTTCCGTTATAAGCCTTGTCAATAGTATCGGCAACACCATCGCTATTCAAATCGAAGGCCCACATTAGGCTATCCTGAAGAAATTGAATGCTTTCACGTCCATCCTGATGATAGATGGAGTTGTAAGGATCTGTTAGTTCTGTAAAATCGAGAGCATGACTTTTGGTGGGATGGTAGGCATCTTTTTTCCAGCTATCGGAATACATGGCGAAGTATACCCCTTCGGAATTGTAGCGTCCGCGCATATCCTGCAAGGTATAAGCATAGCCCAGCATATTCATAATGATGGCCAAAGCATCGTCCTGTCCTTTATTGTAGGGTGTTCGGGTGAAAACCATGGGGAGTTGAAACGGGTTGGGATTGGGCATACCGTTTATTGAATCATACACAAGCAGCTGCACTCCCCGTGGAATAATTTGAACAGCAAAGGTTTCATTACCAAAGGGCAATTCCACCATCATACTATCGGAAGTGATGGGAAGATATAAATCTGTGCTCAGTTTAACTCCATCGGTGGTGATAAATGAATAATTGAACGATGTGGAAAAATCGGAAAACTCGTCCAGCTGACCATTTCCCTGGGCTTTAACCCCCATTGAAACAACGATAAGAAAGAAAACAGGAAGAATAAATCTCATGAAAATACTTTTAAAACCGGTTAACGATGGTAAAAGTACTTAAAAACTCATTCGATTCTTTGCAACAATTACTTAATTATCAGAAGCGTAACAATTATCTATTTCAAATTGTCGTAATACCACTGGCAGGCGGCTTCGAAACCCTCGGCAGCACTGAATTGGGGGTTATATCCCAGAACTTTTTTGGCTTTGTCAACCGATGCTAAACTGTGAGGAATATCTCCGGCACGTTTGGAGCCGATGGTTACATCCACATGGGCAATGGCCGGATCGTGTTTGGCCAGATTGCTCCGCAAAGCATCGAATAGCTGAAACAAGGTAGTATTTCCTCCGTAGGCCACGTTAAAAACGTCCATCACCACAGGGCTCACTTCAATTTGTGTTCCTTGTGCTTCGTTGTAATCATTGTAATAAGCGGCAAGATTTTTTAGAATCTCATCTTTCGATGTGGTGGCTGCTATTTCGTTGGCATGAACCACATTGTCCACATAAGTAAAATCGCGGCTATAAGAGCCATCGCCATTGATTACTGGTGATTCATGTTCAATGAGTTTTTTAACCCAAAGCGGAATAACGGCGGCATAGGCTCCATTGGGATCCTGACGTTTACCAAACACATTGAAATAGCGCAATCCTATGGTTTCGAGCCCGTACAACTCGCTATAAACCTTGGCAAAATACTCATTCACCACTTTGGTTATGGCGTATGGACTCAGGGGTCGGCCTACACGTTCTTCAATTTTGGGGAGTTCTTTGCTGTCGCCATAAGTCGATGAGCTTGCGGCATAAATGAACCTTTTCACCTCTTCATCTCGGGCAGCGGTAAGCATGTTTAGAAATCCATCAATATTTACCGAGTTGGTGGTCACCGGGTCTTTGATAGAGCGCGGAACTGAACCTAGGGCAGCCTGATGAAACACATATTCGCAATCGCGCACCGCCAGCTTACAAATGTCTAAATGACGAATATCGCCTTCGACCATCTGAAAATTGGGGTGCTTTAAAAACTCAACAATGTTTTTCTTGTGACCAGTAGATAAGTTGTCTAAACAAACCACCTCATTGTTGTTTTTGAGGAAGTATTCTATCATATTGCTGCCAATAAAACCAGCTCCGCCAGTCACTAATATTTTCGAGTTTTTAAGATTTTTCATTTCTAAGGTTTTGTGTATTCAGATTATAATTCCTTAACTGTTAATTTCAGGTTCCAAATTTCGCATTTTTAGGCATATCAATCCGCAATGATTCCTTGTTTTCGTAAAAATTCGAAAATGGGCTCCAAATGCTCTATGGTTTCGCTATCCATCAGTATATCAGCAGCTTGTGGAATATCGTAATTGCTGTTGATTCCGGGAAGGAAATCAATTTCGCCATCCATAGCCTTTTTATAGAGACCGTATTTGTCATTTCGTATGCATAAATCCAGCGGAATATTCAGATGAAACAGATAAAACCTGTTGTCTGAGCCATAATTAATAATGTCTTTCACCTGTTCGCGTACTTTTTCGTCGGGCGAGATAAACGAGCAAATGGTGATAAGGCCCTGATCGTTGAGCAACCTGCACATATGGGCTACTCTTATCAGGTGTTTGGCACTGTCTTCCGGACTAAAATCCAGTTCCTTACTCAACCCACTCCTCATCGATTTGCCATCGAAAACCACCACGGTTTTCCCCTGCTCAAACAGAGCGCGCTCCAGGGTATAAGCCAATTGGTTTTTTCCACTTCCGTGAAGACCTGTAATCCACAAGGTAGTTCCCCGCTGACCGTAGCGTTTTTCCCTCAATTCGGGGTTGATTAAACTTCCCGACTTCACAATGGCTTCCTTATCGAAGGCTGTGATTTTACCTGGCATATATTCCCCCGAAATCCGGTCGATAATCATGCCCACCGCCACTGTATTGTGCGAAACAGGATCAATCAGGATGAACGAACCTGTTTGACGATTCATTTTATAGGAATCGAAAAGCAAAGGCTGAGTGGTGGTCATCACAACGCGGCCAATCTCATTGAGCTCAAAATGATCTATCTCACTCTTTTCCAATGTGTTTACATCAACTTTATATTGAATGGATTCTATTTTGGCTTTGGAGGTGTGCGAATTATGTTTGATGTAAAACTGAGTATAGGGATCCATTGGTTTTTCGTCCATCCACACCAGCATGGTCTCAAAATGGCGATCCACATTGGGTCTGTTGTGGGGATGAATGACCATTTCGCCCCTTGAAATGTCTATTTCATCTTCCAGGGTAAAGGATGCCGATTGGGGAGGAAAGGCAAAATCGACAGCTCCATCGGAGGTGAGGATGCTTTTAACTTTTGAAGTCTTACCCGAAGGCAAAGCCATGATTTCGTCACCCACTCTTATGATTCCCGAAGCAACTCTGCCAGCAAATCCACGGTAGTCGAGGGTTGGACGAATTACATATTGAACGGGGAAACGCAGATCGTCGAAATTACGGTCGCTGGCCACATGCACATTTTCTAAAAAACCCAGCAGGCTCTCCCCATGGTACCAGGGCATATTTGGGGAAATATCAACCACATTATCGCCTTTGAGAGCCGAAACCGGAATAAAGGTGATATCGGGAATTTGCAGCGTGGTGGTAAAGTCTTTATACTCCTCGCATATCTGGTTAAAAATTTCTTCCGAAAAATCTACCAGGTCCATTTTATTCACTGCGAGAACCACGTGTTTTATGCCCAGCAGCGAAGCCAGATAAGTGTGCCGGCGGGTTTGGGTAATGATTCCTTTGCGGGCATCGGCCAGAAGGATAGCCAGGTTAGCGGTGGAACCTCCGGTAATCATATTGCGGGTATACTGCTCATGTCCGGGGGTGTCGGCAATAATGAATTTGCGTTTGCTTGTGGAGAAATAGCGGTAAGCCACATCGATGGTGATGCCCTGCTCGCGTTCGGCTTTTAGCCCGTCGAGCAGAAGTGCATAGTCTATTTCTTCTCCGGCGTGGCCTTCGCGTTTGCTGTCGCGTTCCAGTGCTGCCAGCTGGTCTTCGTAGATTTTTTTGCTATCAAAGAGCAGTCTCCCGATGAGGGTTGATTTGCCATCGTCTACACTACCGGCGGTGAGAAGCCTTAGTAGGTCTTTCTTCTGATCCTGATCCAGGAATTCTTTTATGTTTAGTTTGTCTCTATTCATGATTCGGTTTTATGAACACGGATAATACGGATTAGGCAGATTTACACGGAAAACTCTTTTCTGTCATTAGAAAATATTTTTCTTTTGAATTCAGGTTTCTTTCCAAAATTTAACAAAAGTCCAATCTCAATATTTGTCCCTTTTAAATAATTGATTAATTGATATTCATCATCTTGCACCAAGGCTGGATGTGCTTTATTCTCAATTAAAACACAATTTTCGACCAGAATGTCTGCCCGATATTCTCCAATTATAACATTTTCATAATATACTTTTATTGGCATTTCTTCTTTACAATCCAACCCCATTTTGTGCAATTCGATTACTAATGCTTTTTGGTAAACCTTCTCCAAAAATCCATAGCCAAGAGTATTGTACACTTTATAATAAGCTTCAATAATTTTATTTGTAATTTCTTCGTGTAACATATTTATAATAGATTCGTGACCATCTGCCTAATCAGTGTTATCTGTGTTCAGAATTAAAAATACCCCTCCCGTTTTTTCTGCTCCATGCTGGCTTCCTGATCGAAGTCGATGACGCGGGTGGTGCGCTCAGAGACGGTTACAGTCATCATTTCTTCCACTATTTTCTCAATGGTATCGGCATCGGACTCCACAGCCCCGGTAAGTGGGTAGCAGCCTAAGGTACGGAATCGTACCATTCTCATCTCTGCATTTTCCCTGAGTTCACGGGGCATTCGGTCATCGTCGACCATAATCCAGTTGCCATCCACATTCACCACCAACCGCTCTTTGGCATAGTAAAGCGGAACAATGGGTATATTCTCCAACCGGATATATTGCCAGATATCAAGCTCGGTCCAGTTGCTGATGGGGAAAACCCGAATGCTCTCGCCCTTGTGAACTTTGGCATTGTAAATATCCCACAACTCCGGCCTTTGATTCTTAGGATCCCATTGGTGGTATTTATCTCTGAATGAGTAAATTCGCTCTTTGGCACGGCTTTTCTCCTCGTCGCGGCGGGCTCCACCGAAGGCGGCATCGAATTTATATTTATCCAATCCGCTGAGCAGCGCCTGGGTTTTCATGATGTCGGTATGCACCTTGCTTCCGTGGCTAAAAGGGCCAATTCCTTCCGCAAAACCTTTTTCATTGAAATGGACTATTAAGTCCCAGTTGTTGCTCCTGGTATAATGGTCGCGGAAATCTATCATTTCACGGAATTTCCATTTGCTGTCGATATGCATCAGCGGAAAAGGAACCTTGCCGGGGGCGAAGGCTTTTTCGGCCAGTCGAACCATTACTGATGAGTCTTTTCCAATGCTGTAGAGCATCACAGGATTTTCGAACTCAGCGGCTACCTCGCGGATAATATGAATAGATTCAGCCTCAAGCTCCTTGAGATTGGAGAGATTGTATTTCATGAATTTGGGTATTAATTGGAAATTGGACTATAACCGGCCATCGACCAAATGCTTGGGCAAAAATCCTTTTATGTCGAAAATTACCGATTGAGTGCCATTTGTTAAACGAGCAAAATCTATTTGACCAAATTGTTCGTGGCTTACAGCAAGAATCACAGCATCGTATTTTTTAGCGTAGATATCCACGTTTTTCTCCATGGTAATGATACCATACTCGTGCTTCACCTCCACCGGATTGGCCCAGGGATCGTAGATATCGAGCTGACAACCAAAATCCTGAAGCGCATCCACAATATCCACCACTTTGGTATTTCTTATGTCGGGACAATTCTCTTTAAAGGTAACCCCCAAAAGTAACACCTTGCTATCGAGTATCTTAAGCCCCTTTTTTATCATGAGCTTGATTACTTTATCGGCCACAAATTTCGACATATTATCGTTAACCCTTCTTCCCGATCGGATAACATCTGGATGGTAACCCACAGCTTCGGCCTTAAATGCCAGATAATAGGGGTCAACTCCAATGCAATGTCCACCCACAAGTCCGGGGCGGAACTTTATAAAATTCCATTTGGTTCCAGCAGCATCCAGCACCTCATTGGTGTCGATTCCCAATCGATCGAAAATCAGTGCCAATTCGTTTACAAAGCTGATATTGAGGTCGCGTTGGGCATTCTCTATAACTTTGGCAGCTTCGGCCACTTTGATGGACGATGCCTTGTGGGTTCCGTTGAGCAGGATGCTGTTGTACAAGTCGTCAACCACATAGGCTATTTCGGGGGTGGAACCTGAGGTAATTTTTTTAATGGTGAGCAGGGTATTTATTTTGTCGCCCGGATTGATTCGTTCGGGGCTATAACCTGCAAAAAAATCCACATTAAATTTAAGGCCACTCACTTTCTCAATCACCGGCAGACAATCTTCTTCGGTAGCTCCCGGATAAACTGTGCTTTCGTAAATCACTATATCACCTTTGGAAATAACCTTCCCCACTGTTTCGCTGGCTTTAACTAAAGGTGTGAGATCGGGGCGTTTAAACTCATCGATGGGCGTTGGCACTGTGACTATATATATATTACAAGCTTTGATATCGTCGATATTTGTACTCAGGGTTAAACCAGAGTCATTTTTAGCCCGCAAGGCTTCCAGCAAATTATCGTCCTCTACTTCCAGGGTGGCATCGTGGCCCTGATTGAGCTCAGCAACGCGCGATTTATTGATGTCGAACCCCACAACCTTAAATTTTTTACCAAATTCAACGGCCAGTGGCAAACCCACATA
Organism: uncultured Draconibacterium sp.; assembly: GCA_964293475.1. Taxonomy (GTDB): domain Bacteria; phylum Bacteroidota; class Bacteroidia; order Bacteroidales; family UBA12170; genus UBA12170. The sequence goes on from CAXYYJ010000015.1 coordinate 56,876, forward strand.
ACCCAGTCCAATGACCCCAATAATATGATTTCTGTTATTCATAAAATTCCTTTTTTACTATTCGTTGATGAGCTAAAATACTTAATTACATTGTTTTATGATTCCCCAAATCCATCAATGATTTTATGGGGAATTGAATTTTTTCAGGCAAAAACAGACCCTTTAAAAGGCATGTCTGGTAACTAACCAATTGAGTAACAAAAGTACTCATTCTATTTATTCTGCCAAAAATGCCCAAATGATTTTTGTATTATTTCTCCGTCTCACATCCAGATGAATAAAATCCATCAACCACAGAAAACATTGAAAGAATCCAAAAGGTCAATCATCTAATTATAAAGAATCTAAATTTCTGGCAGGAAAAAAAATATTCTAAAACGAATATTTTTTAATCACTAAATTTGCCTAAATTTATAAAATCCCGTGGGGCCGGGGTGCCTGAATATCTTCAGGTAAGCTAATAAAAGTCCACAAGAAACCTCAGAATAGTTTTGAGGTCAGGTAAAACATAAAAAATTCATGCAAAAGTTATTATTGTTAGGTGCTGAAGCCATTGCGCAAGGTGCAATCGACGGCGGTATGTCGGGAATTTACGCTTATCCCGGTACTCCTTCAACTGAAATAACAGAATATGTTCAGCACTATCGTCTGGCTCAGGAACGAAAAATTCACAGTCAATGGTCGACCAATGAAAAAACCGCCATGGAAGCTGGTTTGGGAATGTCGTATGCCGGAAAACGGGCCATGGTCTGTATGAAACATGTGGGACTCAATGTGGCTGCCGATGCCTTTATCAACTCTGCCATTACCGGAAGTAATGGGGGATTGTTGGTAACTGTGGCCGACGACCCCAGCATGCACTCATCTCAAAATGAGCAAGATAGTCGCTATTATGGTAAGTTTGCACAAATCCCAATTCTGGAGCCATCGTGTCAACAGGAAGCCTACGACATGGCCTATTTGGGGTTTCAGCTTTCCGAAAAATTCAAAGTGCCCATTCTTATCCGTATCACCACTCGTTTGGCGCACTCCAGAGCCGGCGTAGAACGGAAACCTTTGTTAGATCAAAACAACATTTCGCTACCCGGAAATCCCACTCAGTTTGTACTTCTGCCATCCATAGCCAGAGTTCAATACAAGGGATTGCTGAACAGCTTCATAGGATTTATTGAGGATTCGGAACATTCCGATTTCAATCATTATTACGAAGGTGAAGACAAATCGCTGGGTATACTTGCCTGCGGCTTGGCCTACAACTACTTAATGGAAAATTTCCCCGACGACCAGCTCAAACACCCCCTTCTTAAAATTGGCCAATACCCAATGCCCAGAACAAAAGTTGAGCGTTTGATGACCGAGTGCAAGGAAGTTCTGGTTTTGGAAGACGGTTATCCAATTATTGAAGAGGTATTGAAAGGCTATCTTGCCAAAGAACACGTACATGGCCGCTTAGACGGAACACTTCCCCGCGACGGAGAACTCAATCCAAACATCATTGCCAAAGCACTGAAATTGCACAGCGAAGACGAGGTAGCAACGATAGATGAAGAGATTAAAAAAATAGTAAAAAACCGCCCACCCGCAATGTGCGTTGGATGTGGACATATCGACGCTTACAATGCTTTAAACGAAGCACTTAGTGATTATGGCCACGGAAGAGTTTTTAGCGATATTGGCTGCTATACTTTGGGAGCTTTGCCTCCTTATAATGCCATCAACAGTTGCGTGGATATGGGAGCTTCCATCACCATGGCCAAAGGGGCTGCCGATGCCGGACTTATTCCTGCCGTTGCCGTTATTGGAGATTCTACCTTTACCCACTCTGGTATTACCGGACTCATCGATGCGGTAAACGAAGGTTCGCCCATCACTGTTATGATTTCCGACAACTTCACCACCGGCATGACTGGCGGTCAGGATTCAGCAGCTTTGGGAAAAATCGAAGACATTTGCAAAGGCGTTGGCGTAGATCCAGACCATATCATCGTGTTTACTCCCATTAAGAAAAACCATGAAACCATGGTAGAACTTATGAAAAAGGAGCTGGCTTATCCCGGAGTTTCTGTTATAATTCCCCGCCGCCAGTGTATTCAAACCACCCGAAATGTGGCATTAAACGAGCGTATCAGAGAACTAAATCTCAGATAGCCACCTAATGTTTTGTATCATAAACTATTGAATACATGTGGATTAAAAACAACTAAAAAGTGAAAAGATGAAAACAGACATTATATTAGCGGGTGTTGGGGGACAAGGTATCTTATCCATAGCAGCAACCATTGGCATGGCAGCCATCAACAACAATTTGCACCTGAAGCAGGCCGAAGTACACGGGATGAGTCAACGAGGCGGTGCGGTTCAGTCGCATTTCAGGGTCTCTTCAAAACCCATTGCTTCCGACCTGATTCCAAAAGGAGCCTGCGATATTATTTTATCGGTCGAACCCATGGAATCGCTTCGATATGTGGACTATTTGCACAGCGATGGCTGGATTATAACCAACAGCACTCCCTTTGTAAACATTGCAGATTACCCCGATTTAGATGTGATAATAGCAAAAATTAAGGAACGAAAAAACACCATCATCATCGACGCCGATAGCATAGCCAAGGATTTGGGCTCGGCAAAATCGAGCAATATTGTTATTTTGGGAGCTGCTTCATCGCATATCGACATTCCATTTGAAGCATTCGAAGAAGCCATAAAACAAATTTTTCTCCGCAAAGGCGAAGCCGTTATCGAAGCCAATATCAATGCTTTGAGAGCTGGTCGGGATTTTGCCAATAAAAAATAATCCAACTCCAAACTTCTGAAACCCGGTAAAACGGCAATTCTAAATACTAAAAAACCCCAAAGCTCATAGAACTTTGGGGTTTTTTTAATCTTCGTATTTTTGAAAATCTATTCCAATACAGGCCAAATAGCTCCATCAAATACTGCTGGATTGGCAGTTCTCCAGGAAGGATGACCTGTAGCTTTTAACTGGTCGATATTTTGGATTACGCTGGCACGCCATGCCTTTAGTGCGGCAATATCCTGCTCAGTTAATTTAGCTTTATTCACAACAATAACACTGGGAACGCTGAATGTGGAAACAGCGTTTGGCTGCCACATATAGCTCCCAACTTCAATAGTTTCGGGAACATAATAATCGGCCCAGCCATTAATATTTTCGAGCGGAACCAATTCCATTTGCAAAGGAGAGTTGCCAGCATTGGCCGCCAACATTTGAATTGGAGCAGCAGCTACCATAAAGAAAGCATCAATTTGATCGAGCAAAAGGGCTCTCATGGATTCGTGGGTATAAAGGTTTTTATTAAGCCACAATACTTTCGATTGATTTTGAATGTACATGGCGGTGCTGTATGTTCCCTCGAAAGGAGTCCCAATTCCAACTTTCTTGCCCTCAAGATTTTGCAATGATTTAATATCGCTACCTTTTTTAACAAGCAAATGAATTTCCTCAAGATTTAAAGGCATAAGAACCACCAGGTCTTTGGTAGAATTTGTATTTCTCATCATGTCTTCGGCTCTTTTAAAAAGAAGCATATCTAACTGCATCATCGCAACTTTTGACGATGTTTTTGGGTCGGCCAACATATCGAAGTTATAGATAGCTCCACTGGTTGACAATACTTTAAGGAAGCTGACGCTCGAAGAATCTGTGCCATTTACCACTGTTTGAGCTGGCAAATACTGATTCATATCCTGCGCCAATTTGTAATAGGTACCATTTTCTGAGCCGGTTAAAACTTCAAACTGAGCAAATAAGCTCAGATTAAATAACAAAGCCAATGCGATAAGTGCGATTTTTTTATTCATAATACTATAGTTTTCAGGTTTTTACTAATTTTTTATCAAATATATGCTTTTTTTTATCGAAAATCTTTCAGGCAAAAATATATTATTTCAAATTCATACAGATACACAGTCAAATGTTATCCATTTTTTAACTGATTCAATACACCGTTTGAAAAATAGATGCTAATATTTTTATATAAATACCTTCCTATCAATTTTAGATTAATTTTGTATTTAAATAATCTCAATATGCTCATGAAATCGGAAATTATTCCCATTGCCTGCGATCACGGGGCTTATCAAATGAAAGAATTTCTTTTAAAAAAATTAGAAGAGCATGGTTATACCATGAAAGATATGGGTACTTTTAGCACCGATAGTGTTGATTATCCTGACTTTATTCATCCTTTGGCTAAAGCTGTAAACGATGGCGAATATGAGAGAGGCATCATTATGTGTGGCAGCGGAAACGGTGCACAAATAACTGCCAATAAATATCCAAATGTGAGGGCTGGTTTGTGTTGGAGTGTGGAACAGGCTCAACTGACCCGCATGCATAATAATGCCAACATCATCAGTCTTCCGGGTCGTTTCGTGGAATTTGACATGGCCTGGGAAATATTAAAAGCCTTTTTAACCACCGATTTTGAAGGTGGAAGACACGAGGTGAGAGTAGAAAAAATTTCGAAACTTTTGTAAATAAAAATATGTCAGAAGCTGCTCAGAATTTCATAAAAGCATCTAAGATAAAGGCCTTTGACAAAGACCATAGAGCTACACTAAATAAAAATATTGGCAAATACAATCAGGCAGTTGACCGCGGAATGCAGCAATATGCCGATTTGGAAACTGCCAAAAACCGTGCTGCCAATATCAAAAGAAAAGCCATCAACGATTTAGATAAATATCTTATTGAGTTTGAGCAAAACTTTACTTCAAACGGCGGAAAGGTTATTTGGGCTGTTAACGCTGCCGAGGCCAACAAGGAAATTGTTAAAATCCTCAAGGAAAAAAAGGCCAAAACAGTGGTTAAAAGCAAATCGATGACCACAGAAGAGCTGGATCTCAACGCTGTATTGGAAAAAAGCGGAGTAGAAGCTATTGAAACAGATTTGGGAGAATTTATAGTTCAGCTGGGGGGCGAAAAACCCTATCACATCGTTACTCCGGCCATGCATAAAAGCAAGGAAGAAATCGCAAAACTTTTTCACGATAAATTTGATTGGGAACTCAACCTCACCCCCGAGGAGATGACCAATAAAGTGAGAATCAAGCTGCGTGAGAAATTCTTCAATGCCGATGCTGGTATCACTGGCGCCAATTTCCTCATTGCCGATACAGGTTCCATCGCACTCACCGAAAACGAAGGAAACGGAATTCTAAGCATGGCATTTCCTAAGGTTCATATCATTGTTGCCGGAATCGAAAAAATTATTCCTTCCATCAACGATTTGAATACCCTTTGGCCACTTCTTGCAACCCACGGAACCGGACAGCATATCACAGTTTATAATTCCATTATTACCGGAGCAAAACGCGATAAAGAACCCGATGGCCCCAAGGAAACCTATGTTATTCTTCTGAACAATAAACGCACCGAAGTTCTCAAACAAAACCATCAGAATCTGGCCCTAACCTGTATCCGATGCGGTGCCTGTTTAAATGCCTGCCCAGTTTATAAAAACATTGGAGGACATACCTATCAAACTACCTATACAGGTCCCATAGGGTCTGTTATTTCTCCCTGGCTGCTTGGCATGGGCGATTATAAACACCTGAGTTTTGCATCAACACTTTGTGGTGCCTGCACCGATGTTTGTCCAGTAAAAATTCCGCTTCAGGAGCTATTGCTCGAAAACAGAAAAGCAGCTGTGGAACAGGATTTTACAACTGCATCGGAGCGCTTTGTGGTAAAAACAGCAACCAATTTTATGCTGAAACGGAAAAAGATGGATTTATTCAGCACAGGCTTTAAAAACTTTTTCATATCCATGTTTATGGGAAGCGCCTGGGGAACAAAACGCAATCTGCCCAAAATCGCCAACAAGTCGTTTAACCAGCTGTGGATGGAAAAACAATCGAAAAAATAGAGCCATCATGTGGTATCAGATATTTAAATCTCGCCAAAAAAAAACAGGTATACTTTGGCTGTTGGTGCTGGCGCTATTTATTTTTCAATCGTGCAGTACCACAAAATATTTAAAGGAAAATCAATACTTACTTGCCGAAAACGACATTAGTGTTGACAAAAAATCCATCGATAAATCGGAGATTGCCAATTATACAATTCAAAAACCAAATAAAGGTGTTTTAGGCTGGTATTTCTTTCTGTCTCTCCATAATATGGTAGATCCAGCTAAGGAAATGGCCCGTGATATAAAAAGGGAAAAGAAATTAAAAATCAAAAACGAAAAAAGAGCTGAAAAAGGGAAAAGACGCATTGATGAACCATTTTACTTAAGCCGCTGGTGGCGAAATACGGTTGGAGAAGCACCTGTAATCTACGACCCCTATTCTCTGGATGAGTCGAAAAAAAGCATGAAAGCCTATATTAGAAATTTGGGCTATTATCATTCCCAAATAACTGATAGTGTGGTAATCAACAAAAAAAAGAAGAAAGCCCGTGTATATTATCGCGTAAAATCAGGGGAACCTTTCGTCATTTCAGAATTCGATTCGGGTATTACCGACCCCAGAGTTGATTCTCTGGTCAAGACGAATAGCTCACTAAAATTCCCCCAAAAGGGAGAGCTGCTCAACTCTTATAATCTGGATGATTTAAGGTATGAAATAGGCGAATATCTTCAAAATCAAGGGTATTTCAACTTTGGTCCAGATCAGGTTTTATTCTATGTGGACACCATTTCCAAAACCATGGAGGCAAATATTGACATGGAAGTTTTCAATACCAATGCCGAAGGAGAAAGCCAAATAAACGATACCCTGCTGCCTGTTTATTATTTCAGGGATATTTCTATCGTCAATTTCCCCTATTATATCGAATACTTAAACCCCGATTTTGAAACCACCGAAAAATATGGTGCCGATAGCATAGAATTTCTACATTACGACAAGCTCACCGTGAAGCCTTTTATTTTACACCGCCGGTTAGGAATTCATAAAGATAGTCTCTACAGGCAGGCAGACGTAGCAAAAACCAATCGATCTGTCGGCCAATTGGGGGTTTTTAAAAGTATCCATTTCAAAATTACACCAGTAACCGATAGCTCCAATAGCTATCAAAAAAAATACCTCGATTGCCAAATTCAACTCAGCCCATCAACCACACAATCTTATTCTATTGATTTAGAAGGCTATACATCATCAGGTTCCATCGGAACAGGACTTGTTTTTAACTATTCACACCGAAATCTTTTTAAGCGGGCCATTTACTTTAATATGTCGCTCACTGGTAAACTGGAAAAGTTTTCTTCAAATCTGATTAAACAAAATCTTTTTGCCTACGAATACGGGATTAATTCCACTGTAAAATTCCCTAAATTCTTTTCGCCATTCCGTTTGCAAAAATTCAACAATAAGTACTTCCCAAGCACCATTATCAACCTAAACTATACCCATAAAGACCGCTATGAATATGTGCGGCAAACATCGAGCCTTGGATTTGGTTACAGCTGGTCGACCCCTAAAGGAATAAGGCATAATCTAAATCCCATCGATTTCTATCTTACTGCTTTTAAATCAATCAACTATGATTACCTACTCTATCTTATTGATAAGAATTTGTATGACCAGTATTTCGATCATGTTATCCCCGCCGGAAACTATTCTATCTTCTTCTCCAATCAACAAATTGAATCGCCACAGGATTATTTTCTTGTAAATCTGCGGGTTGAATTGGCGGGAAATCTGTTCAATCTTGCCAATCAAGCCTTTCAAACCGAAAAATCTGGGAGCGGCGATTTATACATTAAGGTAATCAGAGCATTGGCTCAGGAGTATTTGCCCGACAGTTTACAGGAACAATATGTTAACGATGTGCGCGATTCCTTAAATATCAGCGCTCCAAGATTTTACACATTCAATGGGTTAATCTATAACCAATATTTTAAAGGCGATGTGGATGTAAGATATACCTGGTTCTTTGGCAAGGATTTGAGCTTTACAACACGCTTATTCAGCGGATTAATTATCCCCTATGGAAATACCGACTTTTCGCCCATAGAGAAACAGTATTTTATGGGGGGTGCCAGCGATTTAAGAGCCTGGTGGGCACGAAGTATTGGGCCGGGCGGGTTTATTCTCGACGAACAAACTCTTCAACTCAAAGATTACTATCAGCATGGAGATATAAAGCTTTTGGCCAATTTTGAGCTTCGGCACCCCATTCTCTGGCGTATTAAAGGAGCCCTTTTTGTCGATGTGGGAAATGTGTGGAATATCTATGATAACGAAAGCTTCCCCGATGGTATGTTCAAATTCAATACTTTCTACAAACAAATGGCGGTTGGTGCCGGGTATGGTCTTCGGGTCGATTTTAGCTTTTTTATTATCCGTTTCGACTATGCCTTTAAACTCATTGACCCAACCATTAACTCCAGCAATAAATGGGTTTATTCTCAGGGCGATTCCTATTATAAAAACCCAGTTTTAAATTTTGGAATCGGTTTACCATTCTAACTCAGTTTTGGAATGATTATTGGTTTATTTTCATGATAAAAAATTGCTAATTATGAACAAAATACTGAACTATTTCCTGGTTATTATTGCTGTTTCTTTAATTTCATGTAATGAAATTACCTCTGTATCTCAAACATCGAGCACTGGCGGTATAAACGAAATATTGGTGATTACTGACGCGCCGGGTCAATGGGAAGGCGAAATTGGTGATACCCTACGAAAACAATTTACCCAGGACATGGTGCTACTTCCGGTTGCTGAACCACAATTTAGTGTGGTAAACCTAAGCGAAGCAAGTCTTGGAAAGGCCATATTTAAAAAACATCACAATATTTTTATTATAAATATTGACTCATCATTAAAAGAGGCCAATGTCGATGTTAAAAAAAATCTGTGGGCAACACCACAGATTATCGTCGCCGTGAACGCCCCAAACCAACATGAATGTATGGTGAGCCTGGAGCAAGTAAAAGAAAATGCCTTTGACCTTTTTCTGGAGAATGAACGAAACCGAATCAGCACCAGCTATGGCAATCAGTTTAAAAACAATGTGATAAGTGGCGATTTAATAAAACATTTCAACATCGAAATGAATATCCCCAAAGGCTATGATGTGGCTAAAATTGACTCGAATAATGCATGGATTCGCAAAGAAACTGCCGCCAATTCTATGAATATCATCGTAATGAGCAAACCATATGTTTCTTTAGATGAACTTAATCCAACGCAAATAATGCAACGAAGAAACCAGTTGACCCGTACCTACATACCAGGCCCAACCGCAGGATCTTATCAAACCATCAGCGATGAGTATCTGGAGCCTATATCACGGGAAATTGATTTTCATGGTTGGTTTGCAGTCGAGGTCCGTGGCCTATGGAAAGTTGAAAACGATTTTATGGGCGGCCCGTGTATTTCATACACTTTTGTGGATCAAAAAAGAAACAAGCTCATTACCATCGATGCATTTCTCTATGGCCCCAAACAGAAAAAAGCTCCTTTGGTCAGAGAACTCGAAGCCATACTATGGTCTAGCCGTTTTGCTCAATAAGCCATCTTTCATCTGAAGATGTTTTTCGATTTTCACACCCACCGAAGCAGTCAGAAAGCATCAATCTTCAATATCCGCTGGGGATATCCATCTCCGGAAAAGCCTGTCAACCCACTGTTTTCCATAGGAATACACCCTTGGGATGCGGAGTTACACAACATGGATGAACAACTGAGAACCCTTTCAATTGAATTGACAAAAAAAAATATAATTGCCCTGGGGGAAATTGGTTTGGACAAGGTTTTTGGCACGAATTTGGGTTTACAGAGAGAAGTATTCGTAAAACAAATACACATTGCAAACGAGTTTAAAAAGAAAGTTCTTATCATTCATTGCGTAAAATCTTTTGATGAGATTTTGGTGGCTAAACAGAAATTTGGGAAAAATCAAATCTGGGTTATCCATGGTTTTAACGGAGGCAGCGAGCTATTGAACCAGCTTGACAAAGCAGGATTCTATTTCAGTCTGGGAATAGCCCTCTTTAACCCAGCCAGTCGAATTGCCAAAAATATTGACAGAGTTCCCCTCGAAAAAGTATTTTTGGAAACCGACGATTCCGACTTGACTATTGAACAGATTTACAGACAGTTTGCCCAACTTCGAAACCTGGATTTAATTCAGCTTCAGCAGCAAATTGATGAAAATCTGACCCGTATTTTTGGCGATTCATTTTTAGCTCTTAAAACTAAATTAATGTGCAATTAAAGCCCCATGACATCAGAAAAATTAATAATATTGCAACTCTTTAATTTAAACATAATTAATTAATCTTAATCATTTAATCATGAGCGTTCTGGACAATTTAAAGTACACAAAAGATCACGAGTGGATTCGTGTTGAAGGCGATAATGCTATCGTAGGAATCACTCATTTTGCTCAAGGCGAACTTGGAGACATCGTTTTTGTGGAAGTAGAAACCGAAGGTGAAGAACTTAGTCAACACGACTCTTTTGGTACCATAGAAGCAGTAAAAACCGTATCTGACTTATTTATGCCCGTTAGTGGTGAAATTCTTGAATTCAACACCGCACTCGAAGGCAATCCCGAATTAATCAATAATGATCCCTACAACGGTGGATGGATTATTAAAGTGAAAATGACAGACCAAGCAGAATTAGACAGTCTGTTATCTGCCGCTGATTATAAATCGCTTATTGGATTATAGTTTTAAAAGACTAGTTGTGGTTCTGCTAAACAGAACCTTTGAAAAAAATAAATAACGCCTTAAAAAATAACATTATGGAAAAGCGAAAAACCGAAAAATCCGATTTGGAAAACAAAAGGACCCTGTTCATTGAAATTGGATTCGTTATTGCTCTCGCGGTGGTATTTGTTAGTATGGAATGGAAAAGCTACGATAAAGTAGAATACACTATGGCCGAACGTCAGGTGGAAGATATTCCAGAAGAAATTATACCAATAACCGAGCAAAAATTAAAACCACCCCCACCTCCACCACAACAGGTTACCATTATCAATGTGGTAAAAGACGACGTAGTGGTTGAAGACGAAATCGAACTTGACGTAGATATGGACGATAATACCGAAATGGAAGAATATGTTCCTGTTGCTCAAGAAGAAGAAGAAGTTGTTGAAGAACAACAAATCTTCCTCGTGGTTGAAGAAATGCCATCGTACCCCGGCGGCGAACAAGAAATGTATCGCTTCATCAGCCAAAATATCGAATATCCCCGCATGGCAAAAGAAAGCGGAATCAGTGGTCGTGTTTTCGTAACCTTTGTGGTTGAAAAAGACGGTTCTGTTACCGATGTTCAGGTACTTAGAGGTATCGGTGGTGGCTGCGACGAAGAAGCTATCCGCGTAATTAAATCCATGCCTAAATGGAAGGCCGGAAAACAAAGAGGTAAAGCTGTTAGGGTTCAATACCGAATGCCCATCAAGTTTACTCTTCAATAAAAAAAAGCAGCTCATAAGAGCTGCTTTTTTTTTGCAATCTATTTCAGTTTCATTCCCAATAGTTCAACTTGTACCAACCACTTCTGCCTATCCTCCAAAGTTGATCCCTTTATTGGTCCCAAACTTGTTATTCCATCTACCTTTACTCCACAAAACTCCAGAATCCGGTTTCGGGTTACCCGATGTCCCAGCGAACGAAAAACCAGCGAATTAAACCACGGCGGCGTATCCATGGTCACGATAATTCTGGCGGTTCGGCCTTTCAGCAATTTCTCCGGAAACTTTGATTTCTCGCTGTATTTAAATGCAAACCCTGGTGTAAAAACCCTGTCGAAAAAGCCTTTGAGCAAGGCTGGCATGGTTCCCCACCAATTGGGGTAAACAAAAACCAAATGATCGGCATTTTGTATATCTTTTTGAATTTGAACCAAATCGGGCTCCAATTCCATTTTTTTCTCATAGCCAAATTGCAAAACAGGATCAAATTGCAAATGTGTTAGATGTACGAGTTTAACCTGAGTCGATGTTTCCGATGCTCCTTTGTAATAGGCATTGGCCAAAGCATAGCAAAAGCTATGGGGGTTTGGATGACCGTTGATGATTAATATATTTTTCATAAAATGTGATTATAATTTATTGATTTAGAATCTGATAACAAATTGCGGGATGATTAATCGACCCAATTGATTGTAATTGGTGATTTCTCCGGTTTGGGTATTAACACGTTGCATATATACGTTTTTCACATTGAAAATATTTTGCGCATCAATACTAAACTCCATGCTGAACTTTTTAAAATCTTCTTTAATACCTGCGCGAATGTCGAAGCGGAAATAATTTCCAAATTGCTTGTCAAAACTCTCAGCATCAATATAGCTGGCCACTCCGGTTGCTATGGTCTCATCAACATCTACTTCGGTATATCTTTTACCACCTGCATAGGTTGCTTTTATATCTACAGTTATAACATTAAAGCTTAATTTCTTTTCCTTTTTTCCCCCAAGAACAAATTCCTTGCCCAGCAGTCCGTTGAACACATAATTCCCGTTAAAAGCAGTGTTGTGCTCCACGCCATCGCTGCCTTTGTATTTACTATCGTAGAGCGATGCTGTAACCAGATAATAAAATCCTTTGTTCAGAAACTGCTCTAAAGTCAACTCCAAACCATAATTTGTGCCTGTTCCATTGTTATTCATGCTGTCGGGGGTTGGGAAATAAAAATCTGCTCCCTGGTTTAACGAGCTATAGGCATCTTTCTCGTTGGCATTTACAGCTGCATTAAAAACATGTTGATAATATACTTCGGCTTTAACTCTTGTAAACTCGTTTATCAACCAATCGTACCCTAAAACAAAATGATGGCTTTTCAGCAAATCGAGGTCTTTGTTGTACATAATGTAGGAACCATCATTCAATCTGGTCTGTTGAATATAGGAGGTAAAGGGCTGGGCCTGACTGTGCAAACCATATCCAAAACTCAAAGTATTTGTTGGATTTAATTGATACTGAACACCAAACCGTGGTTCAACAGATTGTGAATTATTATAACCATAGTAAAGATAATGCAAACCACCATTGAGTGTCAGATTTTCCGAAGCTCTGAATTGCCACGAGAGATAAGGTTGCAGCTGCCAGGAACTTCCTTTATAATCGGAAACTGTCCGGAACCCATCGATCCCGCTTCTATAAACGCTATCTATTAAATTATAAGTCAGCTGATTCACAATAATTCCTGTTTTGAAATTATGTTTTGGGCTCACTTTTTTCGAAAGGTAAAAAACACCACTCAATTTACTTTCCTTAAAATTGTTTCTATAACGGGGAGAAATTTCGCGGTTTGTAGGAGAAATTGAGTCTATTCTGGTTAAAAAGTCGTGATAGGAAGCGGCCAGAGTTAATTTGGTGAAAGCTGTTTTATTAATAATGTATGTATGACTTAGTCCGGCCACGCCCAATGTCGATTCATTATACAAGTCTTCTGAATCGCCAGTATAAAGGCTTTGATTGGTTTCGGTGGTATCGGCTTCACTTTCCAGAATTTCAATGGAACTGAAACCGCCAAGGGCAAACACTGAAAAATTACCGGCCTTGCGGGTAGGGAAATTAAGTTTCAGCGCCAAATCCTGATATTTGGGAACGGCAGTTCCTGTTCCGAAATCAACGCCCATTGCAGCAAAAGCCGCCATGGTTGAATAGCGGTAGCTCAAAATATAGCTTGCCCCTGTTTTCCGGCTTATAGGACCTTCGGCAGCCAACTCAAAACCGTTGAAACCAATTTGCCCCAAAAACTCGTGTTTGTCCTGATTACCATTGCGCAGGGTGAGATCGAAAACCCCGGAAACTGCATTGCCATATTCGGCGGGAAAGGCTCCTGTGAAAAAATCGGAATTCGACAGCACATTATTATTGAGCAACGAAACCGGGCCACCAGTGCTTCCCAATGCACCATAATGGTTTGGGTTGGGAATATCCACACCTTCGTACCGCCAAAGCAAGCCTATGGGAGAGTTTCCTCTGATAATAATGTCGTTGCGACTATCATTCCCCTGATTTACCCCTGCAAAATTGCTGGCCATCCGCGATATATCGTTTCGGGCACCGGCAAACCGCTGGGTTTCTTCAATGCTGAAACTTCGGGTACTCACCGATGCCATACGGTTTATGGCTTGAGTTTTATCTTGTCGGGCCACCACTTCCACTTCTTCGCCCTGAATTACAGACTCTTCCATTTCTATGGTCAGAACCAATTCCTTACCTGTTCCCAGACTCAAATTGCTGAGTACTTTGGGGTAATATCCGAGATAAGTAACTTTTAAACTAATCCTTCCAACAGGAATATTGTTAAAGGAGAATTTGCCATTTTCGTCGGTAGAAACCCCCAGAAAAGGGTTGCTGTTTTCAATAACAACGTTTGCACCGAAAAGTGGCTCCCCCGAAATATTATCGACTACAATTCCACTAATATTTTGCTTAAATGCATTTTGACTTATTGCCAGACCGCTCATCAATAATCCGGCAAACAGGAATAAAATTCTTAATTTTAATTTCATTGTTTTGGTTTTTTTAATTTTTTGCTTCAGTTATTTTCTAATTACAAATTTTTCATGGCAGAGTTGCAATGACTCTGATTTGAAATTCGTTGCAAATAAAATACAGCAAAACTTAATTGTCAAAAATAGGTTATAAGTGGGAAGGTTTTGTGTTGAATGGACGGACAAAACGATGAATGGGAATGAACTGGGACGAATGGGAAAGTAAAAAACTAAGCTTCGGTCAATTTACCTATGCCATCTATGGAGAAACTTCTGCTCAATGGAACGGTAAAATCAAGGTCTTTGAAATGGAGATTATAGTTTCGGGCATTTCCACTCACTTGGTCAACCCGCGAGAGATTTACAAAATAACTTCTGTGGACTCTTTTAAAGGAATCGTTATCGCCCAACAAATCAGTTAGGTTGGTCAGCGTGTTCCGCATGAGTCTGTTTTTAACATTTCTATCGGTGTCGTAGTAATAAACTTTTATGTAATTGCCTTCGGATTTTGCACAAACCAAATCGGACGGATTTAAAACAATTTTATCCTTTTCACTGTCGCTGGTTATGGTTATACTACCAGAAAAATGGTTCACCAGAGGTTCTTTCAGATTATTCTCAATGGTTTGGGCTATGGTTCTATGCTTGTCGGAAAGATATCTCTCTACCAGAAGAATGAAGAAAGCAGACGGGAACACACCCACTGCCACAGTTATAAATAAAAATGAAATGAGGCTATGATCCACCACCAATTCGGAACCCAGACTATGATTGTAGACCCAGTTTAACAAGCCTATCAGAAACATAATCAATGTGTTAAAAAAGATACTTCTCTTAACATTCCATTTTTCGACATCGAAAAAACCCGGAAAAAAAACAGGAAGCAAAAAGGCTGAGAACAGAACTACAAAAAAAGTAATTACAAAAAATCCACTTAAATATAAGGGGATGCTCATTTTGACATCTGAAATCTGAAAAGGCTGAAAAATCAACAGGAAAAAATAGATAAAAGTAGAAAAGCCCACCGCAGCCCAAATCTTCTGCATCGGACTTTCCATAAATGGAAACGGCTTATCAAACCATGAATCACTAATTTGTTTTTTCAATTTTTTCTCAAGCTTTTGGTAAAATTACTAAATCAATTTACAAACAGAAATTCTTTTTAAGTTAATTCTTCAGCTTTTTTATGTTATCAAAATGCTGAATTATTGAAGCAACAACAGCATCACCGGTTACATTAATTGTGGTACGTAGCATATCCAAAGGCCGGTCAATGGCTATAATCAGGGCCAAACCTTCGCTGGGCACTCCAACAGAATTGAGAACAATAATCAACATGACCATACCGGCTCCCGGAACCGCTGCCGAGCCAATGCTGGCAAGAGTCGCTGTAAGTATAATGGTAAGTTGCTGCGAAAAGCTCAAATCCATGCCAAAAACTGTGGCGATAAATACTGCAGCAACGGCTTGATAAAGACTTGTTCCATCCATATTCACTGTAGCCCCTATGGGCAGAACAAAACTGCTAACTTCATGAGAAATTTTCAAATTCTTCTCGCAACACTCCATGGTCACAGGCAGGGTAGCCGCCGATGAACTGGTACTGAAAGCCAATAACTGCGCAGGCGAAATTCCTTTAAAGAAATCCACAGGATTCTTTTTGGTAAGGAGTTTTAAAAGCAAAGGATAAAACCCAAAAGCCACGGTAATTAAACCCAAAACAACGGTGAGCGCGTACCAACCCAAAGCGGTAAACAGGTTTAAATCGCCTTTTAAATCAACAATAATTGCTCCCAAAAGTGCAAAAACCCCAATGGGGGCAAATTCCATAATTATATCAATGGTCTTTAAAATAATGGTATTCATTCCTTTGAAAAAATCCATAACAACCTTGGTTTCGTTGGATGGAACCAAAATAATGGCAATACCGAGTATAACCGCAAAAAATATCATTTGGAGCATATTGCCATTATCTGAGGCTGCGGCTACAATATTTTCGGGGACTATGTCGGTAAAAAACTTTAGGGGCGATTGGTTTTCAACGGTTTGGGCTGCATTTTGCTTTTGAGAAACCTGATCGGCAAACATGGCCATATATTTTTGCTCGTCGGTGCCCGAAAAACCCTCTCCCGGTTTTATCAAATTGACCATGATTAACCCAATGGTAACCGCCATTACTGTGGTAAAGATATATAAACCAAGTGTTTTCAAACCCATATTGCTGAGCCTTGAAATGTCTTTTAAATTGCTGATGCCCGAGATGAGAGAGAAAAAAATGAGCGGCATGGCAATGAGTTTAAGCAAATTAATAAATAATTGCCCAAGAGGTTTTATATAATTAGCTGTAAATTCTATGGCGTTGGTTTGCAAAGCTATAACTCCATAAATAACACCGAGCGCCATTCCCAAAAGAATCTTCCAATGCAGGGCCATAGGTTTTCTTTTATTCTTCCACATAATACAATTTGTTGGTTTTTAGAAAATCGCCCATTTTCTTTTGATATTCGGGCGATAATTGATTCGTAATTTTAGAATCTAACTCGATGTATTCATCCCCAGGCTTCAGGAATTCGAGCAATCGCAGGCTATTCTCTACCGGAATAAATTCGGCCTGAGTGGAATGGATTAAAACCAATTTCGACTGAGTTTGCTTCAGGTATTTCCAAACGGGAAACTTAAACTGACTAAAATAACTGTGCGGAAGCCACCAGAAATACTTCTTAAGCATGATTTCGTTCCAACTATAAGGAGGATTTTCGAGCATCGTATATTTTACATTCTCTGTTGAAGACAATTGTGCCGCAATTACCGCCCCAAACTCCTGACCATAGACGATAAGAGGAAGCGTATCGGCCATTCTCACTGCGAGCAAAAACCACTGCTTCGAATCGTTAATAAATTCACTTTCAGCATGATAATTACCAGTGGATTTTCCATTTCCCCTATATTCGGGAATGAGCAGATTGTAGCCATTTTGGTAAAAAAAGTTTTTTGTGGGGTCAAATTCCTGGCTCAAATACTCACCCGATGGGAATAGCAATACCACCCCTTTTGGTTGACTCGCAGAGAAAACAAGCGCATGAAGATTCACTTCCTTGTTAACAGGTATTGTGAGCTCATTGAAGCCTTGTGAAAAGGAATAATTTCCTTCGAAAGATTCATTCTCATAGAAATAACTGGCCTCATGACGAAAAATATAGCTGGCTGCCGCTATATAAAGCATAACTGCTGCAAGGGCTCGAATGATAAATTTTCTGCTCAACTTTCTCCTTTTTCCTGCAAAGTAAATAAAAATAATGAACTCACTTTCAACTATTAAACTACACAATAATTGGCACATTATAATGATAGTTTTGTCCGCCGAAAGACTAATTGCCTGATTATTTGTGTCAATAACTCTACAAAATCCGGTTTATTACCACCCGAAATTTGAAAAGCAGTTCATTTTACGGGGAAATTCTATGTTTAGCTAAATTACTTTACCAATTGATTTTGTGATACTTAGATAATATGATTTATTATTTAGAGAGAAAATTTTAGTATTTTAACATATTATTTTGAGCTATTTTAAATAAACACAAAAACTTTGAAAATAAAGATTACATTTGTGGTTCAATTTTAATTAAATACAATGAAAAAAGGAACAGTAAAATTTTTTAATGGATCCAAAGGTTTTGGGTTTATTGTTGATGACGAATCAAAAAAAGAATTCTTTGTACATGCTACAGGATTAGTAGATGAAATTCGCGAAGGCGATGCAGTTGAATTCGAACTTAAAGAAGGAAAAAAAGGATTAAATGCAGTGAATGTTAAAGTGATCTAAGATATATTTAATTTTCTTTTAAGTACTAAAAAGACCGCCTTCTATAGGGCGGTCTTTTTATTTATGCTGTTTCGGTTTTTAAGCTCACATGTCTAAAGTAAACATTACTTTTTGCGGCTCGATGCCATATTTGGAACAAATGCTTAGGAATGCATTCTCATTCCACCGTGTGGTAAAGAAAAACCAATCGGTTGGGTAAGAATCTGAAATTACCACAAAACCTGCATCCACCTTATTTTTCATTGAAAATGAGCTTAAACTCATGGTCATCCCATCGCCCACAGCCTTCATATAGCTTTCTTTCAAAGTCCAAAGCCTGTAAAAATAATGGATTTGTTGTTCTACGGAGTCTTGAGAATGCATGTCAATTATTTCATCGGAGGTAAAAAAACGTTCGGCTATATTTCTGCGGTCTTTTTTAATACACTCAACATCGACCCCCACTGGCTGATTGCTAAAAACGGCCACCACATACGCGCCACTATGGCTGATGTTAAAAAACTGATGTGGATCGTTTTTTAAAAAGGGTTTTTCATGCTCATTGTAATCAAATTCAATCGATTCCATGCCAATTCCCAATAAATCGGCATAAAATCGCCGCACCATCAATTGCCCCACAAAATACCTTTGCTGATCCTGCGGAAACTTGTACCGAATCATTCCCTCGTAGATAGCCTGCGGAATTTTTAAAGCATTTTTTTGACGAAAGCTGATAAAGGTTTCGACGTCAACAAGTTCGTAAGTGTGGAGCTGCAGCATATATCAGATTTATAGTGTCAAATACACAATTATTGTTATCGATTGCTCTTCATTTTCTCCCAGGTAAAGCGTAAATTTCGTCTATCTGATGGATAAATACCGAACCTATGCAGCATCCACATAAGAATAAGTGGAACAAAGAAACCAATCAAACCACCAAACCAAATATCGACAAAGAAATGCTGCAGCAGCCAAACTCGCGAAAGCGCAGTAAGCGATGCCGTGAGAAGCAATAAATAATGGAGCCATGGCCTGTTCTCATAGGCCAGAATGAGAAAAAGTGCCACGAGAAAAACTGTTTGTGAATGCCCGGAAGGAAATGTGTGCAAACTGTGAATATCTACTCCAGTAATTTTATGTAACTTGTCGAAATCAGTAATATATAATGATGGCCGAACTAACTCGCTAAATATTCCCTTTTTTAAAACCACTTGAACTATAAATGCTTCCAGCCCAATCGAAACTGCAAAAAAAGCACTCAGGACATAGCTTCTAAAAAGGAGTAATATGAAAACAGGAATAAAAATCAATCCATCGCCTAACCAGGTAATATAAAAGAAAAAACTATCGGGAATGGGGTGATGCATTTGATTTAATGCAAGACTTATGGCTTCCTTCTTCAATAAAAGCATGGGCGCTGTGAGTAAAAAAATCAAGGCAGCTATAACGAAAGCCACACGTACATTTCTACTCTTAAACAAAACATCCGATTTTTTTAGATAATTCATGTTGTAAAAATACATCAACAAATTATAACTCCGGAAATATAGCCAACTGTTTTCTATGAAAATCAAAACAAGGTCTATAATAGTGCAGATTTCATGATGTTTTGCTATTATTGTAAAGAAATATATCTAACAACCAAAACCATAATCAAATGAGACATATTCTGTTCATAATGATGGCTTTAGTGATTTCACTGCCTGTCATTGCTGAGAAAAAAGACAAGAAAAAAGATGAAGATAAAAAGGCTTACGAGTTCACCCTGATTAAGGAAATTCCTTCTTCGGCTGTAAAAAATCAATACAGATCGGGAACTTGCTGGAGTTTTGCGGGGACTGCATTTCTCGAAACTGAGCTTTTAAGGATTGGCAAAGGCGAAATTGACCTGGCCGAAATGTTTAGCGTGAGATATATTTACGAGCACAAAGCCGGCCAAACAATTCGTTGGCACGGAAATTTGAACTTTGGAATGGGAGGAAATTTTCACGACGTACTCTGGGTTTATAAAACCTTTGGCATGATGCCCGAATCGGCCTATGCCGGGCTGAACTACGGTGAAGAAAAACATGTGCATGGAGAAATGGACGCCCTCCTCGATAGTTATGTAGAAACCATTATTAAAAATCCAAACCGCAAAATAAGCACCGCCTGGAGCAAAGGATTTAATGGAATTCTCGATGCCTATCTGGGTCCTGTTCCTGAGACATTTACCGTGGATGGCGCTTCTTTTTCACCAAAATCATATGCCACATCTCTCGGTTTAAATATGGAGGATTATGTGGAAATTACTTCCTTCAACCATCATCCTTTCTATGAAACATTTGTTCTCGAAATACCGGATAACTGGATGCTGGAAAGCTTTTATAATGTTCCGCTGGAAGATTTGATGAGCATTGTTGAAAATGCCTTAATGAATGGATATTCAGTGGGTTGGGATGCCGATGTGAGCGAAAAAGGCTTTAGCTGGAAAAATGGGGTGGCCCTGGTTCCCGACGAAGAAAAACCAGAAATTGAAGGCATGGAAAGTGATAAATGGTTGAATATGGACGAAAAGGAAAAAGAGAAAAAACTCTACGCCTTTGAAAAACCCGTGAAAGAATCTGTCGTTGACCAGAATTCCCGTCAAGCTCAGTTTGACAATTACAAAACCACCGACGACCATTTAATGCTACTCACCGGAATTGCAACTGACCAGCGGGGAGAAAAATTCTTCAAGGTAAAAAACAGTTGGAGTGAATTGGGTAGCCCCTACAATGGCTATTTCTTTGCTTCAACTCCCTATGTTCAGCTAAAAACAGTGAGTATCCTGGTTCATAAAAATGCTATTCCGGATGCTCTAAAGAAAAAGCTTGGTCTTTAATTATGGTTTTCAAAATTTAAACATAGGCTTAACAGGCCATTAATGCTGTAATTTTATAATAAATGCTGAATTAGTTTGTGTGAATATTTAAAACTCAATTGCCCATGAAACTCAACTACACGTTTGCACTGGTTGCGGCACTGCTTCTAAACTCAGTACATATCTTCGCTCAAGTCTTTGTAAACGAAGGAAGCAATAGAAACTATGCGCTTCTGTCCGACGAAGATGGTGAATATCCCGATTGGATTGAGCTCTATAATTCGGGCAATTCGGTGATAAACCTTGAAAACTACTCACTTACCGATAAAAGCTCGAACCCCGATAAATGGATTTTCCCATCAACCGAATTGGCTCCGGGTGCTTATCTAACTATTTTTTGCAGTGGTAAAGACCGTACTCCGGAAACAGGATTTACTCCTGTGGCATATTCCACAGGTTACACTCCACAAGTTGGCTGGAATACGCATCCGTTTTATAATAACTTTTACTGGGATGGTGTTTCATCGATTCTAATTAATACTTGCTCCTACAGCTCAGCAGGTTACACTACAAATTCCGTATTTAACCAAACAACCACCGAATTTCTCTCCACTGTATTTGCATTTCAGGATGGCGGATCGGATGCCTGCAATGCATCACAGGGAAATCCGGTTTTTCAGCGCCCCAACCTTAAATTAAATGGCATTACCATTGGAACAGGAACCGTTCAAAACTCAGCCACAACTTATCCTGCACCTTATGGAAACTGGTATTGGTGTGCCCGGAACCAAATGTTAATTCGCCCCGAAGAGCTCACTGAGGCTGGCTTTTCGGCTGGTTTTATAACAAATATTGCATTCGATGTGGTTGCCACCGACCCCAATACCGTGTATAGCTACGTGGCCATTAGCATGAAGCTTACCACTGAGAATGCTGTTTCATCGCATTTCTTTTCAACTTCGCCCACAAATACCTACCATACAAATTTTAAAATATCGGGCGATGGGGAGACCATTTCGTTGTTCAAGCCCGACCAAACGCTGGAGAGTTCACTTTTGGTTTTTTGCGATTATATGGATGTCACCAGAGGTTGTTTCCCCGATGGCTCATCGAACAAAACCTGGTTTTTACCTGGAACACCCGGCTATACCAATAATTCATCCCAGAGTTTCAGCGGATATCTCGAATCACCTTCGTTCTCGTTACCTTCAGGATACTATAATTTTCCCGTTACGGTGAATATCACAAACCCCAATGGCCCTTCATCAACTGTTCATTATACCACCGATGGCAATACTCCAACCCAGGATTCTCCACTTTATGAGGGAACTCCCATTGAAATAAGCGAAACAACTGTCTTGAAGGCGAAGGTTTTTGAAGAAGGATTATTACCTGGATTTGAAGCAGTTGGAACCTATTTTTTCAATGTCAATCATAGCACTCCGGTTTTGTCAGTTATTACAGACAATGCCAATTTGTATGGGGGAAGTGGGATTTTCGACAATTGGTGGACCGATTGGGAAAAAGCTGCATATATAGAGTATTTTGACTCGACCAAACAGCTCATTTTTTCGCAAAGGGCTGGAATGCAGATTGATGGGGGCGCAGGCGGTAGCCGATCAAATCCGCAACATTCTTTCAGGCTCGAACCGGCTAATGGTACTTTGGGCGATGGAGTCATTAATTATCCACTGATTCCAGACCGCCCCGACAGAACCGCCTACAGCAAATTCTATCTTCGAAATGGAAGTAACCAATATCTGCAATTACCCTATAAAGATGCTGCTCAGGTAACGAGCATGAGTAATGGAACCGACAATTATTATTCTGCCTGGAGACCTGTAACAGTTTTTATAAACGGCGAATATTTTGGCCTTTACGAGTTGCGGGAGAAATTCGACCTTGAATTTTTCGAAACTTATGATGATGCTGATCCCGACCAAACTACCATTCTGTCGCAAAGCTATTGGTATGGAGGGATGCTAAGAGCAGTGGAAGGCGATATAATTCCATTTTACAGCTCAGTGCAATATCTCAATTCGCTTGACGGGCACAGCGAAGATTACTGGGATTTGATAGATGCTCACTTTGATTTGAATCACTATATCGATTATATCATTGGGGAGTCGTGGATGGGAAATACCGACTGGCCATGGAATAATATTAAAATATACCGAAGCGATGCCACCAATTTCCGCTGGAGATACTGCCTCATAGACCAGGAATTGGCTATGCAACCCAACGGCTGGACAGATGCCTATTTTGATCATATAGAATTTATGATGAACCAGGATCCAACCATTCCCCACATCAATATCTGGCTTAAAGGTATTCAAAACCAACGATTTAAAAATTATTTCATCAATCGGTTTGCCGACATCATGAATACAAGTTACCAATATGAGAATATCTCGAATATTGTGAGCAATATGTATGAGCTCACACTTGATGAGATGCCCAATGAATTTGCACGTTGGGGCGATCCTAATAATATTGCTGGTCAGATGGCGCAATTCACCAACAATCAAAATATTTTTCTGGATCAGCTTTCACTAAGAACAGAGCAGGTTCGGCAACACATTTTATACAGATTTGGCCTTCCGCATTTGGTGGATGTGAGTCTCGATATATTCCCGGTTGAATCTGGAAAAATAAAAATCAGCACCATAACTCCTGAATCCTATCCCTGGGAAGGTGTTTATTTTAATGGTGTTCCAGTCGCCATCACTGCTATTCCTGAACCTGGGTACGCCTTTAGCCATTGGGAAAACAACCCGCTGATTTCAGATACGCTAAATCCTGAATTTCTAAACCATCTGAATGCCAATGATATAGTGTTTAAAGCACATTTTATTGACGAAACCACTAATGTACCTACTATTGGTAGCAAAACAGATTCATTTATCCTTTACCCAAATCCCACCTCTGATATTCTCTACCTTGCACATGATAATTTGAGTGGAGTAAGCTATCAGGTTATTGATTTAAATGGAGCTGTATTGATGGAGGGATCGATATCAACATCCGTTAAAAATATTTCCATCGATGTGAGTTCCTTATCGCCTTCGGTCTATATGTTCAGAATTGTTCAAGCTGGTGAAATGGTGATGCAACAACGATTTATTAAAATTTGATAAGCACCTGATAATTTGGCGGATTGAATGGTGAGATTAGAAAATATTAAAAGCAGGTCATTTAAATTACCCTGCTTTGCTTATCTTCAGAAGCTTATCCTTGTCTAAAATTTCGAAGTGATGTTGATCGCAAATGATAATTTTCTCCTCAGAGAAATCTTTTAAAATTCGGATTACAGTTTCTTTGGTCATTGCGGACAAATCGGCCAAATCCTGGCGGGATAGCTTTGTATCGAAAACATCGTTTCTATATATTTCATTGGCCAGGTAAAGAAGGCATTCAGCCATTTTTCCATGAGTTTGCTTAAGCGTTAAGCTCATGAGTTTGTTAAGCTGATTAATTATTATTTCATTAATATGCTTTACTATGGCAACACTGTATTCAGCATTTGATTGCATAATATCTTTTTGTTGTTGCACTTCAATGTAACAGGCGGTGGTATCGTCTAAGGCTACAACAGTAAAGTGATGTCGGTTATCTACCAAAAATCCAGGGCCTAAAATCATTTCTACTGGCTTCGAAATTTTCATTAAAATTCGTCTTTCGGAGTTGGGGTCTTCCAGATAAATTTTAACCATGCCGCTGGTAATGCATATCATGTGGGTTAAAGGACCCCCTGTTTTAAATATAGTTTCGCCAGCCTTAAAATGCACTTCCTGCCGTTCCCTGTCAACGGTACTCAACTGTTCATCATTCATGTAACAGAATGAGTTAAGTTTATGATTGCAATTAAAACAACTTGAATCTTTAGTAAAACTTGCCATTTTTATAAATTAGTTTCTAAATAATTTTCGAAAGTAGCAATAAATATCAATACAAAGAATGATTTATATCAATTTTAACCTGTTTTATATCATTTCAATAAAAATGATTATCAATGCAAAGCCGCATAACATCACCAATGGTCATGGTTTTACTTTTTCAAAATGAATTAATATTGTTACAAGAAAAACAATAACGAAAAATACATTATTATGAAAAAGAATTTGACTTTTTATTTGCTAATGAGTATGCTCGTTGTTCTTTCAGTTTCCTTAACCAATTGTACAAAAGAGGGACCAGCCGGACCAGCCGGAACTAATGGAACCAATGGAACAGATGGTGAAGACGGAATTAATGGAACAGACGGAACAGCTACTTGTATTTTATGTCACGACAACTCTCAGAATTTATCTGCCAAAGTTAATCAGTGGGAGGCTTCGTTACACGCTACCGGTACTGCTTTTGCCCGTAATACAGGCGAATGCGCAGTATGTCACACCAGTCAGGGATTCCGTGGCAATCTTGATGGTAGTTTTGATTGGACTGCCGAAGGTGCCATGATTTCTAATCCAAATCCTCCTAACTGCTACACTTGTCACAATGTTCATGACACTTACACTACCGGCGACTGGGCTTTAACTGCATCTGGAGCTGTAGCTTTAAGAAACACAACTGAAACTTTTGATTTTGGTAACGGTGGTTTATGTGCCAGCTGTCACCAGGGTCGTACTGTTGCTCCTTGGCCAGTAGCCGGCGGAGCAGAAATTGCAGTAACTAGCACACGTTATGGAGTTCACCACGGACCACAAGCCAATGCTATTGCAGGATTAGGTTTGTTCGAAGTTGGAACTATCAACAGAACACATGCTCACCAAAATGTTGAGAACACATGTACAACCTGCCACATGGGCGAGGCATCAGGCGTAACAACCGGAGGTCACACCTTTATGTATAACAATACAGGTTGTGTTAGTTGCCACTCCGACTTAACAAGTTTAGCTACCAATACTGAAGAACTTCAGGCTGAAGTAACAGCTATGCTTGCCGAGCTAAAACTCTTATTAGATGAAAGAGGAATTACAGCCGCAGGAAGCGATAACTCTCTTGCTGGAACTTATCCAGGTGTTGTTGCTGGTGCTTGTTTAAACTACAAAGCTCTTACAGAAGATAAAAGCTTTGGCGTTCACAACCCAACTTATATCAAATCAGTATTGCAGAATTCAATTGATGCTTTACAGAATTAGTCTTTGAATTTGAAATTGTTAATGAAGGCTTCAATTTGGTTGAGGCCTTTTTTTAACTATATCATCAACAATTTGATTTTGGTCTCAAAAAACACGATAATTCTTTATAAAGACAAATTTTATTACTAATAAACCAAAAAGATGAAAAAATTAATTATTTATGGTATTTTCTTGGTCAGCAGCACATTGTTTCTGGCCTCTTGTCAATATAAGTATACTGTAGAACCAATCATACCACCACCAGATCCAACAGATACAATATACTTTGCAGCAGATATTTTACCCATCTGGAACAATGGGAATTTGTGCACATCGTGCCATAAAACAGGTGCTACCGCCCCTGATTTAACTGCCGGTAATGCCTATTCGGCTCTTACATCATCAGGACTAATTGATTTGGATGCTCCCGAATCGAGTATCATCTATGCCTATCCGTTAAAAGCATCGAGTACTCACAGTTGGAAAAAATACTCCGACTCTCAGGCTGCCTTGCTTCTTCAATGGATTCAACAAGGAGCCTTAAATAATTAATCGAACTCAAACACTTGTTTACTATGAAAAGAAATATAGCAATATTGATCGTAGTGTTTTTAGCTTCTGTTAGCTCTTTTGCGCAGGATGATGAAGCAACACAAAAAAAACAAATTGACAAACCAGTCAGCGAAATGTTCAACAGTGGTATTATGATGGATGAGCAAACAACTCAAATCCCCAATAAAAACACACTGGAAATGATTATCATTCATCGTTTTGGTTTATTGAGTTCCAATGGCATCAAGGATTTATATGGCATTTATGCTCCATCGGCAAATACCAAAATGGGTTTGAACTACACCATTATGAAAAATCTGGAGCTTGGATATGGCATAACAAGAAAAAACATGTACAGTGATTTTCATGTGAAGTATAAGATTCTGTCACAAACAAGAAACAATACTATTCCGCTTGATGTGGTAGTATTTGCCAATATGGCCATTGACGGACAAAACGAATCTGTTTATAAAACCGTAACAGAAGATTCCACCTATAAATTTGCCAACAGGCTTTCCTATTTTACTCAGATTATCATTGGTAGAAAATTTACCAACTGGTTTTCGCTGGCTGTAAATGGTAGCTTTTCACACTACAATACAGTTCCAGGCATTGTAGAACGTATAAAAGGAATGGATCACGATAAAATTGGTGTAGGTATTTTGGGAAGAATTCGCTTTTCACCCCAATCTTCCATTATTTTCCATTATTCCATGCCTCTATTTATTAAAGGCCTTTCGGAAAATAACGAAACCACATTTAGCCCACTGCCAAATTTTGGCTTTGGATATCAAGTGGCCACCGCTACCCATGCCTTCGAAATTTTCTTCACAACTGCCAATGGTATTGTTCCGCAGGACAATTATGTATGGAACAATTCAGACTGGACCAAAGGAGATTTCAGATTTGGCTTCACCATTACCAGATTGTGGGAATTCTAAATGAACACAACACAGGCGCATGGCTAATACTCTGCGCCTGTGTTATTTAACAAACTATTGATATCATGAAACTACCAAAGTCATTTTATAGCTGGACTACCATTGCCGGGGCCGTATTAGCCTCAGTTAGTTTTTTGCTCATTTTATTCACTTTGGCCATATCTTTCATTTTCCCCGCAGAGACCGGTAACTATTTGGGTCTCTTTACTTTTATTATTTTACCCGTTTTTCTTATCATAGGTTTTATAATGATTCCTCTTGGAGCCATTAAAAAAATGAGAAAAGATAAAAAGGGAATCGTTGAAGAAGAGATAAAATTCCCTGTGGTAGATTTAAATCAACCTGCACAGCGAACTGTTGTTATCATCTTTATTATTGGCACCGCATTCTTTTTGTTTTTTACTGCTTTGGGCAGTTATGAGGTGTTTCATTATACCGAATCCAACGAGTTTTGCGGTACTCTTTGCCACAGTGTGATGGAGCCGGAATATGTGACTTATCATAGCTCGGCACATGCCCGGGTTAATTGTGTGGAATGTCACGTGGGCTCGGGTGCAAGCTGGTATATAAAATCGAAGTTATCAGGCCTTTATCAGGTCTATTCAGTATTAACACATTCCTATTCTACTCCGATAGAAACCCCGCTACACGATTTAAGGCCAGCTCAGGAAACCTGTGAAAAATGCCACTGGCCCGAAAAATTTTATGATCCTAAATATGTTACAAAAAAGCATTTTCTTAGTGATCCAGAGAACACAGAATGGGATATCCACCTTCTTATGAAAATTGGCCCAAAACATAAAGCATTAGGTCAATCAGAAGGAATTCACTGGCATATTAATCCCAATGTTAAAATAGAATACACCTCTTCATCATGGAAAAGAGACACCATTGTTGAAGTTAAATATACATCACTTCTTACAGGGGAAACGAGAACCTATATTAACGAAAACCTCGCAAACCTAAAAAACGAAAAGTCTGAAACCAAAACCATGGATTGCTTAGATTGTCATAACAGACCCTCGCATAATTATTTGGCACCAACGCATTTTGTTGACAATGGCATTGCTTCTGGTGAGATTTCACGAAGCATTCCCGATATAAAAAGCGTTATCATGGGAGTCTTGATAAAGGATTTTGGTACCGTTGACAGCGCAAAAAATTATATATCAAGTCAAATTAGCGAGCATTACCAAAACAATTTCGAGGAATATTATGCCGAAAACAAAGAGTTAGTGGACAGAGCCATTGTTGCCGTGCAGAATGGATATGCTAAGAATGTCTTTCCAAAAATGAAAGCAAGTTGGAAATCATACCCTAATTATATGGGTCATGTGGAGTCGATGGGTTGTTTTAGATGTCATAACAACAATTTTACAAGCAGCGACGGACATACAATCAGCAGAGAATGTACACTGTGCCATTCAATAAAAGCACAAGGACCCGCCAACGCATTGGTTTATGCTCAGGCCGACAGTGCTCTTATCTTTAATCATCCTTTTGATATGACCGACTGGCAGGATACCGACTGTTTTGAATGTCATAAGGAGCTGTTTTAGTGAAATTTAATAAGATCGAAATATAGTGTATAACAAAAATAAAAATATGAATTAACCAATTTGAGTCTTCTTCCCTAATGAACGAAAAGAAATGTGTAAAAGCATTTTTTCGATGAGTTGGGTTGAAAATTAAATAAAAAATAAAACACATGAAACGACTTTTATTTATTTACTTATTACTCTTAATGCACATTCCTCTGATTGCTCAAGAGGAAAATGCAGCGGAAGTAAAACATTCTGAAGGCAATAGCTACTGTTTGAATTGCCACGGCGGGCCTACCTACAGCTTTTTCAATGAAGTGGCCGATGCAAAAATCTCAAAGCGGATGAACCCCTATTTTATTATTGACTCCGTTTTGTACTACGACCAAAATCATAAATCGTTCGAGTGTACAGACTGCCACTCATCGGAATACCAAACTTTTCCTCACAGCAATGACCTTCAAATGGAAGCTCTGCCAAGCTGTTTAGACTGCCATGAGGGTGATGATGCAACTGCACAATACAATTTCGAGAAAATCAATGAGGAATTTCTTGCCAGCAAACATTCCACAGAGCACAGTAGCCAATTCACTTGCTATATGTGTCACGACCCGCATACCTATAAAATTAATGCCCGAAATAATAGTAATATTTCACAAACTATTGTTTACGATAATAATATTTGTCTTAGCTGCCACGCCGATGTGAATAAATATCAACTTATCACCTCCAATGTAAATCCAAATGTTACTGAGAGTCACGATTGGCTTCCAAACCAGATTTCACACTTTGCTCATGTTCGCTGTATAGAGTGTCATGCGCATACAACAAACGAAACCATGGTGGCACATCAAATTCAGGGGAAAGAGAACGCAGTTAAAAAATGCGTGGAATGTCACTCAAAAAACTCCACATTAATGGCATCTCTCTACAAATTCCAGGCGTTGGAAAACCGAAATAAATATGGTTTTTTTAATGCAGAAACTCTCAGTGAAACCTATATTATCGGCGCAAACAGAAACTATTATCTCAATTTGATAAGTGCTGTGATTTTTGGTTTCGTAATTTTAGGTATCGTAATTCATGCAATTTTAAGAATGATAAAATAATGGAAGAGAAATTATATTTATACCCCGTTTGGGTTCGAATTTGGCATATGCTTAATGCCTTACTTTATTTGCTATTAATATTTACAGGCTTAAGTCTTCAGTACTCCAGCACTGAATTTTCACTCATACCTTTTAATTATGCTGTTACCATTCACAATATTGCAGGAATAGTGCTTTTGGCCAACTACATTTTATTTTTAGCAGGGAATAGGTTCACTTCCAATGGAATGTATTACCAATTTCATATTAAAGGAATGGGAGAAAGAGTGATGAAACAGTTCAAATATTACACCTTTGGCGTTTTTAAAAAGGAGAAATCCCCATTTCCCATTACAAAGGATCGGAAATTCAATCCACTACAAAAACTTACCTACGCCATAGTGATGTATATATTTGTTCCTATTATTCTTGCATCTGGCTTTGGTTTGTTTTTTCCGGAAATTCTTCCTGACAAATTTTTATTTATGAGCGGCATTCATTTTGTTGATCTTGTGCATATTATAACTGGCTTTGGACTTTCCCTATTTATGGTTATCCACATTTATTTCTGCACATTTGGTAAAACGCCTGGTGCCAATTTCAAAAGCATGTTAAATGGATGGCATTAAAAACCACAGAACTAACTAAAAAACTAAACTACCTAAAAATGAAGTATAGCCTGTTCATCACTAGATTATTTTCTCTGATAATATTTCTGACTGTTTTACTGACTCAGAATGTTTTAGCTCAATCTAACGATGATTGTCTGACTTGCCACGATGACCCAACCCTAACCATGGTCAGAAATGGTAAAAAGGTTTCCATGTACGTTAAACCAAATACATTTCTCCCTTCGGTTCATAAAGATGTAGAATGTGTTGAATGTCACGAGGATGCCTACGACGAAGACTATCTTCATGCCGATAATCAAAAGAAACTGTTACCGGTGGATTGTGGCAAATGCCATAAGGAAGCCAACATGGAATTTTTTGCCGGGATTCATGGTCAGGCCTTAAGTCTTAACGAACCATATGCCCCATCATGTAAGGAATGTCATGGCACTCATGTGATATTATCCAAAGACAATCCGGAATCGCGGACTTACAAAATGAATATCCCTTATTTGTGCGGAAATTGCCATAAAGAGGGATCCCCCGTTTCGCGCATTTATAATATCTCCGAGCACAATATCATTGAGAATTACAGTCAGGGTATTCATGGCAAAGGTCTTTTTCAGAGCGGATTGCTGGTAACTGCAACCTGCAACGATTGCCACGGCAACCACTTAGTTCTGCCACATGAAAGCCCCAACTCGTCGGTCAATCCGAAAAAGATTGCCCAGACCTGTATGAAATGCCATGTTAGTATTGAGAAAACACATAAAAAGGTAATAAAGAGCGAATTGTGGGAAAAATCACCTGGCATGATTCCTTCATGTTCCGATTGTCACCCGCCTCACAAGGTTCAAATACAAGAGATTACAGATTTAGTTCCGAATCAATCCTGTTTGAAATGTCACAACCCAAACGGAAAGGATATAATAAAGGCCAATGGAGATACTATTCACAACAATTTGGCGCATCTTTCCGGATCTGTTCACTCAAAAATAGAATGTGTGAAATGCCATACCGGCGTAGACCCAAAGAAAAACAGACCTTGCGAAACCGTAGAAGTGGTAGATTGTTCAAACTGCCATATTGAAGTTTCCAACCAATACTATGGAAGCGGGCACGGACAAGAACACAGAAAAAACAATAAAAAAGCTCCTTATTGTACAGATTGCCATGGCGATCATGACACAAAATCAAGATTTGATGATACTTCGCCAACTTATCGGGGGTCAATTCCAAAACTTTGTGGCAGCTGTCATAATGCCGACGGGAAAGCCAATCAAATGGGTCATCTGAAAGAAGTAGATGCTTATTATGATTACTCGAACAGCATTCATGGAAAAGGGCTCAGCGACAAAGGATTGCTGGTAAGTGCCGTTTGTACCGATTGCCACACCACGCATTTTGAATTGAAAGAAAGTGATACTTTATCATCAGTTCATCCACAGAATGTTCCCGGCACATGCGCAAAATGCCACAAAAGCATTTATGAAGATTATTTGTCAAGCGATCACTCTATTTTAAAAAATAGTGATGATAAAAAATATCCCACCTGCTCCACCTGCCACTCCGCACATAGAATAAGTGAGATAGATAAGGACAAGTTCATGGTAGAGATTACCAACCAATGTGGTCAGTGTCATGAGCGACTCTCCGAAACCTACAAGGAAACCTACCACGGCAAGGCCTATATGCTTGGAGATATGGATGCTGCGAAATGTTCTGACTGTCACGGTGCTCATAAAATACTCAATGTAAAAAATCCCAATTCTATGGTTGGGTATAACAATATTGTTAACACTTGTAAAAAATGTCATAGCAATGCAACCTTAGAGTTTACTGGCTATTTAACACATGCCACACACAATGATAATCCCATATTATTTTGGGCTTTCTGGGGGATGACAAGTTTGCTGGTGTTGGTTTTTGGGTTCTTTGGTCTTCACACCATTTTGTGGTTACCAAGATCGTTAAAACAACGAAAAATAAACAAGCATGAAATTCCAGTGGGTAAAGTGAAATACTTCCGAAGGTTTACTATCCGTCAACGACTTACACATATTATGGTGATTGTTAGTTTTTTATTGCTTGCACTCACAGGAATGACCCTCAAATTTGCACATATGCCATGGGCATCATGGATAGCAAATATCTTAGGGGGGGTTAAATCGGCGGGTTTAATTCATCGCTTTGCAGCCATTATGACCTTTGGTTATTTTGCTTTCCACCTCCAAAACCTGTATCGACAAAAGAAAAAGACAGGCCTTAGCTTTAAACAATTCATCTTTGGCAAAAACTCCATCATGTTTAATAAACAAGACTTAAAGGATTTAGGAGACTCCCTTAAATGGTTTTTTGGCAAAGGCCCACGTCCTGAATACGGAAGATGGACCTACTGGGAAAAATTTGACTATATGGCTGTTTTCTGGGGTGTTGCTGTAATTGGCCTTTCAGGTTTAATTTTATGGTTTCCTGAGTTTTTTACACGATTTATTCCAGGTTGGGCAATCAATGTGGCGCAAATAATTCACAGCGATGAAGCTCTTTTGGCCACAGGATTTATCTTCACAGTTCACTTCTTCAATACCCATTTACGCCCCGAATCGTTCCCAATGGATACCGTTATCTTCACCGGTCATGTTCCGCTGGAAGAATATAAAAAAGACAGGCCAAAAGAATATCAGGAATTGGTAGATTCAGGAAAGATAGATGATGTAGTGGTTGAGAAGGAAATGTCGAAGAGCAAAATAAAAACGGTGAAATTCTTTGGATATCTTTTCCTAACATTGGGGGTAATTATGGTCATTTTGATTGTTTATTCCCTAATATTTGGAGCCTATTAACCAGTTATAAAACTTTGAATGAATTAGATAAGAAATATATTAACCTAAATTAATTGACTATGTATACAAAAAGTGTATTATTCATCTGTTTTCTCTTCTTTCTTGGGGGGAATTTAACACAAGCCCAACAATATGAGTATATTGGAGCGGCAAAATGCAAAATGTGTCACAACAAGCCTGCAACCGGAGCGCAGTACAAGCAATGGGCAGAATCCAAGCATGCTAAAGCCATGGAATCGCTGAAAGGTGACGAAAAAAATGACCCTAAATGCTTAAAATGCCATTCTACAGCTGGCGCTGTTGATGCCAGTCTTATTGCAACAATTACAGTTGAAGAAGGCGTTTCGTGCGAATCTTGTCATGGACCAGGCAGCGGCTACAAAGCTAAAGCCATTATGGAAAGTCGTGAAAAATCCCTGGCCAATGGATTAATTATTCCTGATGAAAAACTATGTACTACTTGTCACAACGATAAGAGTCCTCATTTCAAAGGATTTAATTACAAAGAATATTTAAAGAAAATTGAACATCCCAATCCAGCGGCAAAATAGCCATTAATTGCTTGTACAAAGAAAAGCTGCCCTCGCTCGAAGGCGGCTTTTTTTTATAGGGTGCCAAAAATATTTTCAAAATCTAATCCGCAATAATTCAACTCTTTACCAAAGCAAGAAACATTTCCTATTCGACTAGTATAAGCTATCTTTAACGAACCAATCAATACTGAATAATAATTCTACTCCCCCCTGACAACCTATATTTTAAAACTGATACTATGAGAGTTTGATTCGACAGATTCGAAAAATCATCATCACTCAAGATTATCAATCTATACAGTAAATTTTAATATACACATCAGCCATTCGGACCATCACTCCTGATGTCTTGGGTCAATATCAGATAACAATCGATATACTTCCAGACTTATAATAAGAATCGAAACAGGGCGCAGGATTATAACAATCATAATGAAATAATTCTATGATGCATATAAGCTAATTTATAATGTTTTGATTATTGTCCCTCCCCCATTCTAAACCCCCTTTTGAAGAAATGAATCCAACTTATAATTTTGAGATGCTTTGATATAGCCTAAAAAAAAAGAGGCCGCTACATGGAGCAGGCCTCTTTTAGTTGGGAGTTTGTCCCGGATTCAAAAATTATTGAACAACAACCTTCTTGTAGGAAACTTTGTCGCCATGAGTAATTCTCAAGAAGTAAACACCTCTTTCGTAGTTACTTAAGTCGAACTGTTTTTCTACCTTGTCTGCTTTAATATCAAGTATTTTGTCCTCTAGTATCAATCTTCCGGCAAAGTCGATTACGGATATTTCAACCTCGCGACTCATTCCGATTAATTCAAGACTGAATTCTCCGTTATTCGGATTTGGATATACATTGATAGACATCATATCAGGTTCTAATTCTGGTACGGCAACACAATCAAAGACTAATTCAACCGATGATTGTGTTTCGCAACCCATGTTGTTAATAACAGTTACAGTATACACTATTGTTCCTAACTCATCAGAAGTTACAACAATCTGTGGGTCGTTTGAACCACCTGGTTGCCATTCGTAGCTAATTGCATCGGGTGCAAAAGCTTCTAAGGAAACCGGTTGATTGATGCAATATCCAGCTTGATCCGGATCAACAGTAATGGTTATTGGTGCGCCAGCCACAAATTCGATGCTAATGGTAGCTTCGCTTTCGCAACCGTCCTGATTA